>DATELZ010000067.1:0-39446 GCA_035276045.1 Pyrinomonadaceae bacterium | reverse complement strand
GGCTCTTCAAAAAAACCTGCAAAGCAATTTATTCAGCATTTCGGCCTTTCTTTTTGAATTCGCGACCAGGCTGTTGAGATTGCCGCCAGCCTGAACCACCAAACCACTGCTGATAAAGTGCACCCCGCGTGCCACAAGCTTTCTGCTGTTTACCTGAGGTCGTCGAGTTGGAGGCCGATGGGGTTGGCGCCCGCGCCTTTGAGGCTATCCATGACGCGGGCGACTTCGCCGTAGGAGATGCTGCGTGGGGCTTTGATGAAGACCGTCTTCTCGATGCGCACGCGCTCGGGCAGGTCGATGCGCATCAACATGCTCTGCCGGTAGACGTGATTGCGCGTGCGCTCCGCGAAGAGTGAGGACAGTTTCGCGCTCAACCTGGCCGGATCGTCGACAGTTCCCATGTCCTCTTCCAGCCGATTCAGTCTCAACGTCCGATCCAATTCGATAGTGACGACAAGCGTGTCGTCGTTTGGCTTGAGCTCGTGAGTGTTATCGGGCGGCGGCGAAGGAACTTGCGCCATGAATCGCGACGGTCTGAGCGGCGCTGCAACCATGAAGATGATTAACAGAACGAGCAGAACGTCGATCAGTGGAGTGACATTGATAACCGGCGCCGGGATAAAAGGCGGTGGCGTTGAATCTTTGATCCGTGTCATCCGTGTTCCTCCAGTCTCGCAACACGGGGTTAGACACACATCCCGGCAAAAGGTTCCGCAATTTTTAGCGCGAGTCGCTCTTCGGAAACTTCACGCGATCCGGTTCGGCGTTCAAGCGCGTAAGCAGGCTCGTGATCAACCGCGACTTCACGCGGCCCGCTTCCTTCGGATGGACCAGGTAACGAACGATCACTTCGAGCCAACTGTTCTCGGCCACGCGAAACATCACCACCGGACGCTCCTGCACTTCGAGTTGATTCACCGGCGTTTGGGCCAGCAACTCGCGAAACACGCGCACCTGCTTCATCATCTCTTCGCCAACTTCCTGCTCCGCCACTTCCTGCATCGCCGACGTCACAAACTCCATATCGCAGTCGTAAGCGACATTGAACTTGATCTCGTTCCAGATATACGGAAACAGCGCCCAGGTGTAGTTATAAACAGGCGTGCTCAACACACTCGAGTTCGGAAACTTGATCACGCGCCCGCTCGGATGCTCGGTTGAAAGATAGTCGCCGCCAAATTCCCACAGGGTCGTATCGAGATAACCAACGTCGATCACATCACCAGTGGCCGTTCCGATCCGAATCCGATCGCCGACGCGATACGGCTCACGCACGAGGATGTAAACCCAACCAATAAAACTCGTGATCGGCGTCTGCAACGCAAAGCCGAGTATCAACGAAATAAGACCGAAGGAAACAACCGCGGTGTACCAGTTCTGAAACAGGATCGTCAGCACGAAGAACGCGATCACCAGCCACACCACCAGGCGCGACACGCGTTTGAGGTTGTAACTGTAGACCGCGTTTGCGATGCGCCCGATGAAATAGACTTCGATCAAACGCAGCACCATCAGGCAGACGACCGTTACAGCGATCGCGGCGACAAGTTTCTGAACCAGCGGATACTGCTCGTAAACGAACGGAAATCGAAGCGTTACGACCTGGTGGACCACGCCCAGGCTGATCAAGAGCAAAATGTGCGTGCCGATGACCAGCTTGTCGCGAACGCGCGTCGCCGGCGCTTCGTCTGTGTCAGCGGGCGTCGCCTGTTTCAACGCGCGCTTTACGTGTGCGTCCTTCTTTATCTCCTCGACTTTAGTTGCCAGTTCGTTCTTCATAATTAAAGGGTCACTTCACGTCCTTGATCCCGTCGAGCACGACGCGGGCGACGCTGGGAATGATCTCGCGGTCTCGCGAATGGTCGGTGGTAAACGTCGCGAGGACAAACTTTCCCCCATCAGGCGTTTCGACGTAAGCAACGTCGTGCCGCGTGGTGCTGGTCCATCCGGCCTTGGACCAGAGCCGATAACCTTCACGGCCCTTGAAAGCCAACCCCGTGAAACCGGCGCCCTGGTCGTCGGTGTCACTGCTCCTGCCGCTGTAGTCGCGTTTCAGGAGATCCATCATCAGCGCCGTCCGCGCGGGGTTCGCGATTTTTCCGGTCACGATCTCCATCAGCAAACGCGCCGTTGCGTCGGTGGTGAGCTTGTTGCGATTCTCGCCGTTTGGACCACGCGACACACTTTCGCGTCCGTATGCATCTTCGCAAAACGTCTTCTGGTTTATGTTGATGTTCGTGTAACCAAGGCTTGCGAAATATCGATTGACCGCATTGCGTTTGTGTTGCCACTCCTCCATCTCCTTCGGCGGCAACTCATAGCCCGACGTCGTGTGCGTGATCACGTCGACCACGTACTGCGTCGCTTCATTTGACGAGTCGACGATCATGTCGCGCAAAGCGCGCGTCAACTCCGGCGTCTGTTCGATCTTCTTGTCTTCGAGCCAGCGCTGGGCCGCGACGAGATAGAAGAGTTTCGAAACACTCGCCGGATAGATCCGTTCGTTGCCACGAAAGCTCGCAGTCACCGGACGCGCGGGGTCGCGCAGATCGATCAGCGTGATCGAGAGCTGTTTCTCTTCCAGTTTTTGCGGCGCAAAACGATCGATGGTGGTCTTCGCCGCGTGATTCACAAGCTCCTGCAAGGAAGTTTGCTGGGCAACGGCGTGGGAGACAGAGATCAGTATTAACGTGCCAAGGGTTAACAGACTTTTCATGTGCATGAGAAGCAAATTAACCGGATCGCACTAATGCGCGCAAGATGTGTTATAACCACCCGCGTGCAGAAACCTGATGAGCGTCTGGTCCGCGGAATCAGGCGTTGGGACCTGGTCGCAATTGCAATCAACGGCATCATCGGCGCGGGAATCTTCGGGCTTCCTTCGAAGGTTTATGCGTTAATCGGACCTTACAGCATCATCGCTTTCGTCGCCTGCGCGCTCGTCGTCGCCCTCATCATTCTTTGTTTCGCGGAAGTCAGCAGCCGTTTCGAAGAGACTGGTGGACCATATCTCTACGCGCGCGAGGCATATCAACCGGCAGTGGCTTTCGAGGTCGGCTGGTTGATCTGGCTGGCCCGCGTCACCGCGTTCGCCGCCAACTGCAATCTCCTTATTAATTACCTGAGTTTCTTCTGGTCGCCTGCGACGACGACGGTGTGGCGCGCGTCGATCATCATCTTCATCGTCGCCGTGTTGGCGCTGATCAACGTGTTGGGGATCAGGCAGGCGGCGATCGTCAGTAATGCTTTTACGATCGGCAAGCTGGTAGCGTTGATCATCTTCATCGCCACGGGATTGTTCTTTCTCAATCCACAAGCCTTCCAACTTGGACCAGCGCCGGAGACTGCTTCCTTTTCGCAATCCGTGTTGCTGCTTGTTTACGCATTCACCGGCTTCGAGATGGCGACGATTCCGGCAGGCGAGGTGCGCGATCCGCAGCGAAACCTGCCGCGCGCGCTGATCATCGCGATCCTCGTCGTGGCGGCGATTTACATACTGGTCCAGGTAGTTTGCGTGGGCACGTTGCCGGGGTTGGGCCAGTCGCAAAAACCGTTGGCAGATGCGGCTGCGCATTTCCTCGGAACCGGCGGCGCGGCCATCATCTCGGCGGGCGCGGTGATTTCGATTACGGGTAACTTGAACATCCTGTTGTTGTCAGGTTCGCGGCTGCCGTTCGCGATGGCCGAACAACGACAATTGCCGAAGCTGATCGGCACTATTCATCAACGATTCTTCACGCCTTACGTCTCGATATTGATCACAGCGGCGTTGATGCTGCTTCTTACGTTGAAGAGTTCGTTTGTACAGGCGTTGACGATCAGCACCCTCGCGCGGCTCGTGACGTACGCCGCAACCTGTCTCGCGCTGCCGCTCTTCCGCAGTCGAGCAAACGTGCCACCGCCCGCGTTCCGTCTGCCGGGCGGAACGGTGATCGCGATCCTTTCGTTGTTGTTGATTGTCTGGCTACTCGCGCACAGCACTTTGCAGGAAGCGCAAGCGACGGCGATTGCAGCAGGCGTAGGACTGTTGATCTACCTCAGTTACTGGGCTTACTCCCGCCGTTCATAGACCACCTTCATAGACCAGGCGCCCGTCAACCATCGTCAACATGACCTTCACCTTGTCGATCTCTGCCGGATCGATCTTGAAGATGTCGCGCGAGAGAATAACTAGATCCGCGAGCTTGCCGGGAGTGATACTTCCCTTCACTTTCTCCTGAAACTCTGCATACGCCGAGCCAGTTGTGTACGCGCGCACAGTCTCGGCGACGGAGATCTTCTGTTCGGGCACCCAGCCGTTTGCGTTCTGGCCGTCGAGTGTGCGGCGTGTGACGGCGGCGTAGATCGTCAACATCGGATCGAGTGGCGCGACGGTCCAGTCAGTGCCAAAAGCTAGCATTGCGCCGGCGTCGAGCAACGAACGAAAAGCATAGGTTGTTTTGGCTCGCTCTTTTCCGATTCGCTTCTCGGCCCAACGCCCGTCGTCGATTGCGTGATACGGCTGCATCGAAGCAATGACGCGCGCGCGTGCGAAGCGGGGTATGTCCTGCGCGCGGAGGTGTTGCGCATGCTCGATGCGAAAGCGTCGATCTCGCGGGCCGTTCTCGCGTTCCGCCTGTTCGAACATGCCGAGGATCAGATCGTTTGCGCGATCGCCAATCGCGTGGATCATGATCTGCAAGCCAGCGCGATCGGCGTCGAGGACTCGCTTGAGCATAGCGCCTTCGGGAAACATCTCGTCACCCGGGAGTCCACTCGTCGACGGTTCGTCGCGATAAGGATCGTAGAACAGCGCGGTGGTCGAGCCGAGACTGCCGTCTGAAAAACCTTTCAATCCGCCAACGCGCAGCATTTCGCTGCCGAAGTGCGCGCGCACGCCGGTTTGGGCCAGACGTTCCCACGCGGGCAACGGCGATACGGCGTAAATGCGCGTTTTGAGTTCACCGCGATCGAGCAATGTTTGATAGACGCCGACGTCCGCGCCGGCAGAAACATCCTGGATACTGGTGACGCCGAGTTTCGCAGCGTGTTCTGTTGCGGCTCGCGCAGCGGCAAGCTTCTCTTCAAACGTTGCGGGCGGCTTTACTTTCCAGACGTAACTCATCGCCGCATCTTTCAACACACCCGTCGGTTCACCGCTCTTGTCGCGAACGATCGCGCCACCCGGCGGATCGGGAGTCTCGCGGGTTACGCCTGCGAGCTTGAGAGTCGCACTATTTGCGAGCGCCATGTGGCCGTCAAGACGGCTAACAAAAACAGGCGTGTCGGCGGTGAAACTGTCGATCAATTCTTTCGTCGGCAACGCTGCGCCAGCCCAACGCTCGTGGTCCCAATCGCCGCCAGTGATCCACTGTCCTTTCGGCAACCTCCCAACGAACGCGCGTATTCGCGCAGCAAACTCCTGCGGCGTATCCGCGTCGCGCAGATCGACGCTCGCGAGTTGAAATCCACCGCTCAGGAAATGAGTGTGCGCATCGTTGAAGCCGGGCAGCACGAGCCGCTTTTGCGCATCGACGATGCGGGTTGCTGGTCCGGCAAGTTTCTTGATCTCGGCGGTGGCGCCAACTGCGACGATGCGATTGCCAAGTATCGCAATGGCTTCGGCGGTCGGATGAGCCGGATCCATTGTGTGAACGGTTGCGTTGACGATGATCGTGTCTGCGACGAGAGACTGGGAGCTAACAGGAAGATTCATCAGGGTCATAATAAAGATCAATGTGAATAATCGGGTCATGACTATAGTCTATCACCGCGCTTGCGGTACACTGTTCGCACAGTCGGGCAGTGTCTTATTTTGGCTCTGCGTTCTCTGCGATCTTCGGTGAACTCTGCGTTAAATATTTGGAAGGCAGTGTTTACGCAGAGATCTCAGAGGGACGCAGAGAACGCAGAGCCAAATAAGACACTACTCACAGTCGCGGCGTGGATAAATTAATCGACAACCTGGGTGCAATCGTAGGGCGCGAGCACGTTCTCTCCAGACCTGACGAGCTACTCGTCTACGAGTGCGACGGCCTGACGCATCACAAGTATCGGCCTCATGCAGTCGTGTTTCCGTCGTCGACGGAAGAGACGTCCGCAGTCATGCGCGAACTGGCACGCGCCAAGGTTCCATTCACGCCGCGCGGCGCCGGAACGGGTTTGTCAGGCGGCGCGCTCGCGCTCGATTCCGGAGTCGTGATCGAGATGGCGCGCATGCGCAAAATCCTGCGCATCGATGCGGCGAACCGTCTAGCCGTGGTGCAACCGGGCGTGGTGAATCTTCACGTGTCACGCGCGGCCGCGCCGTATGGTCTCTACTACGTCCCCGATCCGTCGAGTCAACCAAGCTGCACGATCGGCGGCAACATCGCCGAGAGCGCCGGCGGTATTCATTGTTTGAAGTACGGTACGACGACGGACCACGTGCTTGGTTGCCGCGTTGTGCTTGCCGGTGGTGATGTTGTCGATCTGGGAGGCGCGGGAGTTGATGTGCCTGGTTACGATCTGCTGGGGACGTTCGTCGGATCTGAAGGAACGTTCGGTATCGCGACTGAAGCGACGTTGCGCTTATCGCAGATTCCGCCGGCAGTGCGAACGTTACTGGCCGAGTTTGGCGAAGTAAACGATGCGAGTCATGCGGTGTCGGCGATCATTGCGGCGGGTGTGATACCAGCGGGACTCGAGATGATGGACCGCGAGATCATTCGCGCGGTCGAGGCGAGCGTGTTTGCGGCGGGACTGCCACCTGATGCAGGCGCAGCGTTGTTGATCGAGTTGGACGGGATCGAAGCAGGGATCGACGCTGAAGCGGAGAAAGTCAGAAGTATTTGTTTGGAGTACGGCGCGCGCAGTTGCCGGAATGCGCGAGATGAAGCTGAACGCAAGCAGCTTTGGGCCGCGCGCAAGGGAGCGTTTGGCGCGATCGGCCGCGTTTCGCCTGATTCGATGATCCAGGATGCGGTCGTGCCGCGCTCGCGTCTTCCCGAGGTGCTTGGCGCGGCTTACGAGATCGCCGCGCGTTATCGACTGCGGATCGCGAACGTGTTTCATGCGGGCGACGGCAATTTGCATCCGCTTATCTGTTTCGATTCTCGTTCCGAAGACGAGGTGTTGCGGGTGCGTGAAGCGGGACGCGAGTTGATGGAGGTTTGTGTCGGAGCAGGCGGGACGATCACAGGCGAGCATGGCGTCGGGTTGGATAAGCGCGAGTTGTTGCCGCTCGTGTTTTCCGAGGCAGACATGAATGCGATGTTGAGCGTTCGGGCGGCGTTCGATCCGTTGGGGCTGTGCAATCCGGGAAAGGTCGTGCCGATGTTGCGTGGGTGCGGCGAAGGAAGAGCAGTTGCTGAGTCGTTGAACGCACCACTAGCAAAACCAAATCAAATGGTTCATAAGCCTCCCCGGACTTCGCTTGCAGAGATAGTAGGTAAAAGTAATGTTTCAGAATCCGAAAAATCCGTGTTGGTTTCACCCGGTTCGATTGAAGAGCTGTCAGAAGTAATCAGGTTTGCCGGGGGTACAAGTGTTATGCCGGTGGGCGGTATGACGTCGTTTCGCGGAAACGCGGATGTCCTGGTAAGTACCGCACGGCTGAATCAAATAATCGAACACGAACCGGCGGATCTGATCGCGATCGCCCAGGCAGGCGTGAGGTTGAGCGATTTCAATGTGCGATTAGCGGAGAACGGGCAATGGCTGCCACTCGATCCGCCTGACGATGGCCGCGCGACACTCGGCGGCGTGGTCGCGACGGGTGTTAGTGGCGCGCAACAGTTTGGCTACGGTCGTCCACGCGGATCGGTAATCGGAATGAAAGTCGTGCTCGCCGATGGCAGCGTGATCAAAATGGGCGGACGCGTGGTGAAGAACGTTGCGGGTTACGATCTGTCGAAGTTGTTTACCGGCAGCAATGGCAGTTTGGGAATCATCGCCGAGTTGAATTTCAAACTGCGACCGAGACCGGAACGCGAAGCGACCGTCGCCATTGACGGTGTGCTTTCGGATCTGCTGACGATTGCGAGCGAGATCGTTGCGGCACGCCTGTTTCCTGTGGCCGCGGAGATTGTGTCGCCGGCGTTTGCGGCGTTGCTCGAGATAGAAGCCGATCGGCCGGTGCTCTTGGTGCGTTTTGCAGGGAATGAAGCCGGGGTTCAGTATCAGATCGAACAAACGCGCGAGTTGATGAGCGGCGGTGAGGTCGTCGACGATGATGCCGGGCTTTGGCAATCAATTGCGGCGGTAGCAGTGCGACAGCCATTTGGTTCGCGTGCGAGCGTGCTTCCGAGCAAGCTGCCTGCGCTCAGCAAAGATATCGACGTCGCAGGAGCGATCTGGCAGATCGGAGCTGCGGATGGACGCCTAATGACGTTCGATAATAGAGTCGAGGAACCGGGTAACACTGATTTTCTGACGCAGCGAATCAAACAACAACTGGATCCGTCTAATCTGTTTACTATGAGGACTAAATCATGAAGCCACTTCGACTGTTCTTAGTCGCCGCATTGCTCCTTAGCCAATGGATGTTGGCTGCTGCGCGCGAACCGGTGCGCGCCAAACGGGGCATGGTCGCGTCGACCAACGAAGTCGCGTCGCGCGTCGGCGTCGAGATCATGAAGCGCGGCGGAAATGCCGTCGATGCAGCCATTGCAGTCGGTTTCGCGCTTGCGGTGACGCATCCTGCGGCGGGAAACCTCGGCGGTGGCGGGTTCATGATGATCCGTTTGAAGGATGGTCGCACTACCGCGATCGATTATCGCGAGATGGCGCCCGCAGCCGCGCATCGCGACGTCTATCTCGACAAGAACGGACAATTGATCAAAGGCGAAGGTGGTTCACTCGTCGGCTATCGAGCCGCGGGCGTGCCGGGCACCGTGCGCGGTATGGAACTCGCGCTCAAGAAATACGGTTCCGGCAAACTCACGTGGTCACAGCTTGTCGAGCCTGCGCGCAGACTCGCTGCGAATGGTTTTGCCGTCACGTATTCACTTGCCCGTTCGTTGCGCAACAGCGACGACTATCTTTCGAACTATGCGGAGACGAAGCGAATCTATTTAAAAGGCGGCCAGTTTTATAACGAAGGCGAACTCTTTCGCCAGCCGGAGCTTGCGGCCACGTTCGCGCGTCTGCAACGTTTTGGACCAAACGAATTCTACGAAGGCGAGACTGCGCGACTGATTGTCGCAGACATGAAACGCAACAACGGTCTGATGACTTTGGAAGACTTGCGCGGGTACGTCGCCAAGGAACGCGCGACGTTGCGCGGGAGTTACCGCGGTCACGAAGTCATATCGATGCCACCGCCGTCATCAGGGGGCGCGGTGCTGATCGAGATGCTCAACATTCTTGAAGGCTTCGAGTTGAGTAAATTAGAGGCGAGTTCTTCGGATCGATATCACCTGATGACTGAAGCAATGCGCCGCGCGTTTGCGGACCGTGCGGAATACATGGGCGACACCGATTTCGTGAAAGTCCCCATCGCCGGGCTGATCGACAAGTCGTATGCGAATACGCTCCGTTCGACGATCAAGACCGAACGTGCGTCGAGCAGTGCGGAAGTCCGCGCCGGGCGTCCCGCAGGGTACGAATCGGAAGACACGACGCACTTCACGGTCGTCGATGCGGAAGGCAACGCAGTCGCCAACACTTACACGCTCAACGATTCATACGGATCATCGGCGACAGTAAAAGGCGTAGGCATTCTGCTAAACAACGAGATGGACGACTTCGCCGCGAAACCCGGCACGGCGAACATGTACGGCCTGATCCAGGGCGAGCGCAACGCTGTCGCGCCGGGCAAACGTCCATTGTCTGCCATGACGCCGACAATCGTCCTGCGCAAGGATGGAAGTCTCTGGTTCACTATCGGCAGTCCCGGCGGACCGACGATCATCAACACCGTGCTCTGCGTAATCACCAACGTGATCGACTTCGACATGAACATTCAACAAGCGATCGACGCCCCGCGGATTCATCATCAATGGCTCCCGGATGAACTTGTCGGCGAACCCTACGGCCTCTCGGGCGACACGCAAAAGGCCCTGTCTCAACGCGGGCACAAGCTCGCGAAGCAGCGCACTCTCGGCGACGCCGAAGGCATCATGATCGAAGAAAAAACCGGCACCCGCCTCGGCGCCACCGACCCCCGGCGCAGCGACGGACAGGCAGTGGGGTATTAACCGGGCATTGCAACAAGTCGTCAACACAAACATCGCTGCCGCGCTCGCTGCCCAGGAACAGGAGCTGCTCGCGTGTATTCATTGTGGGTTGTGTTTGGAGGCGTGTCCGACGTACGTGGTCACGGGGAATGAGAATGATGGGCCACGCGGAAGGATCTACTTGATGAGGGCGGTGGCCGAAGGAAGGTTGGAAAATACGTCGGAGGCGTTTGGGAAGCATATCGATCGTTGTTTGGGTTGCCGGGCGTGCGAGCAGGCTTGTCCCGCGGGTGTTCAGTATGGGCAGTTGCTGGAGGCGAGTCGCGAGGAGTTGTTGGAGGCGCAGCCGAAGGCTGATTTGACGAATAGGTTGCTGCGGCTTGTGTTGCGGCACGTGTGGTTGTCGCCGGCGCGGTTGCGATTGATGTTTGGTGCGGCGCGAGTGTTTCGCAATTTGGGGTTATCGAGGCTGATGTTGAAGTCAGGACTGGCGCGGGCCCTCTCGCCACGAGCCGAGTTTGGGATGGCGTTGCTCGAAAGCTCGCGTCCGATCTTTGAAGAAGGAACCACGGATCAAGGCCGGAATCGGGGCGAGCAGAATCCGACTGAGCCGAATCCGACTGAGATCGTAACGTTGTTCAAGGGTTGTGTTGGCGAAGGGCTTTTCGCGCGTGTGAATCGGACGACGAGGCGGGTGTTGCAGGCAAATGGATATAGAGTCGCAGTGCCCGAGGAACAGGTTTGTTGTGGCGCGCTGCATGCTCACGCCGGAGATCTCGAAGGCGCACGCACTCTCGCTCGCAAGAACATCGCCGCGTTCGAGAATACAGACGCGCCGATCATCACAAACGCCGGTGGCTGTGGCGCAATGCTTACGACTTACGGACACTTGTTGACGAACGATGATAAGGCGAAACAGTTCAGCGCTCGCGTTCGCGACGTCAGTCAACAACTAGCGACTCGTGAAATGCGCAGCGGAGAGAAGCCGGTTTCGGATAGGGTCACGTGTGACGTGTCATGCCACCTGCTTTACGGCCAACGCGCCGGCGACGCCTCGCTAAAGATGTTGAGCAATATTCAGGGACTTGATTACAGCGCGCTCGAAGGCGCTGAAAGATGCTGTGGCGCGGCGGGGGTTTTCAACATGATGCAACCCGAACTGTCGCGAAAGGTCTTGCAGGAAAAGCTGGAGAATATCGATCGGTCCAAGGCAAATATCCTCGTGACTGGCAATGCCGGTTGCCAGATGCAAATCGGCGCGGGCGCAACTCTCGCAGGCATGAAGTTACAAGTCTGTCACCCGGTCGAACTGTTGGACCAATCCTACGCTCGCGCCGGTTTATACGGAGATGAAAAACGAGACGTTTAGCCAAGAGAGGCTGATGATCTTCGCACTTTCTGCGGCTCCACCCTTGACTCCACCTTTGGCACTCGCTTTCGCTGCTTACTCACTCGCTCCTGATTCGATTCTGCCACCCGGCTAAAGCCGGGTGAGAATGAGAGAAGCACAGGAACGCTTAGAGAAAGCGACGAAGGAGCGACAAGGGCAATCCCACGTGGACGCTCTACGTGGGGATGGCCACGCGACCGCCAATCAAGGTTAGCTGAACCTCGCCCGCGTCATTCAACGCAACCAGATCAGCCCGTTTGCCGGCTTCGATCGAGCCACACTCGTTAGCCAAACCTAGTAAACGCGCGGGGTTCAATGAAGCAATCTTCGCCAACTCAACCCAGGAAACGCCAAGCGATCGCATCAAACGCACGGCGTCGAGCATGCTAATAACCGATCCGGCGATGCTGCCCGCGGCGTTGCTCGTGCGTCCGTCCTGGACGCGAATCGTCTCACCCCAGATCTGATAATCGCCGTCTCCCTTCCCTGCTGCCGCAATCGCGTCGCTGATCAAACTGATCCCGCGCTCGCCTTTCATTTTCATCAACAAGCGAAGCATGAACGGATCGAGATGAATACCGTCGGCAATCACGTCGCACGTGACGTCGTCGTGCGCGAGGCCCCAGGCGATTGGACCAGGAGCGCGATGATGAAGCGGGGCCATCGCATTCATGAAATGCGTCATGTGCCGCGCGCCGGCCGCGAGAGCGCGATCGAGCACGTCGAGCGAAGCACGCGTGTGGCCGATCGAGATCACCCAACCGCGGACGTGCAATTCGCGAACGAGTTCGACACCGCCATCGATCTCCGGCGCGAGCGTGATCATTCGCACGCCATTGGCAGGCACTGGCAATACATCCAGATCAGACGGCGCTGAATAAGTCTTAAAATACTCAGTGTGCAACGCACCGCATTGCGCTGAGTTAACAAATGGACCTTCGTAATGCACACCCAAAACACGTGCGCCAGCAAAATCCTGGGCGGCCTGCGTGATAGCGTTGATCGAACTGGCGTAATTCTCATCAGCGGCAGGCACAAACGTAGGAACCCAACCAGTCACGCCCTGCGAAGCAAGATAAGCAGAAATTTCAGACAACTGCCCCGCGCTCGCATCCATCACGTCGATTCCAACCGAACCGTGAATATGAACATCGATGAAACCCGGGATCAGAACAGATCCACGCAGATCCATTCCGATCTGCGAAACCGACTCAGAGACAGATGCAATCAGCCCATCTTCAATCAGAACAGATCCGTGTTCGAGCACACGATCCGGCAAGACGATGCGGGCGTTATTCAGGACCAACGATGTCATAAGCAATCTCAAACAGGACTGTGCCCGCAACAGGTTCGTAAAACTGCTGCGGGCACAACTTAACTAACCCAACTAACTTAGAAGTACAGCTTGCCGGCAAACTGCCACTCACGCGGCGGACGCGTGCCGGTCGGACGCGCAAACCCGAGCGTGTCGGCGGGATTTCCGGTCACCGGGAACGTCGTCGCCGTGCCCGCTGCCATTACGAACTGCGTGTGATTGAACACATTGAACGCCTCCGCACGAAGCTGGAGGTAGAACGTCTTCTCGCTGTTGAAGTAGATATTCTTTACCAACGACAAGTTCGTCTGGTTCCTTCCCGGCAGACGCGCGAACGAGCGGCCCGCGTTTCCGTAGGTGCCGATCGCGTTCACCACGAAGGCGTTTGGATCGAAGATGAAGGGCAAACCGGTGCGCGGATCGATAGTGCCCGCGAGACCAGCGCCAGGATCCGAGATCCGGTTGGGATAAGTGCCACGCTGACCAGCCAGCGAATCGCTGACGGCGACGCGCGGAATCGGAGCGCCCGACTCAAAGTTCGTGATACCGGAAATCTGGTAACCACTCAGCAACAACCGCTTCGCCGAACTCGAGCTCTTGCTGAACCACGGCAACTCGTACACGTAGCTCGCACTGAAGATGTGCGGCCGTGAAGTGCGAGCCTCGGCGTATTCAGTCGAGGTGTCGAACGGGTTCTGCGGATCGTCGACAGCGTCGCGATCGTTGGTTGAATCAGTCATGTTCTTGCTGAACGTGTACGCCGCCGTAAACGTCAGCCGGTCGCTGAGCCGGTAATTAAAGGACGACAGCAAACCGTGATAACGAGAGATCGCGCTCGTTTCGATGTAAGTGATAGCAGCGTATCCGAGGAACGGCCGCAACGTGCCCGCGTTGGCAGTGCCGACGCGAACGATGTCGTCCGGTTCCTGGAAGTTGATGTTGCGACGGCGAATCAAGAAGTCGCCCTTCGTGCCCACGTACGCCACGTCGATGACGGCATTGCGGAAGATCTCGCGCTGCATACCGAGCGACCATTGTTGCGTTTCGGGAGTCTTGAAGTTGTTGGCGATGGCAATCAACGCTCTCGGCGCGAGCGTTCCCGGCGGTGCGCCGGCGCCCGGGTTAGAGAAGGTGATCACATTGGTCGGCGTGCTGCTAAACGTCGGCAACTGGCTGAACGGTGGCGATGTAAACGCCGCCTGTTCGAAGATGCCGATCAGCGCCTGATCGTAGTAGAAACCATAACCGGCGCGAACGACGCTCTTGTTGTTCTCACCAAACAGGAACTTGCCGATGCCGCTGGTGTAGTTCGGCGACCACGCCAATCCCAGACGCGGACTGAAATTGTTCTTGTCTGACGGATTGATACGGCGGCCAAACCGCGACGTGCTGCCGGCGATGCCGATGCCGTTGAGCGGATCGGTCGACGCCAGAACGAACGCGGTGCAAGCGGGCGTCGTGCAGACGACGCGAGAAGGATTGAACAAGGCGGGATCGAACGAAGCGTAGATGTCGTTTTCGTCGATCGCGGGAACGTAATACTGATACCTGACGCCGAAGTCCAGCGTAATGTTGGGCCTGATTTTCCACGTATCCTGCACGAAGAACTCACGGCGTCCGAATTTCATGTTGAGAGTGACGTCGCGTTCAGCTTCCGTGTAGGCGTTGGCCCGGCCGAACAGGAACGAAGCGAACGAATCGCCGGTGCCCGTGATTGCCGCTGTGCCAACGAGACCCTGAGTCTGCACGGCACTGAAATCAAACGTTCCCTGGGTGTTGTTACTGCCGTTTTCGTTCTTCTCTTCCCACGACAGCTCGCCGCCAAACTTGAACGTGTGATTGTGGCGATTCCAGGTGAGAACGTCGCGCACGAGGTAATTCTTGTACGCGATGTTGAAACCCTGGGTCGCGCCGATCAAAGTGAAGCGCGTGTTCATTCGCGGAATGACGTTGTTGTTGTTCTCCGGAAAGATCTCGACGATCTGATCCGAACCCGGATAGTCGCTGCGGCGTGACCGGCCAACGACCGCCGAAGCGATCAGGTTCGAGGAAAAGTTGAACGTCGCTTCGTTAACTACGGTCGGCGAGAACAAGCTCGTCAGCGAAGTAGCGAAGACCTGACCCGGAACACGAGTCTCGCTCGTGGGAATTCCGGGGAAGCCGGCGGCGAAGAACAAACCTTGCGGCTCGACAGTCTCGCTGAGGTCGTGCGTGTAGCGACCGACGAGCGAGTGTTTGTCGTTGAAGTTGTGGTCGATGCGGATCGTTTCCTGCCGTGTGTTGAGCACGTCGATGCGGCTGAAAAGGAAACCGTTCGGATTTCCCGCCACGTTCGGCAGCGGATACGCATTCAATAGGGCGATGGCGCGGAAGTCCACGTCAGCGCGCGGAATGATGTTGTTTGCGTAAGCGCGATTGTCAGACTGCCGGAAGATCTGGTTTTGCCTGACTTGAACCGAAGCACCGTTCGTGGCCGTAACCATGACCGGCGTGTTTCCGGTAGCTACGGTCGTGAACGCGCCGGCGGGAGTACGGAAGATCGGCAACCCGAGCGTGCTGGAATAATCAAAGTCGCCGCCATTGAAACCGCGTTGGGCGAGACTCGGAACGGTGCCGCTGGCGTCAGACTGGCCGCGCGTGATGCGCCGCACTTCTTCCGAGAAGAAGAAGAACGTCTTGCCTTTTCCGCTCCAGTGGGTTGGGCCGCCTTCGCCGAAGCGCGGCAGCATTACGGGACCGCTGAACGTGAACCCGTAGTTGTTGTAACGAAGCTTCGGAACCGGCGTGACGGGCGAGCCATCCGCGCGCCGTCCCTGGCGATTGTTGAAATAGCTGTTCGCGTTGAAGCGATCGTTGCGAACGAATTCGTAAACCGTGCCGTGGAAGTCGTTGCCGCCGCCGCGCGTCACAATCGTAACCGCGCCGCCGCCGGAGCGTCCGATTTCGGCAGTGTAGTTTGAACTCAGCACTTTAAACTCGCGGATCGAATCGATCGTTGGAGTCGAAAGCAGCGTGATGTTTGAACCGACGTCTGTGTTTTGCACGCCGTCGACGAAGTAGTTGACGGCGTTACGGCGCATGCCGTTGATGGAAACGCTCGCGACGCTGGTCAAACCGAAACCGGTTTCATCCGAGAGATCGGAGCTGACGCCGGGAATTCCCGCTTCTAGGAGTCGAATAAAGTTTCTATTGTTGAGTGGGAGCTCGACAATCTGGGCGTTGGAAACGAGAGCTTGTGTTGTCGGACTGTCCAGTACACCGGCTTCCTGGCTGGTGACGGTCACCATCTCGCCAATCGTGCCGGCTTCCAGCGTGACGTTAATCGCGCGCCGGTCGCGGGCATTCAGCACCAGGGCAGTTTGCACGTAACGTTTGAAGTTTGCGATTTCAACCGTGAGCGTGTAAGTGCCCGGAACCAGATTGGTGATGGTGTAGGAGCCGTCTTCACCGGTGGTTGCTTTTCGCTCCATCTTGGTCTCGTCGTTTACGACGGTGACGCTGGCCGCGGGGACCAACGCGCCTGTCGAATCGGTGACCTGTCCGCTGATCGCCGCGGTGATCTCTTCCTGAGCCATCGCGGCGCCGCTGAAGGCGAGAAGCAGAGCCAGTGACAACAAAAAGGCTCTCAATTCGAAAGTACGTTTCATGGGGATGATCCTCTTCATGACTATCTAAATTGGAAGGGTGTTCGCAAAAAGAGAGCGAACATTCTTACATAACAGTTTATTGCCACGCAACCGTATCAGTTCCATCCGCTGACCACGGATGAGGCCGATTTTAGGCTGCTTCCGCCGCGCAAAGCGACCCCTGGGCGCGCGTCGGTCATTTGATTGTTCGACAAGACGATCGTGCCATTCACCAGCACGTAACTAATGCCGAGCGGATACTGGTGCGGCTTGTCGAAAGTCGCCTGATCGGCGATCGTGTTTTCGTCGAAAATGACGATGTCCGCCGCGAGGCCTTCGCGAATCATGCCGCGATTGCGAAGGCCAAACGTCTGGGCCGGCAAAGACGTCATCTTTCGGATCGCATCCTCCAGCGAGATCAATTTCAACTCGCGCACGTAACGTCCGAGCACGCGGGCGTTGTTGCCGTAGCCGCGCGGATGCGGAACGCTCTCGTCAACCTGGCGAACGCCGCTGTCTGACGCGATCATCGTAAACGGCTCCTGCATGATGCGTTTCACGTCGTCTTCACTCATCCCGTGATAGATCATGCCGGCGCCACCAGCTTCGTACATCTCGATGATCTGGTCGATCTGGCTCTCGACGTCCTTCTTATTACGGACCTCTTTTGTGATCTCCGCGATCGATTTTCCGTTGAACGATTTGTCGGGATTGTAGGAAGCGACGACGGCGAATGAGTAGTCTTTGAAGCCACTGCGTTTGAGCGCGTCTTTCATGTCGCCGACGACGCGCTCGCGTGTTGCTTTGTCGGCGAGCCGTTTCTTCGCCGCTTCAAAACCGCCCTCATGCAACCAGCTCGGCATGCGGGCAGAAAGCGAAGTGGAACTCGCGGTGTAGGCGTATTGATCGACGGTGACCGTCAAGCCACGCGCTCGCGCTTCGCGCACGAGGCCGAGCGTCATCGGCGTTTGGCCCCAAAGCCGCTTGTTGCTGATCTTGAAATGCGAGATCTCGACTGGAATTCCTGCCTGTTCGCCGATCTGAATGCTTTCGCGAATCGCGTCGGCAACTTTGTCGCCTTCGCTTCGCATGTGCGTTGCGTAGACGCCGCCAAAACTGCCGGCCACGCGAGCAAGCGCGACGATCTCGTCGGTCTTCGCGTAGGTTCCGGGAACGTAGATGAGACCGGTCGAGAGACCGACAGCGCCGTCTTTCATGGCCTGTTCGACGACGGCTTCCATCTGTTTCAACTCATCGGCAGTCGGAGCGCGATCGACGAGGCTGAGCACTTTGTTACGAACCGATCCGTGTCCGACGAGTGTTCCGAGATTGACGGCGAGTGGCTTTTGTTCGATGCGGCCGAGAAACTGGCCGACGTCGGTGGTGGAAGAGCCGCAGTTTCCGGTGATGAGTGAGGTGACGCCCATGCGCACGAAGTTTTCGGCGGCGGGCAGGCTGTAAATGGATTCGACGTGCGTGTGAACATCGATGAAACCGGGAGCGAGTACCTGGCCTTTGGCGTCGATCGTCTTCGTTGCGCTTCCGGGAGTGATGCGGCCGATGCGCGCGATGCGACCGTCTTTGATGGCAACGTCCGCCCGGAACCACGGATTGCCGCTGCCGTCGACGATGCGCGCGTTGGTAATTACCAGATCATACGTGACAGCCTGACTGCCAACGGGTGGTTGTTGCCACAAAAAGGCACAAAAGAGCAGGAAAACAGTTATTACTGCCTTACATGCCTTAATTCTTCTTTGTGCCTTTTTGTGGTCCGTTTCTGTGCCTCTTGTGTTTTAGAAGTTGAACTTCGCCACGAATTGTATCTTACGTGACGTGCTCGTCGTGCCGCCGAGAATCTGACCAAACGAACCGCTGGTCAGAATCAGGTTTGCATCGGGCACGGCGAACGATGGAGTGTTCGTTACGTTTTGGGCTTCAACACGAAATTCGAGATCCTGGCTCTCTTTGAACCTGAAGCGCTTGCCGAGCGTCAGGTCCAGGTTGAAGAGCGACGGACCG
The DNA here is from genome assembly GCA_035276045.1 of Pyrinomonadaceae bacterium. Classification (GTDB taxonomy): domain Bacteria; phylum Acidobacteriota; class Blastocatellia; order Pyrinomonadales; family Pyrinomonadaceae; genus PSRF01. Next base: position 20,960 of record DATELZ010000067.1, on the reverse strand, counting down.
GTAAAGAAGTTGCGGCCCACATTACTTGCTTCACCGGCAGCAGGCACGAAGAACTTCGCGCGCTGTTCCGCCGTGAAGAAAACATTCTGACCATTCTCGAGCACTACGCTGCCGAGGTTCGGCGTGCAACCGTCACAACTCGCCGGCGTGAACACCACCTGCGAAAGCGTGTTCGAACCGGAGAAAACAGTGAACGGACGGCCCGAATAACGACGCATCACGCCCGCGATGTTGAAGCCGCCGAGCAGCATGTCAGCCGTACTGCCCCAGTCAGCGCCCCAACGTTTTCCCTTTCCGAAAGGCAGTTCGTAGAGCACGTATCCCTGAATGGCATGACGCCGATCGAAATCGGAGCGCGCGTAGTTCAAATCGCGATCGTTGATATCAAACGGCGTGTTGGCTGCCGACTGTCCCGTGCCGCCTCTCGTCAATAACGTGAGCGCCGGATCGAACGAGCGTGTGTCTTCCGACTTGGCGAGCGTGTAGCTGGCCTGGAACGCGAACCCCTTCGCCGAGCGACGGCTCACCTGGATCTCCAGTGCGTTGTAACGCGAGCGATCGTTGCTGTCGATCACGTTTACGGCGCCGGTGAATTGCGTGTACGGCTGGAAGTAAAACGGACTGAAGCCATTCGCGATGAGTGTCTGCACACCCGGCTGGGACGCAAACGCTCCTTGCGTACTCTGCGCGATGATAAATGCTGCCTGGGCCACTGCGCCGGCAGCGACAAGGTTCGACGTGAGCGTTCCGTTCGCGAGCCTGACTGGTCCAGCCAACGCCTGGCGCAGCAAGAATTGAGAACCAGTTTCACGAACACCACCCACCAGCGTAAGCCCCGAGTGCCCCGCGAGCAGTTGATTGATGCGCGGACTGTTGCCCGTAAGTCTCAACTGTTCGAAGTCTGCGAGAAATCCGTTGTCGTTAATGTCGACCTGGTTGACGTCGTAACCGCCGAAGAGATTGCGGCCCTGGCGTCCGATGTAATTGATCTCGAGCACGTTCTTCCAACCGATCTCGCGCTGGAAGCTGACCGAATACTGGTGCGTCCGTGGATAAACGAGGTCGGGATCGACAACGTTCAGGGAGTTGGTCGAGAACGCCGTGGGTTGCCGGAATTGCAGCGGCGTAACGTCGTTAGAGTTGAGCACTGGAACCCCCTGCCGCAACAAACCGCCGTTCTGGCCGAACGTGTTGTTGGTGACGGCGCGGGTTAGGCCGGGAGCGCTTTGAAAAATAAAGGACGAGAAGACAAACGTGTTGGTGCGATCGTAAGCCAGACGATAGTTGGCGCGGATGGAAGTCTTGCCGTCGCCCGTCGGATCCCACGCCAGGCCGAGGGAAGGCGAAAACTGATAGAGCGAGTCGTCGTACAACTTGCCTTCGCCGAAGCGGAAAGCGTTCGTCGACGGTTCACCCAAGGCGAGCCGCTGTTCCGGACGCAGGACGATGTCGTTTGGCGCGCGCGGCGAGAGTCTCATCTCCCAGCGGATTCCCAGATCGAGCGTGAGATTGCGCCGGATCTTCCACGTGTCCTGGGCAAAGAAATCGTACTCGGGATAATGAGCTTCGTAGTTGAAGCGCGTGCGGCCTGGACCAAACTCGTTGTCGTTGACTGCCACGAAAGCCTGGTTGATCGCGCCGACACGTCCGAGCAGATCGTTGATGACGCTGTCGAGACGGGTGCGGTCAGCGGCGTTGATGCCGGGAACGAGCGTGTTCGCGCCGGCCTGGGTCCTGAACGAAGCGGGCACCGGGTTGATGCCCGTGGTCAAGAAGATGCGCGCGCGCGTCAAGACACCGGCGACGGCGCTGCGATCGTCAACGTGTTTTTGGAATCGCAGGTTCGTGCCGAATTTGAAAGCGTGCGTGTTCTTGATCCAGGAGAGATTGTCGACAAACTGCCACGTCGTGATCGTGCGCAGGTTGTTGATCGGTTCTTCGAGATTCAGCGGGTCGTTTGGCACGTTGAGAATGACCGGCGGGTTCTCGCGCGGATCCGGGTTGTTGAAACTGAAAGTGAAACGATTGAAGCCGGCCACAAATTCGTTAACGATGGTCGGCGTTATGCTCCAGCGATAGTTCATCGCGAGGTTGCGCGGCGTGCGAAAGGTGTCGACGAAGTTCGGAATGCCCGGAAACTTCTGTAAACCACCGTTGGCGTTATCGCCGAGCGTGTTCTGCGCGCCGTGTGCCCAACGCACGTAGATCGAATGTCGATCGTTGAAGTAGTGATCGATCTTGGTAGTGAAGTCGTACTGGCGTTCAGTCTGCGGCGCCACAAAACTAAAACCGGCGACGTTAAGACCGTCGCCGACGTTGAAGTTATTCGGTAAAGGAGTGGAGTTGATAATGAACGACGTAGTCGGATCGAGCGTCAGCGCCTGCGGGTTCGCCAGGACGTTGTACGAACCGATTGTCAGGCCGGGAATCGGATTGCCGGCCGCATCGACTGATGGACTCGCTTGCGTCGCGTTGCGGTTGACGCCGTTGACGACGTAGCGATAGATGCCGTTGCGCGCCTGCTGCGTGTAGACGGTGCGGTTCACGAAGAAGGCCTGGCTGGTGCGCAGGAACTGGATGTTCGTAAAGAAGAAGGTTTTGTTCTTGCCGCTGTAGTGCGTTGGACCACCTTCGCCGAAGCGCGGCAGGTAAACCGGGCCGCCGAGCGATGCGCCGAAGATGTGTTGCACAAACTGCGGCCGCTGCGCGCGGTTAATCGTGTTGTTGTATTCGTTCGCGTGAAAGCGCGGTGTTTGATAGAACTCGAAAATCGATCCGTGAAAGTCGTTTGAACCTGACTTGGTTACGAGCGTGACTTGCGCGCCGCTGCTGCGACCGAGGTCGGCGGTGAAGTTACTCGTCACCACCTGAAACTCCGTCAACGAATCGGGGTTCGTGCGTATCGGAGTAAAATTTGATCCGCCGGCGCTGGTTTCGTTGATGTCGATGCCGTCGAGCGTAAAGTTGAACGCGCGATCGCGCGCGCCGTGAACGTGAATGCCGCCGCCGGTATTAGAGCCGGTCACAACGCCGGGTTGAAAGTTGATGAACTCGAGTGGGTTGCGGCCGCGGTTGCCGACTATGGGCAACGTGAGGAGCGTGCGCTGCTCGACGGTATTTCCAATGTTACCGGAGCTGCTGGTCTGGACCGTGTCAGCAGAGCTGACGATCTGGACCGTCTCCGCGAGACCACCGATCTCGAGTGTGAAATCGATGGTGAGCGGTTGATTGATGTTGGCGGTGTTGCCGACGGACACCGCCTTCTTGAAACCCTGTTTCTCGATCGAGACTGTATACTTTCCTACTTGAATCGAGTCGAAGACGTAAGTGCCGCCACTGGCTGTTTCGGTCGTGAGCGAAGTTTGAGTCGCTTCATTGATCAGGGTGACGACTGCGCCTGGCACTACCGATCCCTTTTCGTCGACGACGGTGCCTGTGACACGCGAGGCTGTGCCCTGTCCGTTTGCAACCGCAATGAGACAGACCGTCAAGAGCAAAAACGCAAGAAGTGGTTTTCTCATTTCATCCTCTCATCATGAGATCGGGCCCCGGGGACGGGCCACCAGGCCATCTCACATATTTGGCTGTTTTGAAGTAAGGGTTGAAACTGCGAAATTTCGGACGGATTATATACCGGTTCTGGAATAATGGTAGCTAAAGTTTGTTATTCTTTTGATAAATATTACTGATGCCAGCAGTCTTTGGAACATCGGCTTTCCAGGTATCTCTGGAGACCATCACAGCCACAAATATTAGTGAAGTAACTTACGTGTTGGACTTTGCTGAGCGGCATGCACGTGAAGGGTCTTATGTCGTCCTCATGCTCAGCTATGAAGCAGCGCCCGCGTTCGATCCGGCGTTGACGACCCACAAAGCAGATGACTTTCCGCTCGCGTCGGCGGCAGTTTATCCAGAACCTTCAGATCTCCCCGAGATCCGTTCTAATGTTTCTTCAAATCCGTGGTTACCGGCAGTTGCTAAACACAAATACAACCAATCGCTAACACGGATCCATGAGCTGATCGCCGCCGGTGATACTTACCAGGTCAATTATTCGTTCCCGTTGACTTCATCATTCAACGGCGACTCTCTGGCCTGGTATCACCAATTATGCCAACGCCAAACTGCACGCTATTCGGCGTATCTCGATCTCGGCCGCTATCGTGTGCTTTCCCTTTCACCTGAATTGTTCTTTGAACGCCGTGGCAATCACGTCGTTACAAAACCGATGAAAGGAACCGTGCAACGCGGGCGCGATGCTGCCGAGGATGAGGCGTTGGCGCAGTGGCTGCAAAACTCGGAGAAGAACCGCGCGGAGAACGTGATGATCGTCGACCTGTTGCGCAACGATCTCGGCCGCGTCGCAGTTCCTGGCGGCGTTCACGTCTCGTCGCTATTCGATCTGGAACAATTTGAAACTGTGTGGCAGATGACTTCGACTGTCGAAGCGACGCTGCGTGAAGGCACGAGTCTCGCAGATCTGATGGGCGCGTTGTTTCCCTGTGGTTCAGTGACTGGCGCGCCGAAGATTCGCACGATGGAGATCATCCGCGAGCTCGAACGCTTTCCACGTCGCGCTTACACCGGAACGATCGGACTGCTGCGTCCGGGTGGCGACTGCACGTTCAATGTCGCGATTCGCACGGTCATACTTGATACGGAAACGGGCGTGGCGACGTGCAGCGTCGGCGGTGGCATCACGATCGACTCAACCGCCGCGGAAGAGTATGAAGAGTGCCTGGTGAAGAGCCTGTTTTTGGGGACGGGGAGAGGGGGAGACGGGGAGACGGGGAGACGCGGGGACGGGGAGACGCGGGGAGACGGGGCGATGCGCAAATGGGGCAATGCAGATGCAGATTGAAGAGTCGATATCGCCGCGTCTCCGCGTCTCCGCGTCTCTCCCTCGCCGTGTCTCCTCGTCCCCCCATCCCCCGTCTCCCCGTCTCTCTCCTTCCCCCGTCCCCGCGTCGCTTCAGTTATACAGCAGCACCTCAGCGCGAGCGCGGCGAAACTCCTGCAGGCCATCGTTCCACGAGGTGACGATGTCGCGCGCCGGTTCACCACGCTTGAGGCGTTCGAGCGTGTCGGCATTTACCAGCAGCCGCAGATATTGATCGATCTTCCAATCGTTCGGATAAAGCTTGCGCAACGCGAGCGCCATTTCCATTCCTGCCAGCAACGGACGAAACGAGGCGCGATCGGTGACGATGATGTTCACGCCACCGCACTGTTCGTTTTTGAAAACCGAAGTATTTGGCGTGAAACGAATCGGCACGAAGCGCACGCCCGGCAGCGCGCGCTGATTCAAATGCTCCGCAAGTTTGTCACCCTGAATCCACGGCGCGCCGACGACTTCGAACGGCGTATCAGTGCCGCGTCCAACTGAAACGTTTGTCGTTTCGAGTAGACCAACACCCGGATACAACGTTGCCTCGGTCAGGCTGCGCATGTTTGGCGACGGATTGATCCACGTCAAATTCGTCTCGTCAAACCACATCGCGCGACGCCAGCCTTCCATCTTGATCACGCGCACGTCCGCGCCGATCTTGCGCTGACGATTGAAGAGTTGGGCCAGTTCGCCGATCGTCAAACCGTGGCGCGTTGGGATCGTGTGATACGAGATGAACGAGAGTTTGTCGTTATCGGCAATCGGTCCGTCAACTTCAATGCCGCCGATCGGATTCGGACGGTCCAACACAAAGACGGGCAGCTTCACTTTCGCCGCTTCTTCGAGGATGTAACCGAGCGTCGAGATGTAAGTGTAGAAGCGCGCGCCGATGTCTTGAATATCGTAAACGAGCGCGTCGAGATCTTTGAGCTGCTCGGCCTTGGGCCGCCGTGTTTCGCCGTAAAGCGAATAGATTGGCAAACCAGTCGCTTCGTCTTTTGAATCGGAGACTTTGTCGTCGAGCTGGCCACGGATTCCGTGTTCGGGAGAAAAGAGCGCGACCAGCTTCACGTTTGGCGCTTTGCTGAGCACGTCGATCGTCTGGCGTCCTTCGCGATTGCGTCCGGTGTGATTGGTGACCAGGCCGAGACGCATGCCCGCGAGCTGCTTGAAGTTGTTGCGTTCGAGCACGTCGATGCCGGTCAACACTTTTGTTGAAGTCGTCGCCGACTCGAGACGGGACGTGAATTGTTGCAGGCTCTCGATCGTCTCCGTGTAGTAGTTGGCCGCCTGTTCGCGTGCACGTCCGACCACCGCCGTGTCAGTCACCGATCCGGCTGCGATTGAAGCGACGCGAGCGCGCAGTGGTCCAACGTCGCCCTTCCCGTCCGGATGAACCCGATTACTCAGAAACACGACAAACATCTCGCTCGCAGGATCGATCCAGATCGACGTGCCGGTAAAACCGGTGTGACCAAACGAACCGAGCGGAAAGAAGTCGCCGCGATTGGATGAGAAACTGCTGTTGATGTCCCAACCAAGTCCGCGTGTGCCGCCTGCCTGAGTGACGATGCGCGGTCGTGTCATTTCGGCAACCGTGAGCGGCGCGAGAATGCGTACGCCGCCATACTCGCCGCCGTTGAGAATCATCTGGCAGTAGATGGCGAGATCTGTTGCGGTTGAAAAAAGTCCGGCGTGTCCGGCGACGCCGTTCATACGATACGACGTCGGATCGTGCACCTGGCCGCGCAGCCAAACCTCGCCTTCGGCGCCGATGTTAGCGGCGCTGTCGCCTAGATAACTGAGTTGCCCGCGACGCTTCTCCGTCGGCGCGATCCGTGTCAGCAAATTCGCGCCTGGACGAAAACCTGTGTCGCGCATGCGCAGCGGTTCGAAGATGTTCTTCTTCGCAAACTGGTCCAACGGCATGCCACTCACGCGGCCCACGATCTCACCCAACGTGATGAATCCGATGTCGCTGTACGTGAAGCGCGTGCCCGCAGGGTTGCGCAGTGGTTCGGCGATTAGCCGTTTGATCGCTTCGTCGTGGCCGGTCCAACGTTCGCGCAGATCGAAGTCAGGCTGGTAGCCGGAAACATGCGTCAGGAGTTGTTCGATCGTGACGCGCTCGCGGCCTTCACCTTTTAATTCCGGAATGTGCAGTGAAATCGGATCGCTCAAGCGCACCTTGCCACGCTCGACGAGGATCATGATGCTCGTGGCGGTCGCGACGACTTTCGTGAGACTCGCCACGTCAAAGATCGTTTCCGCCGTCATCGTCTCGCGTGCCGGTTCGACGACGCGCGCGCCGTATGACTTGTGCCAAACAACGCGTCCCTTCCGTCCAACGAAGACCACCGCGCCCGGCAGACGTTGCTTCGCAATCTCATCCGCGATCACCGAATCCATCTCGCCGAGACGCGATGCAGATACAGCAACGGACTCCGGCTTAGCCGTCGGAAGCTGCGCCAGCACAGGCTGCGCAACGAACAATAGGATTAATAAGATCCGCGTTTTCATTTACTCGCCTTTAGTTGGATTCCCGTTCCGCGCGGATACAAACCCGGCAACGAAATCGGCAGTCTGCCCGTTATATCGATCTCGCCTAACAACGCCCGCCCAACTGCGTTTTGCAAACTCGGCATGTCGCCATAAGCGACGACGTAAGTGCGCAAGCCGGGGAAATTTTGCAGCAGGTAAGGATTCCCAAAACTGATCCCGATCACGGGCGTCTTCCCTGCTATCACCGCCGAGAGCGCGCGCGATCCGGATTCCGGCAACCCCACGCTCGACGCCTGGCCCGATCGCACGCGGCCATACATCGTCGCGATCACGAGGTCAGCCGACTTCGCTTGTTCGATCGCTTTCGCAATCTCCTTTTCGCTGGATCGTTCGTCGAGGACCTGGGCTTCGACTTTCAGATTCGAGCGATTCATCCTCGCGACGAAGGTGTTGCCGATCCAGTTGCGATCGTCACCGTTGGTGATCGCAAGATTAAAGATCCGTGGTTCCGGTTTGAGACTCTTGAGCGGCAGCAACTTGTCTTCGTCACGCACGAGTGTGACTGCTCGTTCTGCGACCTCGGTGGCGAGTTTGTAAACCTCTTTGCTGCTGACGAGCCGATCGAGTGCGTCGACGGGAGCTATTCGCTGTTCCAAGAGACCGAGATCGTACTTCGCGGCGAGTATCTTGCGCGCCGATTCTTCAATGCGCTGCTCCGTCAAGCGTCCACTCTTCACCGCATCGCGCACGCCGCGAAAAGTCGCGTCGACGTCGACCGGCTTGAGCAGCATGTCGGCCCCCGCTTCAAGCGCGCGCACCGCCGACTCTTCCGGCGTGAAATAGATCGTCAAACCACTCATGCTCAACGCATCGGTCACGATCATTCCATTAAACTTCATATCGTTTCGCAGGATGCGGCCCAACACCGGCGAGAGCGTCGCAGGCATAACCGCTTTCTCGTCGACGATCTCGCCTGCTTCGTCGGTGTCGGTCGGCTTGCCTTTGAGATTGCGTGGCAACGGACGAATCGCAGTGGAGTCGATCTGCGGCAAGGCGATATGGCCCACCATCACCGAGCCGATGCCGGCATTCACGACAGCCTGAAAAGGAACAAACTCGATCGCATTGAGACGATCGCGTCCGACATTGATCTCCGGCAGGCCGCGATGCGAGTCGACTGCCGTGTCGCCGTGACCCGGAAAGTGCTTGGCAGTTGCGATCGTGCCGGCGTTTTGCGCTCCCTCCGTAAACGCGACTCCGAAGCGAGCGACGTCCGCCGGATCTTCGCCGTACGAGCGAACGTTGATCACCGGATTGGCGGCATTGTTATTGACGTCGACCACGGGCGCAAAGATGTGGTGCACTCCGAGCGCGCGCGCCTCACGTGCGGTCACTTCACCCTGGCGGCGGGCAAAGTCGGGATTGCCGGTCGCGGCAACGGCCATGTTCCAGGGAAAATTCACCGTGTCCTCGAAGCGCATGCCCGCGCCGTATTCGAGGTCAGCGGAAATCAGCAACGGATAACGCGCGAGTTGCTGCATGCGGTTCATCAGTATCACCGACTCGTAAACCGGTCCGCGAAAAAGAATGATGCCGCCGATCTTGTGCTCTTCGACGTTACGTTTGAGTGTTTGGAAAGCATCGGAGTCCTGGTTGAGAAACGAAGCGTTGACGCCAACCGAGATCAGTTGGCCCACCTTCTCTTCCAGCGACATCTTGCGCAACTGTTCGTTGGCCCACTTCACGGCAGCCGAACTCGGCTCGCGTTTGTACGCATTGAACTTGTCCGCAGGCAGCGCAGCGGACGCCAGCAAGGCCAGTAACAGAACCACCGATAGACACCGATGAAACTGATAAATCATGTAATCTCTTCCTCAATCTGCTGAATTCCCCGGGGTTCTCCCTGCCATACCAAACTCACGAGCAACGCCACCACCACCGTAATCAAGCTCCCGATAAACACGTACCACGTCCACGCAATCTTCGTCGCCAGGAAGATGTAGAGCATCGATCCCATGCTGACGATCATTCCGACCAGCGCCGGCGCCTGACTGACGCGCCGCAACAACGTTCCCACCAGAAAGACGCCCAGTATTGGACCATTGATCAGCGACGCGATAGACAACGCCTGGCTCAATGCCGACCCCTGCGCATTACGAAAGCCTAAAGCAACGCCGATCTGGACCACGCCCCACACGAGCGTCAATAAATGCGAGACTTTCAAATAGTGCCGGTCGTCACGTTTCGGCTGGAAAGGTTTGTAAAGATCGTTGACGGCAGTCGCGGCGATTGAATTGAGCGACGACGACATCGCCGCCGCAAAGATCGCCGCCACTACCAATCCTGAAAGTCCACTCGGCATGTATTTCGTGATGAAGTCAGGAAAAACTCGATCGCCCCCCGTGAACGGAAAGGCAGTCGAAGCCGCCGTCGCGTAAGCCGGATCGTTGAACGGCTGGTAGAAAGCAAACAGCAACACGCCGATAAACAGAAACCCGATGAACTGGGCCAACACGATAGCTCCGCTCGTCAGCAATGCGACCATCGCACGCCGCGGGCGATCGGTGCAGAGATAACGCTGCACGAGATACTGGTCCGTTCCGTGCGTGCTCATCGTCAGGAAGCAGCCGCCGATCAGTCCCGACCAGAACGTGTACGTCTTCGTGTAGTCAAACGCGAAATCAAATATCGAGAACTTGCCAAACTGCGTCGCGAGCGTGCTGGCTGTCGCCAAGCCGCCATCAATCGACGACACGAGGATCACAGCCGCGGCGATCGCGCCGGCGATGTAGATCCCGAGTTGCACGACTTCGACCCAGATCACCGCTTCCATTCCGCCAAAGTAAGTAAAGATGATCATCGCGACGCCGATCAGCACGATCGACGCGATCGTGATCGTCTCGACACTCGCTTGCGGTTGGAAAGCAGCGTAAACCGCTGCGAGGACGATCGCGGTCAGCAGCAGTCGAATACCGTCCGCGATGTTTCGCATCACGACGAAGAGCGACGCGGCCAGCATCTTGATCTTGCTGCCGAAGCGTCGATCGAGAAGCTGGTAAACCGTTAACAGTTCACCGCGAAAGTAAGCCGGAATGAACAGTATTGAAATGACGATGCGGCCGAGCAGGTAGCCGAAGACGAGTTGCAGGAATTGAAAGTTTCCGCCGCGGGCAAAGGCGATTCCGGGCACGGAGATGAACGTGATCGTCGAGGTTTCAGTGGCGACGATCGAAAACGCGACCGCCCACCACGGCACGGATCGATTGCCGAGAAAGTAAGCGCTGGTGGTCTTCTGCTTGCGCCCAAACCAGGCGCCAAACAGAACTATCCCGATCAAGTAAGCAAAAATGATAAAGAGATCGAGAGTCTTCATTCAGTTCGTGCCGATAACTACTTATCTCTCTGTGTTCTCTGCGGTCCTCTGTGTTCTCTGCGTTTTAACCTGCGTCCCGCGCATTTTTAACGCAGAGAACACAGAGGACCGCAGAGAAACGCAGAGTTAGAACTACGGTTCCACTGAGTTCTCGCCCAACGACTGTACAGCTTCTTTGACCATCCAACCGTGCTCTTCGAGCGCCTTCGCCGCCGCCGCCTGGTCCAACCCGGTTTCCGCCATCACGATCCGCACAGCACGTTCACGCAGTTTGGCATTTCGCGCCTGCAGGTTCGACATGCGATTGCCGGTTACATATCCCAACCGCACCATCGTCCCCGTCGAGAGCATGTTGAGCACCATCTTTTGCGCCGTGCCTGCTTTGAGCCTGCTCGATCCGGTGACGACTTCTGGTCCAACTACCGGAACGATGCTCAACTCCGCTGCTTCAGTGATCGGCGAACCCGGAACCGACGTCAGTCCAACCGTGAACGCCCCGAGTGACCGCGCATATCCAATAGCCCCAACCGTGTATGGCGTACGCCCAGACGCCGCAATTCCGACCAATGCGTCCGCGGCGCCAAAACCTCGCGCGCGCAGATCGGTCGCACTCGCCTCAGCATCGTCTTCCGACGCTTCAACTGCACGATGACACGCATCGTAGCCACCGGCGATCACTCCCTGGACCAACTCCGGTGAAACCCCAAACGTCGGCGGACACTCCGACGCGTCCAACACACCCAACCGTCCTGACGTCCCCGTGCCGATGTAAAAAAGCCTGCCGCCCTGCTTCAACCGCTCGACAATCCCGTCAATCGCCTGCGCAAGGTCGCCGAGCACACGCTGCACCGCCGCCGCGACCGTCGCGTCTTCCGCATTCATCAGTTCGACAATCTCAATCGTCGACAACGAACTGAGATGCTCTGATCGCGGATTGTCTTGTTCGGTAATCGGAAGGGAGACGCCCGTTTCAGTAGTCATTCTTCAGACTGCGAGTGCAATGTGATTGATGCGTTCGCGAGCCATTCTAGCGGCAGCCACGGCTGGAGCGAAATGCGGTGGTTCGAAATACGCGCGCGGCGCGGCCTTCTTGACCTCAGCCCGCAACGGGTTCAGCAGCAATTCGTCAGCCGCCCGGAAAACACCGCCGACATACGCAATCTGAAAACGATCGTGCTCCATTTGCAGGTGACGAATCACCGCCACCGCCGCGAGCCCCAACTCTTTGCCGCCGTCGGCGACGATCTGCAACGCGATCGGATCCTTCTCTTTCGCCGCGTCGACCACCTCGCGGCCAAAACCCGCCAGCCGCTCGTTCGTAATTGTCGGCGCGTAAATCGCGGTGTTCAGATCGTCGGCATTGTCGACGTGAAAATACCCGCACGCCAGTTCCGTCAACATCGTTTTTGGACCACGGCCGTCGAACGCATGTGCGATGGCGCGCAACGCACGGCGCGACAGCCACGCGCCACTGCCTTCGTCACCGGCGATGGGTCCCCAGCCACCCGCACAAAAGCGCTTGCCGCGCGCGTTGATGCCGCAACAGTTCGATCCGGTCCCTGCAATGACCACCAATCCGGGCTTACCGCTGGTTGCTCCGTACAAAGCGATGTCGGCATCGGCGACGACTTCGATCTCGCCCATGTCGAGACGCAGCAGCGTTTCGCGCATGCGCTCGCGCAACTCCTGCCGGCGCGAACCCGCGAGACCAATCACAGCGGCCACCAAATCGTTGCGTCGCAGTTTTGCCATCGCACAGGCTTCGTCAACGGCTTCGCGCACGGCTGTCGCCGCGCCCGCAATTCCCACTCGCAACGGGTTCGACGGACCAGCACGCCCTTCGCCGATCACGCGGAAACTGGCGTCCATGATCACGGCCTCCGTCTTAGTACCGCCACCGTCGACACCCACGACCGAATTCTGCGTGTGCAAGCGTTTGGCTGGAGGAAGATCTGCTGTTCGTCGTTCAGTGGTCACAGTTGGGGCTACGGGGCCGGCTCAAGAAACGGCTCGTTGTAGCGTAGTTGATTATTCTAGGGGTCATGGACGTATAATCCAAACTAAAAGATTTTATTATTACGATAACCCATCCTGATATTGGAGCTTGCCGTGGAAATTCGTCAATTGAGGGCCTTCGTGGCTATTGCCGAGACCGGGACTTTCACTGCGGGAGCGTTGCGAGTGCACGTGACGCAGGCCGCGATTAGCATGCAGATTCGACAATTGGAGACTGAGATCGGCGCGAAAGTGTTTGTGCGCGCGCCGCGTCATGTGATTCTGACTGAGGCTGGCGAACAACTGCTGCGCCGCGCGCGGCACATCCTGCGCGAGCACGATGCGGCGCTGGACGAGATCGCCGAACTCGCGGGCGCCGAACGCGGACGGCTCCGCATCGGCAGCGCCTCCGCGATGGTCCTGACGGACCAGTTGCCCGGTATTCTCGCCGATCTTCGCAGCCAGCATCCGGGCGCAGAGATCGCGGTGACTTCAGGGACCAGCGAAGTGCTGGTGGACCAAATCCTCGCTGGTGAGATCGATATCGCTTTCGTTTCCCTGCCCGTCGACGTGCGCGGCATCAAGACTGAGCGGCTCAGCGACGACCAGCTCGTCGCGATCGCCTCGCCGCTGCACAAGCTCGCGAAACAAAAAACGATCAGCGCCTACACGCTTGCCGGAGAGCGACTGATACTCGGCGAACGCGGCGGCAACACGCGCCGGTTGATCGATCAGTTCTTCGCTCAGGCGGGAGTCACGTTGCACGTCGCGATGGAACTGAGCCGGCAACAGGCGATTCGACGCATGGTCGAAGCTGACATGGGCGTCGGCATCGTGCCGTTGCAGTCGGTGATCGACGAAGTCGATAACGGAAAGCTGGTGCGCTGGTGGATCGAGGGCGCGGAGATCAACTGGGAACTGGGAATCGCGCAACTTACTGGCGGTTACGAGTCTCCGATCATGCAGACGTTTATTCGTCTTTCACGTAAGATGTTCGAGAGTGACGGCGTTGCCAAGTCGTCGAGGAAGAGCCACAAAGAGGCACAAAAGAAGAGTCACAAGAGGCACAAAAAGTAATTTCTGCGCTCTAATGATTACTCAGACGTATATTCCGCGATTCCCACTCAATCAGTTCGTCGACTATTTCTTTTTCTATGAAGGCTACAATCCCTCACATGCGGTTGAACGTTTCCTTCCTGACGGTAACGTTGAATTCGTTATCGATCTTCACGACACGCCTAAATTCATTTACGACAACGACACGCTGAAGGAGATTCAGGCGTGTCATCACGTTTGGGCTTCGGGTCTTCGAACCGAACCGATCTCGATCGACTCAGGCCGAGAGGCCGCGATGATCGTGGTCTACTTCAAGAAAGGTTTGGCTCACCCGTTTTTTCCGGTGCCGATGAATGAGATTGCCGATTGCGTTGTCGACGCCGATCTGCTTTGGGGCAATTGGATTGGTTCGTTGCGTGAAAGAATCCTCGAAACCAGCGATACGACGAGCCGGTTTGAAATCCTCGAAGACGCTCTGCTCAGACAATTTGGCTCGCGGCTGATCCAAAATTCCTGTGTCGAGTACGCCATCCGGCAGATTATTCTCCAACCGGATCAGGTGTCGTTTAACGCGATGAGCCACGCGATCGGTTACTCGCAAAAACATTTCATCAGCATGTTCAAGAACCTGGTGGGGACGACTCCGAAGTCCTATCTGAAAATTGCCCGTTTTCAGAAAGCAATAAACGAGATCGAACAGTGCGGGAGTGTTAACTGGACCGCCATCTCACAGGATTGCGGCTTCTACGATCAATCTCATTTCATCAACGACTTTCGCCTGTTCTCCGGCTTTACTCCGGAACAATATCTGCGCCGCAAGACCGCGATCCTGAATTATGTTCCGGTCGGTTAAGCACGCAGGTTAATTTTTTCCAATACAGCACGCTCACACCTCGTTAAGCTCGTCGCACGCTCGGCAACTCAACCGGCAAGGAGCCACAAACAATGACGGCAAAGACATCAGGCGAAATCGAGAAGGAATTCATTGAGAACCTCAAGTCCTCGACCAAGAAAGACCTGAATGGATGGTTAGCTGAAATCAGCGGCCACGGCCTGAAGAAACGCAACGACATCATCCACTCGCTCAAGCAGACCTACGGTTTCGGACACATGAACGCTTCACTGCTGGCGGGAATCTTTCTAAATGGCGGGAAACCGGTTTATGGCAGCACGGACGATCTGCTGGAAAACCAGTTTGCCAAAGCTGAGGCGATGCGTCCGCTCTACGAGTCGTTCATAGACTTTGTGAAGAAGAATTTTCCCGCGGCAGCAGTTCTGCCAAAGAAGACCTACGTCTCGATTCTTGAAAAGCGTGAATTTGCCGCGATCAATATCAAGCCGAAGGAATTGCGAATCGGATTTGATCTCGGCGACCGGCCTTTCGACGAGACTGTAACCAAATCCAAACTTAGCGGACCAATGCCGCGGATCTCACACATGGTGATCGTTACCGGCAAAGACTCCTTTAACGAAGATATGCTCACGCTGCTTCGTGCATCGCAGAGTCGAACTCACAATTAACTTTATGAAAAACCTCCTTCGCTTATCACTCATCCTCTTAATCGTTAGCTCGGCACACGCCCAAAACGCCGGCAATTCAATCGAATACCAATCTTACCTGGCCCACATCGCTGCGGCTTCGACCAGTTTGCGGCTCAACGACACCGCCGCAGCCAAGCGGTGGCTCGCGAGTGCGCCTGCTAAACATCGCGATTGGGAGTGGCACTATCTCAATAGCGCAGCGGAGCAGAGTATTTTGACGTTCACTGCCAGCGCTCCGCTGACTAGTTTAGCGGTCAGTCACGATGGAAAGATGTTGGCGATTACCTCCAGTGACAAGCTTGTCAGGATCCTGAGTGCTAATAAAGGCACTGAACTATTCAAGAAGCTGGAGGAAAATCTCACCCCGCAAGCAGTTGCTTTCAGTCCTGATGGAAAACGTCTCGCCGCGGCCTATTCCCGGCATGCCGTGCGCGTTTGGGATATCGCTTCGGGAAATGAAGTGCTGCGACTGCAAGGCAAAGGACGCGGCATCACGGCGCTTGCATTCAGCGTCGATGGCAAGATGCTGGCTTCATGTTCGTGGAACCTGAACAGCCGGCAACAGGTCACGGGTATCGTCGAAATTTGGAACGCCGAATCTGGTGAATCGCTGCAACAACTCGAGTACGGCAACAAGCCTTTAACCGCAATCGCATTTAGTCCGGATGGAAAATATTTGGCCGTGGGCGGTTGGGAAGTTCAGCATAACGTCGCCTTGTGGGAAACAGGCCGCTGGGGAAAAGCGGTCGTGCTTGAGTCTGAGTTGGACGACACCTACAAGGCTGTCCAGGCGATCAGCTTTAGTGCCGACAGCACGAGGATCGCAGCCGGTGGCAAAGACTCGATCGTGCGCGTGTGGGACGTAAGCAACAGAAAGCTGGTCCATACACTCGGCGGCAAAGGTTCGGGACACAGCAGGTGGGTCAACGGCGTCGCCTTCAGCCCGGACACAAAGTTGATCGCTTCTGTTTCAACCGATCAAACTTTGAGGTTTTGGGATTCGGATAAAGGAATTGAGTTAACGACACTCCGCGGGCATACGAAAAACGTTTCGGCCGTAGCGTTCACGCCTGACGGCGGGCGGGTTGTAACAGTTGCGGGAGATAAGACGATCAGGATTTGGAACGTTGGCGCCGCCGATCCCGCGTCAACCAGTTGGTCGCATCCGGCGAACGTGTACGGAGCAGCTTTTAGTCCCGACGGGCGATCGGCAGCAACCGCGGGCTGGGGCGGCAACTTGAAAATCTGGGACTTAACCTCCGGAAAGCTCCTGAAGGATTGGAATGCTCATAGAAGCTCCGCGAATGCAGTCACCTACTCTCCGGATGGAAAACGTTTAGCCAGTGTCGGCAACGATGGATTGATCAAGCTTTGGGACGCAGAAACTCAGAAGGAACTGCGCACCATCGCCGAGGTTAAAGGTTTCCAGCTTATTTCCGTCAGTTTCAGTCCTGACGGGAAGCGGCTGTTTTCTGCGTCTGGTCCAAACACCGCCAAAGTCTGGGATGTGGAAACCGGAACTGAGCGGCTGTCGGTTAATCACGAGAAGGGCGTGACTTTTGCTGCGTACAGTCCGGACGGCAAAATGTTGGCAACCGGCGGCAGTGACGGGGCGGTGATGCTCTTCTCTGCGACGACTGGCGAATCGATCGCAAAACTCACCGGGCACACCTCCGCTGTCTCGTGCATCGTCTTTAGTCCTGACGGCAGGTTGTTGGGGACGGCATCCAACGACCGAACGATCAGGCTCATCGATCTAACCACTCGCAAAGAGATCCTTGTTTTATCAGGTCATGACGAAGCTGTTCATAGCATCAGTTTCAGTCCTGACGGCAGACGATTGATATCCGCCTCGTCCGATCAAACTGTTCGACTTTGGGATACAAGAACAGGCGAAAGTGTTTTGACGCTTCCTAATGAGGTTGAGGTTTGGGCAGCGGTGTTTAGTCGTGACGGCAAGCGCGTGATAACCGTGCCGCTGGATGACACAGTCAGAGTTCTGGCTCTTCGCTGATTCCTCTCTGCGTGCTGTCTCTGCGTGCTCTGCGGTTCAATTATTCTTTACGTCATATCGACCGCAGAGACGCAGAGAAGATGTTAAATGAACTTGACCCAGATCGGACGCGCGTTGACGAGCGCGGCGAGTGGTTTGTCCTGCGGCAGGACGCCGACGATCTCCAGCGGGTAATCTCCGCTCTCCTCCGGTTTGACCGCTACCAGCGTGTCTGCCGACGAGCGCGCCGCCACAGTCATTTCGATCCGTTCGGGACTGACCTTCACTGGCCCGCGCAGTTGCACCGAAAGCCGTTCGAGTTCCTGGTCTGAGTTGTTCTTGAGCGTGAGCGTCACCTTGGTCCAACGATTAACGGGAAGCTCCTCGGGAGTTATGGACCATTCGAAGTAGTTGTACGACGCACGATCGAAGACGTGCTGGTCGCCCTTGAGCAAATGCTGAATGTAACCGAGGTCGGTATTCAGATCGTCTGCCAGCACCTGCAAAGGAAGATTATTCAGATCCTGAAAACGTCCGTACGCCTGAAGGTCTTTTAGAAAATCGGCGTGCAGCCTTTCCGACACGAGTCTCACCGCGTTTCGCACCGCGTTTTGATCCCCGAAATCTACTTCCAGCACGCCTCCCTCTTTGAACGCGGGAAACGGCGACATCTCGTTCGTGCCCTGCGCTAACTGCCCTTTAAGACCATGCGGCACGAGCACCATGCGATCCTGAACGGAAACTGCGGGGAAGAAATTGTTTGGCAGCGTGTCCGCGTAACTCAGGTAACGGCCGGTTAACGCAAAGTAAGCCCGGATGTAGGCCCGGTAACCGCCAAAACTCGACGCATCGACACTCAACGTGATGCCCTGCTCCGGCGGCGTGGCTGCCTGCAACAACTTCACGTAGCGCCAACCCTGCTCGGCACGGCCATAGGCGGGAGGAAACTCCTCGGCGGTCACTTTCACGCCCGGATAGAGATACTTCGCAAACAACTCTTCGAGTTGCGTGCGTTTGCTTTCAGATCCTTTGAATTCGTGGATAGTAACTTTCATTCGACATGCTCCTGGCCAACAAATCCGTGTATTGGGCGAGTGTCTGGTCAGCCACTCTGTCCCACGAAAACTCAGCCGCGCGCGAGCGCGCTGCCTGGCCCATCTCCCGTCGCTCGTCATTTTGAAGAAGCTGGACCATGCGTTGGGCCAATTGCAGATGATTGCCTGCCTCGACCAGAAAACCGTTCACGCCATCGTCGACGATCTCCGCCAGGCCGCCGGTGCGCGACGCGATCACAGGACGGCCGCAGGCCATTGCTTCGAGCGCAACGATCCCGAAAGGTTCGTAATCACTCGGCACGACGACAAACCTCGCGCGCTGGTACAACTTCACGAGATCGGGCCCGGTGGTCCAGTCCAGAAACGTAACGCGATGCGGTATGCCGAGATAACGCGCGATACGTTTGAGAAACAGATCGAGTTCGCCATCGCCGGCGACGACGAGACGCGTCTCCGGACAGCGCAGCAATACGACGCTCAACGCTTTCAATAAATGCGTCACGCCCTTTTGCGCCACCAAACGTCCGACAAACAAAACGTAGTCATCGCCGGCGGGCCAATCGTTTGCGGGCTGAAAAGTATCCAGGTCAACACCATTCGGTATCACTTCCACTCGCGGCAGCGGCAGTTCGTAAGCGTTCAACTCCTGCTCGATCGCGCGGCTATTCACGAGGACAAGGTCGGCGTTAACGAGACCGTGTTTCTCCAGGGCCTTATAACCGGGGAATGCTTGCGGAAGGTGTATGTTGTAAACGAGCGGCTTGCGAAGCAAAGCTCGCAACTTGACGCCGGCCACCGCCGTCATCCAGTCGTGACAGTGAACCAGGTCGACTGCGAGCGCCGCACGCTCGGCAACCTGCACCGCAGACTTGCAGTAGTTCAACCACACCTCGACGTTGTTCACAGCAGGCGCGACCGGCACTTCGTGCAGCCGAATTCCAGGACGAGCGTCTACATAATCGCCAAGCGCAGGAACGAAGAGATCGAACTCCACGCGTCCGGCCAGCGCCGCGGTAAGCGCCGAGACGTGCGTACCCAGCCCGCCATAAACATGCGGCGGATACTCCGACGAGAAAAGCGCGACTCTGATCTTACTTTGCGATGCCATCTTCGATTACTTCAGCCTGACTGAGCGCTTCATCCGTCAGCACCACGCGAAAGCCGATGCTGAATCCAAAATCTCCCGGTTCGTTCCCCTGCCGAAAAGCGCAACGTGATTTCAGTATCCATGGACCAGCCGGTCCACCACGCACCACGCGCTTTCCTTCAACCGTCATGTCTTCCCGCCCATCGCCGGCGCGATATGGATAGCCGCGAAACAAACTGCTGCACCACTCAAACACATTGCCGGCCATTTCGCTCACGCCATACGGGCTATCACTCTCGGCTGAAAAATTCCCGGTGGGAACAAGCTCCAGCGAACCTCCGCAATTGCAACGGCCCTCTTGCCAATCGCCCCACGGCCATTCGCGTCCGTCAACCCCACGCGCGGCCTTCTCCCACTCCGCTTCCGTCGGCAGTCGCACACCCAACCAATCGCAATACGCGCGCGCGTCCTGCCACGTCACCATCCCGACCGGATACTTCTCCTTTCCGGATGGGTACATTCGTTGCTCGTCCCAATTGTACCCTCGCGAGAACTCGTCGTCCTGAATACGAATCGGGTGTTTCCTCGCGTCGGCGAAGGCTTTGTACTCTTCGTTGGTAACCGGGTAGCGCGAGATGTAGAAATCAGGAACGGTAACCGTGTGTTGCGGAAGCTCGGCATCCAACGCGACGCGCGGAACATAATCGTTGCCAAACTTTCCGAATAGATCGTGTACGACGTCGGGCTTCGTCCCCAGCAGGAATGGACCAGCAGGAACGTGGATAAACTCCCGACCCTGGAAACGCACGCGCGGCGGCAGCAATGGCTCGCCTCGCAAGTAGCGCAACCATAACGACGGCATCGTCGCCGGTATCTTGGCCTGCGATCCCGAGCCTAACATTTCGCGAACGAGACTGAGGATCGCCATAAAAGCTTGTTGCTTTTCCGGGGTCTTGGTCCACTCGTCGAGCGCGGGCCAGGCGTGACGCTGGTCCAAATAATCGACGAGGTAAGACGCTGCGAAATACTGCTCCAGCTTCTCATCCGCGAAGTGCCAGTGCTCGTTTCGCCCCAGCACTCCCATCTCGGCAAAACGATTGAGCAGTCTGAGACCGTTTTCAAAATTGAGACCGTGCAGACGGCGCAATCGTTCGAGACTGTCTTCGGTGATGTCGTTGTAAGTTCGCTTTCTCGCGAGACACGTCATCAGTTGCTCGTGCGGCAAGCCGGCGCCTTGCCGGCCTGTATCGAGCATCATGCATCTTGCGAGAATACCGGCGGCGTCATGCCAGCCGTTGATCTGGTCGACGTCGATGCGGTCTGACAAGAGCGATTTGAAGTAACGGCTGTAGATGGTTGATAAGGGCGGCACTTCACCCTGGGTTTGCAGGATGATCGAGAAGAGTTGCGGTTGCAGCGCATCGTCTTTGAAGTAATTCAGTTGCGCTTCGACCGCTGCACGACGTCGT
>DATELZ010000066.1:0-2692 GCA_035276045.1 Pyrinomonadaceae bacterium | reverse complement strand
TCCTTCGAGTCGGTCCAGGGCGGTGAAACGAGATCGTAAGTCTTCAGATCGACGATCCAGATCGGACGATTTTGTCCGCCGCGATAGTTGCGGCGCTCTTCGTCCCACGAGTTATTCATGCGATAGGCGATGCGAGTTCCGTCCGGCGAAATCTTGCCCTGGTAGGCGCGCGGGATGGCCATCGCTTCTTCGACGCCACCGTCGACCGGGACGGTCCAAAAGCGCGGCGCGCCGCTCGGCGCCCACGTCGCGCGCGTCGACGAAAAAAGAATCGAACGCCCGTCATGGGTCCAGCCTTCGACCATATCCGCGCCCGGATGCCAGGTCAGCCGCTTCGGCTCGCCACCTTCGGATGGGACCAGGTAGACGTCGAAGTTGCCGGCATACTCACCACTAAAAGCGATCCATCGGCCGTCAGGTGAAAAATGTGGATTGACGGTCTCACCCTGAAAACTGGTGAGACGGCGGGCGCTGCCGCCACTGCGCGGGGCGACCCAAATGTTGTTCGCGTAAGCGAAACCGATTTGTGTTGAACTGACGGTGGGAGTTCGCAGCAGTCGGGTTGAGCCGCCGTGCCCGTTTTGCGCCTCGACAAAAGTCGTGGCGAGATAACCTGAGATGGCGAGCAGAATCAAGAGCAGAGCAACGCGGCGATATACGACGACAGGAGAGATGGGCTTAGACATCTTTTTGACGTTCCTCCAAAACTGGCAAGTTTGCAAAGCGGACGGTTTGAATTGTCTTTGGGCGGATTGTATCATGCGCCAAACCCTTCCTGAGGAGAAACACAATGAGTTCCGTGAAACGTAGCAGCATTACCGTCTTCGCCGTATTGTTTGTTCTCTGCTTCGCCGTTTCTGCGTCCGCACAAGTGGTCACACCTCGCCCGAGCCAACAGGCGAGCGTAATGCAGAGAATCGGGGCAACTGACATCACCATTACTTACAGCCGTCCGGGCGTAAAAGGCCGGAAAATCTGGGGCGATCCATTGCCGGAGCAAACCGCTTCTGTGAAGGGTGAGGCTACCCTCGACAATCAAAACGTGCGTCCGAAGGGCGCTGCCATTGTTCCGTATGGCCACATGTGGCGCACCGGCGCTAACGACGCCACGATGTTCGTTGTTACGGATGAAGTTTTAATCAACGGTCAGAAACTGCCGGGTGGCACGTACAGCCTGCACACGATTCCGGGCAAAGACGAGTGGACGATTGTCTTCAACGGCACTGCGAATCAGTGGGGCAGTTTCAACTACGATCCCGCGAAAGACACGTTGCGCGTAAAAGCGAAACCGGCCTGGGTCAACGACAGCGAGGAATGGCTCTCGTTTTCGATCGATCCGGAAGCTGACGATGCGGCGCGCGTGAACCTTCGCTGGGAGAAGATCAGCGTTCCGTTTACCGTGAAGGTTCCGGATGTTGCAGCCGCAACGATGGCGCGCTTGAAGACGACTGTTTCGGGCGCTAAGGCAGACGACTGGCGCACGCCGTTGCAAGCCGGTAACTATCTCGTCAACAACACGAACGCCACCGACGACGCGCAGGGAATGACCTGGATCGATCACTCGATCAAAGTGAAAGAGACGTTCCAAAACCTTTCCGCCAAAGCGAACGCGTTGTACAAGGCTGGTAAGAAAGAAGAGGCCGTGGCGATGGGCGAACAGGCAGTTCAACGCGGTAAGACCGACAAGGTCGACACCACGAACTTCGAGAAGCGCCTCGCCGACATGAAGGCCGGGAAGATCTAGCCACGAAGAGGCACAAAAAGTATCTTGTGCCTTTTGTGGTTACAAAATGGGCGTAGCAAAGTTAACCGATCAGAATACGATCGTCCCGGAGAGTAAGTACGCGCGCGTCGAGCGTGAACGGCGTTATCTCTTGCGAGATTTGCCGGAAGGTCTCACGCGCGCGGACCCGCATCTCCAAATAACCGACAATTACATCACCGGCACGCGGCTCCGCCTGCGCAAAGTGCGCGAGCCGCGGTCGAACAAGTGGACCGTCAAGTTCACGCAAAAGTTCGCGCCCAATCCGGAAGACCTCTCGCGCACGATCATCACCAACACGTATCTCAACGCTTACGAAGCTGACGTGTTGTCAGTCGTTGCGAATAGCAATGAGATCCGAAAAAATCGCTACTACTTCGATTTCGAAGGCCGCAGGTTTTCGATCGACATGTTTCTCGGCGATCTCTTCGGTCTCGTGCTCGCCGAAGTCGGTTTCGAAACCGACGAAGACATCGACAACTTTCCTAAGCCGCCATTCGCGCTCGCCGACGTAACCAACGAGCCGCTATTCTCCGGCGGCAGGCTAAGCCAACTCACGTTTTCCGAAGTCAGGGAAGAGATAGTTCGCTCGGGACTCATCACCACCACGCAATGAATAAGATCGCCGCTCTTTTATTACTCACGTTGCTTGCCGGCGCTGCTTGCCGGAAAGGCTCGACACCGCCGCCGGCCAGTTCCGGGCCACCGCCAACTGCCACGCCTGCCGACCAGTTGAACCACCCGATTGGCGGCACGACCGCGCCGCCGCAAACCAAGTACTTCAAAGGGTCGATCGGCGCGTCGCTCGACCTGCAAATGAAACTGGTGCGCGAAGGCGATCAGTTAACCGGCAGCTATTTTTACGAGAAGGTCGGCACGCGCATTAATCTGCGTGGGACTGTCGACAAAGACGGCAATCTCACGCTCCAG
>DATELZ010000065.1:0-19059 GCA_035276045.1 Pyrinomonadaceae bacterium | reverse complement strand
TGTCCGTAAGCCGAATTCTAGCAAGCCTTTGCTCTTTTCCCTAGACCTCGATGAGCCAAGATGAGTCACCACTCTATCCAGCCTTTCGGTCGAACTCTACTGCTTGACCGATTGGCTCGATCAACTTTTCCGCTTCCAATGCTACGTGTTTAGCACGCACATAGACAATCGTGATTCGTGGCGCAGAGTAGTTTAATGTCTTACACCAAGTTCTACTTTACTAAGTTGAGGACGAAGGCTCAGCCGTCCGATCCTGAGTTGGCTGAACTCGCTCTGGTTGCGCTACACTTTTCGCCTATGGCACATGACCCTTCGAAGGCCTTCTGCTTGTGACTCTCCAAGTAAGCCTCGCATATTGTTTTGAGTTTCACTGCTGTCGTAAGCCAAAGAGAACGTCGAGTAAACCGATCAGCGCGCTCGCCACAGAGTTAGCTCCGCGCCAGATGCTGGCCGCAGTTTGGAACATACAGAGCTAGTAGCACTCATATCAATGGAGACGACTTGAACACCGAAGAACAGCAATTCCTCAACGACCTGGACAAGAAGCTTTGGACCGCAGCCAACAAGCTCTTGCCGATGCTCGACGCCGCCGTTTACAAGCACGTCGTGCTCGGCCTTATCTTCCTCAAGTACGTCTCGGACGCGTTCAAAGAGCGTCACGCCGAGTTAGTGGCAGCCTTCCGCGATCCGCAGCACGACTACTACCTGGGAGATGACGCCCCCGACCTGATCCAAGACGAACTCGAAGCGCGCGATTATTACACTGAGAAGAACGTATTTTGGGTGCCAGAGCTGGCGCGCTGGGACTTCATCCAAGCGCACGCCAAGATCGCATTCGGCACTAAGCTCCAGGTCAAGAACGGCAAGTCCACCGAGTATGAGTTCAAGGGCATCGGCCGTTTGCTCGACGACGCGCTTGAGGCTGTGGAGAAAGAGAACCCCAAGCTCAAAGGTGTCCTCGAGAAGGACTATGCTCGCAAGCAGATCGACTCGGCATTGCCTGGATTGATCGACCTAATTGCCGAAATTCCCTTTCACCACGGCACGTTAAAGGCGAAGGACATTCTTGGTCACGTGTACGAGTATTTCCTCGGCGAGTTCGCGATCGCTGAGGGCAAGAAGGGTGGGCAGTACTACACCCCCAAGAGCATCGTCACTCTGATCGTCGAGATGCTACAACCATTTCAAGGCCGCGTGTACGATCCGTGTTGCGGCTCAGGCGGGTTCTTCGTGCAAAGCGAAAAGTTCGTTGAGGAGCACCACGGCCGCATCGGCCAGATCTCCATCTACGGACAGGAGTCCAACCCCACCACTTGGCGACTCGCCTCGATGAACATGGCCATCCGCGGCCTGGACTTCGACTTCGGCAAGGAGCCTGCCAATACCTTCAGCCGCGAGCAACACCCCGATCTTCGCGCTGACTACATCATGGCCAATCCGCCCTTCAACATGAAGGAATGGAACGCCGGCGTGAAGGACGACGACCCACGCTGGAAGTATGGCATCCCGCCCGCGGGCAACGCCAACTTCGCGTGGATGCAGCACATGATCCATCACCTGGCGCCGCAGGGCAGCATGGCGCTGCTGCTTGCAAATGGCTCGATGAGCAGCAACACCAACAATGAGGGCGAGATCCGCAAGGCCATCGTCGATGCCGACCTCGTCGAATGCATGGTGGCGCTGCCCGGCCAACTCTTTACTAACACGCAGATCCCCGCTTGCATCTGGTCACTCACGCGAAGCAAAGCCGCCCGTAACGGTTGGCGTGATCGCTCGGGCGAGATACTCTTCATCGACGCCCGCAACCTCGGCTACATGAAGGACCGCGTGCTGCGTGACTTCAGCGCTGACGACATCAAAAAGATCGCCGGCTCCTTCCATGCATGGAAGCTGGGCGAGGCCTACGCTGATGAAGCCGGCTTTTGCAAGGCCGCGAAGCTGGAAGAGATCAAGAAACAGGACTACGTGCTCACGCCCGGCCGATATGTCGGCGCAGCGGCGGAGGAGGCCGACGGCGAACCCTTCGAGGACAAGATGGCTCGGCTTACGGCACAACTCAACGAGCAGTTTATAGAGAGCGCACGGCTTGAGAAGGAGATTCGCAAGAACTTGGCGAGGTTGAGTTATGCCTGAGTTCGTGCGATCTCCGCTTGGTCAGTTGCTTGCCGAGCGCGGCTATATCCGTGGTCCATTTGGTTCTGCGCTTGTACGGCGTGACCTAAAGCAGAGCGGTGTGCCCGTCTATGAGCAGCAACACGCAATTACCAGATCGCGAACGTTCCGATTTTTCGTAGACGAAGAGAAGTGCAAGGAGTTGCGGCGATTCACTGTGCGCCCCAATGACTTAATCATCAGTTGTTCCGGGACTGTTGGTCGAGTCTCAATGATTCGCGAAGGCGATCCACACGGAATCATCAGCCAGGCCCTGCTGATATTGCGGCCTGATCCGACAAAAATTGAGCCGCATTTCTTGCGTTATTTCCTTGAAAGTCGTGAAGGCGCACATGAGCTTGTTATGGCGTCCCACGGAACCGTTCAAGTAAACATTGCGCCGCGCGATGTTGTGGAGCGCATTCCTGTGCCGGTTCCCGAACTTGACGAACAACGCGCCATCGCCCACATCCTCGGCACGCTCGACGACAAGATCGAATTGAACCGCCAGATGAACGAGACGCTTGAGGCTATCGCGCGGGCGATCTTCAAATCCTGGTTCGTCGACTTCGACCCCGTCCGCGCCAAAGCCAGCGGGGAAGCGCCCGAGTCCATCTGCCGGCGCCTCGGTCTTACCCACGACCTCCTCGCCCTCTTCCCGCACCGCCTGGGCGATTCCGAACTCGGCAAGATTCCGGAGGGGTGGGAGGTTGGGTCCGTAGACGACGAATTTGAGGTAACGATGGGCCAGTCTCCGCCGGGTGATACCTATAACGAGACTGGAAGTGGCTTGCCCTTCTATCAGGGGCGAACAGATTTCGGCTTCCGCTTTCCGAAACGCCGTGTGTACTGCACAGCGCCAACTCGACTGGCGAAAGCCGGAGACACGCTGGTCAGCGTGCGCGCTCCTGTTGGTGACCTCAACATGGCGGCAGAGGACTGCGCGATCGGGCGTGGCGTCGCTGCCGTGAGACACAAGACGGGTAGTCGCTCGTATTCCTATCAGTTCATGCACTCTATCGAAAACGTGTTCGCGCGGTTCGAGGCAGAAGGAACGGTCTTTGGCTCGATCGGGAAAAAGGACTTCAAAGCGATAGCCTGCGTGAAACCACCTCGGCGCCTTGTGCTGGCCTATGAAGCATGCATTTCGGCACTCGATGATCGCGTCGAAGTCAACGAGCGCGAGTCCCACACGTTGGCAGCGTTCCGCGACACGCTGTTGCCTAAGCTCATCTTAGGCGAACTTCGCGTGCCGCCGGAGGGCGCCGCATGAGTGCTGCCGATAAGCGAGAAGATCCACTCGTCCGAGAAGCCACTCGGCTTCTCACGGAGGAGTATGAGACCAACAAGGATTTCAACGAATCCTTCGACTCGGATGAGTTAATCAGAATCGGCAGGCTGGAGTTTTCAAAGAGCAGGGCACTCTTCTGGTTAGATCGCGATGCCTACTACGAGGCGCAGCAGGACTGGCTAGACGACTCGCTGCAAGAGAAACACGAAGCATGTACTACGCTGCTCAAAGCACATGACCTGGGAACTCCATTCGGCGAGCTCGTCGCCGCCGTCGAGCGCGGCCGAATAGTCCCGTTTATCGGCGCCGGTATGTCGAAGCCGATGGGGATGCCCTTATGGAGTGAGGCACTCAAGGAACTGCTCGCTCGACTGCCCGCCGCAGATGTCGCTGGAATAACCGCACAGATTGATTCAGCGCAGTACCTGGCCGCGGCGCAAGCGTTGGTTGAGCATGATCCGGTCCAGACCGAAAACTTCATCCGGACAAAGTACCGCGTCCACAAGATGAAACTGGCGGGACCGTTGCTACTGCTGCCCCACATCGCCAAGGGCTGTGTCATCACTACCAACTTCGATGATGCAATAGAACAAATCTATGGGCGTCACGACGTGCATTTCGACGCCTACATGCATGGCACGCAGCAACACAACTTCTTCCCACGGCTCGTGCGTGGCGATCGCTGTCTGCTCAAGCTTCACGGCGACGCAGACAACCCTGACACGCATATTTTGACTCGGTCTCAATACGCCCACGGCTATGGCGACCCATTTGACTTCCACAAGCCGTTGCCTAAAGCATTACGGCAAGTGTTTGTCTCACAATCGTTACTGTTCGTGGGTTGCAGCCTGGACCAGGACTGGTCGCTTGAATTGTTGGAAAAGGCAAAGCAAGCGGATGAGTACGCCATCCCAAACCACTTCGCGATCCTTCCTGTTCCGGAGGACGCACAGGCCAAACAGCAGAAGGCGACGCGGTTGCTGACATTAAACATTCAGCCACTGTGGTATCCAGCGGGCGAACACGAGTTTGTCGATCGGTATCTGCAGCTCATGATCGACGTGGCGGAGAGGCGCATCAACTACAACGGGTAAAGCGCAAATGCTTACGGAATCCGAACTTGAAGCGATGGCGCTAACTTGGTTCCAAGACTGTGGCTGGGACTACGTCTACGGACCTGACATCGCCCCATTACCCGATAGTCGAACCCCTGAGCGAGAAGATTACCGGCAAGTCGTCCTGAGAGGACGTTTGTTCGAAGCACTTCGCCGGCTGAATCCCGGCGTGCCTGAGCCGACTCTAGAAGAGATAGGACATCGTGTCACCAGGTTGCACGAAGCCTCTCTTGTACAAAGCAATCTGCGCTTCCATGAGGCGCTCATAGACGGTTTGCCCGTTGAGGTGGACCAGGAAGGCGGCAAGCGTGGTGACCGGGTGCGGCTGATCGACTTCGAGCACCCGCAGGCCAACCGTTTCTTGGTTGTAAACCAGTACACCGTTCAGGGTTCCAAGCAGCCGCGGCGGCCCGACTTGGTTTGCTTCATCAATGGCCTGCCGCTCGCCCTGATTGAACTAAAGAATCTTGCCGATCCGCAAACAGACATCTGGTCGGCATTTAACCAGATTGAAACCTATAAAGTGGAGATTGTGGACCTTTTAGTTTTCAATGAGGCGCTGGTAATCTCCGACGGACTGCACGCGCGAGTTGGCTCACTCACCGCCGACCGAGAGCGTTTCCAACCTTGGCGCACGATACGCGATGAGAACGATCGTCCACTGCTGGAATTCGAGCTTGAGAAGGTGGTGCGTGGGTTCTTCGCGCCCGAGTTGCTATTGGATTACCTCCGTTATTTTGTCCTGTTCGAACAGGGCGATAATGGTTTGATTAAGAAGATTGCTGGATACCACCAATTCCATGCTGTGCGCGAAGCGGTGCAGGTGGCGGTGATCGCCGCGACGCAACCGAATAGGTCCATACCCGAGGTTCGGGAGGAACGTGCGATGTATGGCAAACACGTTGTGCCAGGATCGCGGAAGGGTGGCATTGTTTGGCATACCCAGGGCTCGGGTAAGAGCATGTCGATGGTGTGTTTTTCCGCTAAGCTAATGCAGAAGGTAGAGATGCAGAACCCAACGATTGTTGTGGTCACTGACCGGAAAGACCTCGATGGGCAACTGTTCCAAACCTTTGCTGGCGCGCGGTCACTCCTGAGGGAGACGCCGCTACAGGCTCAAGATCGCGATCAATTACGGGCGCTGCTGGATGACCGACCTGCGGGTGGGATCATCTTCACCACCGTTCAGAAGTTCTCGCTAGAAGAAAACGAGGAACAGTTCCCGCAGTTGTCGGACCGCACAAACATCGTTGTCATCACGGATGAGGCGCACCGTTCGCAGTACGGCTTCCGCGCCGTGCTCGACCGGAAGTCCGGCAAGTACAAGTACGGCTTTGCCAAACACCTCCGCGACGCGCTGCCGAACGCCACCTTCGTCGGCTTCACCGGCACGCCAGTGAAGACAGACGATAAAGACACGCGCGCGGTCTTCGGCGATTACGTCAGCATCTACGACATTCAAGATGCCGTCGACGACGGCGCGACGGTGCCAATCTACTACGAGAGCCGTCTCGCCAAGTTGACTATCAACAGGGAGCAGATCGAACAACTCAGCGACCAGGTCGAAGAAGTTTTCGAAGACGAAGAGGATGTTGCCCTGCGTGAGGCAGAGAAAACTAAGTGGGCCGCTTTAGCAAAGCTTGTCGGCGCGAAGCCACGCATCAAGGAAGTCGCCGCGGATCTGGTCAAGCACTTTGAAGCGCGCATCGCTGCTGTGGACGGTAAGGCGATGATAGTAGCTATGAGCCGTGAAATCTGCGTCGATTTGTTTGACGCGATTATCGATTTGCGTCCGGCCTGGAAGGGAACGCTTGTGCCTGGCAAGGACGCTGATAAGCCGAGTCATTACAACCCGGAAGACGGAGTCATCAGAATAGTCATAACCGGCTCGGCAGCAGATGACGCGAAGTTGCGATCTCACATCTACAACGAGAACGCGAAGAAGTTGCTGGCGAAACGCTTTAAAGACCCGAACGACTCACTCAAGCTTGTCATCGTCCGCGACATGTGGCTCACAGGGTTTGATGTGCCTTGCCTACACACGATGTACGTGGACAAGCCGATGCGCGACCATAACCTGATGCAAGCTATCGCGCGCGTGAACCGAGTGTTCCGCGACAAGGAGGGCGGCTTGGTAGTGGACTACATAGGCATCGCTGCCGAGTTACGGCGAGCTCTTAAGACCTATACTGAGAGCCGCGGCAAGGGGCAACCCACACTAAACGCATCTGAGGCGCTTGCAAAGCTTAAAGAGTTGATGGATGTCGCGCGGAATATCTTGCACGGATTCGATTACACCTCTTATCGAACTAACGCGATACAGTTGTTAGTGCCTGCAGCCAATTTCGTTTTAGCGCTGGAAAATGGAAAGAAACGTTGGTTCGATGTGACCCTGGCGATCACGAAGGCTTTTTCACTGTGTGGGACAATGGACGAAGCGATGAGTCTCCGCGAGGAAGTGGCCTTGTTCCAGGCGATCAAGAGTGTCATCTCAAAGGCAACAGAGACCGACAAGAAACTGGGCCAGGCTCGAAAGAACTCCGTCCTTAAGCAAATTCTTGACAATGCAGTCGTCTCCGACGGTGTAGAAGATATTTTCGATCTTGCCGGATTGGATCGGCCTGATATTGGGTTGCTTTCCGACTCCTTCCTCGAAGAGGTCCGGCTGCTGCCAGAGCGTAGCTTTGCAGTAGAGTTGCTTCAGAAACTGCTCAACGATGAGATCAAATCATGGAGCAGGACCAATGTCCTTGTTGAAAAGAAGTTTAGCGATCGTTTAGCCGCAGCCCTGAACCGGTATCGCAGCCGGGCCATCGAGAGTGCGCAGGTTATTGAAGAACTAATCGCAATGGCCAAAGACTATCGCGAGCAAGCGAAGCGTGGTGAGAAACTAGGTCTAGGCGTGTCGGAACTCGCTTTGTACGATGCGTTGGCCAACAATGACAGCGCCAGGCGCGAACTCGGCGACGAGGGGTTGAAGAAGATCGCTTTCGAACTCACAGAAAAGTTGCGCAACAGCACGAGCATCGATTGGCAAAAACGCGAGAGCATCCGAGCGCGTCTGCGTAACCTGGTTCGCATTACGCTCCGTCGATACAAGTACCCACCGGACAAACAAGATGACGCGATTCGACTGGTCCTGGAACAAGCGGAACGGCTGTCGGATGCGTGGACGAGATAGCGAACAAGCGACTCAATTTCGCGTAGCAAGCGTCTATATTATCTCTGCGATCGCATCATTGAAACACCTGCCGCACCACAATTCTTCAGCAACAAGTTTCGGGATTGACAGGATTACAAACAGGTGTATTATGTGGCCTTCTCCCAGGTTGAAACGAACCTTGCACGGTTTGTGTTACACCCAAATCGGCGCCGTTTCAAAATCGAAGGAAAATCACCAGAGGTTTTCCCTCACGTCAAAAACATTGTCTCCTTCGGGAGGCAGTCCGCCGGTTCTTAGAGGAGTTTAAGCGCGTCAGCGGAGTTTAGGCGCGTCACTTATCGAACTTAGCCAGAGTAAAAAACCCGTCACCATTTTGGCTGATGACAGGTTAATGCTTATACAGGCCTTCTGCCGCATTTAGCGCCCAAGATGCGAAGTCAGACAGCCGTCATCTTACGCATACCGTGGCAGAGGCTTCAACTTTGTTGGAGGTCTCTACAGTGCAGCCCGTCCCTGTGCGATCTTCCGGTCTCGCTTATAAGCGCTTATAAGTAAGTCCCCCTCGAGGCGCCATTCCTGGCTCCAGTTATCAGAGGTGTGGCGTTAAGAATAAGATCACAAATATTAAGCATGCTCAAGCGTTTCCATTTTGACGGAATGATGGTTCAGGGAAGCTTTCGGATTAGCGTTTTTAGTTTTATCGCACTTCAGTAGACCGCCTGCCTTACTTATCTAATCTTCACGGAGAAGTTGCCTTTGGTGCGACATGCGGTAGCTATGCATGGCGCCACTATTTCAAAGATTAGATAAGGTCAGTTTTCACCCGGGTTGATTGGTTTTCTCGCCCCTCGCACAGGCCCACAACAGTCTCTCGCCTGCACGGCACAATCAAATCAGTTACCAGTCGTCGCGGATCCATCACGTGGAGCGGGGGCAGCTTGTCCCCAGAGTCCACCCCAACCCTGATTTCTTCTTGGATACCTGGAGGTTCCTACATGTCAACTGCATTAAGTCACGAAGCAGCATCACCGGCGCCCGGCAACGACACCGCCGAATTACTCGCTATCAACCAACTGCGCCAGAAGCTCGTCAGCGAACTCGAAGATCTGGAAAAGACGTGCGGCACCCTGAGCAGAGAACAAGTGATTGTCATGCTCGGGCAATGGTTTCATCCGCTGCATTACTTTCCCGTGTTTCTTTCGCGGCTGATCTCTGTTGCACCTGAAGTCCCAGTGCAAACTTTTATCTCGAAAATTCTGTGGCAAGAACTCGGCGAAGGCGATCCGATACGCGCCCACGAAAAGATTTACATCGACACGATGCTCGATGGTGGTTTCACAGAAGAACATGTCGCCAAAGCGCCACCATCGCCGGCCACACAGCGCCTGGTTGACGGTTATCGCAATGCGTCACAGGACTACCTTACAGGTTTAGGTTTTCTGTATGGCACCGAGGTGGTCGATCTGCCGATGGTCTCAACAATCGGCGAACTAATGAGACGCTGCACGGGCAAACAGGATCTCGAGTGGGTCAACGTGCACGTGAAACAGGAGCCCGATCATGTCGAGAGTTCCCACGGAACTCTGAACTCACCATTCACCAGCGACGAACAGCAACACGTCATAGCCAGCGCTGAAGATATGTGGCAGCTATGGAGCGACTTCTTCAAGTCGATCAGGAGTGAAATATTGAATTAGGGCCCCGGACGAGTGGTCCAGGTGATGAACATCTATGCTAGATAAAAAGTTCCCACACGAATACCTGGAGGTTGTGCGTCCCTACCGGTCGACGCTGCACGATCATCCTATTTACAACAAAGTCGCGAACCTCGATCAGGTTCGATTGTTCATGGAAGCTCACGTCTTTGCGGTGTGGGATTTCATGTGTTTGTTGAAAGCTCTCCAGCGGGCAGTTACCTGTATCGACACGCCCTGGCTGCCGCGCGGAGATCCCGCAACGCGCCGGCTGATCAACGAGATCGTCACCG
Organism: Pyrinomonadaceae bacterium; assembly: GCA_035276045.1. Lineage (GTDB taxonomy): Bacteria > Acidobacteriota > Blastocatellia > Pyrinomonadales > Pyrinomonadaceae > PSRF01. The sequence continues at coordinate 9,352 of DATELZ010000065.1, read as the reverse complement.
GTGAAGAGAGCGATCTGCTTCCGAGCGGACAATGCGCTTCACATTTCGAACTCTATCTCGAAGCAATGACGGAAGCAGGAGCGAACACCGATCCGATCAGGTGTTTTCTAAAGGAATTGCAGGCGGGCCAATCGGTCGGCACTGCGCTCGAGAACTCGAATGCTCCTCGCGGCGCGCGCGAATTTGTGCTGACCACGATGGACATCGTCGCCACCTCGAGTCCTCACATTATCGCCGCCGCTTTCGCCATCGGCCGCGAAGACATCATTCCCACAATGTTCATCGAGATCGTGCGCGGTCTACCAGCATCAGGAGCATCTTCCCTGAACCTTTTCCACTATTACCTGGAAAGGCACATCCAGTTGGACGGCGACGAGCATTCAGAACTGGCCGAAAGGATGCTCGTGAATTTGTGCGGCGACGACACGGAAAAATGGCGCGAAAGCGCTGAAGCAGCCGTCACTGCTCTGCAGGCGCGCGTCCGTTTGTGGGACTCGGTCGAGGAGCAAATGCCGTGGTCCATCCCGACACCAGGCGAGCTTCCGCGTGAGCAGGTCGCAGGCTAATTACTCTCACATGTCACTCTTTACCAAGTCAGCACGGAGAAACGATCGATGACGGTCGCCAGTAGCGAAATACTGATTTTCGATAGCCAGTTGCTCCAGGAGCGCGATTACTGGAAAGACAAACTATCGGGAATAACTGCGGCTTCCAGCCTGCCACCTGACTACGACGCAGTTCGGGATCATCTCTCACAGAAATCAGTTATCAAACTCCAACTTCCACCATCGCTGATTCGGGACGTGGAAGAGCTGACAAGTGGTTCGCCGTTCCTGATCTACACCACGTTTCTGGCGGCCGCAAAAATCTGTCTGCACAGGTATTCAGAAGGCCAGACGATCGTTGTCGGCAGTCCTGCCCTGAAAGAGTTGGGCAGGGCCAATTCACTGGCCATCGTTTCCGAGGTCAATGCCGAAATGACATTTCGGCAGTTGCTCATGAACCTGCGGGAGACTCTGTTGGCAGCTTACGAGAAACAGAGTTACCCGTTTGACTACCTGATGCGAGACCTTGCCGTTGAGAATCGGAACGGACGTGGTTGCTTCTTTGATCTCGCCGTAACGCTGAAAGACCTGCACGGGGAAATGTCCGAGTCGAGCAATGGCGTTACTGTCGCGATCGAGAAGGAGTTGCACGGGCTATCGGGTTACCTCGAGTTCGACCCGTCTCTCTATAGCCGGGATACGATCGTTGTTTTCGCGAATCACCTGGTCACTGTTCTCGAAGCAGCACTAAGAAATCGTGATCAGCGGATCGGCGATCTGGAAATGATGACGGCCACCGAGCGCCGGCAGTTGCTCGTTGACTGGAACGCCACCACGACCGCATACCCGCGCGACACGTGCGTGCACGAGTTGTTTGAAGAACAGGCCCAACGCAATCCGGAAGCGGTGGCGCTGATCTTTGGCGCGGAGGAGATCAGTTATGAGGAGTTAAACCGGCGGAGCAACAAGCTGGCCCATTACCTGCGTGGTTTGGGAGTGGGACCAGAGACAGTTGTGGGATTGTGCGTCGAACGCTCGGTAGAGATGGTGGTGGGGCTGCTGGGCATTTTGAAAGCCGGTGGAGCATACCTGCCGCTTGATCCACAGTACCCGCTGACGCGTTTGCATTTCATGCTGGAAGATGCGGCCGTGCCAGTGTTGCTTACACAGGAACATCTGCTGAATTCGTTGCCGACGCACTGGTCGCAGGTCATTTGCCTGGATACAGAGTGGGAGTTGATCTCGCAACAGAGCGAGGCAGATCTGCAAGTGCCGGTAAGCGCCGAGAACCTCGCTTACGTGATGTACACCTCGGGCTCGACCGGTACGCCGAAAGGCGTGAGTGTTGTTCATCGCAACGTGACGCGGCTGGTCAAAGAGACGAATTACGCAGACTTTGGGCGCGAGCAGGTGTTTTTGCAAATGGCGCCGCTGTCGTTTGACGCTTCGACATTTGAACTCTGGGGCAGTCTGCTAAACGGAGCGAAGCTGGTGATCATGGCGCCGGGGACGCCGGCGTTGGCCGAGTTGGGCGCAGTGTTGCAACGATACGAAGTAAGTACGTTGTGGCTGACGGCCGGACTGTTTCACGTGATGGTGGACGATGGCGTCGAGCGGCTGAAAGGCGTGCGTCAACTTCTGGCTGGCGGCGATGTGTTGAGCCCGGTCCATGTGAAGAAGGTACTGGCCGGATTAGCAGAAGACAGTAGATTGATCAACGGGTATGGACCTACCGAAGGCACTACCTTCAGTTGCTGCTATGCGATGCAGAAAGACGCCCCCGTCGGACCGACAGTGCCGATCGGGAGTCCCATCGGAAACACCGAGGTTTATGTGTTGGACCAGCAGCAGCGGCTGGCGCCGGTGGGAGTGGCTGGCGAACTCTACATCGGAGGAGACGGGTTGGCGCGTGGCTACTGGCAACAAGCCGGGTTGACCGCGGAGCGATTCGTGCCACATCCATTCACAACCGTTGCGGGCTCGCGTCTCTATCGCACGGGCGACGTGGTCCGTTATCGAGCTGATGGCCAGATCCAGTTCCTGGGACGTATGGACCATCAGGTGAAGATAAGAGGATTTCGAATCGAGCTGGGTGAAATAGAAGCGGTATTGAAGCAGCATCCGGTGATACAGAACGCAGTAGCAATCATTCGTGAAGATCGACCAGGCGACAAGCGTCTCGTCAGTTACCTCGTGCCACGCCAGGCGCCGGCGCCCGGCGTCGGCGAGTTGCTCGATTTTCTAAAGCAAAAGCTGCCGGATTTCATGATGCCGCAAGCGTTTGTGGCTCTCGAACAATTGCCGTTGAATGCCAACGGCAAGATCGATCGCCTCATGCTTCCGCCTCCCGACTCCGATCGTCCGGATCTGGAAGAGGCTTACGTCGAACCTGCCGGTGAAGTGGAACAGCTCCTGGCAAGAATCTGGAAAGAAGTTTTAGGAGTAGAACAAATTGGAAGGCACGACAACTTCTTCGCTCTTGGTGGAGAGTCAATCCTGGCGATACAGGTGGTGGCTCGAGCCAACCAGGCCGGAGTGAGTTTGCAGACCAGGCACCTCTTCGAACACCAGACCATCGCCGAGTTGGCGCTGGTTGCGGGCACGGCGGCCGCAGTGGAAGCAGAACAGGGTGAGGTTACCGGTCCGGTTCCGTTGACGCCGATCCAGCATTGGTTTTTTGAACAGAACCTGCCTGAGCCGCATCACTTCAATCAGGCTGTAATGCTGGAAACGGAAGAGCAGCTTGAGCAGGATGTTTTGCAAACAGTATTCGACGAGTTGCTGCGGCACCATGATGCACTTCGACTCCGCTATTCAAACAACGCCGCGCAATGGCAGCAGTTCAACTCTGATTTTGGTGACGGAACGCCGGTCCAATACTTCGATTTCTCAACTCTGCCGCAGGCTGATCTGAGCACAGCCATCGAACAACAGGCAGAGGCATTGCAAGCCAGTCTGAATCTTGCTGATGGGCCTTTGATGCGCATCGCCTGGTTTGACTGCGGCAAGGATAATCCGGCGCGGTTGCTGCTAGTCGTTCATCACCTCGTAGTCGACGGTGTGTCGTGGCGGATCATTCTGAATGATTTGCAGACCGGCTACAGCCAGGCTTTGCGCAGAGAACCAATTGACTTTGGGCCAAAGACGACGTCGTTCAAGCATTGGGCCGAGCGGCTGGTCGGTTATTCAAGCTCGGACGCGCTGGCAGCAGAGAAGGAATACTGGCGGCAGTTTGCGACTGTGAACGCGCCATCGTTGCCAATCGATGGAGAGACTGGAGTGAATACAGTCGAATGGGCGCGGCGCGTATACGTCTCTCTCGACGCCGGAGAAACCAAAGCACTCTTGCAGGAAGTTCCCGCAGCCTATAACACACAGATCAACGATGTGCTCCTGACTGCGGTGCTCCAGGCTTTTCATGATTGGACCGGCGAACGATCGCTTCTGATTACTCTTGAAGGACACGGACGCGAAGAGATTATCGAGAACGTAGACCTGTCGCGCACGGTCGGATGGTTTACTTCTGAGTATCCCGTGTTTCTGACCCTCGGAGAGACGCAGTCGGAGGGTGAATCCCTATGCCTCGTGAAGGAGCAACTAAGAACCATCCCCCAACGAGGAATTGGTTACGGTTTGCTGCGTTACCTGAGCGATGATGAAGACACAAGAAGCGAATTGGGCCAACTCGCGCATCCCCTCGGACATCCAGAAGTCAGCTTCAACTATCTAGGACAATTCGATCAAGTTCTCGCAGACGCTTCTTTGTTCCGCGTAGCGCGCGAGTCAAGGGGACAGACGCAAAGCTCTCGCGCGAACATGCCGCACTTGCTGCAAATCAATGGCAGCGTCGCTGGTGGCCGCCTGCAATTGGCGCTCATCTACAGCGAAAGGGTTTTCCAGCCGGCGACCATTGAAAGATTCGGCGAGAGCCTCCAAAGATCGCTGCGGGCGTTGATTTCCCATTGCCAGTCGCCGGAAGCAGGTGGCTTCACTCCTTCTGACTTTCCGCTTGCGAGTTTGACTCAGGCTGAACTCGAAGTCGTTGCCGGCAGTGACAAGCAGATCGAGGACATCTATCCGCTTACGCCTTTCCAGCACGGGTTACTGTTTCACGCCCTTTATGCTCCCGGCTCAGACGTCTACTTCATGCAGTTGAGTGCGACGATCGAAGAGCAGCAAGTCGACGTCGACGGCTTTCGTCGCGCGTGGCAAAGCGTAATCGATCGTCATGCCATCCTCCGCACGGCATTTGTTTGGGAGGGCGTAAGCGAAGCTCTGCAAGTGGTGCGTCGACAGGTGACGCTGCCGTGGCAGGAGCTTGATTGGCGCGATCTTTCGGCGACGGACCAGAAAGAACAGTTGGGTGTTTTTCTCAAGAACGATGAGCGGCGCGGCTTTGTGCTCTCGGAAGCGCCGCTGATGCGTTGCACGTTGATTCGCCTCGGAGAAGACACCTACCGCTTCATCTGGAGCGTGCATCACTTGTTACTGGATGGTTGGGCCATGATGCACGTGGTGAAGGAACTCTTCGAATTCTACGATGCCTTCATGGCCGGCAACGACTTCTCGCCGCCGCGGAGCCGTCCCTTCAGAGACTACATTGCGTGGTTGCAGCAACAGGACGAGGCGAAAGCAGAAACGTTCTGGCGCAACGCCCTCGCCGGTTTTACCTCACCAAATCCGATCGAGATTGCCCGGCAGGAAATCGACCAGCAGGCGAAAGAAGAGTACTTCGATCTGCGTTGGACACTCTCACTCGAAACCACCGAAGCGCTGAAAGAATTCGCGCGCCAGCATCATTTGACGTTGAACACGATCGTTCAGGGCATGTTTGGGTTGTTGCTCGGCCGCTATAGCAACAGCGACGACGTTGTTTACGGCGCTACTGTGGCGGGCCGGCCCGGAACACTGTTGGGCGTGGAATCGATGGTGGGCGTGTTTCTCAACACGTTGCCGGTGCGCGTGCGCATCTCGCAACACGACACGCTGGTTTCGTGGCTCAAACAGCTTCAGGAACAACAGGCGGAGGCGCAGCAATTTGAATATACGCCGTTGGTCCAGGTGCAGGCCTGGAGCAACGTGCCCCGCGGCCGGCCGCTGTTCGAAACGATTCTCATTTTCGAAAACTACCCGACGGACGACTCTTTGAAACAGCGCCGCGAAGGATTGATGCTTAAAGATGTAAGCAGCATTGACCGCGCAAACTACCCGCTCGCCGTCGGCGCTTCGCCGGGACGCCTGTTGCATTTCCGCTTTTCCTACGATCGGCGCGTCTACGAAGATGAAACGATCGCGCGCATGTTTGGTCATCTTCAGACGTTGCTTGAAGCAGTGCTCGCGAATCCGGAACAGCGGCTGGTCGATCTGCCTTTGCTGACCGGCGCGGAACAACAACAGTTACTGGTTGAATGGAATCAAACGGCGACTCCGATTCTTCCGCAATGCCTGCACGAACTCTTCGAGGAGCAGGTGCGGCGCTTACCTGAGTCGATGGCGCTGTGGACACCCGAAGCACATCTTTCTTACGCCGAACTGAATAAGCGCGCGAATCAACTGGCCCACTTCCTGCGCGAGCAAAGCGTCGGTCCTGAAGTGCTGGTCGGGATCTGCATGGAACGTTCGTGGGAGATGGTGGTTTCCATGCTGGCGGTCATGAAAGCGGGCGGCGCTTACGTGCCACTCGATCCGGAGTATCCGCTGGAGCGGCTGCGTTACATGATGGAGGAGATCAATGCGTGGGTGGTGCTGACGCAGGGGCACGTCGCCGACAGACTGCCGGCGCATTGGGGCCAGGTAATTTGTGTGGATGATGAGTGGGAGAGCTTTACTTCTTTCCCGGATGAAGATCCTGTCAGTGGAGTAATCAGCGAGAACCTCGCGAACCTCATTTTCACTTCCGGTTCGACCGGCACGCCGAAAGCTGCGATGGTTACGCATCACGGCCTGTGCAACACGATTCTCCACCGCACCACAGCGCTCTCTCTGACACACGAAGATCGTTTTCTCCAGACCAATTCGTTTTCCTTTGACGCGTCGGTTTGGGAATTTTTTGCGCCGCTAGCCACCGGCTCGGAATTGGTGATGCTTCGTCCCGGCGGCTACCAGGACCCGCACTATGTGGCTGAGATGCTGGCCCAACACCGCATCACGGTGGTCGAGTTTCCGCCTTCATGGTTGAGGATGGTCTTGCACGAGCCACGCGTGGAGCAGTGCGTGGATCTAAAGCACGTGATCTGTGGCGGGCAGATACTCACCGGTGAGCTGCAGGAGAAATTCTATAGTTGCGTCAACGCACAGTTGCACAACTATTATGGTCCAACCGAAGCATCCATCGATGCCACGGGTTGGACGTGTCAACGTGAAATGGCGACGCGCACCGCGCCGATCGGTCATCCGATCAGTAACGTTCAGGTCTACATACTCGACGATCTGCTGCGGCCGGTTCCGATCGGCGTCCCCGGCGAGTTGCACATCGGCGGCGATGGCGTGGCACGCGGTTATTTGAACCAGGCGGCGCTGACGGCCGAGAAGTTCATTCCCAATCCGTTCTCCGGCGCAGCAGGCTCGCGGCTTTATAAATCAGGTGACGTTGCGCGTTACCTCGCGGACGGCGTGATCGAGTTTTGCGGCCGCAACGACGATCAGGTAAAGATTCGCGGCTTCCGCATCGAACTCGGGGAAGTGGAAGCAGCGCTGGTCCAACATGAAGAGGTTCTGGAAGCAGCCGTTATCGGCTGGGAAGACAGTCCCGGCGACAAGCGACTGGTTGCTTACTTCGTGGCCGCCGCAGACTGCAATCCGACAATCGAGCAGCTTCGCACTTATCTGATCCAGAAGCTGCCGGATCACATGGTTCCCACCACCTTTGTCAGGTTGGAAAAACTCCCGCGAAATCTCAATGGCAAGGTCGATCGAGAGCGACTGCCGGCGCCGGATCTTTCACGGCCGCAACTGGAGACACCGTTTGTCGCGCCACGCAATTCGATGGAAGAGACGCTCGCGCGGATCTGGATCGAGGTGTTGGGCGTGAAGCAGGTTGGGATCGACGACAATTTCTTCGCGCTCGGCGGCGACTCGATTCGCAGCGTGCAGGTGTTGTCAAAGGCGCAGCAGGAAGGTTTGACTTTCTCACTGCAAAGCATCTTTCAAAATCAGACCATTCGCCGGTTGGCTGAAGAGATCGCGCCGGTCGGTTCGGAGGCGACGCTGCAAACCACGCCTTTCAGCCTGATCTCCGCCGAGGATCACGAGCGCTTGCCGGAAGACGCGGAAGACGCATATCCGCTGACAATGCTTCAGGCGGGAATGATTTTTCATACCGAATATAAGCCCGACACCGCCGTCTACCACAGCATCAGCTCGCGGCGAATGCGCGGAAAACTGGACGTCGATGCCTTACGCAACGCGATCCAGCGCGTTGTCGAGCAACACTCGGTTCTGCGCACGTCGTTTCATCTGCACGGGTTCAGCGAGCCGCTGCAAGTGGTCCACCGAAATGTAGTGGTGCCCGTTACGGAAGACGATTTGCGGGATCTCGATCCAGCCGAGCGCGAGCGGATGGTGACTGAGTGGCTGGCGATAGAAAGAGTGCGTCCCTTCGATTGGTCCATAGCGCCGCTGCTCCGCCTGCACGTTCATCGTTTTACTGACGACACCTTCCAATTTACGTTTACGGGTCATCACTCACTGCTCGACGGCTGGAGCGACACCATCGTCTTTTCCGACCTGCTCAAGCGTTATGTCAGCTCGTTGAAGGGAGAAGACGAAGCCGAGCTTGCGACTCCGGGAGTTCCTTACAGAGAGTTTGTCGCTTTGGAACGTAAGGCCCTGGAGTCTGAGGCGACCAGAAACTTCTGGAACGGAAAGCTGAGCGACAGTGTAATCACCACCTTGCCGCGTTGGACCACGCCCCGGAGCGGCGCGCCACTGGCCTGGGTTCCCATTCCCGTCTCCGTTGAAGTTTCGGATAGCCTGAAGAAGATTACTCAAAGCACTGGCATTCCTATCAAAGATGTTCTGCTCGCCGTGCACATGAAGATTATGAGCGTGCTTGCGGGCCAGCGAGATGTGATCACCGGTCTCGTCTCAAACGGCCGGCCGGAAATGACGGACGGAGAGCGCATGGTGGGACTGTTCCTCAACACGCTTCCGTTTCGGATGAAGTTGCCCGCTGGTTCGTGGGTCGATCTCGCAGGGGAAGTTTTCGCGGCGGAAAGAGAGATGCTGCCGCACAGGCGTTATTCACTGGCAAGAATCCAAAGAGACCAGGGTGGCCAGTCACTTTTCGAGACGGCTTTTAACTTCACGCAGTTTCACCTTTACCAGGAACTGCGTGGCGTCTCGGAACTCGAGATCCTCCACAGCAGTAATGTTGCCGAAACCAACTTCACCTTACTGCTCGACATCAGCATCGGCCTGACCAATAAGATTCATGCACAGCTCGCGGGCAACGTCGCCGAGTTGCAGGAAGAACAGGTCACCGCCATTGCCGGATACTACGCCAGGGCTCTCGAAGCTATGGCCAACGATCCGCACGCAGATCATGATGCCGTCTCGTTGCTTAGTGAAGACGAACACCGTCAACAGCTCCTTGATTGGAATCAGTCGGACGTTGATTTCTCCAGCGAACGTACGGTGCTCGACTTATTTGAAGAGCAAGCGGCGCGGACGCCGGCAGCGATTGCGGCGGTGTGCGATGGAGAGAAACTGACGTATGCGGAACTGAACCAGCGGGCGAACCAGTTGGGCCATCACCTGCAAGAGCTAGGCGTCGGGCCGGAAGCGTTGGTGGGTGTGTGCGTGGAACG
>DATELZ010000064.1:0-31476 GCA_035276045.1 Pyrinomonadaceae bacterium | reverse complement strand
TCGAAGGTTGATAGCGCCGGTGCGTCGCAGATCTCCGGCGAGCGTGAACGCGAGTTTGCTCACCGTGCGGCCGCAGGCGTATGCGGCGGGCGCGGGCAACACCCCGAGAGTTGTGAGGACGGACTTAGCCGCCGCGTATTCCAGAAACGTTTGCAGCTTTCCCGGCTTTGCCATGCGACGTCGTTTTTGGTTCGTCTCCGCGTAACTCTGCGGTCCTCTGTGTCCTCTGCGTTGAAACTGTCGTTCGAACAAGTAAACCGCAGAGGACACAGAGGACCGCAGAGTTACGCAGAGGAACGAACAGGAGGCGTAGTGTAACAGGATCTGATATATTTCGAACGCGTGACGAAAGGTTTTCGTACAGTCGATCATTAGTTGCGCTCACGCGGCAAGCGTTCTCTCCTCGCACAACTCGGTTTGGTATAGGAGCTGGATGGATAAACGCCGAATTCTCATCGTCGACAATAACGATGAGTTGCGTGTTCTGTTAGAACAGGCTCTCGGAGGGCTCGGCCATGAAGTGGTCGCGGCCGCCGCACGCGATAAAGCGTTGGGCCGCGACGATCTCGACAGCTTCGATCTCATCATCAGCGATCTTTCCGAAGCCGACGTCAACGGCCAACCGACTCCCGACGTCAAAGCGTTCAAAATGGGGGCCGCGAACTATCTGCGCTTGCCCTACAACCGCGAAGAGCTGCGCGAAATCGTCGAAAAAACTCTCGCTTACAAACTGCGCTACGTGGACGATCCAAACACCCTGTCCCAGGTTCACGAAAAGATCGAATTTGAACTGCCGAGCGATCTCTCGTTGATGAATGGGATACTCGAATATCTACAGGAACGGGTAGCGAAGTTGGGTTTAATTAAACCGGAGCGTTCGAACCTCTTTGTCGCGCTTGACGAAGCTTTTGTAAACGCAGTCAAACATGGCAACAAGAACGATCCGGCCAAGCTGGTTCGCATCACTGCTGAGTTGACGCCGAGTGAAGCGAGTTTCACGGTTGAAGACGAAGGCGAGGGCTTCGACATTCGTGAGATTCCCGACCCGTGCGATCCGTCGAACTTGTTCCGCACTTCGGGACGAGGCGTGCTGCTCATCTACAACATCATGGATAAGGTTGAGTACAATGAGCAGGGTAATCGCGTAACGATGATTATTCGACCCGGAGCCGCAGAGAATTAGAATATCCGTGCCCTTTTGGAGCAACTGGCGGTGGTGGCTGCCACCGGCAGTGATCAATCTCGCCCTCGTTCTTTATTTCGTCGATCCATTCATAGGCGACTGGGACGGGCTCGACTACACGATGCTCTCGTTGACGGGTTATCCGTCTTCGATGGCGCTTGGCCGCAGTCTCTTCATCTTCAGTAATCACGCGCTTTTCGTCGTCGCGCGCGGACTCTTCCAGTTACAACCTGAGAACGCGTATTTGTTGTTCAAGTATGCGGTAGTCGCGCAAGCGCCGCTGGCTGTGGTAGCGGTTTGGGTGCTGGCGCGCGACTTGAGCGCTTCGATTTATACGGCGACAGTCGCGGCGTTGCTCATCGCGTTCTCCCCCGTGTTTGTTCTTTACGGCGGACAGGTGATGACTGACGTGCCGTCGGTGCTCGTCTTGTCAGTCGCTTTGATCGTTCACTTACGCGGCATTCGCCAACAGAAACTCTGGATGATTCTCGCGGGCGCGGCGTTGATCGGACTCGGTGTGAACCTGCGCGAGACGATCGGGTTTTACTTGCCGTGGTTAATGCTGGCGCCGTTTCTGCTGGGATGGAAATTAGGGAAGCGCGAAGTGCTGTACGTTGCGGCGTCGTGCGTCGTGTGTGTGTTGTTGGCGTTTGGCTGGTTTGGCTACTGGTTCATAACCGATCCGCATTATCGATTGTTGTGGGATGGTTGGCGTGAGTCGATGCGCGAAGAATCGGCGCGGCATCCGGTGGCGATCGGAAACCTGCGTCCCTACTTGCTGTACTTCTTCATCAGCGCGCCGCTCGTGTTCGTAACGCTTCCGTTTGCGCCGTTGCGCGAGTGGCGCGAGCGCCGTCTGTCGCCGATGCTGCTGATCTGGCTGATCGCGTTCTTCGCGAACCTGCTCCTGTTTTTCAACTACAGCACGACGATCAACTGGCGTTACTTCCTGACTGGCATGCCGGGACTTGCGCCGCTCAGCGCGGCGTGGTTGTTGCACGTCGGACAGTGGCGATTCGGAAGCATGCGCCGGGCGTTGGTCTTCTGCTCGACGACGATCGTCGTGGTCGCGGTGATCTTTTTCATCTACGTGCGGCCGATCAGTTTCGAGTTCATTCAACGCCGCGCGATGAGCAAGGACTACAAGCACCGGCTCGAAAATGTGCCGCAGGACGCAATCATGATTTCCGGTTCACAGACGATCGCCGTGCATTACTGGGCTGCGATAGGCGATGGAAACTGGCAGACGATCGGCACCGGTGGCGGTTGGCCCGGCGACAGGTTGTTTTCGACGATTGACAATCATTTTGCCCAGGGCCGGCGTGTTTTTATCGACGCCGATACGCGCTGGTGGTTGCCGTGCAGTTGGCAGCGCGACGAGATCCCGATGATTGTCGAACTCGAGAATCGATTCAGTTTCCGTCACGTTGAAGACACTATTTACGAGATGCGTCCGCTCGGCGATCCGACCGCGCGAGATAATCCTGATCTGAAGCGACTGTTACCCGAGAACCGTCCTGAAGATACAAAGAAATGTCCGCCCGGACGTACATAGCCGGACGTAGCCGGGCGTAGTCACACGGATTTGATTCGAGATGCCGTATGAAGTCTTTTTAGCCTTTCGTTATTTGCGTTCGCGTCACAAGCGGCGCCTGGCGCGAGTTACGGCTGTTGCCGCGATACTCGGAATCATGATGGGCGTCGCGGCATTGATCGTGACGTTCGCGTTGGCGAACGGTTTTCGCGACGAGATGCGCGAGAAGATCCTGCAGGGCACGGCGCATCTCAGCGTCCTGCGCGCAGATGGCCAACCGATTACGGATTACGCGAACCTCTCCGCGCGACTACAACAGATCGATGGCGTCGCGAGCGCTTCGGCGACGACGTACGACGGCGGGCTCGCACGCGGATCGAAAGGCTCGGCGTATGCCGTTATTCGTGGAATAGAAGCGCAGGCAGGTCAAACCGCACAGGCACGACAATGGTTGCGCGAAGGTGCTTTTGATTCTTTGTTTGACGACTCACGATTGAACGAAGGACGGACTCCATCGGCGGTCGTCGGCGTGGAACTCGCGAGTCGCATCGGGATCTCGGTCGGCGACGTCTTTCAGATCATCCCGGCGAATGAAGCCGGCGCTGAGACGATGCGGCGATTGCGCGTGGCGGGAATCTTCAGTTCCGGTTTGTTTGAATACGACTCGACGTGGATCTACGTCGATTTCGATCTGGCGGCGACATTTGCAGGCGGCGATCACACGGCATCGGTGATGAGCGTGCAAGTGAAAGATGCCGACCGCGTAAAAGAAGTCGCCGAACGAGTGCAGGCGGCGTTGAACCAAGGGGGTCAGGAATACACGACAGTTGATTGGCAACAAGCGAATCAACCGCTCTTCACGGCGCTCGCGCTGGAACGCCGCATGGGGCTGTTCATCATTGGTCTAATCGTCGCGGTCGCCGCACTGAATATCACGACGATGCTGATACTCGTCGTCGTCGAGCGGCGCAGAGACATCGCGGTCCTGGGCACGCTGGGCGCAACGCGAATGGGAGTGATGATGTTGTTCGTCATCGAAGGCGCGGTGGTCGGCGCGATTGGTGCGGTGGCGGGAACGGTGTTGGGCCTCCTCGCTTGTTACGCCGGAAACTATTTCAAGCTCGTCAGTTTGCCTGCCGATGTTTACTCGATAAGCAACGTGCCGCTGAATGTCAGGCTGAGCGAGACTGCGATCGCTGCGCTGGTCGCGTTTGTGTTGAGCGTGTTGGCGACGATCTATCCAGCTCGCGCGGCTGCCCGGCTGCGTCCGGTAGAGGCGTTGCGCGATGGATGATTCCGGTCTCGGCCTCGATGTGGTCGATCTGCGAAAGAATTTCCTGGCGCCGAACGGGAATCAAATCGAGGTGTTGCGAGGCATCACGTTCAACGTGCAGCCTGGCGAGGCGGTGGCGATCACGGGAGCTTCCGGCTCCGGCAAATCGACCTTGCTTCATCTATTGGGCGGACTGGAAATCGCGGATCACGGCAGCGTCACGTTCGACGGGATCGATCTTGCGCGTCTAAATCCGCGCAGATTGGCCGCACTCAGGCGGGAGCAGTTTGGATTCGTATTCCAGTTTCACTACCTGTTGCCGGACCTCTCCGCTCTCGAAAACGTCGCCTTGCCTTTACTGATCGCCCGCGAAAAGCGCGATTACGCGTACGGCCGCGCCGCGAGTCTGTTGCAGGACGCTCACCTGATCGGTCGCGAGGACCATCCGATCTCACATCTATCAGGCGGCGAACAGCAGCGCGTCGCTCTCGCCCGTGCCCTCGTCACTCATCCAAAACTCCTGCTGGCCGACGAACCAACGGGAAATGTCGACGCTGAAATCGGTGAAGAACTGGGAAAAGCGCTCGTCAGTTACGTCCGCAACAACAAGGCGGTGGCGGTGATGGCCACTCACAGCAACGAACTCGCGCAGCTTTGCGATCGGATTCTTGTTTTGGAAGGCGGGCGCCTAAAGGGCGCAATTACGTGAACCGCGAAGTCACATCCTGAGCGCTGCCATCACGTCGCCCATCACGTCACGCCCAATTCAGCGCCGCACATGCGGAGTCACGCCCAAATTCAGCGCCGCAGGCGCGGAAGAAGATAGCCAGGGGTGAAGCGCGAAGCGCGTAAACCCCTGGTCCGCAAGAAGTGGCTGTTGAGCTCTGAAAGAGCGACAGAAATCTGCTGTTATTTCGCACTTTCAGTGCTCCAGGTTCTCCCCTCTGTTATCCAGGGGCGTCGTGATCGCTTCGCTCCCACTTGCCCCTGGCTACCTTATGCCGCGCCTGCGGCGCGACTCTTCGTCTAGTTCTGCCTGAACACGTGTAGTCCAACCGGACTAGTCCTGGCGGGACGTATCTAGTCCTATTAGGACCGTAAGACCTGTATCGGCGTCTGCGCATCTGTGAAAAAACCGTGACATGACATGTTTTGTCATACAAAGCTTCTTACCGTTTACTTCATAGGTTATAATGCCCGCCAAGTTGCCGGACTGCCGTTTGACCGGCATAATCATCAAGTTCTAGAAACGTGAATCAAGATGTTCGAACGCTACACAGAAAAGGCGCGCCGCGTGATCTTCTTCGCGCGCTACGAGGCGTCGCAGTTTGGAGCTCCGGCAATCGAACCCGAACACCTGTTGCTCGGGTTGATGCGCGAAGATAAAACGCTTACCGGACGCTTTTTCCCACGAGCGCAGGTTTCGATCGAGTCGATTCGCAAGGAGATTGAAGGGCGTACACTCCTGCGCGAGAAGATTTCGACTTCCGTCGAACTGCCGCTCGCGCCGGAAACCAAGCACGTTCTGGCTTATGCCCACGAGGAAAGCGACCGGCTCCAGCATCGCCACATCGGCACCGAACATCTCCTTTTAGGCCTGTTGCGCGAAGAGCGCTCGATGGCCGCCGAAATTCTTTACGAACGCGGCTTGCGCCTGAACGCGGTCCGCGACGAAATTGCGCGGCAATCGGGTGTCGATTCGCGAACTTCGCAGAAGAAAGACACTCCGCACCTCGTCGAGTTCTCGCGCGACCTGACTGACGACGCCGCCAACGACAAGCTCGACCCGCTCATCGGCCGCGAAGCCGAGATCGAACGCGTGGTCCAGATTCTCTGCCGCCGCACCAAGAACAATCCGGTGCTGATCGGCGAGCCGGGCGTTGGCAAAACGGCGATCGTCGAGGGCTTGGCCCAACGCATCGTGCGTGGCGACGTGCCGTCGTTCCTGGAAAACAAACGGATTCTTTCGTTGGATCTGTCGCTGATCGTCGCGGGCACGAAGTATCGCGGCCAGTTTGAAGAGCGCCTGAAGCAGATCATGCGCGAACTGGTCGAAAACCCGCAGTACATCGTATTTATCGACGAGTTGCACACGCTCGTCGGCGCCGGCTCGGCGGAAGGTTCGCTCGACGCCGCAAACATCTTGAAGCCCGCCTTGTCACGTGGAGAGATCCAGTGCATCGGCGCTACGACGCCGGCGGAATTTCGCAAGTCGATCGAGAAAGATCGTTCGCTCGAGCGCCGTTTCCAGGCCGTGAAAGTTCCACCGCCATCCGAAGCGGAAGCGGTCAGCATTCTTGATGGAGTGCGCGAGCGTTACGAAACATTCCACCAGGTGCGCTACACCGACGAGGCGCTACACGCCGCCGTTTACCAATCGCATCGCTACATTCCGGACCGTTTTCTGCCCGACAAAGCAATCGACGTGATCGACGAAGCCGGCGCGCGCGTGAAGCTGCGCATCAGGCGCGAGCAGGGAAACCTGGCGGATTGGAACGAGTTGAACGACTGGTCGCGTTCTTACGACAGCGCCAGCCTGCGTGCTACCACTCAGGAAGACGCGCTCGTCTCAGCGGAAGTCACCCGCGACGACGTGGAAGACGTGATCGCGCGTTGGACCGGCATTCCGGTCAACTCGTTGAAAGAAGAAGAGACGAAGAAACTCCTTCGCATCGAAGTCGAATTGCACAAGCGCGTCATTTCACAGCGTTCCGCAATTTCGGCCCTGGCGCGCGCGATTCGCCGTTCACGCGCCGGATTGAAGAATCCGCTGCGTCCGGTTGGTTCGTTCCTGTTCCTGGGCCCAACCGGCGTGGGTAAGACCGAAGTCGCTCGCTCGCTGGCCCAATTCCTGTTCAGCAGCGAACGCGCGTTGATCCGGTTCGATATGTCGGAATTTATGGAGAAGCATTCAGTCTCCAAGCTGATCGGATCGCCTCCGGGGTACGTCGGCCACGAAGAAGGCGGCCAACTGACCGAACGCATCAAGCGTTCGCCCTACGCCGTGCTCCTGTTTGACGAGATCGAGAAGGCCCATCCGGACATCTTCAATATCCTGCTCCAGGTGTTTGAAGACGGAATACTGACCGACGCGCTCGGCAACACGGTTGATTTCAAAAACGCCATCATCATCATGACTTCCAACATCGGCGCCCGCTTCATTCAGAAGAAGGGCACGCTGGGGTTCCAGGCAACTGTCGACGCCAGCCGTGAAAAGATGGAAGAGATGGTGATGTCGGCTGTTCGCCAAACGTTCAATCCGGAGTTCATCAATCGTCTCGACGAGATCATCATCTTCGACCAGCTTCTCGACGTCGAACTGTTGGACGTCGTTCAGTTACAGGTCGACCAGATGAATCGGACGATGAGCCGGCATGGGTTTGAAGTGCGGCTGAAAGAAGAAGCCAAACGGTGGATTGTCGACAAGACCGGCTCCGATCGGCTGTATGGCGCTCGGCCAATCCGCCGCGCTTTGCAGAAGTATGTTGAAGATCCCCTTTCGGAGGCTTTGATCCAGGGGCAACTAGAGGGCGCTACGCTTATCGAAGTATTTCTCGTAGGCGATCAGATCGACTTCCGTCCAGTCGACGTCGAAACCCCCGACGACGCTCTGCTGATCCATTAAAAGCTTATTTTCCATTTATCGTTGGTCATTGGTCATTTGTCATTCTCCAAAAATGAAAAATGACAAACGATAAATGCTAAATGGAAAATGCCAACGGTCTTCTCACTTTTGGGGTCTATTGTTCTCCGAAGGAAGAACATGGATCGAACGGATTTTCACGCCTTTGGAGTTTCCCCTTTTTTCGCTTATAATGCGCCACTTTGCTGCTTAAAATGCTGGCAACTGGTGCTTTTATGATGGAATCAAAGCTGCTGTCTTAAAACCAGTTCAAGCACGAGATTTTTACCTTTATTCAGTCTCTGGACTAGTATTCACTCATAAGCTCCCCGAAGTTTCTGAGGCCCGGCAAGAACTACTGAGGGAATTTGGTGCCTATGCACTCATATCGCGCGCTCTGGCTCTTCTTTTTGGGCTTAATCGCTGGACTTATCACAACCTTTGCCGCTGCCGGACAAGCTCAAGCCCAGCAAACCCAACCGCAACGTCTCGTAGAAAACGTCGACATCATTAATAATCGTCGTCTGCGAAAGGACGACATCCTCTATTACATTCAAACCAGGGCCGGCGACCCGTACAGCGAGGCCCAGGTCCAACGCGATTACCAAACGCTGCTGTCGCTCAATTTCTTCGACAAAACAGCCACCCGAGTCTTTATCGAGAACGGTGTACGTGGAGGCGTGAACGTCATTTTCGAAGTCAAAGAGCTTCCGATCATTCGTGACCTGACTTTTGACGGTCTTAAGAGCGTACAGGAATCGGACGTGCTCAAGGCGTTTCGCGAGCGGCGCGTCGGCGTCTCCAAAGAGAACGTCTACGACCCGGTCAAGATCCGCGTTGCAATGCGCGTAATCAAGGAGTTGCTCTCAGCGGGCGGCCATCCGAACGCCGTCGTCACCGAGGAGACTGAAGAAGTTTCCGCGACGTCGCTGGCCGTCAACTTCAAGATCGACGAAGGCGACCGCGTGCGCGTGGTGGAAATTCATTTTGAAGGCAACACAGTCTTCAGCGACGGCTCGCTTCGCGGCGCGATGAAGTACGTCAAGGAAGCCGGTCTGATCACCCGTTTCAAGAGCACCGACATCCTCGACCGCGAGAAACTCGAATACGATCTGCGCCTGGTCGACAACTACATGCGCTCGAAAGGCTACCTTCAGGCGCGGCACGGCGAGCCTCGCGTCGAGAGCGTGGGCCGTCGTCGCACCGGTTTCCCGATCCTGCCGTTGCCGTTGATCTCGTCAGTCGACGAAGGCTTGCGCGTGACGGTGCCGATTGTCGAGGGCAAGGTTTATCGTCTCGGCGAGTTCAAAGTCGAGGGCAACTCGATCTTCTCCGAAGCACAGATCAGAGCCGTAATCGGCCTGAACAAGGGCGACGTAGCCGACGGCGAGAAGGTCACCAAGGGCCTTTTCGAGAACCTGAAGAAGTTTTATGGACAGCAGGGCTTCATCGAGTACACGGCGGAGCCGGTCCCGACCTTCAAAGACAATCCTGCGAACCCGAACGAAGGCATCGTCGATTTCACAGTCACGATTGAAGAGGGCAAACAGTTCACGTTGCGCCGGCTCGAATTCGTCGGCAACACGTTTACGCGCGACAACGTGCTGCGTCGCGAAGTGCTCATCAACGAAGGCGACATCTACAACGACGCCTACTGGGAATACTCGGTTGTAAAACTGAACCAGCTCGGTTACTTCAATCCGATCGACAAAGACAAAGACGTCGATCGCCGCACGAACGAAGAGGAAGCGACCGTTGACCTGTCGCTGAAAGTCAGCGAACGCGGCCGCCAGCAGATCTCTTTCAACGGCGGCATTTCAGGTATCGGCGGTTCGTTCTTTGGTCTTGAATACTCGACGAACAACCTACTCGGACGCGGTGAAGTGCTCTCGTTCGTGATGGCCGCCGGCAACCGCCAGCGCTCGTTCCAGTTTTCATTCACCGAGCCGTACATCAAAGACCGTCCGATCAGCGCGGGCTTCTCGCTGTTCGCTTTCTCGCAGAAGTTCTTCGGCGAGGGCACGTTCCTCTCGCAGAACGTCAATGCGCAAGCGGACCTGATCGGTTCGCAGTTCAACTTCCAGGACGTCGACGAAACGAACCTGTTCACGCGCGACTCGTACGGCGGCTCGATCTTCGTCAGCGCCCCGCTTTCGGAGTTTTATCGCAAACGCCGCTTCACGCAGTTCTCGCGCGTTGGCGCTTCGTATCAATTGTCGCTCTCGACCGTAAAGGATCCGGAAGCTAACACCGATCCGAATAACACGACGTTCATCCCGGTCATCTATCGCCAGCCGAACATTCTGACAAGCCGCGGCACGTTGACGTTCTCGTACGACACGCGCAACGCGAGCATCGACCCGACCAGCGGACGTGAAATAACGGCGTCTGTTGCGCTCGCTGGTCTCGGCGGTGACGTTCGCACTTATCAGCCGACGCTTTCCTACACGCAGTTCTTCCCGGTGCGCCGCAAGAAATCAGAGCGGCCGGAAGTTTTTGGCTTCCGCATCATCGCGGGAACGGTGGGAAGTTTTGCGATCACTGACAAAGTAAGAAACGCGAACTCGCTGGCATTCGTCGACGGCGTGCCGATCTTCGAACGGTTCTTCCTCGGCGACGAGTTTACGATCCGCGGCTACAACGTTCGTTCGATCAGCCCGATCTCGCCGGTCGATTCGTCCATTACGTCACGTAACGTCGTCTTCTCGTCGACACCTTCCGGCGACATTCAGGTGGTTCCGGAGCTTCCCGCTTCGGCCGCCATAGCCCTGGGCACGTTCACTGGAGCAGGCGGCGCCAACCCGGCGGTGTTACCGCGTTCGTTTACTTCGGTCGGCGGCGACACGCAGATACTCGGAAACTTCGAGTATCGCATTCCGGTCTTCAGCGACATGGTGAGTCTCGCGGCTTTCGCCGACATCGGCACCGCCTTCAACCTCAGGACCAAGAGCGACCAGTCGTTCTCCAGCGAATTCCTGCCGGACCAGCCGTTCCTGTCGACAGTCGGCGTGCTTCCGTGTACGAGGTTCAACACGAACGTGCCGATCAGCTTGAGCTCGCTCGCGCTTTGTAACAACACGAACCTTGCGGCTTCGGCGTTTCTGAGTCTCGTTGCGCGCGACAATCGCATCGTGAGCCAGGCGGAACTCGAAGCAGCCCAAACGGGCGACATCAACCCGATCACGCTGCTGCCTCGCGGGTTTCAGCCAGTGTTCCTCCGCGGCGAAGCGCAGACCAACAGCACCGTCAGATTGTCGCAAAGTTTGTTTGACAGTATCGGCGATTACCGCTCGAGTTTAGGTATGGAAGTGAGGGTGCAGGTGCCCGTCATCAATGTACCGTTTCGTTTGATCTTTGCGTATAATCCAAACGCGCGGGACAACCAGTTTATTGACGGGTTCCCGTTCTTCTTCAACGAGAAAAAGAGGGTCATTCGCTTCAGTGTCGGGCGCACCTTTTAATCAACTTGAGCCAACCCATGGTGATTAGGCAGACACTAAGATTTGTCACTAAGGAATCTGTCTAAATCACCCTCAACGTAAGGAGTAGTATTAGAAAGTCATGAAGATAGCTAGCTTTTTTGCTGCGGTCGGCCTGCTGACGACTGTTGCAGTTTCCGCGTCAGCACAACAACAGCGACCAGCGACTCCCGGCGGTGCGCCGGCGAGCCAGCCGCAAGCTGCTGCCACAGTGGCCGTACCCGACAGCAAAATGGCCCTGATCTATTCGGATATGTTTTTGGATCAGAAAACTGGTATTGCCAAATTCAGCAGTCTGCTCAACACGCTCAATCGTGAGTTTCAGCCGCGCCAAACTGAGCTGACCAACTTGCAGACTAGAATCAACACGCTTACCAAAGAGATCCAGGATACGCAGAGCGTTGCCGACCCGAACGCGATTCGCCAAAAGCGAGAGCAACTCGAGCAGGCCAACCTCGATTTCAAACGCAAGGGTGAAGACGCCGAAGCCGCTTACAACAAGCGCCGGCAGGAGATCTTCATGCCGTTGCAAAGAGACATCGGCACGGCGCTCGAAGCCTTCGCCAAAGCGCGTGGTATCACCGTGATCGTCGACGGCAGCCAGATTCCGGTTGTTTACGCCGCCGAGAGTCTCGACATCACGCGTGCGTTCATCGCCGAGTTCAACTCGAAGAACCCGGCGACAGCCGCGGTAACGACACCAGCGCCGCCGCAGCCATAACCGTTTAGTTAATTGACTATGCAGGGCCCCGGCTAAGGGGCCCTTACCGTGTAAGTACCATGATTAGAAAACATCTCTTCCCCCTCAGCGCTTTCATCGTCGTGGCTCTGGGCACTGTCGCCAGCGTCGCCAATGCTCAACCCGCAGGCGCGAGACCGACGCCAGCGCCGGCCACGCCTCCAGCGCAAACCACGGTGGTGCTGCCGGTGAGTAAGATGGCGATCATCTACACCGATCTGTTTCTGGATCCGAAGACGGGCATTGCCAAGTTCAACAGCGTGATCACGAAACTGAACGGCGAGTTTCAGAAGACCAAAGACGACATCAACACGATGCAGACACGCGGGCAGGCGCTCGAATCCGAGGTTACCAAACTCCGTGATGCGCCGGCGGGAACGCCAATCGACAACACCGCGCTGCAAGCGAAGATCGATCAGCTCGAACAACTGAAGAAGGATATTCAGCGCAAGGCAGAAGACGCGCAGGGATCATACAACCGGCGCCGGCAGGAACTCTTCATGCCGTTGCAAACCGAGATCGGCAAAGCGCTCGAAATCTTCGCCAAAGCGCGGGGCATCAACGTGATCATCGACGGCGCCCAGGTGCCGCTGCTCTACGCTGCCGAAAGCACTGACATCACGCGCGCGTTCATCACCGAATTCAACAGCAAGAATCCAGTGACCGCGGCGACCCCCACGCCCTAATAGAGGTCTCTTCGAGACCTCAGATTTGAGATGGCAGATCTGAGATCTCAGATCCCTATGGAAACAGTCCTCGACTCTCAGGCAATCCAAAAACTTCTGCCGCACCGCTATCCGTTTCTGCTCGTCGACCGCATCGTCGAGTTGGTTCCTAAGGAACGGATCGTCGGCATCAAACAAGTCAGCATCAACGAATCGTTTTTCCAAGGTCACTTTCCCGGCGCGCCGGTAATGCCCGGCGTGTTGATCGTCGAAGCGTTGGCCCAGGTAGGCGCGATTCTGGCGTTACGCGAGATTGAAGATCGCGATAAGAAACTCGTCCTATTCACGGGTATCAAAGAGGCGCGTTTCCGGCGTCCAGTCGTTCCCGGCGACACGCTCGTGCTCGAAGTCACGGCGCTGCGCATCGGTTCGCGCGTCCAAAGGATGCGTGGTGAAGCGAAAGTCGACGGCCAGTTGGCGGCTGATGCCGAGATCATGAGCATCGTCGCTCCCCGCGACGCCACGGAAGGACGCGGTGACGCGGAGAAGGGGTGACGCGGAAAAGGGGAAATAAGAGGATGGGGAGAAGCGGAGATGAGGAGAAGCGGGGACAGGGAGAAGCGATCTCCTTTTCCCCGTTTCCCCCCGTCTCCGCTTCTCCCCATCCCCTTATCTCCCCAGCTCACCAATCGACAATCCATCCCACCGCTGTTGTCAGCCCGAGTGCCCGCATCGGTGAAGACTGCACTATCGGGCCGTACTGCATCGTCGGCGACGAGGTTGAACTAGGCGACGGCGTCAGGCTCGAATCTCATTGCGTCGTCGACGGGCGAACGTTTATCGGCGCGGAGACGCAAGTCTTTCCTTTTGTCTCGATCGGCCTCGCTTCGCAGGACCTGAAGTACAAAGGCGAACCGTCAGAGACCCGCATCGGCGAACGAAATAAGATTCGCGAGTTTGTCACGATTCATCGTGGCACTGCGGGCGGCGGCATGCTGACGAAGATCGGCGACGATTGTTTGATCATGGCCCAGGCGCACATCGCGCACGACTGCATTATCGGCGACGGCGTCATCATGGCTAATGCGGCGACGCTGGCCGGCCATGTCGAGATCGAAGATCGCGCCAACATCGGCGCTTATTCAGGCGTGCATCAGTTTTGCCGCGTCGGCAAAGAGGCGTACATCGGCGGCTATTCAGTCGTCGTCAAAGATGCGCTTCCGTTTGCTTTGACCGTCGGCAATCACGCCAAGTGTTACGGGTTGAACATCACCGGCATGAAGCGACGCGGTTACCCGCGCTCGGCCATCGACGCGCTTCATCATGCTTTTCATCTGCTACTGTCTTCCAAGCTCAACACCACCCAGGCCGTCGAACGCATTCGCGAAGAGATCAGCGGTTCCCTGGAAGTCACCGACCTGGTGCGTTTCATTGAAGCGTCGAGTCGCGGCGTCACCAAATGACATTCGGATTGATTGCGGGTAATGGGAAGTTTCCTTTCATGGTTGTGGAAGGGGCTCGGCGGCAAGGTGCGCGCATGGTTGTCGCCGCCATTCGTGAGGAGACCGATCCGGAGATCGAGCAGCTTGCGGAACGCGTCGAGTGGGTGGGTATTGGTCAACTCGGGCGGATGATTCGCTTTTTCAAGAATGAAGGTGTTGAGAAGGCGATCATGGCCGGGCAGGTGAAGCACGTGCAGATCTTCAGTCGCGCTGTGCCGGATGTGCGGATGTTGAAAGTGTTGTTGAAGCTGCCGCGGCGGAACACGGATTCGTTGATCGGGGCGATTGCGACTGAGTTGCAGAGCGAAGGGATCGAACTGATCAATTCGACTTATTTTCTGCAACATAACTTGCCGCAGAGTGGGACGCTGTCGCGCCGGCAGCCTGACAAACACGAGCGTGAGGATATCGAGTACGGCCTGGAGATCGCGCGCGAGATCGCGCGACTCGATCTGGGCCAGACGATTGTTGTGCGTGGTAAAGCTTGTGTGGCGATCGAAGCGATGGAAGGGACTGACGAGACGATCAGGCGTGCCGGACGGTTAGTCAATAAACGTCTCACCGTGGTGAAACTCGCAAAACCGAATCAGGACATGCGCTTTGACGTTCCCGTAGTCGGCGTCCCAACGCTTGAAACCATGCTCGAAGCCGGCGCGACCTGCCTATGCATCACCGCCGGCAAAACCCTCATGTTCGACCGGGAAGAAATGATCCGCGTTGCGAACGATCGCAAGATCGCAATCGTTGCGGTCTGACCGGAAGAGATGGGAGGATGGGAACGAGAGATACGGAGAAGGGGGGACGGGGTGAAACGGAGACGCTGCGTTTCACGTCCCCGTGTCTCCCCGTCTTCTTCTTAGTTATCCCCCGGTGTGACTGCTTCAGCGGTTTGCGTGCCCTTCGGATCGTACGGCGTCGCCAAGTATTTCTTGGCTACTGCTTGCGCGTTGTCGTAGTCGATGCCTGATTGAACTGCCTTGTTATATTCCGACACGGCGCGATTTCGCTCGCCCTTCGCATCGTACGCGTTGCCGCGTTTGATGTGAGCCCACGCTTCGATCCACGACGGTTTCAGGTTGCCGATCAGCGATGCTTCGAGGTTGTCGAGCGCCAGTTGCCAGTTGCGCTGCTCGATAAACAGCAATCCGAGATTGTAGTAAACCCACGAATTGGACCGATCGAGCTTGAGCGCCGCTTCAAACTGCTGCTGCGCCTCGGCGTAAATCCCTTCCTTCATCTGCTCGATACCACGCCGCGCGATAATCGAAACGCGCAACTCATCTGACATCCGCAGGATCTTGTTATTCGGATCGACAACGACTTCGATCGGCTGTCCATTGGACTCGAAATCGAAATCCTCACTGCGGCCCTCGATGCGAATTATCTTCTGCTGATTGTCGCCTTCGGCGCGTAACAGCAGTTCGACCGGCATCCGCAACGCTTCCAAGTTCTGTTTGACCGTGCCACGAGCGCGGAACTTACCGGAGCGCGTGCGAATGATCTGATATTCAACAGTGAACTCCGGCACGCCCGTGCCTTCAACCCACTGCGCGAAGAAGTAACGCAAATTGTCCTGCGACATCGTCGTCGCGAGTTTCTCAAACTCGTCTATCGAAGCGTTCTTCCCGCGATACTGCTGGAGGAAAGACCGTAACAACTGATCGAACGCGTCGCGTCCCATCGTCTCGCGCAACATGCGAAACACCATCGAGCCTTTATAGAAGACGATCGACTGGTACGCCGCCGACTGATCGTCAAGCGCACTCGGCGCGCGCGCAATCGACGCAGTCTGTTCGAACGTCAATGCGCGTTCCTGTTGTTCGCGTTGCGCGGCGTCGAGTCCACCAGCGCTCAGGTGCGATTCACGAAACGCGAACGCACTCCACTCGGCGAGTCCCTGCGACAACCAGGCATCGTCGAACGATTTGAGCCCGACTGTCTGTCCCCACCATTGATAAGCAATCTCCCGCTGGAGCTTTTCTTCCGGCACCGGGCGCGTAGTGTCAAACATCTTGGTCGACAAAAAGATCATTCCGGGACCGGAATACGTGTCGAGACTTTCGTCGTCGATCTGAACGACCACGAGACGGTTGCCGAAAAGCGGCGCGCCGTATTGCTTTGTATAGAATTCGAGAACGCGGCCAGTCAGTTCGGCATAAGCTTCGAGCCGTTTTTCACTGCCCGGCATCGCGTATAACTGAAGGTCGTAATTGCTGTAGCGAAGATTGCGGTTGATGTATTGACCCGCGGCGAAGTTTCCGATCAGCACCGGATTGCGATGCACGAAGCGATAACGAACGGCGCCGTCTTTCGGCGAAGGCTGGCCTACGACCGGCTCATCGCTCGTTCCCGCGACCTGCAATCCGATCGGGACGATGAAAGTAATATCGGACGTGGCGCGGTCGGCGGCGTAATCATGAAAAGGAAACCACCGGGAAGCGTACATGAGGTAAGAGCCTTCGTTGCCCACGTAAGCCAACCGCCGCGTCGCCAGCGGTCCGCCTTCCGGCGACACGAGCGCGCCGCTCCAGCGAATTCGCAAGGTCACCGGCTGATTTGCCGGAACCACCGAGCCGAGGTCGATACGCACGCTCGGTCCGAGCGAACCCACGCCGACGGCGTCCTGCACGAATCCGGTTAACGGCTTGCCGTCCTTCTCGATACTCTCAACCTTGAGCGAGCCGTTGAGCTCGAAGATCACCGAGCGCGTTGCGTCGAGTGGAGTGAAGGTCACATCAGCGCCCGCCCGGAGGATGTGCTGGTCGGGAATGATCTGTGCCTCGATCCTGTAGTGCGTAACGTCAAAACGGCTGGCGGCTTGTTGTGGCGCGGGCTGCTGCGAGTTGGCTGCGAGGGTCAGCACCAGGACGGCCAAAGCAGCCGAGACGCGAGGAACTATAAACTTTGTTCTTATCATGACTTTCCGAAGAGTGAACTGATTATACCGCTGTTTGCGATTGTTTTGGATGGCCGGAACGCAATGGCGGTTGGCTGCATCAGAATAACTTACGCCTGGGGACATCCGTATAATCCGTGTTCCCAAGGCGAACACGGATTGGCAAAAAACCGATTGAAACAGGGCAATAACCGGCGGCTTGGCGGCTTGACTATGGGTGGTACACCGCATAAAGTCCCTGCCACGCTGCGTCGGTAAGCCGTGCGGCCGTCCCGGATCCTGCTCGTCTGAGACACCATCCACATTCGAAGGAGTTTTGATTTATGAGACGCGTCTCCAAGTTTCTGTTACCTCTATTAATCTGCGCGTTTGCCGTGATCCCAGGGCAAGCCCAGACGGCCCGGAACGTGCGGGTTGACTTCAAGGAAACTACGCTGAAGAACGGTCTCCGCGTGATCACTGTTGAAGATCGCTCGGCGCCCGTCATCGCCATTTCCGTCACTTACAACGTCGGCTCGCGTGACGAGCGCAAAGGCCGCACAGGTTTCGCTCACCTGTTCGAACACATGATGTTCAAGGGATCCGAGAATGTTGGCTCCGGCGAGCACTTCATGCTCGTCTTCAACAACGGTGGCACGATGAACGGAACCACCAATGAAGATCGAACCAACTACTTTGAAGCGCTGCCGGCGAACCAGCTCGATCTCGCGCTCTTCCTCGAAGCGGATCGCATGAAGAGCCTGTCGATCACCAAAGAGAACCTCGACAACCAGCGCAATGCCGTGCAGGAAGAGCGACGTCTCGGCGTCGACAACCAAGCCTACGGCAAGAGCCAGGAAATGCACCAGGAGATGATGTACGACAACTTTGCGTACAAGCATTCCGTGATTGGCTCGATGGAGGATCTCAGCGCCGCGACTGTCGAAGACGTTGCCTCGTTCTTCAAGATGTACTACGCGCCAAATAACGCAGTGCTCGTGCTTGTCGGCGACTTCAATACCACCGAAGCACTCGCGAAGATTCGCTCCAATTTCGAGAGTATTCCGCGCCAGGAAAATCCGCCCGCGGTCGACATGACCGAGCCGGCGCAAAAAGCTGAGCGGCGCGCGAGCGTCGACGATCAGCTAGCTCGCGCTCCGCGCATCGACATGGCTTACAAAGCGGTGCAGGGCAACACGGCAGACTTCTACGCGTTGCAGGTTTTGGCCGCAGCTTTGCAGAGTGGTCAGAGTTCGCGTCTCTATCAGAAGCTCGTGAAGGAAAAAGAGATGGTGACCGGTGTCGGCGGCTTCATGGATGAGAAACGCGGCACCGGCGGTTTCTACACCAACGCCACGCTTCGTCCCGGCGCGAAGACGGAAGACGTCGAAGCGATTATCTACGCCGAGATCGAGCGGTTGAAGAAAGAGCCGATCGCCGACTGGGAACTTCAGAAAGCCAAGAACACGACGCGTCGTAATTTCATCAACGGCCTGCAAAGCTCGTTGAATCGCGCGGTCACGATGGGCCAGTACACGGTTTATTACAACGAGCCGGGCCTCATCAATTCGCGTCTCGACAAGGTTGCCGCCGTCACGAAGGAAGACGTGATGCGCGTAGCGAACAAGTATCTGGTCGACACCAATCGCACGATTGTTGTGACTATGCCCAAGCCGAAGGCCAAGAGCGCCACCAGCGCCTCGGGTCAGTAAGAAGGAGTCGAAGATAAAGCAATGAGAATCAAAAAGAAGATAAGCAATTTTGTCGTGGCGCTGATGCTGGTCGCGCTCGTTTCGTCGCTTGCTTTTGGGCAGGGCGGCGCGCCGAGTGGTCCGGCCGGGCAGTCAACCAAGGGCGCGGTCGTAAAAGGCAAAGCGCCAGTTAACAAGAACGTTCTGAAAGTAAAACTTCCGCGCGCCGAAGAGGCTTCGTTGCCGAACGGCCTGCGCGTGGTCCTGCTCAGAAGCAGCAAAGTCCCGACCTTCAACATGCAGATGGTGGTGTTGAGCGGCGGACTTTCCGATAAAGCCGACTATCGTGGTTTGGCGAGTTTCACGAGTTCGTTGATGCGCGAAGGCACTACGAAGCGATCCAGCAAGGACATCGCCGAACAGGTCGACGCGCTTGGCGCGACGCTGACGGCAGGCTCCGGTCTTTCGTCGATAACGAGCACGGTCAGTGCTTCGGGCCTGGTCGAGAACTTCGATCCGACACTCGAACTGTTCGCCGACGTGGTTCGCAACGCAAACTTCCCGCAAGCGGAAGTCGACAAGTACAAGACGCGCACGTTGGCCCAGATGCAGTTTCAGCGATCGATCCCGCAGTTTCTGGCAGCGGAACAGTTCCAGCGCGCGATCTACGGCGCGGGCCATCCGGCTTCGTTAGTGACGCCGCCTCTTGAATCAATCCAGAAACTCACGAGCAAAGATCTCGCGGATTTCCATGCGACCTACTACCGTCCCAACAATTCGATTCTCGCTATCGTCGGCGACGTCACATTGAAAGACGTGATGCCGAAGATCGAGAAGGCGTTTGGCGACTGGCAGAAGGGCGACGTTCCGGCCGCGACGATACCGGCCGCTCCGGCGCAATCGGACTCGCGCATCGTGTTGATCGATCGGCCCGGTTCGGTCCAGACCGTGTTGCAACTCGGCACGCTCGGCATCGAGCGCACCAGCCCCGACTACTTTGCAGTGTTGATGGCTGACCGCGTGCTCGGCGGTGGTCCATCAGGCCGCTTGTTCCTGAACCTGCGCGAGGACAAGGGCTACACGTATGGCGCGTACAGCAACTTCGGCGGCAGCCGCTTCCGTGGCACGTGGACGTCGAGCTCTGAAGTTCGCACCGACGTTACCGAAGGCGCGATGAAGGAGTTCATGTACGAACTCAATCGTTTGCGCGACGAGACGGTTCCCGCGGAGGAACTGGAGAATGCGAAGCGCGCGATCGTCGGCAGCTTTGCGTTGTCGCTCGAACAGCCGCAGTCGTTGTTACAGAACGTCATCACGCAGAAGCTTTACAATCTGCCGGCTGACTACTGGGATACTTATCCGCAGAAAGTAGCGGCGATTACTGCCGCCGACGTGCAGCGCGTGGCGAAGAAATACATCGACCTGGGCCACTTGCAAGTGGTGGCGGTTGGCGATGCTTCAAAGGCGCGTGAGGTGTTGGCGAAGTACGGTAAGGTTGAAGTGTTTGACGCCGAAGGCAAGCCGGTTGCCGGATCGTCGACGCAGAACAAATAACTTAACTAACACACACGGGAACACGGGTGACGCGGATCTTAGAATCCGTGTCATCCGTGTTTTATTGTTTGGACCCTACGAATTCGATGTCTCTTTGATCCTCGAGCAACCCCGCGAAGGCTTTATCAATTGGTGTAAAAGCGTAGCCATCTTTCGAGGGGATGATGCGATAAGTTTTCTGTGAAGGCGTAGCAACAGTGAACGAGAAGTTGCCGTCGTTGTCAGTCATCGACGTGAGGACCATGCCCGAAGGGCTAATCAACACGAGCGTCACATTTGCGAGTGGGGCTTTGTTGGCGTCGACTACGCGGCCGGTGATTTTTACCGTCGAGCGAGTGCGGGAAGCGGCGATTTTCATCGCCTCTTCTTCGGATAGTTGAGTTGATTCGGGCTTCGGAGTTTCGACCGGAGTTGGATTTGGTTCCGGTGTTGGTGTTGGAGCAGCCGCTGTTTCAGGTGTGCCGGTGCTGAAGCCGCCTGAGCTGATTCGCTGATCGAGCCCGTCGAGCGAGCCGTTGATCTTCTTATAGAGCTGCTCGATCACGGAGCGCCGCACCGTGTCAGGCTCGCCGGCTACATAGCTCTTGATGTAGTTGTCGAGCGCTTGTTCCTTTTGGTCTGTCTGTTCGAGCGCCGCGCCGAGGTGCCACAGCGCGCTGCGCCATGAAGGCGTCCCGGAGGGCAGTGTTTCAGCCGCTTTTTTCAGATATGTCGTGGCGTCGGCGTACTTCTTCTGATTGAAGAGCGCCCAACCGGCGAGATCGTCTACACGTCCTTTCAGAATGTTGCTGAGGACGCTTTGCGGAGCTTCGGCGACATCGGGAACGCTGCCCGCCGAGATCGCGCGCGCGCGCAACTCGCGAAACTCATCAGCCTGCACCGCCATCGTCAGGCTCGGCGCGGCGAGCGCATCGTCCGTGGCTTTACGCGCTTCTTCGGCGAGTTCGAATGCCGCGTCCACACCGACGCCATGCCGCAGCAGTCTGCTCGACGCATAGAGCTGGCGAAACGCGCGCATGTTGTCAGTGCCGGAAGCAAACTCACGCGCCGCGCTAACGGCAACAGTCTCGTCAATCTTTTCTGCCGTGATCGCCGTGTTTAGTGTGAGGAGCGCTTTTAATGCTTTCGCATTTGCGGCGTTGTCAGCTCCGGTCTTTTGATAGATGCTGGCGCGGCGTTCCGGCGCGAGCAGTTCGAGAAAACCGGCATCACTCGCCGGCAAGTGTCCCGCGAGATACGTCTGTATCTGATCGTCTTTGATCGAGAACGATTCGCGCAGCACTTCCACCGCTTCTTCGTACAAACCCATCGACGACAACACACTTGCGAGTTCGTAATTCAACGTCGGAAACTTGCCGTACTGCCGCGCATAACGCATGACGCGTTCTGCATCGAGTGGACGATTCTTCGCTAACAACGCGCGGCCGAGCGCGATCTGCGCCCACGTGTAACGCGGCTCGATGGCGATGGCTTTTTGCGCGAGGTCCAATGCCTTGTCGCTGTTTGCCTTGTCGCTGTTTTCCTGGGCCCCGTGGGCAATTAACCAGTAGGCGGCGCCGGCGAGCAGCGGGAGACTGCGTGGTTCCTCGGCGAGCGCGGCGTCGAGTTCGCGATTCGCGTCATCGGCACGGTTGAGTTCGAAAAGCGAGATCACTTTTCCGGCGCGTGCGGCACGGTCTTTTGGATCGGCTGTCAATTGCTCGTTGTAAAGCGCAAGTGCCTCTTCCACTTTGCCTGAGGCGCGATAAAGATCGGCCAAACTGCCGCGCGAGACTTTCGAAGCGGGATCGAGTTCGAGCGTTCGTTTGTATTCGGCTGCCGCTTCGTCGAGACGCAGCGAGATGTGCAGGCCCAGCGCGAGAATTCGATGCGCTTCGGCCACGTCCGGAGCGAGCTTCACGGCCGCTTCGGCGAGGCGCACGACTTCAGTGCCGCGTTCGACGTTCAGATAAAAACTCGCGAGCGCGAGCAATCGTTTCGCATCGGCGCCGTATTTGGCTTCGATGTTCTGCGCCGCTTTGAACGCCGCGGTGTGTTCGCTGCGGACGTAGAGATTCATCGGAATCTGCACGATTACGCCGGTGAAGAGTTGATCGGTAACAGTGAGATCGGCTTCGTCGATGGCCTGCATCAGTTGTTGAATGCCGCCGGCGCTGTCGCCTTCTTTCAACTTCTGATCGCCGAGTCCGGCATGCGTGCTGATCAATAATTCCATCGCGCGCGCGCGGGACTTCGAATCCGGATGCGTGTCGAGCCACTCTTTCAAAGCGACTGCGCGTTTGGCGAGTGGCAGCGTCAGCGTTAACTCGACTTCTTCTGATTCGTCCGCGTCAAGTTCTGCTTGTTGGGCCGGCGTCAGGGGCTTGGGCGTTGGCGTTGCTTTCGCCGGTGTTTTGCGGGACGGTTTTGGTGTTTTGGCTGTCGAAGTTTCAGTCTTTGGCGGTTCGGTTGTTTCTTCAACTTTTGGAGTTTCCGTTGGCGTAGGATCGGGCGTGGCCTCAGGCGTAGGTTCGGGCGTGGCCTCGCGCGCCGGTGTTTCACTCGGACTCGGTTCGGTGCGTGGCGCTTCAGCCGGCGGCGTTGCAGCCGGTTCTGCCGCTACATTGACGACTCTCGGCCGGCTCTTCGGCACGTCTGCCGCGCTGATCAGGACTGGTTGCGCGCCTTCCGCAGCGACCTGTGTCGATCCTTCCGCTGTGATCGCCGGTTTATCGAGTTCGGCGACATTGAAACCCATCTTATCGGCAAGCGCGTTGATAAAAGCATAGACGCCGACTTCAACCGCTTCCGTGAAACGTCCCTCGGCCAATGGACCATTCATGCGGTAACTCACCTCGCCCAACACTCCATCAGGCAGATCAGGCTGGACCGCGCGGGCGAACTGAGTGAACGAAGTCTTCGACGCCGCGGAGATAACCAGCAACAGGCTCTTGCTGCGACTGCTCTTCGCACCGATGTCCCACTCACGCGCGAGCCGTTGCGAATACTCAGAAACGTCGATGCCGTCAGTGGTATCCAGCACGGCGACGTAAAAGTCGATCTTGCTCTTTTCTTTCAATCGCTCTAGAACGCCTTCGAGTCGAGTCCGCGTCTGCGCGTCGACGATGCCGGCATGGTCGCTCACGTGAGTCTTCGGCGCCGGCAGTTTGTTCGACTGGGCTAGTGGGCTGGCCTGAATCAGGAGGAAGAGACCACTGGCCGCTATCGCCGTCAGGAGGTATCTCGAAGCTCGATAAATTGGGGTCATCTTGATCGGTTTCCGCATTGGGTGCGCGTTGGTTTGTGGGGGACGATTCGGCGGTCATGATACCATCACAAAGACAAAACAAACATGAGCGAACTCGACGAAGCGTGGGCAGCAGCACTATCGGAGGCGGAGCAGAAGGCGCGCCTTGCAGGACGCAAGGATGTGGCTGATTACCTGTCGCTGAAGAATTCAAACGACCTGTTGCGGAAGGCTGGGATTCAGTGGCTGATCGAGAGTTTTACCGTTGCGGCTGGTGAAGCGAACCGGGCCGGAGCGAGTATCCAGATCTCGCGAAACAACGATCACCGGTTTAGCATTGGAACCGCGACGATGGTCGGTCAGCTCATCACGCTCAGTTTTGGCGTGCGCACGTTGTTTGTCGAAGCCGGCTGGCCGCGCGTGCCTCGCGACGGGATCGTCCGTGGCGGCGGCTTGGCCTGCGCGAATATTCGTCACCTCGGTCTCCGCAAGGCCAGCGAGGAGTTGTTACTAGCCAAAACAACCACCGGCGCCCCCGGCTGGAAATCCCTCACCCATCAGCGCCCCAAACTCCACGCCTCCGACATCCACCACCACATCTCCATTCTCCTCGACCATCGCCGTTAACCCTTCAACCTTTTCCGCTAACGCCTGCACCTTTCGCGTTGTGATCTCACCTCGCTCGGTTTTTCAGGCCAGTAAACACGGATTTTGCGAATAGGCACGGCGCTTGCCGAGGCCCGAGCAAGGCCGAAGTGCTTCCGAGGAGAAACCGAATAATGACGAACCGGCATACGCTGAAACTTTCACTACTGGTTTTGGGCATCGTGGCTTTTGCTCTACCCGGAACCGCATCCGCCCAATGGGGTCGCGGCCGCGATCGCGACGACGGCTACGGACGTTACGACGAACGCGCCCTCCGCGACTCCGTCCAACGCCTGGATCGCCTGTCAAAAGATTTCGAACGCAACATCGACCGCGCCCTCGATCGCAGCCGCGCCAATGGTTCCGACCGTGAAGATCGAATCAACGATCAGGTCCACCAGTTTCGTGATGCCGTCGGCGATCTGAAATCCCGCGTCGGCAACGGCCGCGATCTCAATCGCAGCGCCGACGAAGCACGACGCGTGTTGCAGGAAGGTCAGCAACTCGATCGCATCGCGCGCCCACGTTGGTTTGACAACCGCCTCGCGTCTGACTGGTCGCAGATCCAGCGCGAGTTGCGCTTAATCGGTGACGTTTACGGTTTCAGATTCAACGGCGGCGGCGGCCGCCGCGACGACGATTACCGCCGCCGCGACAACCGTAACGACGACTGGCGCCGACGAATTCCATTCCCTCAGTAATCCGCCTGTAGATAGAAACCGCTGATTAGACCGCTAAGTAATCCGCCTGCTTTACCCTGCGAAAGGCCTCGGTTCTCCGGGGCCCTTTCATTTGTCATTTTCCATTTGTCATTTATCATTTCCCATTTCAATGCGACTGCGGCGTCTTCAAAT
The DNA here is from genome assembly GCA_035276045.1 of Pyrinomonadaceae bacterium. Lineage (GTDB taxonomy): Bacteria > Acidobacteriota > Blastocatellia > Pyrinomonadales > Pyrinomonadaceae > PSRF01. The sequence goes on along the minus strand of DATELZ010000064.1, from coordinate 6,634 downwards.
GGAAAATGGCAAACGACAAACGACAAATGATAAATGACCTGTCCGGCACCCTTTATCTCGTCGCCACGCCGATCGGCAATCTCGCCGACATCACGCATCGCGCGATCGACGTCCTTAAGCACGTCGCGCTGATCGCCTGCGAAGACACGCGTCACACGCGAAAGCTGCTACAGCATTACGGCATCCCAACCAGGACCGTCAGTTATCACGAACACAACGAACAGCAACGCGCGCAGGAACTGATTGACGTCTTGAAACGTGGCGACGACGTGGCGGTTGTTTCAGACGCGGGAACTCCCGCGATCAGCGATCCGGGATTCAGACTCGTACGGGCCGCAATCGAGAACGGCGTACCGGTCGTTCCTGTGCCTGGTCCAAGCGCGTTGATAGCAGCGCTGACAGCAGCCGGGCTGCCAACGGATGAATTCTTCTTCGGCGGTTTCCTGCCTCCGCGAGCGAATGCACGTCGCACGCGTCTCGGCGAACTGCGACAAGTTCCGGGCACGCTCGTCTTCTACGAAGCGCCTCATCGACTCGCGGAAACACTCAAAGACGCATACGAAATGCTCGGCGAACGTGAAGCCGTCGTCGCTCGTGAACTGACTAAGTTATATGAAGAAATAAAACGCGGGCGTTTAAGTGAGCTGAACGAGCATTACACAACCGAAGAACCTCGTGGCGAGATCGTTCTCCTGATCGATCGGAATGTGATTGAAACCGTGGCGCAGGAGGACAAATCCGTGGTTTCGTTAGTAGATCAATTCGAACGCGACGGTCTCGATCATCGTGCCGCACTAAAAAAAGCGGCGCGTGAGTTGGGACTCTCACGCGCCGAAGCTTACCGCCGTCTCCAGGCCGAAAAAGGCCGTATCTAACTGCCGCTGATCTGCGCCGGCAGCGGCTTATCCACTTTGAGCCGCAATGGACGGTTCGCGATTTCCCACGCCGTCATGTAGATCGTGCGCGTCACTTTCTCCATCTTCTGATAATCGATCTTGTCGGCCGTATCACCGGCCCGGTGATAATCCTCGTGCACGCCGTCGAAGAAGAAGATGATCGGAATGCCTTTGCGCGCGTAGTTGATGTGATCGCTGCGGAAGAAGAACCGGTTCGGATCTTTCGGATCGTCGTATTTCGTATCAAACGTCAGGTTCAAATACGACTTGTTGACCGAGTTCACCACCTCGCCCAACTCCGTGCTCATCATCGTCGATCCGATCAGGTAAATGCCGGTTGGACCAGTCAACTCCGCATTGCGCGGATTTGTATCACCCGCGGCCTTGCTGCGTCCGATCATGTCCATGTTGATCTGGGCCACGATCTTATCCAGCGCAACGGTCGGAAACTCGGTGAAGTAACGCGATCCCCACAATCCCTTTTCTTCGCCACAGTGCCAGACAAACAGGATCGATCGCTTCGGACGCGCCGAGGCTTTCGCCAGCGCTTCTGCCATTGCGAGCATCGCCGTCGTTCCCGATCCATCGTCGTCCGCGCCGTTGCAGATGCGATCGTCGCCGTTCGGCGGACAACCTGAGCCGACGTGATCGTAATGCGATCCGAGCGCGACGTATTCCGACTTCAACACCGGATCGCTTCCTTCCCAAACAGCCACGACGTTCTGCGTCGGAATCGTTTCGCTGCTGTTGGCGACATTCAAACTCACCTGCTTCGTATCGCCCATCAGAAACGGCGCCGGCAAGGTTCCGTCAAGCGAAGCATTGAAGATGCCCGCTGATTGTCGTTCGCCGGCGAGCAGCGAGTTCGCCATCTCCGCTGAGACAACGATCGATGGCAATGCCGGTGCAGTCGGTGTTTGAAACTTCGCGACGCCGATCGCGCCACGTTCCATCAATCGCTGCCGGTTGCGTTGCCAGTTTGCGAGATACTGAAGATCCGCCACGTAAATCAATCCGACCACGCCTTTGCTGCGCGCGTAATCAGCCGGACTCATGAAGCCTTCGCCGGGTCTGCCAAAGTCCGCGCGCGAGACGCCGCGCGGCGGCGTGTTTGGCGTGCCGAAAATCACCGCGATACGTCCAGTTGGATCGACGCCTTTGTAAGCGTCGATTTCCTTCGACCTGATAAGCCATCCGTTGCCTGCGAAGACGAGCGAGCCGCTCACGTTGCCGGAACCAGCAATGGGAATGTAATCAGTTCCCGCGGTCAATGTCCGGCCGCCGAACTCGACCTTAGTTTGTCCGCCGTCAGCGCGTTCACGACGCAAGTCGATGCGTTGGAAGAACGTGCCGTTATCACCGGCAGGTTTGAAGCCCCAGCGCGACAGGTTCATCGCCAGGAACTTCGCGGCAGTGTCGAGGCCACGCGAGGGAGTGTCGCGTCCTTCCATTTCATCGGAAGCGATGAAGGTCAGATAGTCTTTCATCTGGTTTGCGGAAATGGTGTCGACACCGCGTTGAGCGGTTGCGGATGCTGCGCCTTTTTTCGACTTTTCAGCTTGTTGGCCGAGAGTGGCCGGAATGGCGGGAAATGTAACGACGAGCACGCTCGCAATTACCAGGGCGGATAGAAATCTTCGCATGCGTTCTCCAGAAAACGGTTGATTTAGTTTCGAGATCATCTTCTCGGCGTCCCTCTGCGTATTCTCTCGGCGTCCTCTGCGTTAAATGCTTCAATGGTTAACGCAGAGGACACTGAGTTACGCAGAGATCGCAAAGGAAACAGTTTGATGCACGAAAGCCGTGGTTTAGTTATGCGTGCTGCACCGCTTGCACCAGGCGCGTCAGCGTGTCTTTCGCGTCGCCGTACAGCATGCCCGTTACGGGTTTAAAAAACAAAGGATTCTCGAGTCCGGAAAAACCTTTGCCCTGGCCGCGCTTCAGCACCACGACCGATTTCGATTTATCAACTTCGAGAATCGGCATGCCGGCGATTGGACTGCCGGGATTGTCGCGCGCGTCGGGATTGACGACGTCGTTTGCGCCGATGACGACCGAAACGTCGGTGCTCGGAAATTCAGGGTTGATCTGTTCGAGTTCGTAAAGCGACGAGTAAGGAACGTTTGCTTCGGCAAGCAGGACGTTCATGTGGCCCGGCATGCGACCGGCAACGGGATGAATTCCATACTTGACCGTGACACCGCGTTTTTCGAGCACGTCGGCCAGTTCGCGCACTGCGTGTTGCGCCTGGGCTGTGGCGAGACCGTAACCTGGGACAAACACCACCTTGTTCGCATAGGCCAATTGCGTCGCGATATCTTCGAGGCCCACTTCGCGCATCGAGCCTTCTTGTTGTCCACCTGCTTCTGCTGTGGCGGCGCTGCCGAACGCGCCGAACAAAACGTTCGTGATCGAACGGTTCATGGCGCGGCACATCAGGATCGAAAGTATGAAACCGGAAAAACCGTCGAGCGTGCCGGCGATGATCAGCACTTTGTTGTTCAGGACGAAACCCGTCGCCGCGGATGCGAGGCCGGCGTAAGAGTTCAGCAACGACATCACGACCGGCATGTCAGCCGAGCCGATCGGCATCACGAGTAACAGTCCAAAGAGAAACGCGAGGCCGGCCATTATGAAAAACAACGTCATCGAGCCTGGATTGATGATCAGGTAGATGAAGATGCCGACCGTTACCGTGAGCAGCAACATGTTGAAGACGTTCTGGCCTTTGTACGTCATCGGCGTGCCGCGGACCATGCCCTGGAGTTTGGCGAAGGCGAGCAAGCTGCCGGTGGTTGTCAAAGAGCCGAGCATCACTTCGAAACCGAGCGCGCCCATCGTAAAGGTGTCGAGATGGCCTGCGCCCTTGAGATATTCGGCGACGCCGACGAGCGCGGCGGCGAGCGCGCCAAACGCGTGTGAGAGTGCGGTGCGTTGCGGCATCGCGGTCATCGGCACCCAGAAGCCCATTGCGAGACCGGCGAGCGATCCGATTGCGAGTCCCGCGAGTATCCACGTGTACGTGACGATCTCGTGGTGCATCAGCGTGCCGATGATGGCCATCAACATGCCGAATTCGGCGAGATGCATGCCGCGTTTTGCGGTTTCGGGATGGCTGAGGCCCTTCAATCCGAGGATGAAGAGGATTGAAGCGAGCAGGTAGCTGAGTTCGATGAAGTAGACTTGCACTAATTCTTTGAATCCGTGTTTGTCTTTCGCTTGAACATCTTCAACATGCGATCGGTGATCACAAAACCGCCGACCACGTTTGTGCTGGCGCAAACGACCGCGACGAAGCCGAGGATCGTGCTGGTCGTGCTGTGTCCGGCGCCGGCGGTAACGATCGAACCGACGAGCGAGATGCCCGAGATCGCGTTTGTCGCCGACATCAGCGGCGTGTGCAACAGCGGCGGCACGCGCGAGATCACCTGGTAGCCGATAAACGCAGCAAGCGCGAAAACGTAAAGTAACGAGATTAAAGTCTCATGCGTCATGATGTGTGTTTACTTTGAAGCCAGCGCATCGAGCGCCGCGGCCACTCGTTGATTCACAACCTCGCCGCCATGCGTCACGCATGATGGTCCAACTACGTCGTCGTTCATATCGATCTGCAACTGCCCGTCTTTAATAAGCGGCGAAAGAAACGCCGTGACGTTGCGCGAGTAAAGCTGGCTTGCGTGTACGGGAACCGTGGCCGGTAGATTTGTCGGCGCGACGATCGTTACGCCGTCGCGTTCGACCGTTACGTCTGCCTGGCTCAACGCGCAGTTGCCGCCAGTCGAGCCGGCAAGATCGACGATGATCGATCCACGCTTCATTCCGTCGACGGCTGCTTCGGTTAACAAGAGCGGCGCGCGACGTCCGGGCACTTGCGCCGTGGTGACAATTACGTCGGCGGTCTTTGCGTGCTCCGCGATCAATGCGCGTCCACGGTCCATTGCTTCGTCGGAGAGTTCTACCGCGTAACCGCCGGCGTCTTCAGTCTTGAGCCCGCCGAGATCGACTTCGAGAAATGTTGCGCCTAACGACTTCACTTGTTCGCCGGCCGCGGCGCGTACGTCGTAACCTTCGACCACCGCGCCGAGGCGACGGGCTGTGGCGATCGCTTGCAGTCCGGCGACGCCTGCGCCGAGCACGAGGACACGGGCCGGCGGCACAGTGCCTGCGGCAGTCATCAGCAACGGAAACATTCGCGGGATGTGCGCAGCGCCGATCAGTACGGCTTTGTAACCGGCGACTGTCGCCATTGACGAGAGCGCGTCCATCGCCTGTGCGCGTGTGATGCGGGGAATCAGTTCGACGGAGAAAGTTGTGACGCCGCGATCGATGGCGGGCAGCAGCGCGGCAGGTTCGTCGAGTGGCCGCAGAAATCCGATCACGACTGCGCCTCGTTTCAAACGCGCGAAATCTTCGGGACGCGGGCGGTTTACGACGGCGAGCACGTCGGCGTCCTCGAGCAAGGCTTCGCGATCGGCAGAGACTTGAGCGCCAGCTTCCTCGTAGTCGGCGTCGGTGCGGGCGGCGTTAAGACCGGCGTCATGCTCGATAAGCACGGAAGCTTTGAGCGCGATCAGTTTTTTAACGGATTCGGGCATGAGCGCGACGCGAGCCTCGCCCGCCTGCGTTTCACGCAACACGACGAGGTTCATAGCACGCTCCGTTGAGGGGTGAAAAGTAAAAGCTGTGGGGAGTTTAGCGCTGTCTGGTTGCCAACAAATCCGAACTTCGGCATAGAGCGACTAGGTCAAAACAGGGGCGAAGAATTGGGTGCTGCGAGCGGGTGCAGTATAGCAAATTCCCGGTATATTCGCGGCTTGCCTCAATCGTCTGCAAGCTTTCTAAGCTTACGTGAAGATCTGAGTTTGACTGCCAGGCCAGTAACACCCAATCCGATTAGCAGCAGCGATGCCGGCTCCGGGGTAGCAACTGTAAAAGTTGTGAGAGTGGAGCCAAAGACTGGGTTTGTGGTAACAGTAACGAATCCCTGCCCAACAAAGTCCATTGAGAATAAAGGTGGCGTGCCAATTGGGACGTTACGGTCTGCAAAGACGTTGATGACGCCTGTTATGGTCGTGTCATTGAAACTGAAACTGATTACGAAGGCGTCATAGGTGACTCCGTCGATTGTTAACGTGCCGCCGAGAGCGTTAGGGCGAAGCAGCGAAGACAGAAACCCCGAGTTGCTGGGGTCGCCGCAGGGGCCGGTTCCACCGCAATCAAATGCGGCGCCACCTGAAAAAGAGACGTTCGGCCCGCCAGCGTTTCCCTGGTTGCTCCAGTTAGATGGAGACCTGAACGTGGTAAACGATCCTGTTGTCAGCGTTAACGGGTCAGCCTGGGCGACGACTACGGCGGAGAGACAGAAGCTGATTGCAAGAACAAGACGCGAAATCAGTCGATTCATGGGTAAGGCTCCCCTTGGATTCAAGCTAAAGCAAGGGAACGCTAGTACGAGCGGAGCGGACAGTCAAGGCCAAATCGGGGCGAGCCATTTTCGTGTCTCCAGTGTTGACACGTAAGTTGACGCTTTGAAGTGAACCAAGACCGTGCTTATAATGCGAAAGCTGCGGCGCATTGGTGTAGTTGGTTAACACGCTGCCCTCTCAAGGCAGAGATCACGGGTTCGAGTCCCGTATGCGCTACCAATTCCTTTCAACAACTTACAGTCTCTCCTTCAGTGAGTAGGTTTTGAGCGGTAACGTCTCTTGGTAACGAACTTGCCTGCTGCTTCCGTCAAA
>DATELZ010000063.1:0-44575 GCA_035276045.1 Pyrinomonadaceae bacterium | reverse complement strand
CGTTCTCGTCCGGCACGGTCACGCTGGGCACACCGCTGGCAAACGGAGCATCCATCAACATCAGGCTGCTCTTCGGCATTCAACAGACCGGCAACTTCAAGGTGTTTTTGAATATCGAAGCCCTGCCGTAGTTAACCCAGTCAAGCAAGGTCGCAAAGGGTAATGTCTTAAATCAACTCGGCGTTCTCTGGGCAACTCTGAGATCTCTGCGTAAACACTGACTTCCAAATATTTAACGCAGAGTTCACCGAGGAACGCAGAGAACGCAGAGCCTAAATAAGACACTACTGAAGGTGGATTACTGGATGATCGGCTTAGGCATCACTCGCTAAGTTCAAATAGCCCTTCTCAGCCAGCACCGCCCCGGCCTGGTCGTACATGGCCGGCGCCTCTGGTGTCCAGGTCGCCAGGCCATCGACATAGCGGTTGAACATACAGAACGCGGCTGCGGTCAATACGGTGTCGTGAATCGCTTTATCGTCAGCACCGGCCGCGCGGGCGGACGCGACATCTTCCTCTGTGACGCTCCGGCCACCCTGCTGCACCTTCCCGGCAATTACCAACAACGCTTTCATTTTGTCGCTGAGAGCGGCGTGTTGAGAATCCGAGATCGCCTGGTCCACCAGATCCCGATCTTCTCCATATAGATGCCTGGCGGCCGCAGCGTGCGAGTACATGCAAAACCTGCATTCGTTCTGTGCCGAAACGCAGGTGGCAATTAGCTCGCGCTCGGCAGAGGTGAGCGACGATGGTCCGCGCAGCAGCGCCTCCGCGAGACCACGCAGGTGTTTTGCAGTTTCGGGATAGCTGGTCATCGGCCCCGTTATTCCCGGCAACCCGTCAGGAAGAGTGATGTGCGCCATAGTTTTTCAGTTTCCCTCACCGAGGATCTTTAATGTCGCCGCCTACTATACCCTGTGCTGACCCATTTCTGCCCTGATTCTTGCGATTGATATTAAGGAGACTGGTCTATGAAAAAATTCATGTTATCAATCGCTTTAGTTGTCACACTGGCAATCTCGGCCTACGCACAAACAGCCGACCAGCATTTCAAAGCGGGCTTAGAGTTCTACCGCACGAAAGCCTACGATCAGGCGATCACAAGTTTTTCGGCAGCTATCAGTTTGAACCCGAGCATGTCGGCGGCGTGGTTTAACCGCGGTCAGTCCTACTACTTCAAAGGGGTTTTCGACAAAGCGATCGTCGAATATTCGCAGGCACTTAAATTAAAGCCGGATATGATCGACGGCTATTTTCAGCGGGCGCTCGCTTATAGCAAGGTCAAGTATTATGACGCTTCGATCGCCGATTATTCGCAGGGACTCAGGTTGGCCCCAACTGATGCACAGTTTTGGCATAACAGGGCGCTCGTTTATGTAGAAAAAGGGCTGCCGGACCTGGCGCTGGCCGACTATAACGAGGCGATTCGTCTCAATCCCAAGTACATAAAAGCCTACATTAACCGCGGCGCCGTTTACTTCAGGAAAAAGGACTATGCGACCGCGATGGCCGATTTTGCGAAGGCACGCGATCTCGATCCGAATTTGGTCGAGGCCCGCTACAATCTGGGCCAGGCTAATTATTTCGCCCAGAATTATGACGCTGCGATTGCGAGTTATACGGAAACATTAAGACTCGCGCCAGACCGTGCAGATGCTTACCTGCAGCGAGGATTGGCGTATCAGAAAAAACGTGAACCGGATCTCGCGTTAGCTGATTACGCGAAGGCCATTGCCATCGCGCCCGAGAATCCCGATTTCTATCACAACCGCGGCAATCTCTATGTCGAAAAGGGGTTGACTGATCTGGCGATGGCGGATTTTGGAAAGGCTTTGCAGTTGAATCCGAAAGCTGCCAAGACCTTCCTCGCGCGAGGAAACGCGCAGTACCGGGCGAAGAATTACGACCTGGCAATAGCGGATTTTACTGCCGCGAGCGACGCCGATCCGAACTATTTCGAAGCCCGGTCGAATCGCGCCGTGGTTTACAACTCGAAAGGTCAGTACGACCTCGCCATTGCCGATCTGACGCAGGTCATAAAGTTTGCGCCCACCAGCACGATTGGCTACAAGAACCGCAGCATCTCTTACTACCAGAAGAAGAACTACGATCTCGCATTGGCCGATCTGAACGAACTCATCCGGCTCGATCCTAAGACGGCGCACAACTATTCAATGCGCGCTGAAGTTTACGAAAAGAAAAATCTGAAGGACCTGGCAATAGCGGACTATAAGGCGGCGCAGAAGTTGGACCCCGCGAATACTTTTGCCAAAGCCGGGTTGGCGAGATTAGGAGCAACCCCTTAGTGCTTGTTCGCAAACTAGCTCATTAGAAATGGAAAATGAGAAACGATAAATGACAAACGGAAAATGATCCTTTCCGAAAGCTCATGCGTCTTCCTTACGATCGGGCTTACGATCAGGTGGCTCAAACCCTTCGGCATCCCATGATAGTCCTTCACCAACGCGGTCTTTCTTTGGTTCGCGATTCTTTGCCCATGCCTCCGCGAACAACAATTCGGTGGTATTCAATTGCGCCCGCATTGTGTCAGGTACAGAACCTTCAAACATCGCGACGACACCAGGAATACCACGCACAGCAGCGAGCCGATCCGGATCCACTTCTACAATGGCGAGGCGTGGAGGCAAAACTTGTGTCACCGTCGCCAGCCAGCCGACACGCGAAATCCCTTCGCCGGCCTGAATCGGGTCGAAGATCAATAACACTTGCGGCATAGCGGTCAAACCCCTGTTGATTGGTTGGTGGGAACGCGCCGGCGCGATGACGCCGGCGCGCTCTAATCGGCGGGATTATTTTACCATCGCCACGTGATTTCTTTACCATCGAGGCACGAGCCATCGTTGATTGTCGCCGCCATGCCAGGTCCACTGAATAATCCGAGCGCCATTCCCGGTCGAGGCGCCGGTGACGTCCAGGACCTTGTTACTGTGTTTGGCCACAATCCGGAAGTGGCCGTCTCCCAAAGGCTCAATTCTAAACAACTGGTTATCGCCGCCGTGCCACGGCCACTGCAGGAGTTCAGCGCCATCCGCCGTCGACGCACCGGCGACATCGGCTACGAGGCCGCTATGCTGCGCAACTAAGCGATAGAAGCCACCGCCGACGAGTTCAGGCCGGAAGATCTGATTACCGCCGCCGTGATAATCCCATTGAATCAACGGCGCTCCGTTGGCAGTCGATGCTCCGTTAACGTCGAGTACTTTTCCACTATGTCTGGCGACAATGGGAGCCGTCATAAGCCAGCGTTGATTGTTGCCGCCATGCCAATCCCATTGGATCAGTTGGGCGCCGTTCGCAGTCGACGCGCCATGTACATCGACGACTTTGCCGCTGTGTTTGGCGATGATCCGGACAGAGCCGTCACTGAGTGATTCAAGACGAAACAACTGATTGGCGCCGCCGTGCCAATCCCATTGAATGATGTGAGCGCCGTTGTCCATTGACCCGCCGGCTACATCAGCAACCTTTCCAGTATTCAGGCAAACCAGGCGGTAATAACCATCGCCCATCGGATCGGGTCTAAAGAGCTGGTTTTGTCCTCCGTGATACGGCCACTGGATCAAAGGGGCGCCATTTGCACTTGATCCTCCGGAAACGTCCATAGCTTGTGAACTGTGCCTTGCAATGAGACGGGCAGGCATGACGCCAAGATGCGATGGCGTGAAGGGACAAATTGCCCAATCATTCGCCTTCATGAGGCAAGTGATTCCGCCCCCTGGAGCGCAGTTCTGGCAGTTTGTATTTGCCTTTCCCCACCGGCCAAAACTTCCTCCACAAGTGCAACCACTACTGGCGTACTCGTCGGGGCACCCAAAGATGTGCCCGGTCTCGTGTGCAAACACACGGTCGATGTTATCGGGACCCCAGCCGTCATTTGCATATTGCATAACAACCCGGGGAAGGCTGGCATAGGCGAAATGGAAAACCGGGTACTTTGTAAAGAAGACGCAATAGGTCCAACGAGTTCGGAGTGTCTGGCGCAGGTGCTCAACATACTGGCCAACGCCTGCCCACGAACCAGAAAAACCAAGGCTGCTCACGGCTGGATCGCGCCAAAGGGCTTCCAGGTCAGGCGCGCTTGGATTAGCAGGGACCGTCAACTCTACATTTCGAATATCGTATACGAACGTCAGACCTGCGGCAGGAAAAGTCGAGGAATAAAAGGTAAGACCGTTCTGGACTTCCGCAACAATCTGCGTCCGTTCGGCGGCAGTGAATTGAAGATCAGCCGTTGGACCACCAACGATGACTACACCGACGGCAATGCTTCCTTCCAGGTACGCGCTAGTGGGAGGGGCGGCAGAATCTGCCAGTGCCATATCGCCAGCCGGTTGCGGCGCCTGGGTGCAACCTCCTGGGGGAAAATTCCATCTTTTACCTTGACCCACTCGATGCTGTTTGGCTCTTGCGTACTCGGCGGATGACCGCAAGCGAAAGGCGGCAACGCCGAGAGCTTCAACTTCGGTGAGCGCTCCGTCCGCCAACACTCCAAATTCACGTGTCGGCGTAGTCGCACGGTCCAACTGTCGACTTTCCATTCCGGCGCTCTCCTCGACAATTCTCACCCTGTCGCCGTAAACATGGAGTACTCGGCCGGGCATTGCTTGTTGGGGCGCCGCATCACCCTGCTGAAGTAAGGATGCTGCCTCCAATCCACGATTATCGACAATGATAAGCCGCTCGTTAATGTTCAGATCACCAGACATGATTCTTCCTTTCGGGGGGTTAAGGAGGACGACACACCACGACCGTACCGGCGATATTCGCCCTCTCTGACACAACAGCTTAACGATGCTCAGACGCCTGACTCATGAGGAGGCGTGGCACTTTTCGGTCTACCATGTATGGCGAATGAGAAGAAAGCATTTCCGGCTTCGGGAGGTAACTGCGCGACGAAAACGAAGTTGGATCACGCGGAGATCAAACCGCACAATCATTGCCAAGCGAGTTGTGTTTGGATTATGTTGTCCCTCACTCAATCGCAAGGTTCACTAAAACTATAAGGACTCCGATTCCAATCAAAGGAGCATGGAAATGGCACGCATCTCTCTAGGCCTCGGTTTGATTCTCTTCGCGCTGATTTGCCCGGTCCAAAATGCTTACGCCACGAAGTGGACGGCAGACATGAAAGAGGGCAAGGCAATGCTGCAATCGGCTGGACCACTCGCGTTTGGTCCGGACGGCATTCTATTGATTGCCGATACCAAAGCAGCCGCCATCGTCGCGGTTGCAACGGGCGACACCAAGGCTGCCGCAAACGTTAAGCCCTTGAAAGTTGAAGCCATCAACGAAAAGGTCGCGGCGTTACTCGGCACGACAGCCGATCAGATTCTGATCGAAGACCTGGCGGTCAATCCGCTATCCCGCAATACGTATCTCGCAGTTTCACGCGGACGTGGACCCGATGCCGTTCCGGTGCTGGTTAGAGTGAAAGTGGATGGTCAACTCGAAGTTGTCGCGCTCGACAAGGTCAAATTCTCGAGAACAGAATTGCCAAACGCCCCGGCTGACGCTGTCGTCGAACAAGGCAGTCGCCGGAGCAATCCGCGGCGTGAGTCGATCACTGACCTGGCGTTTGCTGAAGGACGCATCCTGGTCGCGGGTTTATCCAACGAAGAATTTGCTTCAACTCTTCGCTCCATTCCATTTCCGTTCAAAGAGGTGTCCACGCCGACGAGCGTCGAGATTTATCATGGCGCGCACGGACGTTTCGAAACGCGCGCTCCTGTGCGAACTTTTGTTTCTTACAACGCCGGTAAAGAAACTCAGGTACTCGCCGCATACACCTGCACGCCACTCGTGCAGTTTCCGCTTAGCGATTTGAAACCCGGCGCCAAGATCAAAGGGAAGACGATCGCCGAACTCGGAAACCGCAATCGCCCGCTCGATATGCTTGTCTACGAACAGAACGGCAAGAACTACCTGCTGCTCACAAACAGCAGCCGTGGCGTCATGAAGATCGGCACGGACAACATTTCAGCGGCTGAAAGTATCGTCGCGCCGGTGCCGGACGGAAATACCAAGGGTATTGGTTATGAAACCATCGCCGATTGGAAAGGCGTGGACCAGATGGATCGTTTCGACAGCAAGCACGTGCTGCTGCTGCGTCGTAACGAAGGTGGCGCATTGAATCTTGAAGCATTGCCTTTGCCGTAACATGGACCAGAGACGCACTCGCGCAACCCCGGGGAAACTGGTGGCGCTGAGCGTCGTTTGTTTTATTGCTGTTGGCGAGTCTTATTGGGGGCGTAGATTGTTAGCCATGCAATCTACGCCCTCAGCGATTTCCGTTCGCTGGGTAGACAATTCGGTTGAAGTTACCGGGTTAACCAAGCCCACGTTAGCCCGGTTGAGTAGTCCGAAGTGGAAGTTAGCTGATTGGCAACGATTGCTTCGCGTGCAAGTAGAATCGGCGCAGGGCTCGCTTCCCGCAATGCTAGGGACGTATCGCGTCGAAGGCAGTGCAATTCGTTTCGAACCGCAGTACCCGCTGGCGCCAGGGCTCAGCTACCGCGCAATTTTTCGACCCGCTGAACTGCCGGCTTTTAAGGGAAACCGGCGAGAGTTAACCGCAGTGGTTCGAGTACCGGCGCGAAGTCTCACCCCCACGACGGTCGTCACCCAGGTTTACCCGACTGCCGATGTGCTGCCTGAGAACCTGCTGAAGTTTTATGTGCACTTCTCAGCGCCGATGAGCCGCGGGCACATCTACGATTACATTCGCCTGATCGAAGTGGGCGGCAAACAGGTTGAACTGCCGTTTCTAGAGATTGACGAAGAGTTGTGGGATGACACGATGACGCGGCTGACAATCTTCATCGATCCCGGCCGGATCAAACGAGGGGTGTTGCCGCTGGAAGATGTTGGACCAGCGCTCGAAACGGGCAAGCGTTATTCGCTGGTCATTGACAGCGCGTGGAAGGATGGCGCCGGCAGTCCGCTCAAGGAGAGTTTTCAGAAACCGTTTCTGGTTGGAGCACCCGATCGCGAACCGCCCGATCCTTCACAGTGGAACGTTCAATTGCCGGCATCCGGCACTCAGAATCGTTTGGTAGTTCTCTTCCCTGAACCGATGGATAATGCAGTCACCCGGCGCGCTATCCACGTCGTTGACGCTTCAGGGAAAACTGTCGCAGGACAGATCGAACTCACCGATCGGGAGCGTCGTTGGAGTTTCCAACCGGTTGGCTCATGGAAACGTGGTCAGCACCAACTGATCGTGCAAACAACGATCGAAGATCTTGCCGGGAATAATATCGGCAAGCCGTTCGATGTGGATTTATTCGAAGGCGTTCAGCGGCGGCTCACGACTGCGACTGTCAAACTGCCTTTGCCGATTCAGTGACGCTACTTGTTCGTCGTCAATAGCGCGAGCGTGGCCCAGCCCGTAGTCGAAACTCGTTGCGCATAACTGTCACCTCCCGAGGGCCGCGTCGTCTCAATCCAGCTTCCGTCAGGCTGCTGTTGCGATACGAGAAACGCACGTCCACGGCGGATCAAATCGTCAACGCCGGCACTGTTACTCACTTCAGACAAAGCGAGTAGGGCCATCGCGGTATCAAAGATCTCAGGTGGAGACTTTGCGTAAGGTCCCCAACCGCCGTCGCTGGTCTGCCCGGCACGTAAAAGGTTTAGTGCCTGTTGGCGTTGTGTTGATTGTTCAGGGTTTCCAATTATCAAAGTTGCCGCGGTCAACACACTGTTTGGCGTCACTCGGCTCAACCAGCGTTGAGCCCTCCGCGTTGCTGCGATCGATTTGTCTGAGCCCTCTTGTTGCAGGACTTTCATCGCCATCGAGGTTGTCAGAGTGGTTCCCCAGGTCGTCGGTGAACCGAGCGCTGAATCCGGTTCGATACGCCATGCGCCATCGGCGTTCTGTTCGGCGATGAGTTTGCGAGCGGCAACCTCGAGTGGTTGACGATTCTTAACGTGGCCGGCCTCGAACGCTGCCAGCAGAGAGGAAGCAAACTGGACGCTGGAAAGAGTCTTGTCACTAAACCCCGGATCGCCTTTGTTGCTCTCCCAGTTATCAGGCTGACTCACCCACGAGGTGGTTGTGTCGAGAGCGTTTTGCGGAACTGAATATCCCTTCCGGCCAGCGGCATAAAGCGCCCGCGCCGCATCACCATTGTTGTGACATGAGAAGCATCCATTGTTTTTGGACCATGCCGGAACTTCTCTGGCGAGGAAGGCAATGGCTTTTGCCTCGGCCGTCGGCTTAGCGGAACTCCATTGACTGATTGGCGGAACAAAGCCGACAACGCAAAGGAGCAAGAGAATAAATAGAAGTAGCTTCATTTCCGAGACGGGTGCATCGCACACTAACGCGCCGATTTCTGGTCTGTCAATCGCAAATAGTGGTGGGTGGGTGTTGAAGGTTTTCTTACAGCTACTTCAGTGAAAGCGCCGTAAGCCTTCTTAATGTTTGGTTCGTAGGATCAATAACCAGGCCCACAGCTTCGAGTGCGAAAACGCCGAGGATCGGTTCTGAGTCATCCGGGCCAAAGAGGAGCCGGAGCAGAATACTGTCATCCAGGAATGAGAGCCGCGCTTCGCCAATCTCGAACTCGTGGGACTGGCCGTTAGCAAGCTCATAGAATTGTTTTTTGACGGGTTCAATACCGATTCTTCTTAGTTGAGAAGCCGGCGCCATCGAGTCGGTAGCTCCGGTATCGATGAGGAAACTGGCTGTAAATGAGTCACGAGTATAAATGTTGCTTACCGTGACTGGAACATGAGTGAGGCCCATGTAGTCAACTCCTTCCAATTTTTTAGGTACTAGCTTTAAGGTCATGCGCGCATTAAAACATAAGCTGTTGTGAGTGACAACCCAACTCTCTTCTCTTTGAAAAAACTAAACGAGTCATGTAACGTTCTCAACGTTCTACTCACTTTCCGCATGTCGCCTTCTACACCCGGAGGGTGTGTTCATCTTGTCTACCAACCAAAGACGTTTCCGAATTGCGTTTTCATTCGCTGGAGAAAAGAGAGCGTTTGTAGCTCATGTCGCGCGCATCATGGCCGAACGGTTCGGGGAGCCGGCAATCCTCTACGATAAGTATCATGAGGCTGAGTTTGCGCGCGGTGATTTAGGCATATATTTGCCGGAGCTATACCACAAGGATTCTGACCTCGTCGTCGTCGTGGTTTGTCCTGCGTATGATGAAAAGGAATGGACTGGTCTCGAGTGGACGGCGATTCACGATCTGCTTAAGCAACGCAAACACGATGAAGTCATGCTCTTTCGGTTTGAGCGAACCGATCTCACCGGCCTGTACTCAACTGCCGGCTTTGCCGACCTGGACGACAAAACGCCCGAACAGGCCGCATACCTGATTTTGGAGCGGCTCGCGCTCAACGAAGGCAAGCCGAAAAACTACTACGCAACAAGTGCGAACTCCGTAAGCAGACCGGCCACCACTTCGATCCCTAACAATCTGCCGCGCCTTCAGTCCTTCTTTGGACGCACTGAAGAGTTGAAGCAAATCGCTGAAGCGCTTGACCACGACACTCGTACGTGGGGAACTCTCCTTGACGGCCCAGGCGGAATGGGCAAAACCTCTCTTGCTATTCGCGCTGCCTACGACTGCCCACCGGGACAGTTTGATCGAATTATCTTCCTGTCCGTAAAAGACCGCGAGCTTGATGATGACGGCGAGCGGCGGCTCGGCGCGTTTATCCTGCCGGGCTTTCTGGAAATGCTCAACGAGCTGGCGCGCGAACTGGATAAACCAGAGATTACGAAAAGCAGTGAGAACGAACGTATCCGTCTCATTGTCGATGCGCTTAGTTCAACAAGAACACTCCTGATTCTCGACAATCTCGAATCGCTGCCAAAGAGCGACCGCGATCAGCTTATAACTTTCGTCAAGCGCCTACCGCAGGGATGCAAAGCGATTCTTACCAGTCGCCGTCGAATTGGTTCGAGTGCTGAGGTCCTAATCCTGAGAGATCTTGACGAAGACTCAGCACTGCAAACACTCGCCGATTTAGCCCAGCACAATCCTTTGCTCGCCAGGACGAGCGAGTCAGATCGTCGTAGCCTTTACGTTCAGACCGGCGGCAATCCTTTGTTACTGCGTTGGACTGCCGGACAGCTCGGTCGTGGAAGTTGCCGCACTATTGCGGACGCATTGGCCTTTCTACGGAGTGGTCCAAGCGGGAATGATGCCCTTGAGTTTGTCTTTGGCGATCTTGCAAAGGAATTCACCGACGATGAGACTCGCGTGCTAGCCGCGCTAACCTACTTCACGTTGCCAACAACAGTGAAGCACATCGCGACGCTGGCAGATTTGAGCAAAGAGAAAACCGAATCCGCATTGCGAACTCTCGCCAATCGCTCCCTGGTGGTTCCGGATCAAGAGGAGAAGGCGTTTGCCCTCGTGCCGATGGTCGCCGACTTTTTACGACGTACACGCCCTGAAATCGTCCAAGATACAGGAACCCGTCTACAGAACCTTGCTTATGCGTTAATTGTTGAAAATGGCTATAGCAATTACGACGGTTTTAGGACGTTGGATGCGGAGTGGGCGACAGTGGCTTCCGCCCTTCCACTCTTCGTAGGGGGGTCGCATGGAAGACTTCAGGTTGTTTGCGAAGCCCTTTACACATTTCTGGACTTCCGAATGCGGTGGGACGAGTGGCTGTTTCTCGAGCAACAAGCAGAGGCTCGCGCGGAAGCCGCTAAGGATTATGTTAGTGCTGGTTTGCGCGCTCTACGTACTGGCTGGGTGCATAAACGTCGTAGGGAAGGAGATGCGATCTTCGCGTGTGCTGATCGAGCAGCCAAGCATTGGGATATCGCCAAAGCTCCCGCAACTTGGCGAAATGTGGTGCTTGAGCTTCACGGCTTTGGCTACCTGATCAAACAAGACTACATTAATGCCATCGCTGCCCATCGAGAGTCACTTAAGTTGACTCGCAGTGTTTCCGAGATAAGTGGCAATGTTGCACGGGCATTCGCCCATCTGGCTCGCGCAGAACAACAGGCCGGTGAGCTTGCAGCCGCAGAGGAACATCTTTATGAAGCGCGGCGAATAGCCCTCCTCGTCAATGATAATCAGAGTATGGCGCGGGCTACAGCACTGCTGGGGGAGGTGATGCTTAACAAGGAGAACTGGCAAATGGCTGAGAGTTTTGCGCGCGAGGCATTACCTTTGTTGGACGAGGCAGGTGATAAATGGGCACTCGCCATGAACGGCGTGCGACTCGCTCGAGCCCTTTTGCGACAAGGCAGAAGCAGTGAGGCATTACCTCACGCTAAACGCGCCGTGAGCATTTTTGAAGATCTCCGCCCTGCAGAAGACGACATGAACCTTGCCCGCGCCACGCTTGCGGAGTGCAAAGCTCAAATACCTGAAGACAAGTCGAGCAACTAGATCTTCTCGATCAGTGTATCAACGTCCTTTCTATGAGGCGCTTGCGGGCTACGGCCGCCTCGGGTGATTTGGGATATTGACGGAGGAGGAGGCGGTAGGCGAGGCCGTCGTAGTGGAGGCGTTTGGTGGTGGGATTGAAGGTGAAGTGAATGCCCTGGCGGTTGTAGCGGTCCAATCCGTTGTAATTAAGAAAGTAACTAAACTCGGGCGCTTCGGTTAGATCCGTGTTCAACTTACGTCGCGCTTGAGCGGATAATTTTGCGCCAAGGTCCTCCGCGGTGTCGCCGAGAAGTAAGAGGACTTGCGGGCGTAAGCTGGAGCGGCGGAAGTGATCGAGGAAGATGCGGCAGCGGATGAGGCGATCGAAGCCGGTGGAATTTTGGATCAAACGTAATAAACGAAGGTCGTCGCCTAAACGCGACGCAGAGACCACGGATTCACGCTGGATCCAGCCGCGTGTGCGCGTTGTTACGTTGACGAAAAAGAATGAAATCCCATCTGAGTTTGTCTTTACAGAGCGAACGGCGACGAGCCGGCCGCGACCAAGACGTCTGACGAGTTTGCCAGTGAGTTGCGGCGTGGCGCGAAGCGCTGATAAGCGTTCGTCGACGACGACTGCGATCCGGCCGCCCGTAGGCGACTTCCGTTGTCCCAGCGCGTCATGAGTGAAAAGAAAGAGACAGAGTGCCAGTGTGACGGTGAAGCTGTGAGGACGCATTGTGTATCTCCTTGTGAGGTTTATTGCCTTATTGCGGCAACGATTCTTTGTTTAAACTGCGCGTGATGGAAGTGACAGATTGCTGCTGCCAGCGCATCCGCGGCGTCGTGCGGTGAAGGCACGCTCCGGAGCTTTAATAATAGACGGACCATCTCCTGCACCTGGTGCTTCTCGGCGTTTCCGTAACCAACAATCGTCTGCTTGATCGACCGCGGTGAGTACTCGTGAATCTCGAGTCCCGCACGCTCGGCCACCAACAGAACCACGCCCCGCACCTGGCCAAGTTTCATACTCACTTTAACATTCGTCGCGAGAAACGCGTCTTCAAGCACACAGACGTCAGGCCGATGTTCGCCGATCACTTCTTCGAGCCCGGTACACATCCGTAACAACCGTGCGGGAAACGCCAGCGTAGACGGCGCGCGAACCGAGCCGAACGCAACCAGCGAATAACGCCGGCCATCGCCTTCGACCACGCCCCAACCCGTTGTCTGACTGCCAGGATCGATCCCCAAAACACGCATCGCGCGAAAGTATACATGGAACTTTGTACTTTGCGCTTTGTACTTTGTGATAAAAACAAAGGACCAAGTACCAAGTACCAAGCACAAAATGCTATCCTGAACTACCCCTGCAATTCCCCCGCTAAATTTGAACACCCCCGCTACGTAAATGTCTGCCTTAGTCGAATCGATCGTTTCTGTGTTCAGTAAACCAAAGGCTGCCGACGACGAAAAACCATTTCAGGCTGAGTTCTTCAGCGTCGAACGTCTCGAACAATACGCGCAAACTCTCGCCGAAGAACATAAGACCGTCACCAAAAAGGGACGCGCCCAACTTCTTCCGCGACTCGAAGACAACGGCCGTCGCCTCGAAGCCGTCTACAAAGCACTCGTCGAAGCAATTCGCAACGGCCGCGCGATCTCGCCAGCCGCCGAATGGCTCGTCGACAACTATCACATCGTCGAAGAACAACTGCGCGAGATCCGCGAAGACCTCCCTAAGAGTTACTATCACGAACTGCCAAAACTCGCGGCCGGCGAACTCGCAGGCTACCCCCGCATCTATGCCGTCGCGCTCGCGCTCATCGCACACACCGACTCGCGTCTCGACACAAACACGCTGCGCAGATTCATCGCCGCCTATCAACTCAAAGCGCCGCTCTCGATCGGCGAACTGTGGGCCGTCGCGATCACGCTCCGCCTCGCACTCGTCGAAAACCTGCGACGCCTGGCACTCACTATCAAAGGCGCTCGCGAAGAACGCGAAGACGCAGACAAGCTCGCCGACCGCTTGCTCGAACTAGCTTCGCGTCAACCGGCGGGCGTCATGGCGCTCGTCAACGAACGCTTCGGCAAACGAGAGGATCTGCCGCAAACCTTCATGGTCCAACTCGTCCAACGGCTGCGCGAACAACATCCTTCCGTCGTGCCGGTGATGGATTGGATCGAGCAGCGTCTCGAAACTCAAGACCTGAGCATCGAGCAGATGATTCACGCGGAACACCAGCGCCAGGCCGCAGCGCAGGTCACCGTCGGCAACATCATCACCAGCATGCGTCTGCTGTCGACGCTCGACTGGAACGATTTCTTCGAAAGCGTCAGCCTGATCGAACCGCGTCTCGGGAAAGATCCCGCGGGCGTTTATTCGCGGATGGAATTCGCCTCTCGCGATCGCTATCGCCACGTCGTCGAGCGAATCAGCAAACGCACGCGCACCAGCGAACTCGACATCGCTCAAGCCGCAGTCGATCTCGCAACACACGGAGAAGAAGGCGCGGCGGAAGCGCACGTCGGTTATTACCTGATCGACGAAGGACTGGACCAACTCGAGAACAAATTCGGCTATCAACCAAAGCTGCTCGAACGACTGCGCCGCTTCCTGTTACGACACGCAACCGGTTCTTATCTCGGCATACTCACTTTTCTCACGTTGTTGATCATCACCCTGATCCTGGCCTCGATGTATCAGTACGGAATGAACTGGCCGTTTCTGATCGTCACGGCTTTGCTCGCATTAATCCCGGCCAGCGATCTCGCGCTTACGGTTTTGAACTGGGACCTGACGCACTTCTTCCCGCCACGCCTGTTGCCGCGCATGGACACCGCAGCAGGCATTCCCGATGACGCGCGCACGTTCGTCGTGGTCCCGACGATCTTCACGAACGAAGCACAGGTGCAGGAACTGGTCGAACGTCTCGAGGTCCACTTCCTCGCCAACCAGGACAAGCACATTTACTTCGCCCTGCTCGGCGACTTTGCCGACGCCACAGCAGAAGAGACGCCCAACGACTCCACGCTCCTCGGCGTGGCCCAAAGCGGCATCGAAGCCCTAAACCGCAACTACGGCGAAGCGCGCTTTTATCTGTTTCATCGCAAACGTCTGTGGAACCCGGGCGAAGAAAAGTGGATGGGTTGGGAACGAAAGCGCGGCAAGTTGGAAGAGTTCAATCTTCTGCTGCGCGGCGCAAATGACACTAGCTTTTTCGTTCGCACCGCCGACGATGCGTTGCTCAATTCCGTTCGCTACGTGATCACGCTCGACTCGGACACGCAACTCCCGCGCGACGTGGCCCGCAAACTCGTCGGCGCCGCGATTCATCCACTCAACCGGCCACGCATCAACACCGCGGAGAATCGCGTCACCCGCGGCTACGGAATCTTGCAACCACGCGTCAGCATCTCGCTTTCAAGCGCGTCGCGTTCGAAATTTGTCCAGATCTTTTCGGGTTACACCGGCATCGATCCCTACACAACCGCCGTTTCCGACGTTTACCAGGACGTCTTCGGCGAAGGCAGTTTCACCGGCAAAGGTCTCTACGACGTCGACGCATTTCAACGCACGCTCGAACATCGCGTGCCGGAAAATTCGCTGCTCAGCCACGATCTATTCGAAGGTCTGTTTGCCCGCTGCGCCTTAACCACCGATATCGAACTGCTCGACGACTACCCTGCGTCTTACGAAGCGTACGCCAAGCGTTCGCATCGCTGGACGCGCGGCGACTGGCAGATCGCGCGCTGGCTTTTGCCGACAGTCGTCGACGACAAGCGCCAACCGGTCCGCAACGTGGTGCCACTCATCGGACGTTGGAAAATTCTCGACAACCTGCGTCGCAGCCTCGTCGCGCCATCGTTGTTCGTTTGGCTCGTCGCAGCGTGCACGATCTTTCCCGGATCGCCGTTGCTCTGGTCTCTCTTCGTTTTTCTGACCATCGCCTTCCCCGTCTATTTGCACGTCACGACGGGCCTGTTGATTCATCCGAGAGGCATTCCCTGGACCAGTCACTTCTGGACGTTGTGGGGCGACTTCCGCACCAACACGCTTCAGATCGCGCTCTCGTTTGTTTTTGTGGCGCACCAGGCTTATCTAATGTGCGACGCCATCATCCGCACGATGTACCGCAAGGTGATCTCGCGCAAGCGGATGCTCGAATGGGTTTCCTCGGCCGATACTGAACGAAGCACGAAGGACGACTTCAATTCATTTCTCCGCTTCATGTTGCCCGCGGAAATTCTCACGTTGATTGCGCTTGGTCTAACTCTCGCGCTCCGGCCCGACGCGTTGCCGGTAATCGGCGTGCTCTCAGCCATCTGGCTACTCTCGCCATTCGTGGCGTACATCGTGAGTAAACCGCGAGTGGACCAACAGGAAACACTCAGCCCGGTCGACGTCGAGTTCGCTCGATCGATAGCCAGACGAACGTGGCGTTTCTTCGAAACGTTCGTCGGCGTCGAGGACAACTGGCTGCCGCCGGACAATTACCAGGAAGATCCTTCGCCGGTCGTGGCCCATCGCACGTCGCCGACAAACATCGGTCTCTTGTTGCTGGCGACGTCGTCCGCGCACGATCTCGGTTATGTCGGTTCACTCGAATTCGTCGAACGCGAAGAGTTGACATTTGCGACCATGGCCCGCCTGGGACGGCTCGACGGTCACTTCTTCAACTGGTACGACACTAAGACGCTCGAACCGCTGCTGCCGCAATACATCTCAACGGTCGACAGCGGCAATCTCGCTGGTCATCTCATCGCGGTAAAACAGGCGTGCGTCGAGTTTCCCGATACGAAACTTTTCGATCGACGCGTCATTGACGGATTGTCCGACACCGTTAACGGGATCGCCACCGAAGCAAAGACCCTGGGCAGCGTTCGGCAACGAACGGAAGTCGTAACGGTACGCCACCTGGAAGATGAAATCGCGAACTGCCGCAAACTGCTCGAAGTTGAAGACGACGCCGATCTCGTCTCGTGGTTCACGCTGCTCGACTCGTTAACGCGCCGCGCAGCCGAGATCGAAGACATCGTAAACGCACTCGCGCACGAGCACGGCGAACCCACCTTCAAAGAACTGCGCTGGTGGGTAGGCGCACTGAAACACCAGGTCGCATCGCATCGCCGAGACGCAGATCAGATCACCAGTTGGGGCCGTCTGCTTACTGCGCTGCGTTCACAGGTAAACGATCCGGAGTGGTCTTCAATTCTGCAAACGCTGGAACATGTTCCGACGTTAGCAGAGGCGCCGCAGATCGCAGATCGCCTGCTGGTCCAGCTCGCGGCCCTCGAAAACCCGCCATCGTCAGCCGCTGCTCTAACAAAAGCACTCGAACAGTCGGCAAGCGCCTCAGCAGACGCCTTGTCGCGACTCAGCCGTCTCGCCCGTCGCTGCGATCAAACAATCGACGAGATGAACTTCGGCGTTCTCTTCGACGTGGAACGCAAACTGTTCACGATCGGTTACAACGTCAATACCTCACGTCCTGACGAGTCTTACTACGATCTGCTCGCCTCCGAAGCACGACTCGCAAGCTTCGTCGGCATCGCGAAAGGCGACGTGCCGCAACAACACTGGTTCCGCATGGGCCGCGCGCTCACAAAAGTCGACGGTGGACGCGCGCTCATTTCCTGGACCGGCACGATGTTCGAATACCTGATGCCGTTGCTGGTGATGCGAAACTATCCGAACACGTTACTCGCCGAGACTTATCGCACGATCGTCGATCGCCAGATCGAGTACGGCGAAGAGCGCGGCGTGCCGTGGGGCATTTCGGAAGCGGCGTACAACGTGCGCGATCTTCATCTCAACTACCAGTATGGTCCATTCGGAGTTCCCGGTCTCGGTTTGAAACGCGGACTGATCGAGAACCTTGTCGTCGCTCCTTACGCGACGATGCTTGCCGCACTCGTCGATCCGGCAGAAGCCATGAAGAACCTGCGGCGGTTGCTAGGCGAAGGCGCGCTTGGCCCATATGGCTACTACGAATCGATTGACTACACCGCCGAACGCTTACCTGAAAATCAGAAGTCGGTAATCATTCGCGCGTTCATGGCCCATCACCAGGGCATGAGTCTCGTCGCGCTCGGCAATGTGCTTCACGACGCGGCCGTAGTTCACCGCTTTCACGCCGATCCGACCGTGCAGGCAACGCAATTGTTGTTGCAGGAACGAATCCCGGTCGGCGTGCCGGCGGCGCATCCGCGAGCCGAGGAAGTGTTGACCGGACGCGTGGTCCAAACTATGCCAGGAATGATCACTCGTGTTTACGAATCGGCGAATCTCGACACGCCGCGCACTCAACTGCTGTCGAATGGCGTTTACAATGTCATGATCACCACTGCCGGCTCCGGTTACTCGTATTGCGACGGCAACGCGGTGACTCGCTGGCGTGAAGACGTGACGCGCGATAACTGGGGCGCGTTCATTTACCTGCGTGACGTGCGCAGCGGCAGCGTTTGGTCCGCCGGACATCAGCCGGTGCGCAGTAAGCCTCATGCGTACCAGGTCGCGTTCTCCGAAGAGAAGGCCGATTTCCGCCGTACCGATTCGGGCATCACGACGCGCATGGAAGTGGTTGTTTCCGCGGAAGACAACGCCGAAGTGCGCCGTATTTCGCTCACTAACAATTCGACGCGCGTGCGTGAGATCGAACTGACGAGCTACGCGGAAGTCGTCCTGGCCAGCCCGGCGGCTGACGCTGCGCACCAGGCATTCAGCAACCTGTTCATCGAGACTGAGTTTGTTCACAACGAGAACGCGATCATGGCCCATCGCCGGCGACGTTCTTCAGACGAGCGGCCCATCTGGGGAATTCACGTGGTCGTCGTCGAAGGCGAAACGATCGGGGCGGTGCAGTACGAAACCGATCGCGGCAGGTTCTTAGGACGCGGACGAACGCCGGGTAATCCGATCGCCGTGATGGAAGATCGTCCGCTTTCAAACACCACCGGCGCGGTGCTCGATCCGGTGTTCAGCCTGCGACGGCGCGTGCGTGTGCAACCGAATCACACCGTGCGCTGTTCGTTCAGCACCGCCGTCGCGCATTCGCGTGAAGAAGCACTCGCGCTTGCCGACAAGTATCACGATCCGAATATTTTCGAACGCGAACTGCGTCTCGCCTGGACCAAGGCGCAAGTCGAGATGACGCATCTCAAGATCGACTCGGAAGAGGCGCACCTGTTCCAACGCCTCGCCGCGCGCATCATTTATTCCGATCCTTCGCTGCGCCCGAGTTCGCACGTGCTCTCGCTGAACACGAAATCGCAGTCGAGCCTGTGGGCGTACGGCATCAGCGGCGATCTGCCGATCGTCGTCGTCCGCATCAACAAGGCCGCGGATATGCGCACCGTCAAAAAGCTGGTGCGATGTCATGAATACCTGCATTACAAAGGACTGACGATCGATCTCGTCATTCTCAACGACACGCCGACTGACTACCTGCAAGTGCTGCATGGCGAGTTGGAGACGATCGTCCGCACCAGCGGTTTGCAAGGTCTGCAAGACAAACCGGGCGGTGTTTACTTGCGACGGTCGGACCAGATGCCCGAACACGATCGCATCCTGCTGCACGCCGTGGCGCGCGTCGTGATTGTCGCAGATCGCGGCAGTTTTGAAGATCAGATCGAGAGGCCGCGCGTCGAAGAGCCGTT
Organism: Pyrinomonadaceae bacterium; assembly: GCA_035276045.1. Taxonomy (GTDB): domain Bacteria; phylum Acidobacteriota; class Blastocatellia; order Pyrinomonadales; family Pyrinomonadaceae; genus PSRF01. Next base: position 25,535 of record DATELZ010000063.1, on the reverse strand, counting down.
GCCGCCTTTGCTCGTGCCGCGTGCGCCGTCGCAGATCTATCCGGAACTCCAGGTCCCGCCTCCGGAACTTACTTTCTTCAACGGGCTGGGTGGCTTTAACCAGGGTGGACGCGAGTACGTGACGACACTCGGCGCCGAACAATGGACCCCGGCGCCGTGGTCCAACGTCATCGGCAATTCCGTCGATTTCGGTTTTCAGGTCACTGAAACCGGTGGTGGCTACACATGGTCCGTCAACAGCCGCGAAAATCGTTTGACGCCCTGGTCCAACGACGCGGTGAGCGACCCGCCAAGCGAAGTGATCTACCTGCGCGACGAGGACTCGGGCACAGTGTGGTCCGCGACCCCGCTGCCGATTCGCGAAAGAGAGCCGTACATCGTCAGGCACGGACAAGGCTACTCGGTCTTCGAGCACACGAGTCACGGAATCTCGCAGGAACTGTTGCTGTTTTCTCCGCTCGACGCGCCAGTGAAAGTCTTCCTATTGCGTCTGCGGAATCGCACTCAGCGCAAACGACGACTCTCCGTGATCCAGTACAACGATCTGGTGCTCGGCGTTCTGCGCGCGTCAGGAGCGCCTTACATCATCACCGAGATCGACAGCAAAGCGGCTACGATCTTTGCAACAAACCCATTCAACAACGAATTCGCCGAACGCGTCGCTTTTGTGGCTACGAGTGAAGAACTGGCAAGCGCCACCTGCGATCGCAAAGAGTTTCTGGGCCGCAACCGATCACCGGAATCACCGGCGGCCCTCAGACGTGTCGGACTCGCAGGCCGCGACGGCGCTGGTCTCGATCCCTGCGCGGCGCTTCACGTCCAGGTAGACCTGCCGCCTCAAACAGCGCGCGAAGTCATCTTCCTCTTGGGCGAGGCCGAATCGAAGGAAGCGGCGCAAGCGCTGGTCACGCAGTATCGTCAGACCGGCAACGTCAACGCCGCTTTCGAAAAGGTGTTGGGCCATTGGGAAGAACTGCTCAGCACCGTCGAGGTGCGAACACCGGATCCGGCGCTCGACACGATGCTCAATCGCTGGTTGTTGTATCAAACACTTTCGTGCCGCGTTTTGGCCCGCACGGCGTTCTATCAATCAGGCGGCGCGTTTGGTTTTCGCGATCAATTGCAGGACGTGATGGCCCTCGTCTACAGCAATCCTGACATCGCGCGACGCCAGATCCTGCTGGCGAGCGCTCATCAGTTCAAAGAAGGCGACGTGCAACACTGGTGGCATCCGCCGAGTGGCCGCGGGGTTCGCACGCGCATTTCCGACGATCTCGTGTGGCTGCCTTTTGTCACTGCGTTCTATGTAAAGGTGACTGGCGACGCGTCTGTTCTTGAAGAAGTGGTGCCTTTCCTGGAGCAAGAGCCGCTCAAGCCCGATCAGCACGAGGTCTACATGCAGCCCGCCATCTCGCAGGAGACCGGCACGGTCTACGAGCATTGCGCGCGTGCGCTCGATCGCAGTCTCCCGGTCGGCAAACACGGCTTGCCGTTGATGGGCGGCGGCGACTGGAACGACGGCATGAATCGCGTCGGACAGCAGGGCAAAGGCGAAAGCGTTTGGCTCGGCTGGTTTCTCTATACGACGATCGCCGCGTTCACGCCACACGTCGAATCGCGCAAACAGAAAGCACGCACCAATCGCTATCGCAAACATCTCGACAACCTGCGTAAGTCACTCGAAGAAAAAGCCTGGGACGGCGACTGGTATCGACGCGCCTACTTCGACGACGGAACGCCGCTCGGATCTTCGCGCAACGAGGAATGCAGCATCGACTCGATCGCGCAATCGTGGTCGGTGATCTCCGGCGCGTCGGATCACTATCGCATGGGCCGCGCGATGGCGGCTGTCGAAGAGTATTTGATCAGGCGTGGTGACGGACTCGTGATTCTCTTCACGCCGCCGTTCGACAAAGGCACTCTCGATCCTGGTTACATCAAAGGCTACGTTCCGGGCGTGCGCGAAAACGGCGGGCAATACACGCACGCTGCGATCTGGACCATGATCGCGTATTCGTTACTCGGCGACGGCGAACGCGCGGGCGAACTCTTCTCGTTGCTTAATCCGATCAATCACTCGTCGACACGCGCCGGTTTGCACAAATACAAGGTCGAACCGTACGTCGCCGTGGCAGACGTCTATGCAGTTCCGCCGCACACCGGCCGCGGTGGTTGGACGTGGTACACAGGGTCAGCAGGCTGGATGTATCGCGCCGGGCTCGAATCGATACTCGGTTTCAAACTCGAAAGCACACGGCTGCAAATCGATCCGTGCGTGCCACGCTGGTGGCGCGATTTCGAGATCACTTATCGCCGCAAAGGCGCTGTTTATCGAATCAAGGTCGAGAACCCACTGGGCGTGAATCGCGGCGTGGTGACAGTCGAAGTCGACGGCGTGGTCCAAAAGGACAACGCCATCGCACTCACGGACGACGAAGCGACTCACAATGTACGGATAGTGATGGGCGAGCCTGTTAAATCTGAAGAGCCTGAGCTATCGGATAAATCCGTGGCTTAAGCCGCCGCCATATCGGCTTCGCTGATGTCGAAGTTGGCGGAAACCTTTTGCACGTCGTCGTGATCTTCGAGCGCTTCCATTAGCTTCAACATCTGGCGCGCGTCGGCGCCTTCGAGTTTGATGTAGTTCTGCGGCATCATCCCGACTTCGGCGGCTTGCGGTTCGATACCCGCGCCTTTGACGGCCGTCAGCACGCCTTCGAAAGCATCCGGCGAAGTGAGGATCTCGAAATTGTCTTCGTCGTCGCGCAGATCGTCGGCGCCTGCTTCGATGGCGAGTTCAAAAAGTTCTTCTTCGGACTTCGCCGCTTTCTCGACGACGATGTAACCCTTCTTCTCGAACATCCAACCGACCGAACCGCTTTCGCCGAGGTTTCCGCCGTTCTTCGAGAACAGGTGCCGGATTTCCGCGACCGTGCGGTTGCGATTATCGGTCAGGGACTCAATCAGCAATGCGACACCGCCCGGACCGTATCCCTCGTAAGTGATCTCTTCGTAGTTGACGCCTTCTTCTTCACCGGTGCCACGACGAATCGCGCGATCGATCGTGTCGTTGGGCATGTTGCCGCCTTTGGCATCGAGAATGGCCTTGCGCAGGCGTGCATTGGCGTCCGGATCGCCGCCGCCGGTGCGCGCCGCGACGGTGATTTCTTTAATAAACTTCGTGAACAGTTTTCCGCGCTTGGCATCGAGCGCGCCTTTCTTGTGTTTAATACTATGCCACTTGGAATGTCCTGACATTTATCCAGATCCTTCTGAAGTATTAAGTGCCTTTTGTGCTTTGAGCTTTGTGCTTAGTACTTTGCAGCCCTAAAAAATACCAGCCGAAGGCACAAAGTACAAAGATCAAAGTACGAAGTTCTACTTCAGTTGCTCGTATTCTTTGCGGGCCTGGACGAGGACCGGGAGGTCCTGATCGGCGTCCTTCCAGCGCGCAAAGAAATCCTGGTAAGCCTTGCGAGCCGCGCCTGTGTCGCCGTTGATGACGGCGGCCCGGGCGATGCCGGCGTGCGCGAGAGCATGGAACGGAGAAAACGAGTCGATGCCCTTGCTTTCCAGAACTTTTCGAAACTCAGCCGTCGCCTCATGACCGCGTTTCTGACGGAGATACAACTCGCCGCGCATGAAGGTATTGGACAAACCGGTAACCTCGCCTCCATCGTAGGTGCGTATCGACTCCAACACCTGAATCGCCTCGGCAGTATTACCGCGACTCTTCTCGATCTCGGCCCGCAACATGGGCGCGACAATCGACGTCAGGAAAGTATTCTCCGGCTGCGCGGCACGGGCCGCGTCGATCATTGACTGGGCCCGGCTCGCATCATTGCAAGCCGCATAGATCATCGCGGCGTTCGCGAGGCCAAGTCCGCCACGCGACAGCGCCAGTGCCGCAGTCATGTTTTCTTTGGCCTGCTGGCACCTGCCCAACATCGCCTGGCTACCGGCTAGACTGAGCAAAACATTCGACGCGTTCTCGATTCGATTCTGGTTCTTGAACATCTCGACCGCGCGCTTCGCCAGTTCATCCGCCTGTTTGAGTTTGCCGTCGGCGATCGCATTAGCGCTGCGCAAAGCAGTGAAATCAGCCTCTTCCGGTTTGCCTTTGGACCACTCGACTTCGCGATCCATCACCGCCCGATCGCCGCGCGCGTAAGCCAGAAAGTAAGTCGACGCATGCACGTTCAGCATGTCCGGGTTGATTTTTGCCAGCTCACCGATCGCCTGCTCCGCTTCGTCAAACCGGCCGAGCGAGATAAAGCTGCTGATCACGTTGACTCGCGCCGAGGTATTGTTCGGACTCAAACGCACCGCCTCCAGCGACTCGCGCAGCGCCTCATCGTGACGTCCCAGAATCTTGTAGTTGATCGAGAGATTGTTGTGCGGCACGAAGTCGTCCGGATAGAGCTTGACCCACGTTTGCAGTGTCTCGACCGCTTTGTCGCGCTCGCCGGTGACGTAGTTGTAATACTTCTCCGCGATGTAGAGCCGTTCGCGTTCACTGACGCGATCGCGAAGCTCGTAGGCCTTCTGGATGTACTGCCTGGAGGTTTCGATCTGTTCCTGGTTGAAGTAGTGGACGCCGATGCGAGCGTGCGCCATCGCGAAGTTCGGATCGAGTTCGATAGCGCGTTTGTAAAAAACCAGCGATTCGCGGGCGCGTCCCTGGCGGCGTTCTTCGTCGCCCATCGCATACGCCTTCAATGCTTCGAGCGACGAAGTCGTGGCCTGTTCGATACTGACGTCATATTTCTGAATCGAACTGAGCGACTCGCCCAACTTCTGGCGCAGGTTCGACGCTGCCGTGCCAAGCGCGGCGAGCACTTTTTCCTTGCTCTCAGCTTCCGCGTTTTCGCGCGCGATCGGATCGCCGGAACGAGGATCGATCGCTTCCAACGTGATCACGTAATTACTGCCCAGGCTCGCGATCGTGCCCGTCAACATCGCCTTGATTCCCTGCCGTTCGCAGATCTCGCGGCCGATGTCGCGCGTGATTCGCTCTTCGGGCGAGCGGCCCATGAAACGCAGGGTTTCGCGGACGCGGTCTTCGGGAAACAGGTTCAGGAAAGGCGTCTGGCCCAGGTGGACGGCGAGTGCCTGTTTGAGCGTGCCGTCAAATACTGGTTCGCCTGTCGTGTTGACGAAGTCGGTAAGCAAAACGGTGTCACGTTCGGTGAGCGGCTGGGTGCGATGCGCGTAGATGTAGTATCCGCCGGCGACCGCCGTCACGACCACGAGCACGATCAAGGCCACGGCGATCTTGTGACGTTTGATTCCGGTCGCGATGTATTCGGCGCTCGAAACGTGCGTGACCGTCTTCTGCGCCGTGTTCATTGCGCGATCCTGGATGGTTGGCGCGGCGACGGTGCTGACGGTCGATTTCGTGACCATGCCCGGCGACGACGTTCGTTCAAGCTCCTGCTCGAACTCGAGCCGTTGTTTCAGCCGGCGCAGATCGGTCAACAACTCTTTGATCGTTTGATAACGCTCGTCGCGATCTTTGCGCAGCGCTTTGTTGACGATCCAGTCGAGTTCCGCGGGAACGGATGGGGCGAAGCGCGCGAGTGGCGGCGGTTCTTTCTGAGTAATCGCGACGATGACGTCGGTCGACGTTTCGCCCGAGAACGGAGTGCGGCCTGCAACCATCTCGTAGATGACGACGCCGAGACTCCAGATGTCGCTGCGAGCGTCGACCGGTTTGCCGCGCGCTTGTTCGGGCGACATGTAATGCGACGTCCCCATCACGACGCCGGCGTCGGTATGAACCAGCACGCGCGTCGCGGCGTCAGGATCCAGCGGGCTTCGATCGACAGTCTCGGTCAGTTTCGCGAGACCAAAATCCAACACCTTCACGTAGCCGTTGCGGCGCACCATGATGTTGTCAGGCTTGATGTCGCGATGGACGATGCCCGCCGAGTGCGCTTCTTCGAGCGCGCTGGCGACCTGGATCGCGATGTCGAGTATCTCGCGTATCTCCAGCGGCGCTTCGGCAGCTTTTTGCCGGAGCGTCACGCCGTCGATGTACTCGGTGGCGATGAAGTGGCGGCCGTCGTCGGCGCCGACTTCGTGGATCGTGAGAATGTTGGGATGATTCAGGTTCGAAGCAGCGGCAGCTTCCTGTTCGAAACGATGGAGACGATCCTTATTGGTGGTGTACTCCGCGCTCAGGATCTTGATTGCGACCTTGCGGCCGAGCTTCATGTCTTCGGCAAGATAAACCTCACCCATTCCACCCGCGCCGAGTTTCTCCAAAATCCTGTAATGGGAAACTTCCGTACCGTTCAAAAGCGCATTCCTCTCAACAACGTTCCGCTAATCGCCGCTTGAATCACCCAAAGAATGATGAATGCCACGATGGGAGAGATGTCCATCATTCCCATCGACCCGAGCCTTACCAGCGGAATCATTCGCCGCAATGGTCCAAGCAGCGGTTCCGTTAGGTTAACGAGAAAGCGCATGACACGGTTCGTGTAACTGACCCGAGCCATCGAGAAGATCACGCGAACGAATATGATCAGGATGTAGACCGAGATCAGGCCGTAAAGAATTGTTCCGATGACGGCAGGAATGTTCCCGCGCTCCAAACTTATGAAGGTATTTATGACGGTGAGTTCGAGAATTCCGAGAAACTGCACCCCCATAAAGCCGAAGAGGATGACAACGACGATCACGATCAGTGGCGCAAACTTCGGATCGGCGCGAAATTCGCGCAACGCGCCGCGCGCCGGGAAGACAAGGGTGTCGGTCATCCGGCGCACCGTGCGATGAGTGGCGCCAAAGGGATTGAGATCCGCTTTATCGACGATCATACGAACGATCATCAATAGTATGACGGCGACGATAAAGGCGATAAAGGCCGAGTCAAGAAACCAGAAGATTCTTTCAATTGCTATCATCGATTAACGGTTGCCAAAGATGGCCGTGCCCACCCGGACCATCGTCGCTCCTTCTTCAATCGCGACTGCGAAATCATTCGTCATACCCATCGACAACTCGCCTTTTCGATCGCCGAAGACTCCGCGCGCGCCAAGCTCGTCGCGCAATTCACGCAGCCGGCGAAAGAATGGCCGCGCCTGTTCCGGGTCGTCAAAAAACGGCGGCAGCGTCATCAGGCCTACTAGATCGATCCGTTGCAGACCGGCCAGTCCTTCGATCAACGCCGGCACTTCGTCTTCGCTAATTCCCGACTTCGTCGCCTCATGACCGAGGTCAACCTGGATCAGCACGGGCAGGTTTTCCCGGGCCTCTTCGCCGCACAAACGATCCAGCCGGTGAGCCAGTTCCAGCGAGTCCAGCGAATGAATAACGTCGAAAAGCTGAACTGCGCGGCGCGCTTTGTTGGCTTGGAGGTGGCCGACGAGGTGCCAACGCGCGGCCGTTCGACCCACCTCGTTAATTTTTTGTTCAGCTTCTTGGACGCGATTCTCTCCGATGTCGGTGGCGCCGAGTTCGATGGCTTGTCTCATGATGGAAGCAGGATGGGTCTTGCTGATGGCGATCAACGTGACCTCCTGGGGCAAACGTCCGCATTTTTGGGCTGCCGTATCAATTTGCGCTCGGACGTGCGCCAGTCGTGCCCCGAGGTGGCCTTCAGTCATCGGGATTTATAATAACTCATTAGAGCCCAGCGCCAACGGCGCGGTATGAATAGCGCCAACGGCGCGGCATGAGTAGCGCCAACGGCGTGGTCATTGGTAGCGCCAACGGCGTGGTCATTGGTAGCGCCAACGGCGCGCGATACGGTAGCCAGGGGCAAGTGGGAGCGAAGCGACCACGCCGCCCCTGGATCAACAGCCATAAGGGGTCCAGCACTGAAAGTGCGGCAGAATCAATCCCGAATTCTGTCGCTCTTTCAGAGCTCGCGCGCTTCTTCCAAATCAAACCAGGGGTTCGCGCGCCCAGGCGCTCACCCCTGGCTACCTTATACCGCGCCGTTGGCGCTCAATAGCATTCTTGACACTCTTGCCATGCATTCGCATAATGGGCACCTCGTCTCATGCGGATGTGGCGGAACTGGCAGACGCGCAGGTCTCAGAAGCCTGTGATGGTGACATCGTGGAGGTTCAAGTCCTCTCATCCGCACCAATAACAACTATTTAGCCCTCACATTCCATCTAAAAAATAATTGTCACGGATTTTCGGAGACCGGTGTTTTCCTAACAAGAGGTCAGTTCTGAAAGGGGAGTATTAATGAACGTCGATCAAGCAGCTCTGTTGGAACATCCAGGCATTACGCCTGAGAGAACTGTACGTCTGAAACTTGCCGAGCGACCAGACCGCGACCGCATTCAACGGGTCGTCGACCTGGCCGATGCTCTGTTGAACGAAGCAGAAACACTCGCTCGTGACAAGGCGTTCACCGAAGAAGCAACCCGGCTTAAGCCCTTGGATATACTTGGAGGAATCAATTTCTACGACGAGGTGCAGCGGTTCGAGACTCACCTGATAAAAATGGCGCTGTCAGAAACCGGCGGTAATCAGGCCAAGGCAGCGAGACTTCTGGGCATTAAAGCCACCACACTCAATTCCAAAATCAAGCTCTTTAACATCGAAGTTGGCTAGGGCCGACCTGCCATCATTCATCTCAATTGACTGCCTCCGACGTCCCCAGCATTTCGGGTTCGGCGACGTCGGAGACGGTCAACACCTGCTCCTGAAATAAAGTCGAATCGATCAAAGTCTGAACGACGTATTTCCCTGCCGTCGGAAATGTCACGTTCACAAAGAAGCTGATGTTATCGGCGTAACCGCCTGACGCGATCTCGAACCGTGTCGGTTGCGAGACGACGATCGGTTGTTTCCGATCGGGAGTGAGGATGCGCACCTCGGAAAGATAGCTGCCACTTCCCTGCCAGTGATTCACCACCGCAAATTTGATCAACGAAACGGGTATCTGTTGCACGAGGATGTTCTGGAAAACACCCATGAACGACAGCTTGTTGCCTGCTTCGAGACGCACGTCGTCGCAAAAGAGCGTGTAAAGGAGATCCAGGTTTTTAGTCGGTTCGGGATTGCTCATTCGGTCACTCCGTTTCGATGCTTACCTACATTGAAGTCTTCTCTGCTGCGTTAAGAACAGAACACGCGCTCTAGTCCAACATATTCGTAAACGCGTCTTCGTCGATCACGGTCACGCCGAGTGACTCCGCTTTGTCGAGTTTCGATCCGGCTGCTTCGCCGGCGACGACGTAATCGGTCTTCTTGCTGACCGAAGAATTCACTCGCCCGCCGCGCGCTTCGATCAGCGCTCGCGCTTCGTCACGCGTAAAACTCGACAACGTGCCGGTCAACACAAATTGCTTGCCGGCGAATCGTTCGTCGAGCGTCGCGCTGCTCTTGTGGCTCGACTCGGTTTTCACCCCGGCGGCGCGCAGCCTATCACAAAGTGCGCGATTTCCTTCATCGTCAAACCAGTCGCGCACACTTTCGGCGACCGTAAGTCCGATCTCCGGTATCGCGTCCAGCTCTTCGACAGTCGCTTCGATAAGGCGATCGAGTGAGCCCATTTCGTGCGCGAGTATGCCGGCGGTTCGTTCGCCGACGTGGCGAATTCCGAGCGCGTAGACCAGGTTTGCCAGTTCGCGCGATTTGCTCGCCTCGATCTGTTCGAGCAGGTTGGCGCCGGATTTCTTGGCCATCCGCGGGAGGGCGGCGACCTGGTCCAGCGTCAACGAGTAAAGATCGCCGGCGTCTTTAACCAGGGTTGCGTCGCATAACTGAATCGCCAGCACGTCGCCGAGACCTTCGATACGCATCGCGCGACGCGACGCGAAGTGCAACAAACGGCCGACGAGTTGCGCGCGGCAATCGGCGGCAACACAACGCGCCACGACTTCGCCTTCGGGACGCGAGATCAGTCCACCACACACGGGACAATTTGCCGGCGGAACAAATTTCTTTAGTCTCCCTTTACGTTTGGACTTAATAACGCTGAGCACTTTCGGGATGATCTCACCGCTCTTTTCGATCATCACCCAGTCGCCTTCCCTTATGTCCAGGCGCTCGATCTCGTCGTAATTGTGTAGCGTCGCTCGCGAAACCGTCGTGCCGGCGAGAAACACCGGTTCAAGATTCGCTACCGGAGTCAGCGCGCCTGTCCGGCCTACTTGCACGTCGATCGTGAGCACCTTTGTTGACGCCTGACGAGCGGGATACTTATACGCAATGGCCCAACGTGGAGCTTTTGATGTCGTGCCGAATTCGTCTTGCAGCGCGGTCGAGTTGATCTTCACGACGAGGCCGTCGATCTCGTAACCCAGGTCGTCGCGCAGTGCTTCCTTCTCGTTGGCGAAATCGATCACTTCGTCGATCGTCTCGCAGAGTTTGCGATGCGGATTGACGCGAAAACCTGCTTTTTCCAGCCACGCCAAAGCTTCCCAATGCGACGGAAACGGCTTGCGTCCGCCGACGAGCAGATCGTAGGCGAACATGTCGAGTTTACGGCGCGCGACCAACCGCGAATCGAGTTGACGAATCGCGCCCGACGCCGCGTTGCGCGGATTCACATAACGCGGCTCGCCCTGCTCTTCTCGTTCGGCGTTGGTCCGTTCAAACACTTCGAGCGGGATGAAAGCTTCGCCACGCACTTCGAGCGCAGAGTCGATGCGTTTCGCTTCCGGCTTGAGACGCAACGGCACGCTGCGAATCGTCTTCGCGTTTTGCGTCACGTCTTCGCCGATGCGCCCGTCGCCACGCGTCACGCCACGCGTCAACACGCTGTTTTCGTAGCGCAAAGAGAGTGACAAACCGTCGATCTTCAATTCGGCGACGTATTCAAACGAGCGGCCTTCTGCCAATCGTTGGCAACGTTCGTCAAACGCGCGCAGCTCGTCGATGTTGTAGCTATTGTCGAGCGAGAGCATCTGGCGGGTGTGGACCACCTCGGGAAAACCCTCGGCAGGACGGCCGCCGACTCGCTGCGTCGGACTATCGGGCGTGATTAATTCAGGATTCTCTTCTTCGAGCTTCTTGAGCTTTTCGAGCAGCAGGTCGTAATCGCGATCGGAGATCTCAGGTTGCTCGTTGACGTAGTAAAGCTCGTCGTGACGATGAATCTCGTCTCTCAGTTTCTCGATCTCGCGCGCGATTCCCTTAACAGGCAAAAATCACTCCTCCTTTGTGCCTCTTTGTGGCTAGTGTTTCAACTTCGGCAGCGGCGCAGTGGACCTGGTGTCCTCGTGCCCTTCGCTCACGGGTTTTGACCGCGAGGCCGCGAGTTTGTGAATCACGCGTCCGATGAGCTTGATGCTTTGGAGAAAATCGTCGATGCGGATGTTCTCGTCTGGTCCATGAGGATTCGATCCGGCGTAGCTCGTGCCAAATGACGCGACGGGCGTCGCCGGTTGCGACACGCCGCAAACCGCGCCCACTGGTCCACTCGACGGGTCCATCGGATAGACCAGCGCCGGACGGCCGTAAACTTCCATCGTCGAATCGATCACGGCACGCGCCACGCGCGACTTCGCCGACGACTTCGCCAGGGGCGCGCTTCCCAGTTCGATGATCTCGATGTCTTTGAACCCACGCACGTCGAGATGCGCGCGCAACAGATCGACGACGATCTGCGCCGTCAGATCAGGCACGAGACGGAAATCCAGACGCGCCATCGCCATGCTCGGCAACACTGTCTTTGCGCCTGCTTCCGTGTGACCCGTGTGAATGCCGCAGATGGTGCAGGTCGCGCCAAAGATGTGCTCCTTGACCAGCGTCGGCCCTTTCATCGCCCTGACCCAGCCGCCGATGCGAAACTCTTTCTTCAATCCCGCTTCGTCCAGTTCGATCAGCTTCAGGACCTCGACGTCTTCTTCACTGATCGGCGCGATGTGTGACGAAAAACCATCGATCGTGATCACGCCCTTGGGCGACGTGATCGTCGCCAGCGCCTGGACCAAACGCCACGCTGGATTCGGAACGATCGCCCCCCACTTCGAATGCAGATCCGAACGCGCGCCAAACGAGCGGAGTTCGAGAAAAGTGATGCCTTTGAAGCCGAGACTGACGATCGGGTTCTCTTTCGTGTCGCGCGAACCCTCGTCCCACAAACAACCGTCAGCCTTCAACAGTTCCGCGTTCTCCTCGGTAAACCGATAAAGACTTGGACTGCCCAAACCGTCCTCGCCCTCGACGATGAACCGCAACGTGACAGGCAGTTTGCCAAACGTCTTTTGATACGCCTCGACGGCTGCAAGCCGCGCGATCAGATCGCCTTTGCTGTTGGACGCGCCACGCGCGTAGAGCTTTCCGTCCTGAATCGTCGCCGCAAAAGGTCCGGAGCGCCAATCGGTCAGATGGCCCACCGGCTGCACGTCGTAATGACCATAGACCACGAAAGTCTTTGGTCCACTGCCGCACTCGCCATAGATGATCGGATACCCGCTGCCCACGCGAAACGAGCGCGTCCCCATGCCGACACGCTGCATCATCTGTTCGACGTTCTCGGCGATAGCGCGCATTCCGGTGCCGCGCGCGGCCACCGACGGCATTCGGCAAATGCTTTGCAACCGCTCGGTGAAATTCCCTGCGTGCCGGTCAACGTAACGATCGAACTTGGTAAAGGTCATGAGAGATCGCCCGGTCGATACAACAGGTAACGCGATTGTTCTGCGCCGCGCTCGAGTCCGGCGCAAATCAATTCCTCGGCAAACGCGTTTTGAAACTCACTCCGCACGCGTGCCTGTTCGGCAACGGCTGCTTGCGGGTTGTTCTTGACGAAAGCTCCCCACTCGGCGGGTATCGCGATTGCTTTTACGGGTTCGGCATCGATCGGATGCTCGCGTCCTTCGCCAAGCGCCACCACGCGCGGAGAATTCAGGCGCCAACTCGCAAAGAGTCGATCGCTGTGCAACCCCACTGGTTCAGATCGATCGCCGTCATAGTCAAAACCGTAAAAGTTGTCGACATAAGCATGGACCAGCACGCCGAGCCGATTGAGATTGAAGTGCGCGTTACGCGACTGCATCGGATCCCAGGTCCACTTGATAAAGCTCCGGCCTTCGCTCATCGCTTTTGCTCGCTGCGCCCATTTCAAGCGCGCGCCGACGCCCTTATTTTGGTAATCACGCGCGACCGCCATCACGTGTGAATATCCGTAAATCTCGTTGTCGGGCCGCACGGCGGCGAGATGATGGACGAAGCCGACCATCCGATCGCCTGCAAAGGCGCCGAGCGTCCAGCCTCCGGCTTGTCGAGAAACTATTAAGTGACGGCGCGGCGAGATCTCCAGGTCCGGCAGCCCAAAAGCTTCCCGCTGGAGGTTAATACAACTATCAAACTCTTCGATGGTTGTGCATTCACGAACTTTGATCTCTGTCATCTATTTGTGTCGGTCTTTACCCCTTCGCAGGACGCGCTGGTATCCGAATCGTCGCCTGGAGACCTTTGGGCACACAGTTTTCCAGCACGACTTTGCCTTCCATTAATTCGAGCAATTTTCTGCCAATGATAATACCAAGTTCGTTGATGTTTGGTTCGTGGCCCGTCGTAGCATGCTCGGGATCGAAAGCACTCGCCGGGTCCGAACGGACGTCGCCGTTATCTTTCACCCGGATCGCGAGCATTCCCGGTTGATCCAGATCGACGCTGACCATAACGGACTCACCCGCCGGGCTGCGGCTCACGGCCCACGCGATAAAGTTGAAGATCGTTTGCCGCAACTTTCCCTGATCGGAAACGACGGTGGTGATCTCAGGCGCGACCTCGTAATCGATCTTCACCTGCTGCTTCTGCGCCATCCGCGCCGCCGCCGCGCAAGACTCCCGCACCGTCTCGCGCAGTGAAAACTCCTGCAAAAAGACCTCTGTCTGTCCCGCCTCGATGCGCGAGAGATCGACCAATTGATTCAGGCTCGCCTGGAGTTGAAACCCTGAATCCTGAACTTTTTGACAAAACCGTCGCTGCGCGTCAGTCAGTTCTTCCTGATCGAGCAGGATCTCGCTGAAACCGAGTATCGAAGTGAGCGGCGTCCGCAATTCATGAGACATACGGGCGAGAAATAGAGATCGATAATGAGAAACTCGCCGCAATTCACGATTAGCCTCTTCCAGCTCGGCCGTCCGTTTTCTTAACTCCCTGATCAGAAGATCGACCCGTTCCTGCGAATTGAGGGCCGCCGTATTGCCGTTATCCGTGTCGCTGATTTCGTAGACACTTTCCCGCGCTGTGTCGTCCATATAGATCACACACCCTGCTTGAAGTTCAATTCCTATGGGGGCCGATTGGGTAGCATCACTATAGAATCAGGGTTTCATCCGTGTCTACCTTCAAGATGCAGATTTACCGGATTTGCGGCCTGCGCTATGATGCCCAGCCGGGATGAATGGCCAACTCACCGAACGACCACTCGCGGAAGTCATACGTGAAATTTCGGCGAAATCTCTCAGCGGCAGATTGAGTGTCGAACAGGACCGGGTCAAAGTCGCCGCTTATTTTTACAAGGGTATTCTTGTTTTTGCGGCGTCGAACGTGCGGGATTTGCGTCTCCGCGGACATCTCGTGAAGACGGGCCAGTTCTCGGCGTCACAACTTGCGCCTTTTCCGGACAATTTGTCGGATCTTGAACTAGCCAAGGCCCTCTGTCAGGAGAACTTGTTGACCCACACTGCCGCCGAACAAGCTCAAACCAGGCAAATCTCCGATATTCTTCGTTTTTCGCTCATGATGGCGAACGGGACGTGGGAATTTGACGAGCGATCTCATCTGAACGAAGCAGTAAATTTGAACATTGACGTCAACGCGCTGTTGCTCGAAGCCGAACGAAGAATGGCGGCGAAGGTTGTCGAGGAGACACCGGTCAAAGACGAAACTCCGGTCAAAGCTGCTCCGGAGAATATCGAAGACTTTCTCGATCGTCTGCGAAAGGCTGAGACTTATTACGACCTGCTCGGAGTTGAAACAAGCGCGCCGGCTGAACAGTTAAAATCCGCTTATTACGAGATCGCCCGGCGTTATCACCCGGACAGATTTCACAAAACTGAGCCGGCGCTGGTCGGCCGCATCGAGTCGGCATTTGCCAGGATCACCCAGGCTTACGATACGCTCCGTGACGAGGGCCTGCGCGCCAACTACGACAGAAAGCTCCAGTCACGCAAAAAAGCGCAACAAGTCTCCAACGCAACGCCAAAAGCAACGGCCTCTGCGCCGACCGCGCCTCCGTCTGCATCCGACGCCGGCACGACGCCTGTCGAACCTGGTCTTTCACCCATTCAACGTGCGGAAAACGACTTCAAAGAAGGATTTGCCGCGCTCGAACAAGGCCAGCGCAGCGTTGCCGCCGGACTATTTGCCTCCGCTGCCCGGCTCGCGCCAAACGAGCCACGTTATCGCGCCTACTACGGACAGATGCTCGCCGCGCAGGAGCACACGCGGCGCGCCGCCGAAGCCGAACTGCAAGCGGCCATCAGGCTCGATCCACAAAACGCGGAGTATCGAGTAATGTTGGCCCAGTTGTTTCGCGATCTCGGTTTCGTCATTCGCGCGCGCGGTGAGGCGGAACGCGCCGCGGCGGCCGATCCAAACAATCGCAAGGCGCGCGAACTGTTACGAGAACTAAAAGGAGATTAAGATAGACGCGATGGCGGCAATCGAAACTGTTGAGCTGATCGATAAATCCGCAGGCGAGGCGTTCGCGCAGCTCGCTAAGACTGTCGATCGTTTTGAGCGTTACGAGAACCCACACGCGCAACGCGTCGCGACTATCGCCGACGACATCGCGCATGCGTTTCATCTCGCGCGGCATGATCGCGGCTCGCTGTACGCCGCGGCGTTGTTGCATGACCTCGGCGAGGTGGCGATGGAACGCGAGTATATTCAGGCGAGTCGCGCGCTAACGCCCGAAGAGCGACTCGATCTGGCGCGTCATCCGGTGATCGGCGAACGCGAGGCGTCGCGTGTCGGCGCTGATCGCGCGGCGCAATTGCTCGTGCGTTGGCATCACGAATGGTGGAACGGCGCGGGCTATCCGGATGCGTTACGGCGGGAAGAGATTCCGCTTGCCGCGCGGATACTGCGCGTCGCCGATTCTTATGCGGCACTCACGGAGACACGACCTTTCCGGCGAGCGTTTTCGGAAGAAGGCGCGAGACGCGAACTGATGAATCGCGCCGGAATTGAGTTCGATCCCAGTGTTGTACAGATGTTTCTTTCGCTGAACACTTAGAGACCTATGCAGTTTCATAATGGATGGTTGGCGTTTGAATTGGGCGTGCTGCGGCGGCTTAAGTTTTCGTCGGTCGCACTGCCCTTCACCGGCGAACCGGACCTGATAGTCCAGCTAAAAAACTGGCGCATCCGCATCGCAGCTAACGATCCGATGCTCTGGTCGTATACAAAAGCGTGCGCGCTGGTCGAGAACAATACCGAACAGCTAAGAGAACCCCATCTCGAAATGCTGCTGGACGATGCTTACGTCCCGCGCGACACGCTCGGCAATCCCGCGCTGCTCAAGTGGTTCAACGAAAGTGACGCATGGTGGTTCGATAACGTGCGCTTCAACGCCGAACAGCTCGAACCATACAAGCGCGCGCTCGCGTTGACCGCCGCGATGATGGTCGGCGACTACGTTCTGTCTTTTGACGAACAAACACGCAACTTGCGCCAGCCGCTCGCGCTTTCCGAGACGTTTCGTCAAATGCTTGCGTGTCTTCCCACGCCGCACGACAACGCGATGCGCAACCAGTCGAGCAACCAGGACGTGCGAAACTTTGTCGCCGAGCGACATCACACCGATCTGCTTTTCCTGCGGCTGCCGATGCCGATCACGCAACCTACGAGCGGGCGAGACCCGATCGTGAGCTGGCGTGAAGAATGGCTGCGCGGCGGCGACGACTTCTGGATCGATCTCGAAAGAACGCAAAAAGCGCGGCTCGGCTCGCGCGTGCAAAGCAAACAGCAGTATCTCGGTTTCGTCGAAGACCTGTTGCGCACTGCTTCGCACATTCCCACCTGGGCCGTCGCCCACACTGAAAATGGATTCATTTCGAATGAAGAGTTGGTTGAGAAGATCGGCAGGGTCAGGAAAGTATCGACGATCTACTCGAAAGACTTTTCCGACATGCTCGGCGTTCACGCCTCATTGATCGTCGCGTCGAGTTAACTATCCACGGCTGCGGCAATCGAGTGTTACCTCTGTGTCCTCTGCGTCTTATCTTTGCGTTCTCTAAGTCTTAAAGACACCGAGGACACAAAGGGACGCAGAGGACACAGAGATGTCTCAGGGATTATTGTTCGGCCGCAGCCGTTTCCGAAACGAACTTGTACCCCACACCCCGAACGGTCAGCAGGTGACGTGGCCGTGAAGGCTCGTCTTCGATGTATTTCCGCAGGCGAACGATGAAGTTGTCGATAGCGCGCGTGTCTGTATCTTCACGGAGGCCCCACACGTCTTCCAGGATCGCGCTGCGCGAGACGATGCGGCCGTCGTGGTTGATGAGATAACGAAGCAGTTCGGCTTCCATCAGCGTCAAATTTACAATCTGTTCGCCGGAGCGAAGTTCAAGCGCGTCGAAGTCGATGGTCCTGTTTCCGAAACCGACAATGTTCGGACTTCCAACTGACGACGGTTCCAACGCGGCGCTGCGATCCTTGCGCAGCCATTCGCGCCGGCGCAGCAACGCATGAATCCGGGCCAGCAACACTGCGAGATCGAACGGTTTCGGCAGGTAGTCGTCAGCGCCCGCTTCAAAACCACGCAACACGTCTTCGGGCCGATTGCGCGCGGTCAACATCAAGATCGGAACGAACTGTCCTTTTTGACGCAGACTCGACGCGAGCGTGAAACCGTCCATGCCCGGCAGCATCACGTCGAGCACTACTACGTCGTACGCTTTGCGACGTTCGAGCAGGAGTTTTGCAGCCTCTTCACCCGTGCCGGCGATGTCGACGTCATAACCTTCCGCTATCAGGTTGTAGCGCAACCCGTCAGCCAGATGTTTCTCGTCCTCGACTATTAAGACTGCGGTCATTCGTTATTACACCCGTGGAAGTTGAATCGTAAACGTGCTGCCATGGCCCAGCCCGGGGCTTTCGGCGAAAACCCGCCCGCCATGTTTGCGGACCACCGAATGAACAATGAACAGGCCGAGTCCCGTTCCCTTCACGCGCGCCATAAAACGACCGGGCACGCGATAGAACCGTTTGAAGATCCGCTTCAGTTGCGCACTCGGAATGCCGATGCCTTTGTCGGCCACGCGCACCGCGACGCGGTTGTCGTCAATGGCCGCAACAGAGACGGAAACGTGCACCTCGTCATCCGAATACTTCACCGCATTGTCCAACAAATTCGAGAACGCCGCGCGCAGTTCGTCCGCATCTCCGGTAACGCGCGCGCCTTTTCCGTCGAGCGTTTCACTGTACGCGATGTGGGTTTCGTTTAGCCCATACCGAACACGGATCAGTTCAAGACATTCGCGCACCATCTCGTCGACGTTGATTACACTATTCGCAATCCGGCGTCGCCGGTGACCGGTGCGTCCCGCGCGCAGCACCTGTTCCACGGTCGTCAGCAAGCGATCGCTGTCGGCCAGCATGATGTTGTAGAACTCGCGCCGCTGCTCTTCGTCAACATCGCGCGTTTTCAGAGTTTCGAGATACAGGCGAATCGAAGCGATCGGAGTCTTCAGCTCGTGAGTGACGGCGTTGATAAAAGCGTCGTGCTGTTCGTTGAGCCGTATCTCGCGGATCAGGAATGTCGTGTTCAGGACGAGACCGAAGATCAGAATGATAAAAAAGATGATCCCGAGGACCAGCAACACAACTTCGGTCGGGTTGAGCAGGATCCACCCGACTTGCAGCGCAATCGCCAGCATCACCAGGCTGACGCCCAGCGAGATAAAGAACGCGACTGATTTGCGGCGGCGGGGTCTAACGCGCATGGCCGGGGATTGTAACAACTGCCGTGTCAGATCTGTGCACTGAAGACATGGCAAACCACAAAATGCCGGCCACGCCCGAGAGCAGGCCGGCGACAACAGTTAAAATTCGCGGAGTAATGGCATAAAGCGACCAACCCGCGACGACAGTAGATAAACTCCAAATCAACATCTCTCCGGCGCGATCCGTCGTGGAAATCCGTCCTCTCAGGTAGTCAGGCACCAAACGCATCAAGAGCGTTTCTTGGACGGCAAACTCAGCCCCCAGCAAGACTCGTGAAATGAAAAGCATCAGCGATGCTAGCCACAACGACGGCATCAGGCCCATCAGTGCAAAAAAGATTCCCTGGACTAAGAGACTCCAACCGATGTAGGCGATCGTGCGGCGCTTCGCGTCGAAGTAGATGCCGACCCGACGCGCGATCATCATGCCGACGAACAATCCCAAACCGTTTGCGAAGTACAACACACCGATCGCCGAGTCGGCATTGATTCCATGCTGACCTACGAAAACAAAAGCTCCGAGTCGATCGAGAATCAGGCTGATCGCGCCGCCGCCCGTGGCCCAGACGATATTTACCAACAGTATCGTCGCCACCGGCGCGTGGCTGATGATGTATGACCAACCTTCACGAATGTCGGTCCAATAACCGCCGTAAAGAGTGCGCTTCTTAGCTTCGACGATCGCGGTCGGGGCTTGCCTCGTCTCCTCATCCGGGACCAGCCACACGGAATACGCCGAGGCCAAAAACGACACCGCATTGATGACGAAGGCCAACTCGTAACCGACGGTCGACGCGGTCCAACCGCCGAGCGCCGCGCCCAGCGACATCAGCAGAAAGCGCGATGAGAACATCAACGCATTGCCGGCGAGCAAGTCGCGTTCGCCTGTGATGTTTGGCACGGCGGCGTTCTTGGCGGCTTCGAAGAACGTGCCGAAGAACGACAACAACGCCGTGCAGAGATACGCGATCCACAAGTCCTGTGGCCGCCGCACGAGCAGGAAACCAAACGCCACGATCACGCGCAGGATGTCCGTGACGATCATCACCGTTCGCCGCGACCAGCGATCGACAAATGCGCCGGCCAGTGGCGAGAAAAGCGTGAACGGCACGAGACGGCAGATCAGAAGCGTCGTCGTGACTTCCGGCGCGGCATTCGAAACGACACGCACCAATCCCAACGCGGCAATGAAGTTGAACCAGTTGCCGAGTTCCGAGATCACCTGCCCGATCCACAATCGTCTGAATGACTGATTGCGTTGCAGGAGTTGCATGTACGTTAGTGAGTCCATGATCTTTGGTCTTTGGTCTTTGGTCTTTGGTTTTAGATCTGAGATCTTAGATCTTAGATCTCAGATCTATAGGTCTTGACTCGTCCTAAAGCCCGGAACCAAAGACCAAAAGCCAAAGACCTAAGACCAAAGCCCCCAATCAAAAAAGGCCGCCCAACTCTCAGGCGGCCTTTGCGATCTGCTCAGTTCTTTCGAACCTCAACTCCCCACAAATCGCGCCGGCCGTTTTTCCAAAAATGCCGAGACGCCCTCGACGAAGTCTTTCGTCTTACCTGCCTCGATCTGCGCCTCACGTTCCCGATCGAGTTGACCACCGTAATCATTCACCGCACTCGCATCCAACAGTCGCTTGATTTGAGCGATCGCGGCGGTTGGTGATTGGGCCAACCGTTCGGCGAGCGACATCACGTGGTCCATCAGTTCAGCATCGGCGACCGTTGCGTTGATCATCCCCATCTCCGCTGCCTGTTGAGCCGTCAGCATGTCGCCGGTGAACATCAACTCCGCCGCTCGTTTCATCCCTACGAGACGCGGCAGGATGAATGTTCCCCCACAGTCAGGCACGAGACCGATCTTGATGAACGCCTGGTTGAACTTCGCGCTCTCCGCCGCGACGACCAGATCGCACGCCAGCGCGAGGTTGCAACCACCACCCGACGCCACCCCATTTACAGCAGCGATAAACGGCGCCGGAGTTTGTCGAATCAGCAGGATCGCTTCGTTGAGTATTCGTAACGGTTCGTCGAAGAACGCTTCGAGCCGTCCTTCCTTGCTGGCGATCTCCTGCATCTCACGCAAATCGCCCCCGGCACAAAACGCCCGGCCCGAGCCTGTTAGAACGATCGCGCGCGCCCCGCGTTCGAGTGCTTCGCGAACAGCCGTCTTGAAGTCATTTGCGACCTCGACGGTCAACGCATTCAAGCGATCGGGGCGGTTCAAAGTCAGCACACAAACCTGACCGCGCATCTCCAGTTGAATACTTTCTGAACTCATTGACCCTTCTTTAGAGCGGTCTTCACCTAATCAATCGCGTTGAGAGAAATACCGCGTCCGATAGACTTACTTCCCAGTTGTATCCAAGCCGATGCCGCTTAACTGGGCCGGCATCGACCTAGCGTCAGTTCCGTTGCGCTGCTCGATTCGCACTAAAGCAATCGCTGCACAAGACCGGCCGTCCACTGGACGGTTTAAAAGGCACGGAATCGGTCTTGCCGCATTGATCGCAAGTGATCTCGAATCGTTGGCGGTCACCCGCTGGTGCTCGTGAGCCACCACTGAAGTTGGCTCGCCGCGCGTCACGGCACGGCTTACAGCGTTTCGGATGAGTTAAATTACGTTCCCTGTAATACTCCTGTTCGCGTTCCGTAAATGTGAAGGGAGTATTGCACTCCGAACACGTGATTTCGAGGTCTGGCATCGCGGTATCTCCACGAGAGCAGAATCGAGGTGGTCCTACTCTCTTGCTCTTCGGAGCGCTGGCGTCGCGTTTCTTTCATCCACGAGGTTATGGTGCGAAAGCGCTGTTTCTTAAACACTACGCCGAAAAGCTAGGCGTCCCGACGGTTTTAATTGCCGCGAGTGTACTCCAGCAAATCAGTCTATTCAAACAATTTATTGTGGCGAAATACCATCAGCACCGCTTGAGGTGTTGCTTGAGTGCCACACGCCTGCCCGGAATTCCTCGATAAACACCCGGCACAACGGTTGCTCCGCACATCTGGTTACATGATTCCTAGTGTCATAAGGGCGCCCGGCTTTTGATCAAACAGACCACCCTCGGCTCTCCAGTCGAAACTCACGGTATAGGACTGCACACCGCCGTTCCGGTTCACATGCGACTGGCGCCGGCGCCGCCTGACACGGGTTACGTGTTTCGCCGCACGGATCTCGGTGGTTTCGAAATTCCCGCGACCGTTGAGTCGGTTGCCCATTGCGGCTACGCGACGACGCTCATGCGCACGGGCGTGATGCTCTCGACTGTCGAACACCTGCTCGCCGCGCTGCGTGGACTTGGAGTCGATAACGTCTTCATCGAAGTCGACAATCTCGAGATTCCGATCATGGATGGTTCGGCTGAAAACTTTGCCGAGATCATCGAACGCGCAGGCGTGGTCGAACAGCCTTTAGCGCGGCGCGCGTTGCTGGTTCGCGAAAGAGTTTCCTTCGAACAAGGCAATCGTCGTATCAGCGTCGAGCCGGCGGACACTTATCAGATCGATTGTTTGATCGACTTCGCTCATCCGTTGATTGGCGTGCAGAGTTTGTCGGTGGAGTTGAATGACGGCGCTTTCAGTCGCGACATTGCCGCAGCCCGCACCTTTGGTTTTACTGACGAGATCGAGACACTGCGCCGCGCCAACCTGATTCGTGGTGGTTCACTCGACAACGCGATCGTGTTGACACCCGAAGGAATGTTGAATCAAACCGGGCTGCGTTTTCGCGACGAGTTCGTGCGGCACAAGATACTCGACATCATCGGCGACCTCGCGTTGTTAGGCATGCCGATCATGGGCAAGGTGGTCGCCGAGCGCAGTGGTCACATCATGCACGCCGGTTTGATGTCGAAACTGCTCCGCGTAAGAACCGCCTGGGACATCGTCGACATGCCTTCCCGCCGCGCTGCTTAGTTATAGCCCACTGCGAATGATGTCGTGGACTCGAATCAATCCGACGCAGATCTGATCGTCGTCGACTACCGGCAGGACTGAGATCTGCGATTGTCGATCTTCCATCAGACGCAACGCGTCGAAGGCGAGTAGCTGCGGCGTGGCGACGGTGGGTTGGCGCGTCATGAAATCGTCGCAGGTGAGTTTCGCCAGTAAGTCGTGACTCGTGCGCTCGATTGCTCGCCGCAGATCGCCGTCGGTGATGATTCCAGCCAGGTGACCAGCCGCGTCGACCACGCAGACCGCGCCTAGTCCACCTTTACTAATCGCGCGCACGACTTCGACCCACGAAGATCCCGCCGCGATCGTCGGATTCTCACCCTTGCTATGCATTAGATCGGCGACACGCAACGTGAGTCGCTTGCCGAGCCGGCCTGCCGGATGATTGACGGCGAAATCATCGGATGTCAGTCCTTTGACTTTCATCACCGTCATTGCGAGTGCGTCGCCAATGGCGAGCGCGACTGTCGTGCTGGTCGTCGGCGCGAGATTCAACGGACATGCTTCCTGATCTACCGACGCGTCAAGCACGGCATCAGCTCCGCGCGCAAGCGTCGAATTCAGGTTGCCGACGATGGCAACGATTGCCACGCGCCGGTTCTTCAAGTGCGGCAACATCCCGACGATTTCGTCAGTCTCGCCGCTGTTACTCAAAACTATGACGACGTCATTTGATTGAACGATACCGAGTCCGCCATGCAACGCATCGGACGGATGCAGGTAAAACGCTGCCGTTCCGGTGCTGGTCATCGTCGCGGCTATCTTCTGTCCGATGATTCCCGACTTCCCTACGCCGAGAATCACGACTTTCCCTTTGCAGCCGGCAATCCAATCGACTACGCGTTCGACTTCCGTCGCGTCGAGACGCGTGGCCGTTTGCGCGATGGCATTCGATTCGATTCGTAGCAGATCCTGAACGTCGTGGAAGTGTTTCGCCGTCATTTGCGGCCTTTGATATACGACTCAGCTTCCATTTGGCAAGTCGAGCAATCCTAAGTTATAGTCCCGCGTCGTTCAGATTAAGTTCAGACCGTAAGCCTCGAGGAACCATGGGCCTGCTAAATCTGCTTCCAAAAGAAGACCAGTATTTTGACTTATTCACGCAGATGACGCTTTACATTTCCTCAGCCGCGCGCGAGCTGAAGGAGATGTTGGCTGACAAAAACGGCGATTTCAACGAGTACGCCCAGCGAATCAAGGGGCTCGAACACGCCTGCGACGAGCTGACTCACACCATTTCGACCAAGCTGAATAAGTCGTTCATCACGCCTTTCGATCGCGAAGACATTTACATGATGTCGAGCGCGCTTGACGACATCGTCGACCTCATCGACGACGCGGCGCGCGCGATCATCATCTTCGACGTCAAGGAGATCAACGATTACGCGCGTGATTTCGCAAACGTGATCGAGCGTATGGCCGAGCAGTTGAAGGAGATCGTGTCTACGCTACAGCGCCCGCGGAATGTGACTCAGCGGTTGGTCGAGATTCACCGGTTGGAAAACGAAGGCGACGACATTTATCACGCCGCCATTGCGGAACTCTTTCACGATCCGCCTGATGCTTTGACCGTGCTGAAGTGGAAAGAGATTTATGAAAAGCTCGAAGCGGCGGTGGATCGCTGTGAGAACGTCGCCAACATCATCGAAAGCGTGATCATTAAACATACCTGAGACCTGTGGTTCAAGTTGGTTAGCTGATCGACTTCCCTATGACTGCAACTCTGGCTTTCATCATCATCCTCGTCTTTCTCGCACTCGTCTTCGATTACATCAACGGATTTCACGACGCCGCCAATTCGATCGCGACCGTCGTGTCGACGCGCGTTCTTTCGCCGGGCATGGCCGTCGTCTGGGCCGCATTCTTCAACTTCATCGCCTTCGCAGTCTTCGGCACGCGCGTCGCGAAAGCGATTGGCGACGGCGTGCGCATGGACATCATCGAGCCTGAGCTGCGGTTGTATGTTTTATTGGCGGCACTGTTAGGCGCCATTGTCTGGAACCTCATCACCTGGTATCTCGGTTTGCCGACGTCCAGCTCACACGCACTGCTTGGCGGTTACGCCGGCGCCGGCATCGCAGCGCACGGCGGTATCAGTGGTCTGCTGAAAGCGGAAGTTTGGTTTCGCACGCTGAAGTTCATCGTGCTGTCGCCGTTGGTCGGAATGTTGCTCGGCTTCACGATGATGGTCCTTGTCTACTGGATCTTTCGTCGTTCGTCGGCGACGAAGGTCGACAAGATCTTCCGTCGCGGGCAGCTTTTCTCGGCGGCGGCGTTCTCGTTGGGCCATGGTGGCAACGACGCGCAAAAGACGATGGGCATCATCACGGCTGTGTTAACGGCGGGTGGCGTGTGGGGATTGTCGTATGGTCCAAACGGAACGTTGCCGCCGATTCCGATGTCGGTCGTGCTTGCAGCGCACGCGGCGATTGCATTGGGAACGTTGTCAGGCGGCTGGCGCATCGTGCACACGATGGGTTCGCGCATCACTAAACTCAAACCCGTGGGCGGCTTCTGTGCGGAAACGGCCGCAGCGCTCACATTGGCTTACGTAACTGTCACCGGCACTCCCGTTTCGACAACTCATACAATCACCGGCTCAATCGTCGGCGTCGGCGCCACTCGCCGGCTCTCGGCAGTCAAATGGGGCGTCGCGGGCCGCATCGTCTGGGCCTGGATTCTCACCATCCCCGCCGC
>DATELZ010000062.1:0-18981 GCA_035276045.1 Pyrinomonadaceae bacterium | reverse complement strand
CCTACTTGATTGGCAGTCGATTAGTAATGAAGTCTGCAACTCGAGTCGCCGCCGGCGGATCCAGGTTCGCCAACACGGCAACCACATAACCTGGCCCAGGGCAGATCTTCAACTCGCCATTCATCCCGGGCGCGCCACCGCCATGGCCGAAGCATCGGGTCCCGTTAACCGTTGCCTCTTGAAATCCATAAGCATACTTACCGCCGTTCGGCGTCTCCACTTTTCCCGTCGTGAGCATCTCGGTGTACTGCGGCTTGAGCAGTTTGTTTGTTTGGAGTGCCGTCGCAAACTTCAATAGATCCTCAACCGTCGAATAACCGCCACCAGCAGAAGTCCCGCGATAAGGAAGTGTGTCAGTGTTGCGCTGCCGACCGGCGCCATCCGAGCGCATGTAACCAACGCTGCGATCCTCAACCACCTGGTCTTCCGGCTCCGAAGCAGTAGCGTTCATTCCTGCCGGCTTGAAGATGTGATCTCGAACATAGTCGTAGTAGTTCTGACCGCTGACTTTCTCAACTATCACACCCAACAAAAGAAAACCGTAGTTGCTGTACTGCCAGCGACTGCCCGGTTCAAACGCCGGTCCGCGATTGCCGTACAGCTTCACATAGTCCTGTAGCGTCTTGAGCTCAAGCCGATTCTTATCGAACTCCGGACCAAAGATGTCGCCCGTGCCACCCGTGTGCGAAAGCATCTGTTCAATCGTAACCTTCGACGCCACGTCCTTATTCAAATAGCCGGTGAGATAATTGCCGAAGGGTGCTTTCAGATCGAGTTTTCCGTTTTGCGCAAGTTGAAGTATGGCGACGGCGGTGAACATCTTGTTCATCGATCCGAGCCGGAAGCGCGTCTTCACAGTGTTCGGCGTTTTCTTCTCCCGATCTGCCAGTCCATACGCTTCTGCAAAAACAGTCTTGCCATCTTTTGCGACGACGACAGCACCGGAAAAAAGATCGACGGCTACTACTTCATCCAACCGCTTTCGCAATGAGGCGACCAACTCATTCTCGTTCAAGTGACGAATAGCAAACTCCGCCGGTCGCGGGCGCACTTGAAATTGAAATTGCTTAATAGCGTGTGGCGGCGCGGGCTCGACCTCAACGGTAAACTGCGCGAACTGCTCGCCCAGCCGTTCCTGGATCAGCAAGACGATTTTGGTTGGTGTCGACTCCGCGACTTTCATGACGTCGAAACCACCAGTCCCGCGTCGCATTTCTGTTTCGCGATCGAAGCGTTCCAAGCGACTCGGATAATTCTTTTGCAGGAAGGCCCTGCGCTTCTCGACGTCTCCCGCGTTGAAAACTTCCAACCACCCTTTCGCCTGGTTGGCGGCGGGCGTGTCGGGCAACTGTGGCAACGCTGATTGGGCGACGCAAGCGCCGTTGATGAAAAATAGAAGTGCGGCAACTGACAGTGAATAGTTTCTGAGATTCATGGTCTACATCCTCGCCGGTTGAAGTCGTTGGTTCGTTAGTTTACACACGGACGCCTTACAGGTGGAGTACCTGTTTTAAGTTCTACGAATCCGAAGATTTAGTTCCCGTTTTTCGTAACCGCGTCCTCAACTGTTCACACGTTGGGGACGCAGTGTCTGCTAGATCACACACCTGTTGAATCTCACTGGTCCAAGTTCTTTACTCTAACTGATGAATTCTGGCGCAAAAGCAAATGGCACGAGAGTTGATCTACTGCTACCTGTCTTGATGCTCCATTCAAAGAACACGCGCCAGTAATTCCTCACCGCGCGAATTTCAGATCCAGGAGAGACGCACATGCACGGTGGCACTCCGTCAATTCACGGTCGCTGGCGTACAGCCGATCCGACGCTCGATCCCGCAACTGCTCCAACCCCAACCCAAACGCCCGGTGACTCCGCCGCGCCCGGCGATAACGTCGGCGTCTACGCGGTACACATGGCCCTGATGCACACCGGCCATGTGCTGATGTTCTCCGGTGGTTGGGAGACCTCCGAATTACTTCATAGATCGTGGAGTTGGGACCCGACGCTGGCGCCTTCAACTGCCGTGGGCCGCTGGTTCATGCCGGAATTTGACGAGTCAACACCACCGCACACAGGCGTGCCCACAACCAGCGACGATCCGGATATCGATCTGTTTTGTTGTCACACTGTTTTCCTGCCGGATGGACGTCTGCTCGCAGTCGGCGGCGACGGCGCAACGAGTCACGACAACGTGTCGCTGCACGTTTACGATCCGGTGTCGGAACGATGGTCTAAGATCGCCG
Source organism: Pyrinomonadaceae bacterium (assembly GCA_035276045.1). Taxonomy (GTDB): domain Bacteria; phylum Acidobacteriota; class Blastocatellia; order Pyrinomonadales; family Pyrinomonadaceae; genus PSRF01. The sequence goes on along the minus strand of DATELZ010000062.1, from coordinate 16,737 downwards.
GCAGGCCGGCGCCCGCGTTGCCCGGCGTGACGTATCCGGCCGGAATGATCGCCGGGCGTTGGTATCCGACCGCTGTTGTGCTTGCCGACGGTTCAGTCGCCGTCTTCTCCGGCGACTCCCCGGGACCGATCGTCGTAGACGCCGAGGTTCTTCGTCCACCCAACTATCTGCCGCAGGTGATTACCGGCGGGCGGCGTGTAACGGGTGGCAGCGAGCGTTCGTTGTTCATGTATCCGGGGATGCACCTGGTGCGCGGCGGCCGCGTTTTCTACATTCCGACTGCCTTTCGGTATAGCGGCACCGAAGCCGCAATCATGACCCAGATTGGTCCAACCGCGTCTTTCCGCATGACTGGTCCAACGGCGGGCGCCTGGGAAGACTACTTCGATCCGGCCGATCCAACTCAACCAATCCTGCCCGCCAATCGTTATCGCGAGGAAGGCACATCGGTATTGCTGTCACCGGCCCAGGCGGGACGCATCATGCTCATCGGCGGTGGTTGGTGGGACGCGAGCGCGCAGCACGGCGATCATCGAAGCTGCGAGATCCTCGACACACAGGCGGCGACGCCGTCGTGGTCGCCCGCGGGCCAGATGCATCATGCGCGCGTCAACGTCAATGCGATCCTGCTTCCCGACGGCAAGGTCCTGATCATTGGCGGACACGATCAGTTCAAGTGGGGTCCGCACACCTGGGACTCGACGGCCCAGGAACACGCGCAGGAAGAGGCGGAGATCTACGATCCAGCCGTTCCCTTCGATCCGGCAAACCCGTCAGCGGCTTTCACTCCCGTCGCTTCGATGCATGCGCCGCGCACCTATCACTCAACCGCCGTGTTGCTGCCTGACGGCAGCGTGCTCGTCAGCGGCGGGTCCGATCCGCACGAGCCGAGCCGCACGCCGCCGCGTCCGACTGACGAGAAGCACATGGAGATTTACGAGCCTCCATATTTCCACCAGGGACAGCGCCCGATCATCGACTCGATCGGCGAGACCGGTGGTCCAGCGGACCAGATTCACTACGGCGGACAGTTTACGGTTCAGTATCAGGTTGAAGCGGGCGCCACGATCGATTCAGTCGCCCTGGTTCGTCCGTGCGCGAGCACGCACCATACGAACACCGAACAGCGTCACGTGCCGTTGAACTTTGCAACTTCCGGCGCCAACACGCTCGCAGTGCAAGTGATCAACGACGCCAACGTTGCGCCTCCGGGCTATTACATGGTGTTCATTGTCGATTCGAATGGACGTCCGTGTGAACGTGCGCAGTTTGTGCGTCTCAGCAACGAGCACTGCAGCGTCGTCGCCGATCGCAGTCACTTCTCGCACGACGAAGTCGAGGCAGCCGCGGTTGGCGGCGTGAGCGAGATCTCTCCGGCATTCTATCTGCTGATCGACGGCCACACTCCGGCGCAACTTGGAATCACCACTACGACTCCAACCGCGGCTCAGTTGGCTGCGTTTGCGCCGGCGTTCGCGTTTACCGATCCAGGCGGTGGCCCAGTCGTCCCGAACCTTGCCGCGTTTCCCACGCAGATGCTGCTCGAAGTCACCGGCCCATCGCTGGACACGCCGCAACGTGTGACTTTCGAGTACGGGATCCGGTTCACGGGTACTGCGATGTTTCCCGCAGTCGGCGCCAGCCCCGAGTTTCGGAACGTTCAGATGTCGGTGAATGTGGCAGGACATGGCTGCACGAACGATGTCACCTTGTTCCGCCAGCCAAATCCCTACCTGCTCGATGGACCAACTTCGTGGTTGAGCATGGATCTGCGGGTGTTTGCGTTGCGGCCCGGCGAGAGCCAGTCAGGCCGGATGTTAACCGCGGCTTCGCCCGATCCGTTGACTTACCTCTCGGGTTTCGTCAGCGCTTGCGACACAACGGCGCCATCGCCGATGCACTTGTTCGATCAGATCGCGACCGATCAGAACGACAGCCGCCTCTATCTGAGCGAATTGCGCGAAGGCGATCCTGTCTTTAACTTCGCGATCGCGCGGGTGCGTTATCGCAGCCTGGGAACGACTGCGCCTGACGTGCGTGTGTTCTTCCGCTCGTTCACTACAGCGGTGACGTCGATGGCCTACGCACTTGAGACTTATCCACGCAACGCCGCCAATACGTTGCCGGTGCTCGGAGCGAGCGCGACTGACGTTTTGACGATTCCGTATTTTGGTGTTTCGCGAGCCACAGTCGATACAACCGGCGACACCGTGAACACGAAGCCAATTCCTTTCAATGCCGGCGGCGCAGAAGAGCATCGCTATTTCGGCGTCTGGCTCGACTTCAATCAACTGACGCCGCGTTATACCGATCCCAGTGACGGCGTGTTCAAGAGCATTCAGGATTTGATCCGGGGCCGGCACCAGTGTCTCGTAGCCGAAATCCGTTTCGGACCGGATGCAATTCCGCTTGGTGATACGCCCGCTGATAACGACAACCTGGCCCAGCGAAACCTGGCGATCGTCGAATCAGACAATCCTGGACCGGCCGATTCGCACCTCGTGGTCCACACCTTCGATCTGCGAACGACCTGGCCGCAGAAGATTGCGCGCAATCCTCGGTTTGCGACTCAGGGCCATGATGTCGCGCATGGCGCGCGCGGTCATGGTCATTTGGCCGAACCGGATGAGCTGATGATCCAGTGGGGTGATCTGCCGGAAGATTCAGTGGTTACGTTGTACATGCCTTCGCTCGATGCGGATGCGATTCTCGCGGCGGCTGCGCGGCGTTCCGGACCGCAGCGGCTGGAGCGAGTCGACGCGCATACGATCCGTTGCCTTGTTGGGGATGTTGGCTACATACCGCTGCCAGCTCCGGCGCCAATGAACGTCGCCGGTTTGATCACAATCCGCCTGCCCGAGACGGTGAAGGTTGGCGAACGTTACCGCATCGTCGTGCGACAACTCGGCGGATTGCCGCGCCATGTTGTCGGTACTTTTGAAGTGTTTATCTCAGTTTCGACGTCTGAATTGATCCGGCCTGAAGAGGAACGGACGCTGGCTGTGCTCAAGCACATCGCGGGAACGATCAGGCCGGCGAGTCGTTGGTACGCGGTCTTTCAACGTTATCTTGCCGATCTTGGAGACAAGGTCCGGGGTGTCGGTGGATCGCCGGGACAGATCGACCCGTCGCCGACTGGCGAGCCGCCGCGTCCGGCTGACGACAGAGATCCGCACACGCAACGCTGTTGCCGGTTGAGCTGGTGGGTCGTGGCGCTGATGGCGCTGGTAATCGTTGCCGGATCGTTGGTTGGCTTGCGCGCCTCGTCACTCGCACCGACAGGAGTGTTCGCTTCAGGTGTTTCTGTGCTCGTGGCCTGGACGTTTGCGCTGTTCGCGATCGCCCTGGCGGTGGTCTTCATTTTATGGACGCGTCTGTGTCGTGTGAGTGCGTGCAAGCGTCTGCTGGCCCTGGCGATCGGCGGGGTAATCGGTATTGGGATTGTCGGCGGCCTGTTGTTGCTTGGCTTGCTTACTCCGGGAGCTATCTGGTGGCTCGCGATGGCGGCGGTTCTCACAGCCGTGTTACTCGTCCTGGCCCTGGCCTGCGCGTGTATAAAAGGAACCGATAAGAATGGCTGCTGCTCCGACGGTCTGTTGCCATAACTAAGCTGCGAATCTGTGTCACCATCTGTGTCACCGAAGTGAGGAAGGAACAACAATGCTAGAGCATCAAGAGCACGAAGAGAATGTCGATCGACTATTCCACCCGACACCCAACGATGGTCCACCATTGCTTTGGCTCAAGTCGCAGGCACGGTACGTTCGCGCACGTCTCAATGGCCGCGCCCTCGTTACGGCGTGGTTGCCTGGCGGCCGATCGTTAGCGGTTGACGCGGTATTAGCACTGCGCGATCAGAGTGTCGTCCTGCAAGGTCACCTTGAAGACGGCGGGGAACTTCACGTTTCCCTGCGCGCTGATGACGTCGTCATCGAGATGCGTCCCGCCCCTGAGGGAGTCGAAAGCACACTGTTCGCCTTCATCGGCGTCTCCCGCACTCCTCAACCCTTGCTGCCGCGTCTGAAAGAAGCTCCCGCTCCGACCGGCCATCACGGCGGCGGCGGTCACCACGATGAGGATCACGATCATTAACTTGTTGGGACGAGACGGCTTCATGGAGAGAACCAGTGACGGAGGTCGTTGACACCATGCGTCGCCAGACGTATTGTTTACTTCCTCCCAACCACTAAACTCCAATGACCTTGAATGGACGAAAGATTATAGGAACGGCTACCACTGTTCACCGCTACCTTACCGGGAAGCATCAAAATACTCTTCTTGCGTATTGGATCGTTCTATCCGGCGTTATTCTGGCGATTGATTATTTTACCGGCTCAGTAATCCAATTCCCTTTCATGTTCATTGTGCCGGTTGGGTTAGCCGCATGGTATAACGGGGCGCGGTCGGCCCTGGCGTTCGCCATCCTGCTACCTCTCATCCGTCTTTACTTTACGACGATCTTTTCGGTGCCCTGGGGTTTCCCCGTTTCAGTCGCTAATGCTGGGATCAGAATAGGAATGCTTGTCAGCTATGCTTTGTTGATTGCCTACATAGCTAAACAAAAGAAGGGGTTGGAGCGCGAGATAAATATTCTTGAAGGGATACTGCCCATCTGTAGTTTCTGCAAGAAGATTCGTGACGAACTCAGTATCTGGCAGCCAATGGAAAGTTATATTACGGCGCGTTCGGAGGCTAGTTTCAGCCACAGCCTGTGCCCGGAGTGTAAGGAGAGACATTACGGTGATTTTTTGCGGCAGCGCAAAGAGATGGCGCAGAGCAAGTGAAGTTATAGTAGCTGGCGGCGTTTCAAGCGCAACTGCCCATAGACGCGAAATGCCAGAGCGCAGGCAAGCGCGCTGCCCGGCAACACAAACGCAGTCGTAAATACGGCCAGGCCAGTGACGGCCTCCGGTGACGCGAACGTTGGATCGGTCGTCGCTCCGGGTATGTACGGCGGCATGCGATCGAGGTTGAAGAGAAACCATGCGGCGGCGTAACCAAGCACGAAGATCGCCAGGAAGGTTACGGTCGCTGGAACGCGGTAACGCTTCGTGCTCCGCCGAAACAACTCGGCCCCCACCCAGCCGGCCAGCGCAGGGGGAATCCAAAAGCCCACCAGGACGATGAGACTAGGGAGTCGATCAGGCAGCAGAAGGTTTAGCATCATAGCGACAGTTCTCATAATGAAGCCCTGAGAAGGCTGCCACTGACGGATTCGAGAAGTCAAGGTGAGGCAACTCAGCGTTCTCTGCGTTCCTCGGTGAACTCTGCGTTAAATATTTGGAAGTCAGTGTTTACGCAGAGATCTCAGAGCTACGCAGAGAACGCCGAGCCAAATAAGACACCACTGAATTTAGGATCGATGGTCTAGTTGACGGGACGGTGAGATAAATAGCTGTCCATTCAAAACACTTTCAATGGCCCGACTGAGATCCGCGACGATTCGTGATTTCAGCACATACCCCAGGGCGCCTGTGTCTAAAGCAGCTTGAAGAAAATCAGGATCGTCGTGGACCGTCAGGAAAACGATCTTTGTGCGGGAGCCTTCGGCTCTCAGCCGGTTCGCCGCGTCGATGCCCGACATTTTCGGCATCGAAATATCGAGAACACAAACGTCCGGGTGGGTTTCCGATTCGGTTTTGAGCAGTTCTTCGCCATCCGCGACTACGCCAACGATGTCGAACTCCGATGCAAGCAGGTGCTCAACCGTATCGCGCATTTCTTTGTGATCATCAGCAAGCAGGATACGAGCACGCGTCACTTTGCCACCCTTACGGATCGAGTCTCAAGATCAACGTCAACTCTCCATCGTAGAATTTTCGCTTCACTCAAATCTACTGGCAAAACTGACGGGGAGATCTCTGCGTATCTCTGAGATCTCTGCGTTAAATTCTTGGGCAGTCAGGTTTACGCAGAGATCTCAGAGATACGCAGAGAACGCGGAGCCAAGAATAAGACACCACAAACTGTGGCCCACGACGTCTACGCAATAACGATCGAGTTTTTAACGGCAAACTGGATCAACTCGGCGCTGTTCTTCAGCCGCAGTTGTTCCATCATCGAGTACTTATGAAAAGCGACCGTTCGCTGCGACACGTTGAGCATGAAAGCCACTTCCTTCATCGTTCGACCTTCAGCTAAAAGCTGCAAGACCTCTCTTTGCCGCAACGTGAGCTTGTCGGGATTCTGCTTTCGTTTTATGTTTTCGATGAACGAGCCAACCACGCCTTCAGTCAACAGCGCAGTAATGTAACTCTTGCCTCGCAATGATTGATGTATCGCTTCGACAAGCTCAGTGCCCGCCGAGCTTTTGACGAGATAAGCTGAGGCGCCCAACCGAAATGCTTCCTCTGCGATTTCTCGATCCATGTTCATTGTTAAGTAGATGAGCTTTGTTTTCGGCAGTCGCTCTTTCAATCGCTGTCCTGCATTCAGACCATTCATCAACGGCATGCCAATGTCGAGCACAATGACGTCAGGGTTCAGTTTGGGCGCATTCCTGACGAGCGCTAAGCCATCGGTAAAAGTGCCGGCCACTTCAAATTCCGGTTCGAGAAAGTTCTTGAGGGTGTCGAGAAATAAGCGATGATCGTCGGCAAGTACAATTCGTGCGGGGTTCATGGTTTCTCCTTTAATGACAAGTTATTAATGTTGGACCAGCGCGAGAGGGATCGAAACGTCAATCTGCGTCCCTTTAGTCACCTCAGAGCGAATAGAAATCTTTCCGCCCACGAGCCTCAGACGCTCTTTCATACTGATCAGCCCAAGCCTCTTTTTTCCTTTAACAAGCTCGGGGTCGAAGCCAACACCGTTATCTGTAATCCGCAGGTTTAAAGTGCTCCCGGTTTTGGTTACGACGACCTGAGCCTCGCTTGCGCCGCTGTGCTTTGCCACGTTATGAAGCGACTCCTGCGCGATTCTGAAGGCACAAAGCGTAACGTCTTCAGGAAGCAGCGCGGGAAATCCTTGTTTCCGAAACTTGATCTTGAGCTCCCGGTGGGCCGACAACTCGCCACACAAGCTTTCAATAGCTGCACTGAGACCAAGATGATCCAGTTTGAATGGGTGCAACTGATACGAGAGGCGATGAATATCTGAACCGAGTTCCTGGGTCTTTTTGGACAACCGGTCAACACTATTGTTCAAGCCCGTCTGCCCCGCTGGAATTTGCGGCCGCATCTGCTCGATCTCTAATGAGAGCAGCGCCAATCGCTGGCTTAAATCATCATGAAGCTCCCGAGCAAGCCGCGTTCTTTCTTCTTCCTGAGCATTGATTAGACGGCCGCCGATGTTGCGCAACTCTTCTTCCGCTTGCCGGCGTCGCGTAACGTCTTCGAGAGTCACCATGATCCGGCAAGCGTCCGGCATCTCGATCAACACCGCCTTGGTCATAAACCAACGAGGTGTGTCCAGCGAGTCAAGAATGTACTCCTCCTGAAACTCGACCTGCTTCCTGCTGACGATGCGTTGAATACTCTCGCGAAAGCTTACTTGCTCGACGGCTCGGCCATTAACGGCTTCGCGACAAGTTTGCAGGTGGTCCAAACCATAAGTCTCACTCGCAGAAGTGAAACCAAGTTCTTCGGCAAAGGCTTGCCAGGTTCCACTGACAGACAACAGGGCGCCTCTCTCATCAAACGCCGCAACATTGCCGGCACACCCATTTACGATCGTGTTTAGAATCGTCTCTGTATCCAACGGCGAATTCATTGCCTGCCGGGGAAGGCTGGGCCAGGCCGTGGTTTGTTTTGTTGTGGCAGTTCTAGTCATTTCGGTTTGCGTTAGTCGATATAGAAGTCAGGAACTAAGAGATTCTGGTAATGACCCGGACCGAGGAAAGCAGCCGGATCTCGATGCTTTCAGGACTGCCAAGGACCGTCATGGCCCCTAACAGGATCGCAAAGTCGTGAGACCGTAGGTGATTGCTCCAGTCTTCCTGGGTTAGCCATTCACCAATCAGCAAGGAAGAGTTTTCATCATTCGCGTCCACGAACAATCCATAGGCCATACAGCCTTTTTCGTTTCGAATCGGCTCCAACAGTGGCCGGACCGTCTGGAAAAACTCTTTTCGTTTTTCCGGCCGCACTGTGACTCTGGTGGTGTTGACGATCACACTAATCCCCGCGGATAGCCGCCCCTTGCGTGGCTATCGAAAACTGAAAGTTAAGGTTGACCTAAGTTGTTTGACCTTGAGAGGTCGTCACGGAGTTAGCTAGTGCAACTGGTGTGCACACAGTGAGGGAAAGTGTCTAACCTGAGAGCTTTGTTAGACTTACGCACAATTCATTGGGGTTGGATAGACGGTCGATTTCCGCTGTATTCCGCGGTTCTGTGCTATGCCGTCGCAAAACCATCCACAGAATTAGTTGTTTTGCCGTTTGGAACTCTGGGCGAAGGAACGAATGCTTTTCTGGATGCCGAGCTTTCCCATTCGAGTGCGCAAGGTGCTCGGGTTGAGGCCAAGAATTCGCGCGGCGCCGCTTGGTCCTTCAACTCTCCATGAGGTCTGATCGAGTACGCGGATGATGTGGTCTCGCTCGATTTCTTCCAGGGTCATGGCCAAATCCGGCGCGTCTTTTGGGTGCTCGAATTGTTCAACAACGTGAAGTACGCTCCCCGAGGCAGTTACCAGGGCGCGCTCGACGACGTTCGAAAGTTCTCTGACATTTCCCGGCCACGAGTGTTCCTGAAATTTCTTCATCGTTGCGGAGGAGACTGAAGTAATACTCTTCCCCACCTTCTTGGAAAACATCCTCGTAAAGTGTTCCACCATCAGCGGGATGTCCTCTTTGCGTTGTCGCAGCGGTGGCAAGGTGATGGGAAAAACATTTAACCGATACCAAAGGTCTTCGCGAAAGGCGCCTTTCTCCACCTCTTCCTTCAGGTTGCGATTTGTCGCAGCGATCAGACGCACGTCCACTTTGATGGTTTTCGCACTGCCGAGCCGCTCTAGTTCCCCTTCCTGAATGATCCGCAATAACTTCGGTTGCAGTTCGAGTGGCAGTTCGCCAATTTCATCAAGAAAGATTGTCGCGCCGTCGGCTAGTTCAAACCGTCCGATCTTGCGCGCAGTCGCGCCGGTGAAGGCGCCCTTCTCATGACCGAACAATTCGCTTTCGATCAAGCTCGCCGATAGCGCCGCACAGTTCACTCTTACGAGCGGCCGATCCTTGCGAATGCTTTGACTGTGAATAGCGCGCGCCACTAGTTCTTTGCCGGTGCCTGTCTCACCCAGAATGAGCACGCCGGTGTCGGTTTGGGCCACCTGCTCAATTTTATACAGCACGTATTTGATCACGTTGCTTTCGCCGACTATCTCGTCCACGTTATGAGTGACCCTGATTTCCTCCTTCAAGTAAATGTTTTCGGCTTCGAGTTGATTCTTCAGTTTGTTTACTTCTTCGTGCGCGATCTGTAAGGCTTCTTCGGCGTTCCGGCGGTCGGTGATATCAACGGCCGATCCGATATACCCGAGCAACTCTCCATTAGCGGCAAACCGTGGTGCGCCAGTGTCGTAGATCCAGTGATACTCACCATCCGCGCCGAGAATCCGGTACTCCAGGACGAATTGTTTTCTGCTTTCATAACCAGCAGTGTAGGCATCCATACATGGCTGACGTTCCTCTTCGTGAACAATGTCCAGCCAACCTTCTCCCACCAACTGGTCCATGGGCCTCCCGGTGAACTCGCAGGCCCGTTTATTGAAATAGGTGCAGAGCATATTTTCATCGGCGATCCAGATCAGAATCGCAGAGGAATCAGCCATGTCTCTAAATCGCGCTTCACTTAGCCGCACCTCTTCTTCCGCACGCCGGCGTTTAGCACGATTCAGCAGTAGTACGATAATGAGCAGTGTCTGGAGAATGAATAACGCAATCGCGCCGATAATCCGCCACTTGTAGAGTTCCCAAATCGACGGCTCTCTATACCGAACGATGCTGCCGGCAGGAAGCTTATTTTCGTCGATGGCCCACCGGCGAAGCTGACGCCAGTCGAACATGACAAGGTTCGGAACTGCGTGCGGGGCAATCGCCTGTGGCTTCTCACCGGCCAGAATGCGCAGGCCCACCCTCGCCGTCTCCGAGCCCAATGCTTCAAAACTGAGGACGCTCCCGCCAACTATTCCTGCGCCCAGTTGCGCGTCCGTGACTCCGTAGATCGGCGCAGTTGAGGTGGGAGCAATCTGGCGCAGCACCTCGAGAGTCGAGAAATTATTGCCCGCGTTGTCCCGCGAGCTCGCAGCGAGCACCACGATGGTGGAAGGGGGCAGGCCGGCCACTGCCTGTTGCTGCTCCGGGACGGTGAGACCGATCAGATAACTGATCTCGAGCTGGCCTTCGTAGGTGAGGAAATCCTGTCGCAGCTTGTCCATCACAAACTTATCAAAATTGCTGACGCCGCCGAGCACCACAACTTTTTTCGCGCCGGGATGCAACGCGAGAGCGAGGTTCAGATTGGGCTTAAAGTTCAACTCTCCCCATATTCCAGTCCAGTTTGACGCCAGGTTGAGACCGGACGTATGGCGTTGATCGAGAACCATAAATACAACCGGAGTATCAGGGAATATCTCGGCCTGGTGCTGCGACAGAACTCTCACCGAGGTGGATGAGACCGCGATGATCAGATCGAGTTTCCGGCCCTCATACTTTCGGCGCAGTAGAGTAAGCAACTCGTTCTCATAATCATTCACGGGAGTGCGAAGGGCATCCAGATACTCAGTGTAAATCTCAATGGGCGCGGATGAACCGTTCTTGAGAGTAGAACGAATAGCCTGTTCGGCGATGATCTGTGGATGTAAGCTCGACTCCTCCGAAAAAACTACCAGAACGCTCTTATGCTTTTCGCTGACCTGAGCATACGTTGAAGCCGCAAACGACACCGTCATTGCGAAGACCATGAGAACAACCTGAGCCGTCGACCGGCCTTCGGCAAACATCACAGCTCGTGTCTTCGTCGTCATAAGTTAAAGCTCGAGTTTCAAACCAAATTGAAACTGACGCGGCGGGGCGGCGGTCACGAATCCGAGCGGGGCGGTCGGCGGAAGGTCACGACGGCCTCTAAAGTCGAACGGTCCAGTCAGAAATTTCGGGTCACAACCATTGATAAAGCCTGGCTGCGCCGCCGTTCCGCAGACCGTGTCGTTCACGCGTAAAAAGTTGGCACGGTTAAGCAGGTTTGTGACTTCGACGATGAATTCCGCCCTGGGTCCTTCGGAATTACGACGCAAGAAAAAACGTTTGCTCAACCTTAAGTCGACGCTGTAGAAATTCTCGCCCCGCCCCGAATTGCGCGGCGCATAAAATGGACGGTCGGTAGTATTTATGTCTCCGTTCACATCACGCCCGATATACAGATTAAAGGGAAACCCGCTGCGCATCGTGACGATCGGACTGAGCGTGATGCCGGCCAGCGCGCGCGCCGTCCAGTGCTGTTCGGGACCGGCCTTGAATGGGCTATCAAAACTTCCGCTCGCCACGAAACTATGCCGAACGTCGTAGGCCGAGAGACCTCTTTCGAGAAAGCGCCGCGTCGGCAGGTACGGTGCTACGGAACCGCTAAAGTCGAGCACGTCATCAATTGCCTTGCTGTATGTATAGCTGACACGGAACTGAGATCGCCTGGTGAACCTCTTGAGCAGCGAGGATGTCATGCCGTAATAAATCGAGTTGCCCTCAGACGTATGCAAAAGCCGTTGGGAAAGCGAAGGATCGATGCGTTCGAGTCGCGGCCCGAAAAGGTCGCTCCCCGGCATGCCGGGAACGTTCACGAACTGACCACTCTCCCGGTAATTCGTTTCGAGAGCAACAGGCAAGTGAACTCCGTGATACATCTGGACAGCGAGTTCGAGCGCCAGGTCACGCCACAGTTGCTGAGACAAACCCAGGCTAGCCTGAACTGTGTAAGGATTATCGTAATCACTCGCGGCGTCAACGATGCGGCGATTCGGCTGATTTGGTCCAATTGAAATACCGAAGGCGCTTACATCGGCTTCGCTGAGCGCCGTGAAAGGAAGCCTTCCCAGGTTTACACCATGAGCCCACAGGGCCGCAGACGACTGCGTGCCGTCTTGCAGCGTTCGGGATGGAATATTGATAAATTTTCCGTTGCCGCTTTGCAGGGTGGCGGCGAGTAGAATCTGAAGCCCGACGGGAGCATAGAAAGTTCCCATTCCGCCGCGAATCACCGTTCTCCCCTTACCAAAAGCGTCCCACGCAAAACCGATACGCGGTGAGACGGAGATGTTCCGGTCAAAAGGCTCCGGCTCGCCGTCGTAATTGAGTCGCGACCCGAGGTCGAGCGTCAATCGCGGCGTGACTTTCCAGGAGACCTGTCCGAAGGCGCCTAGATTGTGTTGCCATGCCTTCACGGAGGGGTTTCCAAATCCTTGCTGCCAGATTGCGGGAAGACCCAGGCTGAAAGCTTGAAGCGAAGTCAGGGCGGTGTCGGCGGGAGGTGTCAGCGGTCCTGTTAACACGCTTAGGTCCTGCGGCGCGACAGCCCTCGTCAGCGGCAATCCGCCGGCGAATTGATAGAACCCTCCGAATCCTATCTCGCTCACGAGGCGCGCATCGATGGGTCGATACGAAACTCCGAACTTGAAGTCATGGTCTCCACGATTCCAACTCAATACATCATCAAACTGATAACGTTTCTGGTCGATAATGAGCGGGAGCGTTGTCAGGCGTCCATAATTAATCAATCCGGCGACAACGAGCGTTGCGCTTTCCGGCGCGGGCGAAGTTTGCCTGTAATCGTCCACGGCAAACTGAGCGCGGAACTGGTTGACGATACTGTTACTGAAGATGTGGCCCCAGGATCCGACTGCTGTGTAGTCGTCAAGAGTCTCCTTGATTCCGGCACTCACGGACTCCGCGTTATTGCCGCTAAGAAGATCGTTATCTTCTAAAGCGATAGTGAAACGGCCATTGAAAAAATCCCGTTCACCATGATTGTAATCCAGCCGCGTGGTCCAATTGTAAGCGCGTGACGGCGCATTAAACTGACCTTCGCTTTCGCGCAGTATCCGCATGGTGTGCGGATGATTTAGAGCGGAGAGTGACGTTCGCAATTGGAGGGCGATGGCACGCGTGGCGGTGGTTGCGCTTGGTCCGGTTTCAAGGGTTTGCAAATACGCCGTTTGTGGTCCAGTGGGGCGCAGCAGCGATTCGTTACTCGTGTAGGCGCGGATTCGCGCAATATCGTAGCGAATATTTTCAAACGAAGTGAATACGAAGGCTTTATTTCTAATCAACGGACCACCGAACGTAATACCAGGCACGACGCGTCGTTCGTGGGCCTTTTCACCAGTCAGGTTTAGCGGGTCTCGCGCCGCGAATTTCTCCGAACGATAAAAAACGTACCCGGAGCTGTGAAAACTATTTGTTCCACTGCGGGTGACGACATTAACCGCCGTCCCGGCAGTAAACCCATACTCGGCTGCAAAAGCATTTAAATTTACCTGAAACTCCTGCACGGCTTCGACGCTCAAATTGCGAACTCTCAAGCCGCCGCTGCCGGAATCATTTTCACCACCATCGATAGAGATGTAATTGCTGCGACCATTGCTGCCGCCAACGGAAAATCCTGACGTCCGCAGCGACACAACGCGGGTTTGTTGCACTCGCGCGGCCTCAGCGTCAGCTACTCCCGATAGAGTCGAAATGTAAGAAGTGAAGCTGCGGGATAGATTCGGAAGGTTTGTAATTTGTTCCTGATCGATCGTGTGGGACTGCTGGCTCCGCGCAGTCTCGATCATTGGAGGCGCTATGGCGGCGCTTACCTCTTCTCTTAATTCGCCGACGCCCAGCTTGACATCATAGACGACGATCTGCCCGACGGTGAGAGCGATCGTCCGAAAAAGCCGTGGTTGAAATCCTGTGGCCTCAACGCGCAGATCGTATAAGCCGGGCTGCAAAAGCGGTACGTGAAATGCCCCCTGTGAATCTGTATTTACGCTTCGCTCAACTCCGCGGGCGATGTTGATTGCCGTTATGGTCGCTCCGCTGACGGCAGCGTCGAATTGATCGCTCACCTTGCCTTTGAGAGTTGAAGTTGCAACATCAACTTGAGCCAGGACAGAGTTCGACGTCGGCATCGCAAACAGCAACACCACAATCAACCCCAGAGACGAAAGGGGAACGGGGACTCGCCTCATACCACCACTACTGAAGCTTCAGCTCTTAACTATCCTCGAGAGAATTGGCTAATACTGAAGTAAAGAGGTGCTCGGTGCAAGGCAAATATGTGGAGCATTTGCGACAATCCGTAAAACTACGGGCGCCGCAAACAAAAAGAAGCGGTCCCTGTTTTGCCGCTTCTTCGTTGAGAGGTTCAGACGCTGGCTGGACCAACTCAACGCGCGTTGGACCAGCCTGGATCGGGGTGGGTATGTGTCTCTGCTAACGTCGCATGATGTTTACCAGCTTCCACGGATTCTGATACGCCTCGATCTCGAGATGATTTTCCTTGTCGATCTTGAACTGGCAAGCCGGCAAGAGCGTTCCAGAGTTTTTCTTCTTATCGGGCGAAAGCACGATCTCCAGGCCTGACAGGTTGTAATCGCTCGACCGGGTGTCGTGCCAGGCCTCGCCGAAAGTAATCGGACGATCCGTCACCAGTCGAATCAACGTGGTGCCGTCAGGTTGTTTGAAACTCCGGATGTAGTTGACGTCATAGCCGAGAGTGCCGGTGATTGCGATCCGGCCCTTGCTTTTCATCCTGGAAAGAGCATTGACGAGACCTTCATTGCCTTTCGCGTTGAAGGCCTCGAGCAGGGCTTGTTGATCGTCAGCAGTTGAAAGCTCGTCTATATGCACGTTGATACTGAACATTCGTCCCGATTGTTGGTTTTGGCCCATCGCCGTTCCTTGAATGAAAATGGCCTTGGGCAGCTTTTGAGCAAAACTCTTACCAACCGGCAGCAACGTAAGAAACAACAGGCACAGACCAGCAGTTACAGGAAATGTCTTCTTTACAGATCGCATTGGAATCACTCCTCCACTATAGCGTTCAAAACTTAATGCCAAACCCGAGTATTGGACCATGCAGGGAATTGTCGAAGAGAAACCCATCCTTGTTGTAGTTAACACTGAGATCGCGGTAGCCGGCGATCAACGCGTAGCGCTTGCCCACCAGCACCCCAACGCCGCCAAACAGTTGATAGCTGAAATCAGAACCACCGCCGCCAATATCAGCCTTGCCGGTAAGGAATACGCGTGGCGTTAGATGGGCCCGGCCACGAATCCCGGCGACGCCGTCAACCCACCCACGGCTGCGCGACGCGGTGATAGATGAAGCCAATCCCGCGTTGAAAGTCAGGTCTGTTCTTAAGTGCCAGTAGCGAAAGCCACCGAGGACATCCACGAACGCGCCTTTTTCTTTATTGTCGACAATGCGATAGCCGGCTTCAGAATCAAGCACGAACGTTTTGAAGTCGGCTTCCGCGCTCGAAAAGAGCGGCCCGGGAGTGGCGCGATCGGCGCCCAGGTTTGAGTATTGCAAGTCCGTGAGAACAACGAACCTTTTCTTTCGCGCCTCGAACGTTCCCATTAATCCGAAGTTGAGATCGACGTTGTCATCCGTGAGCGCGGCATCGACGTCTGCGGTCAATGGTCCAATTCCGGCCTTGCCGTTGATGCCGGCGATCCATAAATAAGGAGTGAACTGAAACTGCCATTTATCAGGATCGCTCGGGGTGCTTTGAGCATGTACGATGCCTGTAAAAGACAGAACGAGAATTAAGATTGCGATGTATCGCAAACGCTTCATGATCGATATTCCTTTTGTTTGGTTATCCGCAGATTACACGGATTGTTGATTACTTCGCCGAGCGCACGCAGCGAAAGCCAAGATGATTCGTGCCCGTACCAGGGTCACCTTTGCCGCGACCGCCAGGCATGTAGCGAGCGCAATACTCGTCGGTGCACAGAAACGAACCGCCTTTGTGCACACGCTTCGCCAGGCCGGGCTCTGATGGATCGAAACTGTCCGAAGGTCCCTGCGGATTGCGTGCAACTGCATTTGTAGCTGCAAGGGTCTTGTAGTAATCAGATCGATACCAGTCAGCGGTCCACTCCCAAACGTTGCCGGCCATGTCGAATAACCCAAAGCCGTTGGGAGCGAACCGTCCGACCGGAGCAGAGCCCGCGTACCCGTCCTCCCCGGTGTTGTTGTCAGGAAAGTGTCCCTGAAAAGAGTTCGCCTGAAATTTGCCCCCCGGCTTAAATTCATCACCCCAGGCAAAACGCTTTCGATCCAAACCACCGCGAGCTGCGAACTCAAACTCGGCTTCAGTCGGCAGTCGCTTTCCAGCCCACTTCGCGTAAGCTGCCGCATCTTCAAATGCGATGTGGACCACCGGATGTTTTTCTTTACCGTCGAGATTGCTGGTTGGACCATTCGGATGACGCCAGCTAGCGCCCGGAACATATCGCCACCAGCTGTGATTATCGTTAAGCGGCACTTTCGTTTGCGGGGGAGTGAACACAACTGACCCCGCAACGAGGTTCTCTGGAGGCGCGCCCGGAAAGTCTTTGGGATCGATCGGCCGCTCGGCAACCGTCACGTAACCAGTCTCTTTCACAAAGCGGGCAAACTGCTCGTTAGTCACTTCCGTCTGGTCCATCCAGTAACCATCGAGGGCGACGCGATGAAACGGTCGCGCATCGTGCATCTCGGGATCTTCGCTGCCCATCGAGAATTCGCCACCGGGGATCCAGACCATGCCGTCGGGAGCAG
>DATELZ010000061.1:0-37141 GCA_035276045.1 Pyrinomonadaceae bacterium | reverse complement strand
GGACTGGATAAGGTCCGACTCGGCGCGGGCGAAGAGATGCCTTACGAAGACGGCACGTTCGATCTCGTGACTGCATTCGACGTCGTCGAGAACATGGACGACGATCTCGCGGGATTGAAAGAGATGTTTCGTGTGTTGCGTCCGGGCGGGCACGCGCTGTTGTTCGTGCCGACGTTTATGTTTTTGTGGGGTTTGCAGGACGAGGTCAGCAATCACCGGCGGCGTTATCGTTTGCCCGAACTGCGTCGCGTGCTGGAGCAGGCGGGTTTCGAAATCGAGCGCACGACCTACGCGAATATCACTTTCTTTCTGCCGATTCTGTTGGTGAGACAGTTGATGCGCCTCACGGGCATCAAGACCGCGACCGAGAACAGTATCAACGTTCCTGCTTTGAATGGTGTGTTTGGGAAGATACTCGGCGCGGAGAGCACGATACTGCGTTATATCAACCTGCCGTTTGGTGTTTCCGGCCTTTGCGTCGCGCGAGTGAAAGAAGGTGCGTAGCTCCGTGCACCGCCAGTATCAGGAAAAAGAAATGCACGATGTAGACGTAGCGGCGTTCTGTGTGCAGTATCGACTGGACGATTAGGTAGTAAGCCGGAACCATTATAATAAGCGTCAGTTTGGTCCACTGACGCTCCCGCAACAACAGCACCAGGCCAAGCACGACGAGCGGCAGCATCCACGCCGTCCTGAAGATTCGCTGGACAAAGCCGATCGGAATACGCACGTAGCGCAGCCATTGATAAGTGCTTGGTCCAAGTTCGACCAGTTTGCCTGGGCCAACGTTAACGACCGGATTCGGCGTAGCATAGTTTGCCAGCGCCAGACCAACCTGCGATTCGTCTGAGCTGACGAATGGAATCGCGAGCGTTCTGCTCGGTTGTTCCGGAGCTGGAACGCCCTCAACCAGATCGACGCCCATCGACGAGAGAATCCTGCTTCGCCCCGCGTCTGTGACCTTCACCAACACACGTCCCTCTTCAAGCTTCAAGGGAAGATAGTAAACGTAGTCAGTATTTGTCTTTACGCTGATTGTTTCCCAGGCGTGCTGAGTTCCGTAATTCGTTTCGTCTCCGCGAATACGCAACCAATCGTCGGTGTATCCGTCTTGTGCGCGTGTGAAGTCGTAAGACACCGGAGATTCAGACGCGAGCACTGGAACAGGATCGAGACGCGTGGAATCAATTCCGCGACGCGCCATCACGCCTGTGAACCAGAACGGATGCGACTGGATAACCGCAAACCCGCGGCGCAGACGCATCCGTTCTCGTTCGACACCATCAGTTCCGAAGAGTAGTTGCGCGTACTCCGGCTTCGCATACCACTCCGCCTCCTGCCGCATGATGCCGAGATCCGTGTTGGGGATATTGAAGCGGCGCGACTCGTCGAAATCGGCGATGCCTTCGAGCAGCGTTTGGCCCGCGCCGAGCGATACCGGAATGAAACGCTTGAATACGATCGCGTTCTTGATCGTGATCGGCGCGATTACTACGATGGCGCCGGCGACGATCGCTGCGGCTGCACGCAACCGCATCCGGCGATCGACAATCAACGATGCGGCGAGTGCGAGAAACGGAGCCAGCAACAACGCATTGGCCCGCAACCAACACGAGACGCCGATCAGCGCGCCGGCTATCGCGAAGTGCAATAAGCGCTGCTGTTTTCGACCACGGATCAAGAAATAAACCGCCGCCAGAATCGGCGTCACCGCAAGCGAATCGGGCAACACCACCACTGAGAAGTAAGCAAACTGCGGCGAGATCGCAGCGAACAACCCGGCAATAATCGCCGCCGTCGCGGGCACGAGTTCGAGCGCGATCAGAAACAACAACAGCGCCGCCAGCGCATCACAAACCATCTGCACGATCTGAATAGCGCTATCCGACTCACCTGCCACCTTGAAAATCCCCGCCAGCAAAATCGAGTACCCCGGCGGATGCCCCATATGATTGATATCGCCTACAAACCTCTCAAAATCCCCCGCTGCCAACTGCCGCGCCGAATCCTTGTACCCATCCGTAACACTCGTCTGCACCTTCCAAATCTCATACCGATTATCCTGCCACGTCAAAAACCGCACCCCGAGCGCGACGAAAAAGATACACAGGCAGATCAAGAACTGGCGCTTAGGAAGCGAAGGAAAAGCCGACCGCAATTGGGCGAGACTATTCGGCAGAATTAACTCCTAATCAAACTCGGCTGCTGAATCGCCGAGAGAATCAGATGGGTCTGCTAACCAGGTAAGCGAATCTTATGAAGGACGACTTTCGGATATAACGTTAAGTCCGTCCACGCCAAGGAAATGGTTCTTGTTATGTGAAATGAGTGGTACGCCAAGATCTGTCTGAAAGCTGATTACTAGAATGTTGCCAAAGAGGTGGGGTTCGTAAAGCTTTGCCTCGAAACTACCTTTGTACAGGTATGACCAAACGTCTGTATCGACGACGCGAACTGCCATTACTAATGACCTTGGCTGGCTGGTCTATCACGGTCCTCACGCACCTGGCGCAAAAATGCGTCGACCTCAAAGTCCGCAGTCATTTGGGGGGAACCCGAGTAATCCTCTAAAGAGTTAAACGGCGTGACTCCGTCAATCTCAGCACGACGCAGCACGCTAGCGATGGCCTTGGCTGTTTCACCATCGTCGACATTAGTATTCTTCGTGAGAGACTTGGTCATCGGAAAGACACCTCGACGGGCATTCTAACATTACGCCTCTTGTTCTCATCAGCGGGAACACGGATTTCCCGAAACTTAAGTTAAACTTGTCTTGCGTCTGCATGCTGCTTAACCGTTCGATAATCTGCTTTGGTGGTGAAGACTGGTGGTATCACCACCCGCATTCCAAGGCTCACCTGATGCGCAAGTTTGCCCGCGCGGGGAATAAGGTGATCTTCGTGAACTCGATCTCGATGGGCCTGCCGGGGCTGGCCCACAAGGATCTGCTCCCGCGCATCAAGCGCAAGCTCGGCAGTTATTCAAAACTCGCGCGCCAAACTGAAGAAGGTATTACTGTCGTCTCGCCCGCGAGTCTGCCGTTCTTCGGCAGCGCCGCCGCACGCACGATCAATCGCCGTGCTATCAGTGCGCAGATCGGGCGGCTGGCCCGCAGCCGCGGCTTGTCGAAACCGGTACTCTGGATCGCCATTCCCACTGCCGCCGAAATGATTGGAACACTGGATGAGGCGGCCGTGGTTTACCACGTGTCGGACAAGTATGACGCCAACACGATGGATCACGCCACTGATCCCGCGCTGATTCGCCGGCTCCACGAACAGGCGATCGACGCTGCCGACCTTGTTTTCTATTCCGGACGAAAACTGTTTGACGAAGCGACGCGCGGCCGCGAGCGTTCTTATTTACTCGAACAAGGCGTCGATTACGGCCACTGGAAGCACGTCGGCAACGGCAACATCACGATCGCGCCGGCGATCGCCGCGATTCCGCGCCCGCGTTTGGGTTACTTCGGTGCGATCGAACCGTGGCTCGTGGACCAGGAACTGATCAAACGCGCAGGCGTCGAGCGGCCCGAGTGGCAATGGGTGTTTATCGGGAACAAGTCGCGCGGGCTGGAGATCGAAGGACTGCCGAACACGCACTTTCTGCCGCCCGTGCCGTATCCCGAGTTGCCAAACTACGCGGCTGGATTCGACGTTTGCGTGTTGCCGTGGGAAACTGAGCAGTCTTTTACGAGTTACGGCTCCGCGATCAAGGTGCGCGAATACCTCGCGACAGGCAAGCCGGTGGTGATTTCGCCGTTGCCGGAGTACGAACCGATGAAAGACGTGTTGCGGATCGCGCGCACGCGAAGCGATTTTATCGCGCTCGTCGAAGACGCGTTGAGTGAGAACGATCCGGAAGCGGCGAAGCGAAGACAGGCCGCGGTCGCTGGTGGAACGTGGGATGCACGCGCTGAGTGGGTCAGTGAGTTAATCGAGCAGGTTTTGAAGGAACACGGGTCAGACGGATGAAGCAGGTTTTGCAAAACCGAAAAACTGGAAAGCCGTTTGTCGGCGACGTGCCGGCGCCCGCGTTGCAACGCGGCCGCGTGCTCGTGCGGACAGTCGCGTCGTTGATCAGCGCCGGGACGGAACGTGCTTCGGTTGAACTCGTCAGCAAAGGCCTGTTGCAGGAAGCGCGACAACGTCCGGATCTCGTGAAAGCCGTCGTCGCGAAAGTGAAGAGTGAAGGATTGTTCAACACGTTCGCCTCCGTGCGCGACAAGATGGCGGCATCGCAGTCGTTGGGTTATAGCGCGGCGGGAATCGTCGTCGAAGTGGCTGAGGATGTGACGGAGTTTCACGCCGGCGATCGTGTTGCGTGTGCCGGTGTCGGGTTTGCTTCGCACGCCGAAGTTTTATCGGTGCCGAAAAACTTGTGTGTTCATCTTCCCGAGCAGGTGAGGTTCGAAGCGGGTGCGTTTGGAACGCTTGGCGCGATCGCGTTGCAGGGCGTGCGCCTGGCTGAACCGACGCTCGGCGAGTCGGTGGTCGTCATCGGTTTGGGATTGGTGGGCCAACTCACGGTCCAGCTTCTGAAAGCAAACGGCTGCCGCGTGTTTGGATTGGATCTCGATCCGGCGCGCGTCGCGCTGGCAATGGAACTCGGCGCGGATCGCGCGGTTGTTTCTAATGAAGACGCAGCGAGCGAGATCGAGAAGTGGACGCGAGGACGCGGCGCTGATGCCGTGCTGATTACAGCGGCGACTGATTCGAATCAACCCGTCGAGCTGGCGGCGCGTGTGTCGCGTTTGAAGGGACGCGTGATCGTCGTCGGCATGACGGGTCTCGACATTCCACGGCAACCGTTCTTCAGCCGCGAGCTGAAGCTGGTCATTTCGATGTCGTATGGACCAGGACGTTACGATCCTGACTACGAAGAGCGCGGCCACGATTATCCGTTGCCGTACGTGCGCTGGACCGAAAAGCGAAACATCGAGAGCTTTCTGGAACTGGTTAACGACGGGCGCGTCGACGTCGAAAAACTGACGACGCATCGCTTCGGCATCGATCAGGCAGAGCTGGCGTACGAGTTGATCTCGGGAGACGCGAGCGAGCCGTACCTCGGCGTGGTGCTGAATTACGATCCGGAGCGTGAAATTACGCGTCGCATTCCGCTCGCATCGCCGGTGCGACGTGCAGAAAAGTCGATTCGCCTCGGAGTGATTGGAGCGGGTGGCTACGTTCCCGCGATGTTGTTGCCGCACTTCAAATCGGAAGGTGTCGAGTTCCGATCGATCGCTACGGCTTCGGGAGTTTCAGCCCATGACGTCGGCAAGCGATTCGGATTTGGACATGCCGTGTCGAGCGCCGAGGAAGTGCTCGACGACCCGGATATCAATCTGATCGTGATTGGCACCAGACACGACTCGCACGCCGATCTCGCACGCAAAGCGCTTGAGCGAAACAAACGCGTCTTCGTCGAAAAACCACTTGCCCTCGACGACGATCAACTCGATCAAGTTCTCGAAGCCGCCGCCAACTCGACCGGACATCTGATGGTCGGATTCAATCGCCGTTTCTCTCCTCACGCGCGCCAGGCACAAGAGTTCTTTGCGGGAAGCAACACACCGCTCTCGATCCTGTATCGCGTGAACGCCGGACGTATTCCCAAAGAACACTGGACACAGGATCCGATTGACGGCGGCGGACGCATCGTCGGCGAGGTTTGTCATTTCGTGGATCTGATGCAGTTTCTGACCGGCTCACTACCGGTCTCGGTTTTCGCCGAATCGGTGAGCGCGAAATCGGACAAAACAGTCGACGCCGATTCCGTGTTTATCAACCTGCGTTTCGCTGACGGCTCAAACGGCTGTATCGCTTACCTCGCCGAAGGCGATAAATCGCTGCCCAAAGAACGCGTCGAGATCTTCGGCGCCTCGCGCGCGTTTGTGCTCGACGACTACCGCCGCGCCACGCTGCACAAAAACGGACGCGAGGAGCAAATAACCCTCAAAGCCCAGGATAAAGGCCAACAAGCCCAGGTCCATCAAATCTGCGCCAGCGTCCTTCAAGGCACAGAAGCCCCCATCCACGTAGACGCACTAGCTGCAACAACACGCGCCACGTTTCGTATTCTCGACTCTCTCCGCGAACACCGGCCCTTTGAGATCTCAGATCTCAGATCTGAGATCTAACATGTGTGGTATCGCCGGAATCATCAGTCTCCAACCCGAACCACGGATTACACGGATGCTCGAAAGCATCGAGCACCGCGGGCGCGACGATCAAGGTGTGTGGACGTCCGAGCCCATTGACACGGATAACAGACAGGTTTGTTTGGGCCATCGACGGCTCGCGATCATCGATCCCAGTCCGGCCGGTCACGAGCCTATGTTCTCGCACGACGGCCGTTACGTTCTCGTTTTCAACGGCGAGATCTACAACTATCGCGAACTGCGCGAACAACTGCGCCCGCACGGGCATCAATTTCGCACCGAGAGCGACGCCGAAGCCCTCCTCGCATCCATCGTCGAATGGGGTTGGGACGCGATGGACCGGCTCAACGGCATGTTTGCCTTCGCCGTCTGGGACAACAAAGAAAAGACGCTGACACTCGCCCGCGATCATGCCGGCATCAAGCCTCTTTACTACGCGTTCATTCCCGGCGACAACAACGCGCCGCCCGCGTTTGTCTTCGGCTCGGAAATCAAAGCCATTCTCGCGAGCACATTGATCAAACCCGCTCTCGACCCCGAAGCGTTGCATCAGTTTCTGACGTTTCTGTGGTCGCCCGATCCAAACACGCTCTTTGCCGGCGTCAAGACAGTGCCACCGGCCCATCTCCTTCATTTCAAGAACGACGAGATCAAGCTCCGCCAATGGTGGGACGTCTCGTTTACCCACATCGAAGAAGGACACAACGAAGCGTGGTGGCGCGAACGCACGCTCGCGACACTCGATCGAGTCGTGAAGATGGAGATGGTCGCAGACGTTCCGCTTGGATCGTTCCTTTCGGGCGGCATCGATTCATCGGGCATCACCGCGATGATGCAGCGGCACGTCAATGATCAGCGCATCAGCACCTACACCGTCGGCATCGAGAGTCACGATCTGCGTTACGACATCATTCCCGACGACGTGCGTTGGGCCAGACGCGTCAACGAACAGTTGCAGACTGATTACAACGAGATCATGTTGCAACCGTCAGTCGCCGATCTCCTCCCGAAGCTCGTGTATCACATGGAAGAACCGCCCATCGACATGGCGATTCCGAGTTACCTCATCTCACAAGCCGCGCGCGAAACGTTGCGCGTGATGCTCTCGGGAATGGGCGGCGATGAAGTCTTCGCCGGTTATCCACGGCAGATGGCGATGAAGCTCGCCGCAGCGTTCGATCCTGTGCCGCAACTGCTGCGACGGCCGTTGATGAAGAGCGTAGCTGCCGTGTTACCCGGCGGCTTGCCGGGCAAACTGACAGCGCCGCTGCGCAACATCAAGAAGTTTGCCAACAGCGCGGCACTCGATTTCGAAGAACGCTATCTCGGCTACGGCACTTACTTCACCGACAAAATGAAGCACCAGCTTTATTCAGATGAATGGCGCGCGCTCACCCGCAACTACGATCCTTACGCCAAGCATCGCGAATACTTCGCGCGTGCCGCCGGCGCGGATCCGTTGAACCGTTTACTCTACGTCGACCTGAAAACGTTTCTTCCCTGCCTCAACCTCATGACGACGGACAAGACGTCGATGGCTGCGAACCTGGAAGTGCGCGTGCCGTTTCTCAATCGCGAGATGATCGAAATGGCGGCGCGTATGCCGCCGCGGCTCAAGCTCCACGGGCTGAAACGGAAGTACGTGCTCAAACGCGCGCTCGAAGACGTGCTCTCGAAGGAAGTGGTGTGGCGTCGCAAAGCCGGCTTCGGCGCGCCGATTCGCTCGTGGCTGCGCGGCCCGTTGCAACCGCTGATTTCCGACTTGCTTTCCGAGAGTGCGGTGAAACGCCGCGGTCTGTTCCGGCCTAAAGAGGTGAAACGCGTGATGGACGCGAATTTTTCCGGCCGTGAAGACTATAACCTCCAGGTTTTCCAGCTTTTAGGTCTCGAACTCTGGCACCAAACCTTCCTCGATTCATAGTTGGACCACGCTAGTGATTAACAACGGAAAACATTGACAATCACAGTGGCGGCAGTCTAAGCTGCATCTGGCGAGTCAAACCCCTAGGCGTCGCCGGCCTTCCGAGTCCTCACGGCCTCGAAAGTCTTACGCGGAACAGCCCATGATCACATTGGAAAAACTGGAAAGGGCACGTGGCGAACTATTGCACCCGACGGATTCCCCGGGACAATCTCGCTGTGTCCTCCTCGTCGAAGACGACGCGGCACTCAGACGCTTTATCGAGGTCCTGTTGGAACGCGCCGGTTATGAAGTGGTTTCGGCTGCGGATGGCTTGGAGGCGATGAAGGCGCTGTTGACCGCGACGGTCCACGTGATTGTGACTGACGCAGTGATGCCGAACCTGAGTGGTTACGAGCTGTGCCGCTTTGTGCGAACCAGCCCGCACCTCAGTCACCTGCCGATAATTTTATTGAGTGGCCTGGATCAGAAGAATGCGGAGACCGAGCAGGTAAACGCGTTTCTCGCGAAGCCGATCTCCCCGGAAAACCTGTTAGCTTGCATTCGCACCGTCTGCGTTGACGCTGGCGATTAAGTCGTCGAGCGGCGTATACGGAATTCCCTGGTCCACCGCGACCGCCTCGTAAGTACAAGCTCCCGCAAACGTATTCACACCTTCCTTCAAGTGCGGATCGCTCGCAATCGCGTGCACGAATCCCTTGTTCGCCAGCTTGAGCGCATAGGGCAACGTTGCGTTTGTTAACGCGAAGGTCGAAGTGCGCGGCACGGCGCCCGGCATGTTGGCGACGCAGTAGTGCAACACACCTTCGACGTAGTAAGTCGGATTCGAGTGCGTGGTTGGATGCGTGGTCTCGATGCAACCGCCCTGGTCCACGGCGACGTCGACGATCACACTGCCGTTAGGAACTTCCTTCAACATGTTTCGCGTGATCAGTTTCGGTGCAGCAGCGCCCTTGACGAGCACTGCGCCGACGATGAGATCCGCCTGCGAGATGGCGTCCTGGATCATGTAAGCGCTGGAAGCGAGCGTGGAGATCTTGGAAAGGAAAATATCGTCGAGCTCGCGCAGCCGATCGAGATTGTTGTCGATGATCGTAACGTGCGCGCCCATGCCCACGGCCATCTTCGCGGAGTTTGTGCCGACAACGCCGCCGCCGATGATCACGACGCGCGCGGCGGGAACGCCGGGAACGCCACCCAGCAGGATTCCGCGTCCGCCACTCATCTTTTCGAGATAGTGCGCGCCAACCTGGATCGCCATGCGGCCCGCGACTTCCGACATCGGCGTCAACAGCGGCAAGCCGCCGTGCGAATCGGTGATCGTTTCGTAGGCAATGCCGGTGACCTTGCGATCCATGAGTTGCTTCGTCAGTTCGCGATCGGGCGCGAGGTGGAGATAGGTAAACAACAACTGGCCTTCGCGCATGCGCGGGTACTCCGGCGCGATCGGCTCTTTCACTTTCACGATCATTTCAGCGCCGGCCCAAACGTCGTCGGCCGAATCTATGATCGTCGCGCCGGCGCGTTCGTAGAGCTCGTTTTCGAAGCCTGAGCCTGCGCCTGCGTCTCGCTCGACGAGTATTGAATGGCCCGCGT
The DNA here is from genome assembly GCA_035276045.1 of Pyrinomonadaceae bacterium. Taxonomy (GTDB): domain Bacteria; phylum Acidobacteriota; class Blastocatellia; order Pyrinomonadales; family Pyrinomonadaceae; genus PSRF01. Next base: position 27,464 of record DATELZ010000061.1, on the reverse strand, counting down.
CTTTGAGGGCGCGCACGCCGGCGGGGGTTAGTCCAACACGATATTCATTGTCTTTGATTTCTTTGGGCAGACCGACGATCAATGGATTGTTCTCCAGTTATCCTGAGTTGTTGTGTTTAGTGCTTGGTACTTGGAGCTTTGTACTTTGCTCGCTGGTGAATCTACCACGGAAACTCAACCCGGCTACCTGGCGAAACAAAGCACAAAGAACAAAGCACTAAGCTCAACCTGCTATTGAGGCGATTCGACGTCGATCTGCGCACGTTGGAGCTTGCCGCTGAAGTCAACGTAGATGGATTTCCATTCCGAGAAAATATCCAGCACCTGCGTGCCTGCTTCGCGATGGCCGTTGCCGGTGGCCTTGGTCCCGCCGAAGGGAAGGTGGACCTCGGCGCCGATTGTCGACGCATTCACGTAGAAGATGCCGGTGTACATCTCGTTCATCGCTCTGAAAGCGCGATTGACGTTTTGCGTGTAGATCGCGGCGGAGAGACCGTAGCGAACTCCGTTGACGATCTGAATCGCGTCTTCCAGCGAGTTTGCCGGAATGACGGTCGTCACTGGTCCGAAGATCTCTTCCTGCGAGATCCGCATATCAGGCGTCGCGTCAGTGAAGACTGTCGGCTCGATGAAATGACCGTTGGCGTAATCGCCGCGGCTGAGACGTTTGCCGCCGCAGGCGAGCGTTGCGCCGTCGTCGTTGCGGCCGATGCGGATGTAGCTCATCACTTTCTCGACCGCATCGTTGTTGATTACCGGGCCAACGTCGGTTTTTGGATCTGCGCCGTTGCCGACGCGCAGGGCCTTCGCCTGTTCGACGAGCTTGCCGACAAACTGCTTGTAAACTTTCTTGTGAACGACGAGTCGTGACGAAGCGGTGCAACGTTGTCCTGACGTGCCAAACGCGCCCCAGATGGCGCCTTCGACAGCGAGATCGATGTCAGCGTCGTCCATCACGATGATGGCGTTCTTGCCGCCCATCTCGAGCGAGCAGATCGCGTTGCGCTCGGCGCACGCGGAGGCGACGATGCGGCCGGTTTCAGTCGAACCGGTGAACGAGATCAAACGCAACGCGGGATGGTTTGTCATCGCCGCGCCGACACTCTCGCCGTAACCCGTGACGAGATTAACGACGCCTGGCGGAATGCCCGCTTCTTCGCATGCTTTCACGAGGTTGTAAGTCGAAAGCGGCGTGTCTTCGGCGGGTTTGATGACGACCGTGTTGCCGCAAATCAGCGCCGGGATCAGTTTCCACGACGGGATCGCCATCGGGAAGTTCCACGGCGTGATTAGTCCGCAAAGACCCACCGGCTGGCGCACGCACATCGCAAACTTGTTGCGCATCTCGGCGGGCGTGGTGAAGCCGTGGAGACGGCGGCCTTCGCCGGCGGTGTAGTAAGTGCAATCGATCGCTTCCTGAACGTCGCCACCGGCCTCTTTCAAGACCTTGCCCATTTCGCGGGTCATGTCGGCGGTGTGCTGGTCCTTATCGCGGATCAGAATCTCGCCGAGACGAAACAGGATTTCCGCTCGTTTTGGCGCGGGTGTGTTGCGCCAGCGATCGAAGGCGTTTTGCGCGGCGTTGACCGCGGCGTTGACGTCTTCGCTCGTCGAAAGCGGAAACCGGCCGACGATGTCGCGGGTGTCAGCCGGGTTGATGTTTTCAAACATCTCGCCCGACTGGCTTTCGACCCATTCGCCGTCGATAAAGTTTTGATAAGTTTTGACTGCGGCGCGTGCCGCGTTACGCGCGGAAAGCTTCCCGCTTGTTTTGGAGATTGCTTTTTTTGCCTGTGCCATAAAATCCGTGTTGGGTTACTGATACGTGAACTGCACGATCAGCGGAACTAACCGTTCACCAGTCCTGTCTCTTTGCAGCCTCGTTATGTTCAATACGATCGGATCGCCGACCTTCAAGGTATTCAACACGCGTTGGAAGTCGGCCAGCGAATTCACCTGCACGCGATTGATGCGATTGATCGTGTCGCCTTCGACCAGCGCCGGCAAGCCTGACGGCGGAATGCGAATCTCGGCCATCAGTCCATTCGGATCGATCTCTTTGACGTAAAGCCCCTGGGTGCCGGCCACCTGCCGGTCGGCGAGAACCTGCGGCGTGATCTCGGCCAGCGTGATGCCGAGCCGCAGGGCATTGCCCTTCGGGTTGTTGCTCTTGGGCGTAATCTTGGGCGCCTCGGGCGACTCTCGCAAAACCGGTCGTTCGCCGAGCGCGATGTTAGCCGTCCGGCGCTCGAGTTTGCCGTTCACGTCGCGCATGTAAACCAGTTTGATTTGCTGGCCTACGGGCGTGCTGGCGACGCGTTGAATCAAATCCTGCGCGTTGAGCACTGACTGGCCTTCGAATTCGACGATGATGTCATTAGCCAGAATACCCGCGCTGGCAGCCGGCGTCGGCGCGCCACCCTCTTCGGGAGCGACAAACGTCACGATGGCGCCTTTCGGTTCCGGCAGACCGTAAACTTTGGCGAACTCGTCGTGCACGGACTCGAGCGTGATGCCGAGATAGCCGCGCTTAACTTTGCCCTGCGCGATGATCTGTTTGTAGACGAAATTGGTTTCGTTGGCCGGAAGCGCGAAGCCGATGCCATTGTAGTCGCCGGTGGAAGTCGCGATCTGCGAATTCATGCCGATTACTTCGCCGCGCATATTGACCAGCGGTCCGCCGCTGTTGCCGCGATTGATTGCGGCGTCAGTCTGGAGAAAACGTTGAAAGACGTTGAAGTACGGGCTCTCGCGTTCTTTCTTGGAGATGATTCCCGCGGTGACGGTTTGATCGAGTCCGAAAGGCGAACCCATCGCGAGCACCCAGTCGCCGACTTGCGCCTGGTTTGAATCGCCGAGCGTTACGACCGGCAGGTCTTTTGACGTTTCGATCTTGATCACCGCGACGTCAGTCTCACTGTCGATACCGACGACAGTCGCGCGATATTTTTCACCTGACTGCAAACCGACCATGATGCGCGACGCGTCTTCGATGACGTGATGGTTGGTCAGAATGTAGCCCTTCGAACTGACGATGAAACCACTGCCGACGCCCCGTGGCGCGCGGCGCGGCGAACGGCGAAACATGTCGAGCAGCGGATTGGTGGCTTCGTCTTCCTTGTCTTCGTCTTTCTCGCTGACTTCGGCCTGCGCCTGGGTGGTTTCGATGTTGACGACGGCAGGTTCAACACGACGAGCGATCTCGGCGAACGAAGCGGACAGCGCTTCGGGCGCGCGCGCAATCTGCAAATCGCTTTGCGCGATCGTCGGGCGGCCCGACAACATCGCGCCGATGCCGATACCCGCAATCAGGCAAGCGACACCGAGTGCGGCGATCCAAACTCGCAGTTTTCGCAGTATTGCTCGCTCTTGGTCTGTCGTGTGGCTGCCAGACGGGTCAAACATATTCCACCACCTTTCAAGAAAGGGGTAGAGTATAGCTAAAGGGCAGTTTGCGGGCAATTTATCCGGCTTAACCGGTAATGTCTTAATTTCACTCGGCGTTCTCTGCGTTCCTCGGTGAACTCTGCGTTAAATATTTGGAAGTCAGTGTTTACGCGGAGATCTCAGAGGAACGCAGAGAACGCCGAGTGAAATAAACACTACTGGCTAATCCGTGTTTCTTAAAAGAACTTTCAGGACGCCCTTCGCGCGCGCGCGTTTCATCGCGTGAACGCCTCTCGCCAGCGCGTACTCTTCGCTGATCAAACTATCGACGTCGATTGCGTTTCGACTCAGCAGATCGATCGCCGGCTCAAAGCGCCCGCAACGCGAGCCGACGATCGAGATCTCGTCGACGACGATACGCGCCGCGTCCATTTCCGTCGCGCCATGAAAGGTCGACTTCAACACCAGATTCCCCTTCGGACGAAGTAGATCGAGCGCAAGGTTGAAACCACTCGCCGCGCCTGACGCTTCGACGACGACGTCGAACTCGCGGCGGCGTTTGGCAGCGTCACGCGGTGTTGAGGTTTCGATGCCACGCCGCGCGGCGATGCGTAGTTTTGGATCGTGTTTGCCGATGAGCAACGTTTGCGCGCCGGTGAGGGCGACGACTTGCGCGCAGAGCAGGCCGAGTTTTCCGTCGCCGATGACGGCAACGCGATCGTCTTTCGTGACCGTGACGCGTTCGAGTATGCCGCAGGCGGCGGCGAGTGGTTCCGTAAACGCCGCGTGCTCGTCGGGGATGTTGTCGGGAATCGGCAGCAGGTTCACGTCCGGAAGTTGGAGAAACTCGGCGTGCGCGCCGTCTCGTCCGAGAATGCCCAGGACTGTGCGTGAAGGACAATGCCGCGAATCGCCGGCGTGGCAGAGTTCGCATTGCCCGCAGCCTGCGTTGATCTCGCCGACGACGCGACGTCCTATCAGTTCGCGGTTTGCGCTCTCTTCTACGAGACCGACAAACTCGTGTCCGATCGTTCCGTTGAAACCCGCATAACCGCGCGCGATTTCGAGATCCGTGTTGCAAATGCCTGACAACAACACACGCACGAGCGATTCGTCGTTGTTGTCGGGTCTACGAAGCTCTTGAACTGAAAGACGTTTGTTATCTACTCGAAGGGCCAGCATGAGAATCTAAGATCTGAGATCTCAGATCTGAGATCTCAGAACGCAGGTCTAAAAACTCTTACTCCTCGTGTAAGCATTCTGTGAAGTGAGTTCGACGATCTGTTTCGTTCCCGTGACCTTCACCGGAAGCCGCCATTCAAGTTGTTCGTCGCCGGGAAGCGTCGCGTGCAACCACCAATTTCCGGCGGGCAGAGCGACGACGCCTTGTCCCTGTTTGTCGAGCCGGGCGCTAATGGGCGCGCGTCCTTTCATCCGCTCTTTGAGAAAGTCTTCAAAACGTTTGCCTGCGCGTGGCTCGGTAAAGAACTCGTGTCGCACGGCGACGATATCAACCGGATACAAGCTGATCGGCACGTCGAGAGCAAGCCGAGGACTGTCAGGTGGTTGGCGTAACATTATTTGGAGGGTCGTGCTGGCGCGACCCGCTTGATCGCCGGATGCGCTTGCCGGAAGCTGTCGATAAATCAACCAGCCGGCGCCGGCGAGCGCGAGGATCAAACCTACCTGTAGCGCGACGATGATTGCGCCGCGGACTGTAAAAGGAAGTTTCACCCGTTATCCTTTGAACCTGCGGACATAGCGTACCAGTTCGTCGACGTCTTTTTCATTCAGCTTGTCGCTGAACGCGGGCATGTTGCCGCGCACGTTGCGGCCGTTCATGATCGAATTGAAGATGCGTTCGTCGGTAACGTCATTCTGCCATTGCGCGTCGGTCAGATCGCGGGCGTGGCTAAATTTACCTTTCGAAGTTTTGGAACGTCCGTCCGCTCCGTGACAAGAAATGCAGTAACGAGCATACAATTGCGGCGCGCTGTTCGACTTGCCGTTGCCCTGATTGGCGGCGGCTGATACGCCTACAACCAGCACTGCGGCAATTAAAAACGCGAGCGAGTAAGTTCGCATCATAGAATTCGGCATCGGTCGTTAGTTTTGTGTATAGTGGGAAAAATTTCAACCACAAACGCAGAGTCAGGACAATTCAATTGATGGAAATCGAAAACGACAAGCTGCGTGAAGAGTGTGGCGTCTTCGGGATTTATGGCCATCCGGAAGCTGCGCGCCTGACTTACCTGGGTTTGTACGCGCTGCAACATCGCGGGCAGGAATCCTGCGGCATCGTGGCGTCGGACGGCACTGAACTCCGGCAGGAACGCGAGATGGGACACGTGTCTGAAGCGTTCAATCAGACGCATCTCGATCGTTTGCGCGGCGCGAGCGCCATCGGTCACGTGCGTTATTCGACGTCCGGTGAAGTTTCGATTCTGGAAGCGCAACCGTTTCTGGTGAAGTGCCAGCACGGGCCGATCGCGATTTGTCACAACGGCAATCTGCCGTTCGCGCGCGAAGAACGAGAGCGGCTCGAACGCGAGGGCGCGATCTTCTCGTCGACTTCCGATACTGAGGTTGTGCTGCACGGCGTGGCGCGTTCGCGTTCGTCCATTCGCGAAGCGATACCGCAGGTGTTGCGCAACACTGAAGGCGCGTTTTCGATGCTGTTTCTGACGCCTACGGAACTGATCGCCATTCGCGATCCGCGCGGGTTTCGTCCGCTTGCGCTGGGGCGGTTGGACGATGCGTGGGTCGTCGCTTCGGAAACGTGCGCGTTTGATCTGATCGACGCGCGTTATGTTCGCGACATCGAGCCCGGCGAGATGATCGTGATCGATCGCTATGGCTTGCGATCGTCGCATCCGTTGCCGGAACAGAAGCACTCGATGTGTCTTTTTGAGCACGTCTATTTCGCGAGGCCTGATTCGTTGATCTATGGACGCTCGATCAACGAGTCGCGTCATAAGATGGGACGAAGGCTGGCGGTCGAGCAGCCGGCGGATGCGGATCTCGTCGTGCCAGTTCCCGATTCAGGCGTGGCGGCGGCGATTGGTTATGCAGCCGAGAGTGGTTTGAGTTTTCGTTTCGGGCTCGTTCGCAATCATTACGTGGGACGGACCTTTATCGAGCCGCGGCAATCGATTCGTTCTTTTGGCGTGCGCATCAAGTTGAATCCGGTGAAGGATCTGATCAATGAGAAGCGCGTGGTGTTGATTGACGATTCGATCGTTCGCGGCACGACGTCGAAAAAGATCGTGCGCATGGTGCGTGAAGCGGGCGCGAGCGAGGTCCATGTGCGCATCAGTTGTCCGCCGACGACCAGTCCGTGTTACTACGGCGTCGATACGCCAAACAAATCGGACTTGATCGCGGCGAACATGTCCGTCGAAGAGATACGCAAGTTTATCGAAGCTGATTCGCTTGGCTACCTGTCGCTCGAAGGAATGATCGACGCGACGGGTTTGAGCGCCGATTCGTCCTGCGTTGCTTGTTGGAACGGAAAGTATCCGACGCGCATCACGAGAGAAGCCGAGACGATGTGGGAACGCGACCACGAGTCAGTGGCCGCCGAAAGCTGATCATTTTTCATTTTTCGTTTGGCATTTTTCATTTTTCATTTTGAAGGGAAATGAGAAATGAAAAATGCCAAACGGAAAATGAAAAATACAAAGGATTTCTGAGTGGGAAGAGTTAGGCGAGGCTGTGGTTGCGCGGTTGCAGTGCTTCTGGCCGTAGCCATCGGTGCGGGCTTCCTGGGTTGGAAGTACGTTTATCCGTGGTGGAAGAAGCAGCCGCCACCGGCATCTGGAGGCGAGCTTGTCGTTCGCATTCTCGACGTTGGGCCAGTCAATGGCGACGCGATCCTGATCTCGTCGCCAACCGGTAAGCACGTGCTGATCGACGCCGGCGACACGACCAAGGGCAAGGCTGTTGTCGAGGCGTTGAAGCGCAACAATATTCAGCAGCTCGACTATTTCATCGCGACGCATCCGCATCCGGATCACATGGGTGGCGCTGCGGAAGTTTTCAAAGCCGTGAAGGTCCTGAACGTGCTCGACAACGGCCAGGAACCGAGTGTGCCGCCGGAGTTAATGCCGCCGGCGCCGGCGCCGGGGAAGAAACCTGCCGCACGCGCGACGCCGACGCCTCGACGTAATGCGAAACAGACGGCTTCGATCACGAAGTTCTACGACGATTACAAAGCGGCCGTGGGTGCAAGTGGAGCTAAACACGAGCAGCCGCAACCCGGAACGAAATACGATCTCGGTGGCGGTGCGTTGTTGACGATCCTCGCGCCGTCCGCGCCGATGTTTACGAAAGAACAGATGCGGGCTGGCGGGAATGAGCCAAATGCCAATTCGATCGTTGCGCGATTGGATTACGGATCGTTTTCAATGATGTTCGCGGCCGATGCCGAAGATCAAACCGAACATCGGTTGCTGACAAAAGAGTTGAATCTCGAAGCGCAGGTTTTGAAAGTTGCTCATCACGGATCGAAGTACGCCACGTCTGCCGATTATTTGAATCGCGTGAAGCCTGAGATCGCGATCATCTCGTGCGGCGCGTGGAACCGTTACGGACATCCGTCACAAGCAGTGTTAGACCGTCTGCGCGCAGCGAACCCGGCGATGAAACTCTATCGCACGGATTTGCACGGCGAGCTAACGCTCACCACGCGCGGTAAGCAAAGCGACGTCGCGATCAAAGCAGCAAAAGAAGCGGCCGAGGATCTCTGGGCCGGCCGCACCGCGCAAAAGGACGACTCGTCGCGATCCGGTTTTATTGCCTACGGCGACTTTGGTCCACCGCCACGCCCGCGCCGCAGCGAACAGCAGAGTGAACAGAAGTGACTAAACCGATCTCCTACGCCGATTCAGGCGTCGACATCGACGCCGCGACCCGAGCCACTGACAAAATCAAAGAGCTGGCGCGCACCACGTTCAACCAGCGCACGCTTTCCGAGATCGGCAGCTTCGGCGGCATGTTCGACGGCGCGTTTCCGAAGATGGCCCAACCGGTGTTGGTGGCCTCGGCTGACGGCGTCGGCACCAAGCTGAAGATTGCGTTCGTCAGCGGCGTCCACAACACCGTCGGGCGCGATCTCGTCAACCACTGTGTCAACGACATTCTAGTCCAGGGCGCGCGGCCGTTGTTCTTTCTCGACTATATCGCCACCGGAAAATTGTCGCCCGATGTCGTGGCGAGCATCGTCGAAGGAATCACAAACGGTTGCCGTGAGAATGGCTGCGTGTTGCTGGGCGGTGAGACAGCCGAGATGCCGGGTTTTTATCAGGAAGGCGAATACGACATTGCCGGTTTCATCGTCGGCGTCGTCGATCGTGAGAAAGTCATCGACGGCAAGACGATCGCCCCCGGAGACGTGTTGCTCGCGCTTCCATCTGCCGGCTTACATACAAATGGTTACTCGCTCGCTCGCAAACTCTTTTTTGACGTCGCCGGTTATCAACCAGACACACGCCTCCCCGGACTTGAGTTAACCGCCGCCGAAGCGCTCTTGTTGCCACACCTCAGCTATCTCAAACCACTCGACGCATTGCTCGACACGGGAACGATCAAAGGCTTGGCCCATATCACCGGCGGTGGTCTAACCGACAACATCCCGCGCATTCTTCCCGAAGGCACGGCGGTAAGAATCCGCAAAGGCTCCTGGTCAGTCCCTCCGCTGTTCGATCTCATGCGAGATCTCGGCAACGTCTCCGACAGCGAGATGTATCGCACGTTCAACATGGGCATCGGCATGGTGATCGTCTGCGCGAAAGAAGTCGCACCCTCAATCACGAATCATCTGCAAAATCCTGACAATCCGTGTTACGAGATCGGCGAAGTCGTCGCCGGCGATCGAACCGTAGTGATCGAGTGATGACTGCACGCATCGCGATACTGATCTCGGGCCGCGGTTCAAACATGGTCGCCCTTGCCGGCGCAATCGATAACGGCACGATCCCCAACGCCGAAATCGCCCTTGTCATCAGCGACCACGCCGACGCGCCCGGTCTCGCCATCGCCGAACAACGCGGAATCAAAACAGCCGCAATCGAACGCCGCGGCCGCAAACGCGACGAACACGAACAGGAGATCGTCTCCGTCCTGCGCGACGAACGCGTCGATCTGATCTGCCTGGCAGGTTTTATGCGCGTCCTGTCACCCTGCTTCGTCGATGCCTTCAAGGGCCGCATCCTCAACATTCATCCCAGCCTTTTGCCTTCGTTTCATGGTCTCGACGCTCAGCGCCAAGCCCTCGAACACGGCGTGAAAGTAAGCGGCTGCACAGTTCACTTCGTCGACAACACGCTCGACGGCGGCCCGATCATCGCCCAGCGCGCCGTCCCGGTCCTCGACGGCGACACGGTGGAAGAACTTTCTGCTCGAATTCTGGAGCAGGAACACATACTCTATCCAGAGGCAGTGGCATCAGTGCTCAAACACGGATTTGACGGATGACGATAGACGAACAGCTCGCATACCTCGCCAAAGGCACGACCGAGATCATTCGCGACACCGAACTGCGCGCGAAGCTCGAGCGTTCCGCCGCGTCCGGCAAGCCTTTGCGCGTAAAACTCGGCGCGGATCCAACAGCGCCCGATATTCATCTCGGTCACACAGTCGTGATCCGCAAACTCCGCGCGTTCCAGGAACTGGGCCACACGGCGATCTTTCTCATCGGCGACTTCACCGGAATGATCGGCGATCCTTCCGGCAAAAACGCCACGCGCCCGCAACTCACGCGCGAAGAGATCGCCGCCAACGCCGAGACTTACAAACAACAGATCTTCAAACTGCTCGATCCGGAAAAGACCGTCATCGAGTTCAACTCTCGCTGGATGGACACGCTCGGTTCCGCGGGTTTCCTGCGTCTCTCGTCGCACGTCACCGTCCGCCAAATACTCGAACGCGACGACTTTCAACAACGCCTCGAAACGAATCGTCCGCTCGCGCTGCACGAAGTGATGTATCCGCTCGTGATGGCCTACGACTCAGTCGCCCTCGAAGCAGACGTCGAACTCGGCGGCACCGATCAGAAGTTCAACCTGTTGATGGGTCGCAATCTGCAGCGCGAATACAATCAGGATTCGCAGGCGGCGGTGATCATGCCGCTCCTCGAAGGCACTGACGGCGTGCAGAAGATGTCGAAGAGCCTGGGAAACTACATCGGCATCAACGAGCCGCCACAGGAGATCTTCGGCAAGGTGATGTCGATCACCGACGACCTGATGTGGCGTTATTACGAACTCTGCACGGATCTCTCGCCCACCGAGATCGCGGGGCTGCGCGCAAGCGAGCGCAATCCGCGCGACATCAAAGTCGATCTGGCGAAGAAGATCGTCAGCGATTTTCATTCAAAAGCAGACGCTGATGCCGCTGAGGAAGAATTTGTTCGAAGATTCCGCAACAAGGAAACACCCGACAATATTGAGCTTCGATCCGTGCCGTCCAATCAACCTTCCGGTTGGGACTTGCCGCATTTACTGTCTGCTGTCGGCTTAGCATCGTCTAAAGCTGAAGCCCGCAGACTTATTCAACAGGGAGGCGTTTATATCGATGGTGAACGCCAGGAAATCGTTAATGCGCAATTCATCAGGAAACCCGGTGAGTTGATGACGCTGCAAGTCGGAAAGCGTAAGTTTGTGCGAGTTCAGTTTGAGTAACACGGATGTCGGCCACAATCGCGACTGAAGAAATCCTGATCATCGAAACGCCGGAGCGCGTGCCGTTGCACTTCGCCCTCGCGTCGATCGGCAATCGCTTTCTCGCGTGCGCGGTCGATCATACGATCCAGGGTTTGGCGATTGGGTTCATCGCCGTCGCCGCAATGATCGTCATGAGTTTCGACACGGTAGAGTCTGTCTTCGAGTCGGCGCCAAAGTGGGTTTACGCCATAATGCTGATCCTGCTGTTCCTCACGTTATCCGGTTACTTCGCATTCTTCGAATGGCTGTGGAGCGGACAAACGCCGGGCAAGCGCTGGCTGAAGTTGCGCGTGATTCGTGAAGACGGCCGGCCGATCACGTTTTGGGAAGCGGCGGTGCGTAACCTGTTGCGCAGCATGGACATGATGCCCGCGCCGTTCTATTCCATCGGTCTCATTTCGGTTTTTGCGAACGCGCGCGATCAGCGAGTCGGCGACATGGTCGCGGGCACAGTCGTCGTGCGCGAACGCGAGGCGGAGGCGCCGGCGTTTTCCGAAGTCTTTGCGGCGCCGGTGAGCGATCCGGCATTGCGCCGGTCGTTCAAGCCCGTCGACTTCACCGCGAATGTGAATACCTTGACTGAATCGGAAATTCAGGTGGTGGAAACGTTTCTCCGCCGCCGCTGGGATCTGGGCGACGTGCCGCGGCAGTGGATGGCGTGGCGAGTGGCGCTGCCGATTCTCTACAAACTTCGTCCCACCTACGACCTCGAAAAGTTCACCTACGAAGGTTTCCTCGAAGAACTGCTTCATCGCTACTTGCAGCAACACCGCTTTACCGGTTAGCCTGCAAAGTTTCGCTAACTGCGGATAGTCTACTTAAAGGAATTAAGTCATGAGTAAAGAAGTGTTCATACTGGGCGGCAAGCGCACGCCGATGGGCGAATATGTCGGCGTGCTGAAGGACATATCGGCAATCGATCTCGGGGCGATCGCATCGCGCGGCGCACTCGAAACCACGGGAGTCAAACCAGAAGAGATCGATCACACAGTGATCGGCAACGCGTTGCAAACTTCGGGCGACGCAATCTACGGCGCGCGACACGTCGCACTCAAAGCAGGCGTGCCGTTCGATCGACCGGCGTTGACTGTCAATCGGCTCTGCGGCAGCGGCATTCAATCTATCGTCTCCGGCGCGCACATGATCCAACTCGGCGAAGCGAAGACGTGCCTGGTCGGCGGCATGGAATCGATGTCGCAGGCACCGCACGTGATTCGCGGCGCGCGTTCCGGTTTTGCGTTGGGCCAGGGCAAACTCGAAGACAGTTTGATGGTTGCGTTGCTCGACACTTACTGCAACACGCCGATGGCCGGCACCGCGGAGAACCTCGCGCGCAAGTTCGAGATCTCGCGTGAGGAACAGGACCAGTACGCGTTGCGTTCGCAACAGGAAGCAAAGCGCGCGCTCGACGCCGGTTATCTCGCGGAAGAGATCGTTCCGGTGGAAATCAAAACGCGCAAAGGAACTACCCTCGTCGAGCACGACGATCATCCGCGTCCGGAGACGACGCTGGAAGGTTTGGCGAAGCTGCGGCCGGCGTTTGCCAAAGATGGATTTGTCACGGCCGGAAATGCGTCGGGTATCGTCGACGGCGCGGCGGCGCTCGTGATTGCGGGCGAGGAGTTTGTGAAAGAGCGCGACCTGAAACCGATGGGCCGGATCGTCAGTTGGGCCTATGCGGGAGTTGAACCGGAGATCATGGGTATTGGTCCAGTGCCGTCGAGCCGGGCAGCGTTGCAGAAAGCGGGCTTGTCGGTAAGCGATATGGATCTCGTGGAAGTGAACGAAGCTTTTGCGGCCCAATACCTGGCTGTGGAAAAAGACCTCGGTCTCGATCGCAGCCGGACGAACGTGAACGGCGGCGCGATCGCCCTGGGTCACCCGTTGGGAGCAACCGGCACGCGTTTGATCCTGACGTTGTTGCACGAACTTCAGCGGCGCAATGGGCGTTACGGATTGGCCACGGCGTGCATCGGCGGCGGACAGGGTATCGCAATGATCGTCGAGTGCATTTGAGCAGTTAAGAGTTTCCCGCAAAGACGCAAAGGAGGATGCTTGACCTTCAAGCTTGTACTTTGCGTCTTTGCGCTTTTGCGGGAAACTTTCGTTCGGTTTTTCCAATAAGATCCAAATTATTGAGCACTTTTTAGCGAGTGCTTAATTGTGGATTTCTACCTAAGTATTTGGCACGAATCGCTTTCGTCTTTTGAGCCTGTGGAAAAGGTGATCCGGCACAGATATTGCCAATTTTCATTGCTCTGAATGGCCCCCCGGCCTCGCTTTTGTGCGACACAAAATGCTTCATAAAGATTTAATAGCTTCAATCGTGACTTAGACTTGCGAAAGGCGAGTTAGGCGTGATAGAAGTCGCCTTCTTAATGCTTCGCCATTCGTCCGAATCCTCTGGAATTTGATTTCAGGTTCTCTAACTTTGGCTACAACAAACACCGGCGCTGAGGCGCGTTTTACGTTAACTCATTGCCTAAGGAGTTCCCCAGTATGTCGAAAATAATCAAGCTTTCTTTACTATGCTTGTTGCTGCTAGGTCTCAGTTCAGTTGCGGCGGCGCAATCAACGACAACCGGCGCAATAGGCGGCGTAGTAAGTAATCCAAACAAAGAGGTCGTTCCCGGCGCTGCCGTCTCCGTGCGGAACGTCGATACGAACAAGGAAGATGCCGCCACGACCGACGATAGTGGACGGTTCAAGGTTGCGAACCTGCAACCCGGCCGCTACGCCGTTACGGTGAATTCGTCAGGCTTCAGTCAAATAACTCAGGAAAACGTGGTCGTAGAAGTCGGCCGCGAAACCAACCTCGAGGTGGCCCTCTCGGTTGGTCCTGTGACAGGCACAGTTGACGTAAGCGCAGAAGCCCCGGTCATCAACACCACGCAACAGGACTTCTCCAGCAACATCAACCAGACGTCGATCAACGAACTGCCGATCAACGGCCGTCGCTGGTCCAACTTCGCCCTGCTCACGCCGGGCGCGGTTCCCGATGGCACGTTTGGTTTGATCAGCTTCCGTGGTATCTCGGGCCTGCTGAACAACAACACGATCGACGGCGGCGACAACAACCAGGCGTTCTTCGCCGAAGAACGAGGCCGCACCCGCATCAGCTACTCGGTCAGCCAGGCGGCGATTCGCGAGTTTCAGGTGAACACCTCGAGCTACTCGGCTGAGTACGGTCGCTCCGCGGGCGGCGTGGTCAACGCCATCACCAAGAGCGGCACGAACGAGTTTCACGGCGGCGTGTTCTACTACCAGCGCAACAACAAGTGGGGCGCTCGCAACCCGCTCGCGACCCGTTCGGTGCCAAATCCGAGCGGCCCCGGCTTCGTCACGGTTGGCTTCAAACCCGAAGACGTGCGCCACCAGTTTGGCGGCACCATCGGTGGACCAATCGTCAAAGACAAAGCGTTCTTCTTCTTCAGCTACGATCAGCAGAAGCGCAACTTCCCCGGTCTGTCGATCTTCTCGCAGAACGGCTTTTTGAATACCGTCAACCGCACTCTTCTTACTCAGCGCGGTTTGACCGGTGCGCAAATTGACAGCGGTCTTGCTTTTCTTAACAGCATCACCGGCCCACTCGACAGAACCGGCGATCAGAAACTCTTCCTGCCGAAGGTCGACTGGAACATCAACGAAAGCAACACGCTGACCGTCAGCTATAACCGCCTGCGCTGGGAATCTCCGGCAGGTGTGCAAACGCAGGCCACCAACACTCGCGCCCGCGACAACTTCGGCGACGACTTCGTCGCCATCGATGCGCTGAACGTGAAACTGGCGTCGACCTTGACGCCGACCTTGTTGAACGAGTTCCGCTTCCAGTGGGGCCGCGACAACGAAACCCAGTTCAGCCAGCCACCGTTGCCGGGTGAACCGACCAACGCTCCCGGCGGACGTTCGCCACAGACCTTCATCCAGAACGGCCTTTCGTTCGGTATGCCTGAATTCCTCGAACGCGCCGCGTTCCCGGATGAGCGTCGCTGGCAGTTTGCCGACACCGTCACCATGACGAGCGGCAATCACACGTTTAAATTCGGCGGCGACATCAACTTCGTCAAAGACATCATCAACAACCTTCGTTTCCTCGGTGGTGAGTTCAGCTACACCGGCGCCAACTCGCTGAACGACTTCATCATGGACTACACCAACTTCCAGACCAACGGCGCGGTTCGATCTCTGCCGAGCGACGCGCTGTTAGGACTCTGTCCTTCGGTGACCCTGACAGGAGCCAACCCGACGCCGGTAGCGCAACGTCGCCGGGCCGGCAAATGCTACGCCGGCAACTTCACGCAAGGCTTCGGCGTGTTGGGTCTGACGATGAAGACGACCGACTTCAATTTCTTTCTCCAGGACGACTGGCGCGTGACCCCGCGGTTCACCTTGAACCTCGGACTGCGTTACGAATACCAGCGCAATCCTGACGCAATCAACGTCAACCCCGCGTTGCCGCAGACCGCCAACAAAGTTGACGACAAAAACAACTTCGGCCCACGCATCGGCTTCGCCTTCGACGTAACCGGCGACGGCAAAACCAGTATTCGCGGCGGCTGGGGTCTCTATTACGGTCGCGCCATCAACTCGACGATCTACAACGCGCTGGTCAACACCGGCGTCGGCACCGATCGTGGTCAGCGTCAGTTTTCAGCCAGTGCGACGAACCTGCCGCCGGGTTGTACAAACGCCGACACCTGCGCGCTTCTGCCCCTCTATCCGCTTCTGCTGAGTGCTTCGAATCCGCCAGTCGGCGCAGTGCAGTATTTCGACGACGATTTCCAGCTTCCGCAGATTCACCAGTGGGACTTCATCTTCGAACGTGAGATCGCCAGAAACACCGTCGTCTCCGCTTCGTACCTCGGCAGCTTCGGCAATTCGCTGCCGAACTTCGTCGACACCAACCTGCCCCAGGCGGCGCGTCTCGTTACGCTGAACATCAACGGTGGACCGTTTGGTGGTCAGAATTACATCACTCCGATCTTCGTCGGCGCGCGCCCGAACACATCGTTCGCGCAGATCACCGAGATCCGCAGCGATGTCTACTCGAAGTATCATGCGTTGGTGCTCCAGGCTAATCGTCGTCTGACGAAGGGCCTCCAGTTCCAAACCAACTACACGCTCTCGCGAGCTTCCGACAACGGCCAGGCCTCGGTTACCTTTACGTCCAACAACCTGCCGTTCAATGCGTTCGACCAGTCGGGTGAAGATGCCCTGTCGAATTTCGACCGCAGACAGAAGTTCGTCACCAGCGTTGTTTACAGTCCGAATCCTTTCGCGGACGGCGCGGCCAAGCACATCTTTAACGGCTGGACGATCGCTCCGATCCTGAACGCGTTCTCGGGCGCCCGCTTTACCGGCAACATCGGCGGCAACATCGCGCCGGGCAGCTTCGGTTTGAGCGGTTCGACTCCGGGCGGCGGCGCCAACGGCTCAGGCGGTGCGAACCGCTTCGCCCTCGTGCCACGCAACTTCTTCAAGCAGCCCAACATTTGGTACGTGGACATGCGCCTCTCGCGCCGGTTCGCGATCACTGAAGGCACGAACATCGAGTTCCTGGCTGAAGCATTCAATCTCTTCAACCGCACCCAGGTAACCACGGTTCAGGGCACGATCTACAACATCTCAGGCTCAACCCTGAATTTCAATGCTCCATTTGCCAGCACGACTGGCGCTGACAGCACGCTGTTCCGCGAGCGTCAGCTTCAGTTTGCGGTTCGTTTCGAGTTCTAAAACAGACTGGAAGCGAGTTCTCTATCGGGCGTGCTGTTTCGGCAGCACGCCCGGTTTTTTTTCGTCTCACTTTATGGTTCAATCTGTGTTTCCGATTTTTGTGAAAGTCTTCATTACCGCTTCGAGGAGAGGAAATCCTTTAAATTGGCGAACGAACAGTTTGATGTGACGATTATCGGCAGTGGACCAGGCGGTTACGTGGCCGCGATTCGCGCCGGTCAGTTGGGTCTTAAAGTAGCGATTGTCGAGAAAGATAACCGGCTCGGAGGGACGTGCACGCTGCGCGGCTGCATTCCCACGAAGCAGATGTTGATGTCGGCCCACGTCTACGAACAGATGCAGCACGCCGCCGACTTCGGCGTCCAGGCGTCGGGGATTCAACTCGCCTTTGCCGACGTGCAAAAGAGAAAAGACAAGGTCGTCTTGAAGAACTCGAAGGGCATCGAGTACCTGATGAAGAAAAACAAGGTGACGGTGTTCAAAGGCACCGGAAAGCTGGCGTTGCCGGGCAAGGTTGAAATCACCGACGCCGAGGGCAAGAAGCAGACGATCGTGACGAAGAACATCATCATCGCGACCGGTTCTGTTGTGCGGCCGATTCCGGGGTTCGAAACTGATGGCGGTCACGTGGTGAATAGCGACCATATTCTCGAACTGAAAGACGTGCCGAAGTCGTTGATCGTGATGGGCGCGGGCGCAGTTGGAGTTGAGTTTGCTTCCGTGTATTCGCGGTTTGGCGCGGAGACGACGATCGTCGAGTTGATGCCGCGGTTAGTGCCGCTCGAAGACGAGGAAGTTTCGAAAGAACTCGAAAAGAGTTTTCGTAAACGCGGGATCAAATCGCAGGTCGACACGAAACTGGAGAAGTTGGAGAAAACCGAGACCGGCGTGCGCGTCACCGGCAAGACTTCGAAAGGCGAGCCGGTGAGCATTGAAGCCGAAATGCTTTTGGTGGCGGTGGGACGCATGCCTTACACGCAAGGGCTCGGGCTCGAAGGCACGAAGATCAAAGTCGAGAAGGGGTTTATTCTGGTCGACGAGTTTCAACAGACAGGCGAGAAGGGCGTTTACGCGATCGGCGACGTCGTTCCCACGCCGCTGTTGGCCCACCTTGCGTCGAAAGAAGGCATCGTCGCGGTCGAACATCTCGCGGGAAAGAAAGACGTTCGCCCGATCAATTTGCGGCTCGTGCCGAACTGCACTTACTGCGATCCGGAAGTCGCTTCAGTTGGACTGACGGAGGCGAAAGCGAAAGAAGCGGGTTATGACGTGAAGGTCGGAAAGTTTCCGTTCTCGGCGTCAGGCAAGGCGCGCATTCTGGGCGAGGAAGAAGGCTTCGTTAAGATCGTTGCCGATAAAAAATACGATGAGATTCTTGGCGTGCACATCATTGGACCACACGCGACTGAGTTGATCGCCGAAGCATGCGTGGCGATGCAGCTCGAATCGACGGCCGACGAGTTGGGCCGCACGATGCACGCTCATCCGACGATCTCGGAAGCCGTGATGGAAGCGGCCGAGGGAGTTCACGATCTGGCGGTACACATTTAACAATGCCAATCAGCACAAAATACGCGCCACCGAAATTTGTCGAAGGCCAGCCGCTGAGCTGCGCCACCGAGACCTCGCTCAAGCCTGAGCAACATCTCGAGCTCTATCGTTACTTGAAACTCACGCGTCTCGTCGAAGAACGGCTCGTCAACCTTTACCGGCAGACGAAGGTTGTCGGCGGCGTGTTTCGCTCGTTGGGCCAGGAAGCGACGGCAGTTGGCACTGCTTATGGTCTCGAGCCGCAGGACTTCATCACGCCTTTGATCCGCGATCTGGGCGCGGTGCTGGTTAAGGGCATTCGGCCACGCGACATCTTTGCGCAGTACATGGCGAAGCAGCTTGGTCCATCCGGCGGCAAGGATCTAAATATCCACTTTGGCGACATGGAGAAGGGTTTCATCGGTCCGATTTCTCACCTCGGCGACATGATTCCCGTGATGACCGGCATCCTGCTGGGCGCGCGTTTGAAGCAAAAGAATTTCGTCGGCGTCGCTTACATCGGCGACGGCGGGATGAGCACGGGCGCGTTTCATGAAGGGCTCAACTTCGCCGCGGTCCAACGTCTGCCGCTGATCGTTATCGCCGAACACAATCACTACGCTTATTCGACTCCCACCAGTCTGCAAACTGCCGTGAAAGACCTGGCCGAAAAGGCCGCCGGGTACGGCATTCCCGCGCATGTGGTCGACGGCAATGACGTCGTCGCTTGTTACGAAGTTACAAAGCAGGCCGCCGATTATGCGCGTGGCGGCGGCGGTGCAGTGTTGATTGAAGCGAAGACCTATCGTCGCAAGGGCCATGCCGAGCACGACGATCAACGTTATGTTGCGGATGGCGAGGTTGAATGGTGGGAGACACATAACGATCCGATCGATCGTTACGAGCGATACTTGCTTGAATGCAACCTGGCGACGAAAGAGAAGCTCGAGGAGATCGTTGCGGGCGTTCTCCGCGAAATCGACGAAGACTGCGCCTGGGCTGAGTCTTCACCACTGCCCGAGGGCGAGCAGGCGGCGTATGGAGTTTTTGATAACGACATCGTGCCGCCGTCGTTTCGGCCCGGAGTTTTGGAGGCGTGAGTTATGACGCTCAGACGAGCACATCACGATTACAATTACTACAGACAACGTACCGAAGGTACCTCACTTACTGGAGGAAAGAGAATGGGATATGTGTATGCGGAAATTGACCTCACAAGCGGAGACGATCTCGCGCTCGCTCGACATGGCAACTTGCCGGAAGACGAAGTCAAAACAGTTAAGGTCAGGGCTCTGGTAGACAGTGGGGCCTGGGATCTCACGATTAACGAAGAAATTCGAAAAGAACTTGATCTGCCGTTAGTTGGGAAGGACTGGGTCAAACTGGCCGACGAAACGTTATTGGAGGTAGACCTTGCAGGTCCGATCCACGTTCGGTTTGAAAGCCAGGTCATCCTGGTCCACAGCGCGATCGTTTTGGCAACGACGTCTGAAGTCCTGTTGGGCGCTCTTGCCATGCAGGGACTCGACGTGTACATCGACCCGAAAAGCGAAAGGCTTCTGGTGCATCCGCAGACCGTGGATAATCCCAAGTCGAAGATTCGACAAGTTAGCCGAGAAGGCAGTCTGAGTATCTAATATGTCAACAGCAGTCAAAAAAGAACACAAATCAGCACGGCCTGAACGCGGGGGTCAGGCCACGCTTGTCGAGGCGATTCGCCAGGGTATCTGGGAAGAGATGGAGCGCGACCCGGACGTTTTCGTGATTGGCGAAGACGTCGGCGCTTACGGCGGCGCGTTCAAAGTCACCGATGGCCTAATCGGCGAGTACGGCAACGAGCGCGTCATCGACACGCCGATCTCCGAAGGCGCGATCGTCGGCGCAGCTTGCGGCGCGGCGTTGATGGGCATGCGACCGGTGGCCGAGTTTCAGTTTATCGACTTCATCTCCGCCGGCTTCGATCTGCTCACGAACTACGCCGCGAAGTGCCGCTATCGCTGGGGCGCGGGACTGCCCGTCGTGTTTCGTGGTCCATGCGGCTCGGGAGTTCGCTCCGGCCCATTCCACTCGCTCAACGCGGAAGCATTTTTTCTCAACACCGCGGGACTGAAGATCGTCGAACCTTCAACCGCGTACGACGCGAAAGGTTTGATCAAAGCGGCGATACGCGATCCGGATCCGGTGCTCTACTTCGAACACAAAAAACTCTATCGCCTGCCACGACTGCGCGAAGAGTTGCCGTCGGACGATTACATCGTCGAGATTGGCAAGGCGCGCATTGCACGTTCGGGACGCGATCTAACGATCATCACGTTTGGCGCGATGGTGTTGACAGCGCTCGACGCCGCCGAAGAACTCGAAAAAGAAGGACTGGACGTCGAAGTGATCGACCTGAGAACTTTGGCGCCGCTCGATCGGCCGGCGATCCTGGCGAGTGTGAAGAAAACCAACAAGGCGATCGTGCTGCATGAAGCTTCGCGTACCGGAGGCATCGGCGGCGAGATCGCGGCGATCCTCGCGGAAGAGGCATTTGAATGGCTCGACGCGCCGGTGATCCGGCTCGCGTCGATCGATACGCCGGTGCCGTATTCACCGCCGCTTGAAGATTATTACTTGCCGCAAATCAAAGACGTTGTCGACGCCGCACGCAAGCTCGCGGCCTACTGAGATCTCAAAATCCGAGATCTCAGATCTCAAAGGGAGAACAGATGAGCACTGAAGTGGTGATGCCGCAAATGGGCGAGTCCATTGCGGAAGGAACGATTACGAAGTGGTTGAAAAAGATTGGCGAGCACGTCGATCGTGACGAGCCGCTGTTTGAGATCTCGACTGACAAGGTCGACGCGGAGATCCCGTCGCCGGCGGCGGGAACGTTGACGGAAGTCAGATTCAAAGAAGGCGATACTGTCGAGGTGAATACTGTCGTCGCTGTTTTAGACGGTAATCAGTCTTCATCCGCGCCATCCGTGTCTGAACCAGCCGCTGCTCCAGAACCGCCCCCTCCTCCACCACCTGCACCTGAACCAGCGCCAGTCGAGACAAAACCGGAACCGACTGTCGCCGACTTGCGTCGCACAAAATCGAGCCCGCTCGTTCGCAAGATCGCGCAAGAACACAACGTCGACATCTCGCAATTAGAAGGCACCGGCATGAGCGGCCGCGTCACCAAGAACGACATCCTGAGCTATATCGAATCCAGTGCCACGGCCCCACCGGCCCAACCAGCACCGGCATCAGCGCCCGCGCCCGCAGCTCCGGAAGTCGTCGCACCGCCGCCACCAAAACCGCAGCTCGGCGATCGCGTCGAGCCCATGAGCGTGATGCGCAAGAAGATCGCCGACCACATGGTCCTATCGCGCCGCACCTCGGCCCACGTCACCACGGTCTACGACATCGACATGACGCGCGTCGCCAAGCTGCGCGAAAAATATCGCGATGAGTTTTACCAGCGCACCGGGACCAAGCTCACGTTCATGCCCTTCATCTTCGAAGCCGTGAACAAAGGACTGCGCAAGTTTCCGATCTTCAACGCGCAAGTCAGCGGCGATCAGATTATTTACAAACAGGACATCAACCTCGGCATGGCCGTCGCGCTCGACTGGGGCTTGATCGTTCCCGTCATCAAACGCGCTGACGACCTGAGCATCTCCGGCCTCGCGCGCGCCGCAAACGATCTCGCCGATCGGGCCAGGACCAAGCAGTTGAAGCCCGACGAAGTCACTGGCGGAACGTTTACCATCACCAACCCCGGCGTGTTTGGTGGTCTATTCGGCACTCCGATAATCAATCAACCCCAGCTCGCGATTCTGGGCGTCGGCAAAATCGAAAAACGGCCCAAGGTAATGACTTCGCCCGACGGCGACGACTTCCTGGCCATTCGCTGGATGGCCTATTTCGCCCTGAGTTTCGACCATCGCGTCATCGACGGCGCTGACGCCGAGCGCTTTCTGGCGTTCGTGAAGGAGCAGTTGGAGCAGGGGGATTTCTCGGTTTAAAGACCGAATCAACTTCTCAACTTTTGCAGCAGAATCAACATGGAGCGGTAACGATCTCACAACGATCGTTACCGCTTTTCTTGTTCACAACGTTCATCTTATTGCGATAGAGTGGTGATTCGATGAAGAATCCCGAAGCCTATTGACTTGGCTCTGGCGAAGTTTTAAGAGATGTCATCCGCAAAAAATGACGAGCGGGAGGCGAGATCGAAACTCGCCGTGGTTACGAGAGGAATGCGCGACTAGGCGCGCTTCACATTTGGTTATTTAGCTTCTAAGGAGATAAATCGATGGTATTCACTAAACATAAAATGTTTGCCCCGGCAGTGCTTACTACCTGCCTGCTAGTCTTCTCAGCCTCCCCAATCCTGGCTCAAGATACAACCAACCCGTCTGGTTCACGCACTGTGACCAGCGGCCAAAAGATGAAACTCAAAGGTGTCGTCACCCGGCGGGATGCGGATACGTTCACCGTGCGTGACATGAATGGCGTGGATACGGTTGTGCGCCTGGACGATAGGACCAGCGTGAAGACTAAAGGTGGGTTCCTGCGTGGTGGCACTAACTATGCACAGACCAGCATCCTGCGCGGCTTGAACGTCGAAGTTGAAGGACGCGGAAATGCTACTGGTGAATTGGCCGCCGAGAAGATTCGCTTTAACGAATCAGACATGCGTGTCGCGCGCGCCGTTGAATCACGCGCTGCGCCACTCGAAGAGCGTGCCTCTGACACTGAAACAAAACTCAGCCAGGTTGAAGCCAACGCCCAACGCCTGTCGGGCCAGTTGGATGAACTCGCTGCCGTTTCCAACGCCGCCCGTGGTGGCGCGAAGGCTGCGCAGGCAACCGCTGACGCCGCCGTCGCCGGTGTGACTGCGACCAACGACCGCATTTCGGCCCTTGACGACTACGCGCCGCAGTCGACTGCCGCGGTGAACTTCCGTACCGGCAGTGCGGTGCTTTCAGCCGATTCGAAGACGACCTTGGACGACATTGCCAGCAAGGCGATGAACTCCAAAGCTTACGTGCTCGAGGTTTCGGGTTATGCGGATTCAACCGGTTCAGTTGCCCGCAATCGCGCGTTGAGCCAACGCCGCGCCGATGCGGTTATTCGTTACCTGGTTGAGAACCACAACATCCCGCTGCGTCGCATAGTGACGCCGTACGGCTACGGTGAAATGAACCCGGTTGCGGAAAACGAAACCCGCGAAGGCCGTCAGCAGAATCGACGCGTCGAGATCAAGCTCCTTGTCAACAAGGGCATCACGGCCCCAGCGCCGACGATGAATCCGAGTACCTCTGGTATTGAAAACTAACGGAATCGTGGAGTTTCACCTGCGGGTGCAACTCCACATTAATAACGTGGCACCAAAGAGTCATTAGGTCGTGCCGTCACAAAAACGGTAGGATAAGCAAACATTCACGCCGCAACTTCGCGGCATGATATAGAGGCTCGAAGGGTGTCAGCGATGATGTTGGGGGTTGAAAAAAGACTTTGGCGGCCGGCATTCCTGCTCGGAGTGCTGGCCGTTTTTCTGTCTGTTCCGTTGGTTCACGCGCAGACTGTAAAACAACTGCCGCCTCCGCCGCCGGGCTGGAAGGCTAAGCCAACGCCTACGCCTACTCCGCCTGAGAAAGAAGTGATCGACGTTATCAAGACCACTTCCAACCTGGTGATGGTCCCAGTCTCGGTTACCGATGGCAACGGTCAGGCGGTCCAGGGACTCGCGAAAACTGACTTCCGTCTCGAAGAAGAAGGCAAGCCGCAGGAAATCGCGGAGATGGGCGATCCGGAACAGGTTCCATTGGAAATCGCGCTGCTCATCGACGTTTCCGGCAGCACGCATACTAGATTCGAGTTTGAAAAAACAGCGGCCGCACGGTTTCTCAAAGAGGTTCTGAAGAAAGACGATCGTGCATCGTTGTTCGTTATCGATCGCGTCCCGGTGCTCAAACAGGTGAGCACTACCGCGGACGTCGCCGCCAACGCGCTTCTCACTTTTGCTCCGGCAGCCGATAAAGGACCAACCGCCTTTTATGACACTGTCGTCCAGGCTGCGCAGTATCTCGAAAAAACTCCGGCCCGGCACCGGCGTGTCGTCGTCGTCATCTCTGACGGAGCTGACAACTTCAGCGAAGTGATCAAGAAGACGATCGGAACCACCGCCGAAGAGCAACTATCAGTTTCCGCAGCCGTGAAGGATCGTGTAAACGCCCGCGCGCTGAATGAAGTCGAGCGAAGCCTGCAACGCGCGGATGCTGTTTTCTATGCGATCAATCCAGCGGGAAACACGATGTACTTGAACGTCATCACGCGGCGCGGTCATGAAGGAATGCAGAAGCTCGCGGACTCGACGGGCGGTAACACATTTGTTCCGGAAGTTGATGCCGATCTTGCGGCAGTGTTCAGCCGGATCGCAGCGGAGTTACGGGGACAGTATTTGCTTCAATACTACGCGAATGCTGACGCGCCATCGACGCAGTTTCGACGTATACGCGTCACGGTTCCTACGCGAACCAATGTGAGGGTGCGCGCGCGTCAGGGTTTCTATCCGAAGAAAGTGGATGACTGAGCAGTATCTAACCTCAACTCTGCGGTCCTCTGTGTCCTCTGCGTTATTGCTGTGTTGCGCCTGAAGTTACCGCAGAGGACACAGAGGACCGCAGAGATACGCAGAGTTCAACCACAAGGCCCTGATGTGAGGCTTACCTCATAGCGAGCAGCACATCTGTCAACCGATTAATCACATTCAATAAAGATCGACCTGCGGCATCGAACTGATTCGCTGCCGCCTGCTCTTCCGCAGTCGCCGCGCCGGCTGCAACTCCCGCCAGCTTGATGTAATAAGGTTGCAGCTCCGGCGTCGCGCGAAAATCGATCTCCAGCTTGTCGAGACCTTCCCGAAGTCCCTGAATAGTCGATCTAACTCTCGCTTTGTTTTGTTGGTTGTTCTGCACCTGCTCTGGCGAAGCCTGGTTTCGGCGAATGTCCTCCTCGGCCTGGGCAATACCGGTGTTCACACCGCCGAGCAGGTAAGTAAATCTGGTCAGCAGCTTGATTTGATCCGCGACGCGCGTCGCTCCCTGCGTGCGCACTTGCGCGGTCTTCTGCGCCGTTGCGGCCGCGCTGCTCGGTCTCGGAGCCGTTCGACGCCGGGTCTGGCCGAGGGCGTTACTCGCGGCACTGCTCGAAATGATAAAGATCGCTGTCGACACAGCTATGGCGAAGCGTTTCAAAGTGTTTCTCCTCTGTTGGTTTCGGCCCAATTGTACCAAAGACCGATGCGGCTGATAGAATGACGCACAAAGTCCACGGCCTGGTTGCATGATGAAGGAAAGAAAGCTTTTGGTCCAAAGATTGGGGCTCGTGGACTACGAGCCGGCGCTCGCGCTGCAAAAACAGACCGAGCAGGCCGTCAAAAACGGGACCCAGCCTGACACACTGTTACTGCTCGAACACCCGCACACGCTGACCATCGGCCGCCGTGGTGACAGTTCCGCCATTCTGCTGGACCAGGATCAATTGAAACAGCGAAACGTCACGCTATTTGAGACGAATCGTGGCGGAAAAGTGACTTATCACGGACTGGGCCAAGTGGTCGGCTATCCGATCATTAACCTGAGCCCGCATCGTGAAGACGTGCATCGCTACGTGCGCGATCTGGAAGAGGTCTTGATTCGCACGTTGTCAGATTTTGGCATCGACTCGTTTCGCATCGAGGGGCTCACGGGCGTGCATACCGCGCGCGGGAAAGTCGCCGCGATCGGCGTGCACATCGCGCGCTGGGTCACGACTCACGGTTTTGCCCTCAACGTCAATACCGATCTCAGTTACTTCAACTTGATTATCGCCTGCGAAGGTGAACCCGTGACTTCGATGGAAGAACTGCTCGGCTCGGAAACGGAGTTGAGCGCCGTCGAAGATCGCCTTATCGATCACTTTGCAGAGGTGTTTGAACTCAGTCTTACTCCGTCTCCTGTTTATGCTTAACATCAACCAGATTCACGAAGCCCGCGAACGAATCGCGTCGCGCATTCATCGCACGCCGGTATTAACTTCGAAACAGTTCAACGAAGTGTCCGGCAAGGAAGTGTTCTTCAAGTGCGAGAACTTTCAACGCGCCGGAGCATTCAAGATTCGCGGCGCGACGAACAAGATCCAATCGCTAACGGAAGATGAGAAACGAAGCGGCATCGTCGCTTTCTCGTCGGGTAATCATGCGCAGGCAGTGGCTCTCGCCGGACGTGAAGCAGGCGTGCGTGTGCTCGTGGCGATGCCGTCTGATGCGCCCCACGCGAAGGTTACGGCGACGCGCGAGTACGGCGCGGAGGTCGTCTTTTACGATCGACTGAAACAGGACCGCGAAGCGTTTGCGCTCGACCTCGCGGAACGCGAACGGCTCGTCATGGTCCCACCTTACGACGACGAGATGATCCTCGCGGGCCAGGGAACGTGCGGTCTCGAATTGCTGGAGGACGTGCCGGATCTCGACTGCGTTCTTACGCCGTGCAGTGGTGGCGGATTGTTCGCCGGCGTTGCAACAGCGGCTAAAGCAGCTAATCCGGATATTCGTTGCTTCCCTATCGAACCCGCCGATGCGGACGACACACTGCAGTCGCTGCGGAAAGGCGAACGCGTCACGATTCCGCCGCCCGCGACGATCGCCGATGGACTGCGTGTACAAATTCCGGGAAGAATCACCTTCCCAATCGTTCAACAACTCGCCGACGACGTGCTCATCGTCACCGACGACGAGATCATCGCCACGCTTCGTTTCATGTTGTTTCGTATGAAAGTGCTGGTCGAGACGTCAGGCGCAACGGCCGCCGCGGCGGTGATGTTCAATAAACTGCCCGCGAACGTAAAACGTGTGGGCGTGGTTTTGTCGGGCGGCAACATCGATCCGGAGCTGCTCGTGAAACTGCTGTAGGTCGTGCTAAGGTTAAATCAATGGCTCGCGAATTACGTGTAATCAGTAACAATCAGAAGGTCCGCCAGCCCAAGCCTGAATGGCTGCGTATCCGGCTTGGCGATCCGGTCAATCAGAACAAGGTGCTCGAACTGATCGAGGGCCTGAACCTGCACACCGTCTGTCAG
>DATELZ010000060.1:0-4531 GCA_035276045.1 Pyrinomonadaceae bacterium | reverse complement strand
ACGAGCAAATTACCGCCGTGGCGGCTAGCGGGGGAGGGCAATCCGTGCCTAAGCGCGGACAGGAATTAGTAGTGATTCAACCGGAGAGAGTTCGCTGCGGATACGCGCATAGATTAATCCCTGCGCGGGTGGAAAAACAAGACTTCGCTTCATTTAGTGTCTTAATTTCAACTCGGCGTTCTCTGCGTAGCTCTGAGATCTCTGCGTAAACACTGACTTCCAAATATTTAAAACGCAGAGCTCACCGAGGAACGCAGAGTCAAAATAAGACTACTCTTTAAGTTAACCAACCCCCAAATTTAAATTTGTTGACAGATCCTACCGAACGGGATTATTGTTCGCCCCTCGATGTTCCAAGTGCACGCACGGTTTCCCTCGACCGGGCGGTGGGACAGTCAGGCTTCCTGCGATTAGAGACTATGCGTCTTCGCTACATCTCAACCTCGTTAACCCTCTTAACCCGGATGAATTCCGCAGGAGTAGCCAAATGAAATCCTTAGTCATTCCACTTAAACATTCACCTCTTTCTCCATTAAGAGACATTTCATAAGCGCGGAACTAGTGTCTTACTAATCCGACTTTTCTTGACCCAGCAATGGGTTCAATGAGTGTTGTGCCTACCAAGCGGTCAGGCTTGCGGAGGAATCATGTCTGATTGGAATATCCAACTTTTCGGGGAACCAAATATTCGTTGTCATGGCAATCCCTGGGTAAAACCCGAGAGCAGCATCGCCCAGGAGATCTTTCTTTTTCTGCTTAGTCATCGTCGCACCGTTCACAACCGCGAATCACTCGCGAGTCTGCTCTGGAGCGAATGTTCAACCGAACAATCAAAGAAGAACCTGCGCCAAACGTTGTGGCGGCTTCGCTCGTGCGACGCTCTGCCCGCCGAGATGAAACAGACCCTGTTGATCTCGATCGATAAAGATCACATTCAACTCAATCCCGAGATCGATTTCTGGGTCGATACCGAAGTCTTCGAACAGATCCATCGCGAGTTCAAGGCCCGCCAGACAGTCGACGAAGAACTGGCGCAACGGCTACGCGAAGCAGCCCAACTCTATCGCGGCGGTTTCCTGGAAGGTTACTGGCACGACTGGTGTCTCTTCGAACGCGAGCGTTTCCAAAACATGTATCTCGCGATGATGGACAAACTGATCGAATGGTCCATCAGCCAGGAAAACTTTGAAGAGGGCCTGGATTACGGCGAAAGGATCCTGCAACTCGATCCGGCATCAGAACGCGCTCATCAACAAATGATGCGTCTGCATCACTTGTCGGGAAATCGCACCGCCGCGCTCCGGCAGTTCGAGCGTTGCGTCCGGCAGTTGAAAGGAGAGCTTGACGTGACTCCAAGCGGCAGCACGCTAAAGATCCTGAGCCAGATTCGCGCCGATGGCGTCGATACAACAGTTCCGCATCATGAATCACAAATCTCACTATCCCTGCCCCAACTTTCCGGCCGCCTCCGGCAATTCCAGCAACGTCTCAGCGAACTCCAGAAGCAGATCCAGAAAGACATCGAACTGGTCGAACACCTGCTGCCTAACCGTGGAGACTGACAAGTCTCTCTGCGAACTCTGCGTTCCTTAGCGCTCTGCGTTTCACAACTGTTTGATCGCAGTGAACGCAAAGGACCGCAGCGTGCGCAGAGGAAAAATATTTTTCGTTGAGACGCGCGCGTAGTCAGCCATGAGACGGTCCGGCAGATCGTGACCTGTCAAGATTCATCCAGGAACCTGAACCGATGGATTCGAACCCGCAGTCGTTCATTCTCAAATTCTGGGTTGAGCCGGCTTCGACTGCTTCCGAGCAGGAAATCAATTGGCACGGACAAATCACTCACGTCCCCAGCGGGGCGCGCCGATCGTTGAAAAGCAAAGAGGAACTTTTGAACTTTATCCATCCTTACCTCGAGGCCATCGGAATTCACTTTACTCCGCCACGCCGCTTCTGGCGGCGCCGTACAAAAGTTGGGAGCTAATATGCCGTCTACACTTACCTTTCCAGGCGTCTACGTCGAAGAGATTCCGAGTGGCGTGCGCACCATCACCGGGGTTGCAACTTCGATTACTGCGTTTCTGGGCCGTGCTCTTCGTGGTCCAGTCGACACGCCGCTAGTCATCAACAGCAACGCCGATTTTCAACGCGTGTTTGGCGGGCTGTGGCTCGACAGCACACTCGGTTACGCAGTCTCGGACTTTTTTCTGAATGGTGGCAGCCAGGCGATCGTGGTCCGGTTGTTCAATCCGGAAACTGGCGGAGGCGCGGTCGCCGGAAAAGCGCAGTTGAATGTGGGTGGTCTAAGTTTGGAAGCGGCTGACGAAGGCCTTTGGGGCAAGTCGCTGCGGGCGAGTGTGAACAAGGACATTCCAGACGAAGTTGCGACAAGTATGGGGGTGCCAAAGGCGGATCTGTTCAACCTGATCGTCCGGGAAGTCGACGCGACGGAAACAGTCATTCGCACCGAAACTTTCTCGAACGTTTCAGTCAAAGAGAGTTCGCGGCGTATCGATCGCGTCTTAAAAGACGACTCGCAGCTAGTGAGATGGCGCGGCGCGTTTCCTGCGCCCGCAGCCCTGCCGGCGATCACCGCCGAAGACGATGCAGTCTCGAAAGAAGCGGCAAAACTTCCCGCGGCGACCAAGAAAGTTGCCGACGCGCAAAAGGCACTGAAAGCGGCGCAGAACCTGCAACCGCCCGATCCCGCAGCCGTCGCCGCGGCGACCCAGGATCTCAACGACGCGCAAGGTGAGTTGGACCAGGCCAATCAGGATCTGCAAACAGCCAGGGCCGCCATCGTCGGTGGCTCGAATGGTTTAACCCTGAACGAGATAAGTTTCACCGGCCCCGGCACGGAAGCCAACAAGACCGGTCTCTTTGCACTCGAAAAAACCGATCTCTTTAACCTGCTCTGCATTCCGCCATATCAACACGGCGGCGAAATCGACGACACGCTGATCGGCGCGGCCGCAGCTTACTGCGAGAAGAAGCGCGCGATGTTGATCGTCGATCCGCCGGCGTCGTGGGACACAGTCGCCGAGGTAATCACGGGGCTGCCGAACATCGGCACGAGCAGCAAAAACTCGGCGCTGTTTTTCCCGCGTATCCGCCAGCCAAATCCGTTACGCGAGAACAAGCTCGAAGAGTTTGTGCCGTGTGGCGTCGTCGCCGGCGTCTTCGCGCGCACTGACGCGCAACGCGGCGTGTGGAAAGCACCCGCAGGTCTCGACGCGACACTCATAAATGTTCCGCAATTGACCATCGCGCTCACGAACGAAGAGAACGGTCAACTGAATCCACTTGGCGTGAACTGCCTGCGAGTTCTAACCGTGGCAGGGCGAGTTCTCTGGGGCTCACGCACGCTCCAGGGCAACGACCGGCTCGGATCGGAGTGGAAATACATTCCGGTCCGGCGCACGGCGTTGTTTATTGAAGAGACGCTCTATCGCGCGTTGCAGTGGGTCGTGTTTGAACCTAACGACGAACCGCTCTGGGCGCAAATCAGGCTCAACGTCGGCGCGTTTATGAACTCGCTATTTCGACAGGGGGCGTTCCAGGGCCAGTCGCCGCGCGAAGCGTATTTCGTGAAGTGCGACAAAGACACGACAACGCAGAACGACATCGACAAAGGCATCGTCAACATTCTGGTCGGCTTTGCGCCGTTGAAGCCGGCTGAGTTCGTAGTGGTCAAGATCCAGCAGATCGCCGGACAGATCCAAACCTAGACCACCGAGGAAAGGAAATTCCAATGCCATCTAACCTTACGTTTCCCGGCGTTTATATCGAGGAGATTCCCAGCGGCGTTCGCACGATCGTCGGAGTCGCTACTTCGATCACAGCCTTCTTCGGCATGGCCCTGCGTGGTCCAACCGACGACGCGGTTGTGATCAATAGCTACGGCGATTTCGAACGCGGCTTCGGCGGTTTGTGGGTCGACAGCTCACTCGGCTATGCCGTGCGCGACTTCTACCTGAACGGCGGCAGCCAGGCGATCATCGTTCGTCTCCATCGAAATGCAACGGCGGCTGACATCACGATCGGCGGACTGTTGCTCGCTGCTGCGAATCAAGGCAAGTGGGGCAACAATCTTTCGGTCACGATCGATCACAACACGAAAGATCCGGCCAACAACAAACTCTTCAACATGCAGGTCGTCGAAGTCGATCCGGTCACGCAACAACCGTTGCGAGTCGAGAGCATGTTGAATGTCTCTGTCGATCCAGCCGATGCGCGTTACGTGCCCCTCGTGGTACGGGACGACTCGCAGTTGATCCAGGTGAAGAAGAACCTGGGTAACTGGAGCGTTCCGGCTGCGCGACCAGCGCCAGGCACGACAAAGGCCACGGCTGCGAGCGGATCGGACGGCGTCGCCATCGATCAGAACAGTTTCGTCGGCGGCACTCTCGAAACAGAGAAGAAAGGTCTCTTTGCACTCGAAAAAGCCGACCTTTTCAATATTGTTTGCATTCCACCTTATCTCGCCACCGGCAACATCGACACAGCATTGATCGAACAAGCCGCCGTCTAT
>DATELZ010000059.1:0-23433 GCA_035276045.1 Pyrinomonadaceae bacterium | reverse complement strand
TCGGTAACGTAGCGAATCAATGCCGGATCCTCTTCCTGAAGGGACCACAATGTAAGCGGCTGCTTGTGCAGCATTGCCGTCAGCAACCCGTTGAAGTAGTCGATCGGCTCGCTAACAGCTTTGTTGTGCAGAAAGAATTCGAGCGTTTCCGCGAGTTCTTCAAGCAGCGGCGGATCGGGTTGCGTGCCTTCGAGTTTGACCGGCAAACGAAGAAACGACGCGACTCGCACCGCCTTGCTAAAACCCGCGACGATCGGAATCACGACGCGAACCGGATGCGATCGTTGCAGTTTGCAAAGCCGGTACAGCTTCATCGTTTCACTCTCCGGATCTTTCAACACCACTTCGATCGGAAGACCGGGGTTCCAAAGCTCCAGGACATCCAGGTCGGCGGAGATGTCGAGAAGTTGGAGCGCCACGAGGTTTTCCAGATCCTCGGGCAACAGTGTTTGGACCACCACCAAAGGCTCGAAAGCGCGAACGATCAAAGGCCGATTCGGATAGGAATCGACGAGTGCCAGGGTTACGTTGTAAACACAAAGATTCATGTCTGAAGCGTAGTGTCTTAATTTCAACTCCGCGTCCTCTGCGTTCTCCGCGTTCTCTGCGTATCTCTGTGCATCTCTGCGTAAACCTGACTGCCAAAAATATCTAACGCAGAGATCTCAGAGATACGCAGAGAACGCAGAGATACGCAGAGCAAAATAAGACACTATGGTCTGAAGAGAGTTTTAAAGGCGGAACTCAGTGCCGGCCTGGCCCTAGCTACCACGCGCGGTCACCGAGTTTCGCCTTTCAAACAAGCGAGTTGTCACCAACCACGCCTGTTAACCCAACTGCCGCCGCCCCCGCGGCTGTTGAGCCATCCTCCACCTCCACGATTTATCCAACCGCCGCCGCCGTTGATCCACGTGCCGCCGCGATTGATCCAATTCGCGCCGCTGTTGAGCCATGCGCCCCCGCCGTTGGCCCACGAACCGCTGCGATTAGCCCAACCGCCCGCGCCGGCGCCATTGACCCACGATCCGCGACGGTTCACCCAACCCGGCGCCTCGTTCGCGGGCAGCGACTCGCTCAGCAGAATCGCAGCAATAGCAGCGGTGGACCACTTGCCCAGACTTCTCAAGAACTCCCGCCGATCCGAAACCTCCGGATCGTCCCTCTCTGGCTCGCGTGCATCGTTGTCCATGATTAATTCCCTGCGTTGCCGGTAAGGTTCGAATAGTGAAGCGACTGGAAATACCACTTGCCGCCGATCTTGCGCAGCACGCCCGACACGTTGAGTTCGTACTCGCGCTTCTGCCCGCTCTTCGAATCAGAAAACTTGCACATCGAAGCGATCCAGGCGGTTGCGCCAACGACCTCACCGGTTTTCCAGTTGCAGTCGCGCGTCGACGTGCCCTTGTCGAAGTCTTTGAAGATCTCGGTATACGCGGCACGGATCTCGTCCTTGCCCAGCCAGCGTTCGCCTGGTCCAGTGCCCAGGACAACGGTATTCGCGGAAGGAGCAAACACGCTCATCACGCCGTCGAGATCGTGTTTGTTCAACGCGTCGTCGTGCTGCTGCAAGAGCGCGACGATCTGCACCAGGTTTCCATTTGCTTCCTTCTGAGCGTTAACGACGCCAAAGCTCAAAACGCAAATTGCGACGATTGCTGCCAATCTCACTTTCGTTCCCTCCTGGTCCTATCGGGTCGGACGATATGCGGGCAGCGAGATCGGCCGGTTGAGGATCACGCCAAACTCTGTTCCCGACTTCACCTCTGCTTCGCTGCCTTTCCTCAACTTCTTCGCCAGAAAACCCACTCCGGCCCCAACTCCTGCGCCGATGGCAGCGCCCTTTCCTCCTCCTGCAAGTGCGCCAATTAACAAGCCGCCACCAGCGCCGCCGCCGATAAACTTCAAGTTCCGCTTCGACGTTTTCTTCGCCGAGGCTGTTCCTTCGTTATCGCTGGTAGTTTTTCCAGCATCGAGATCGGTGAGTGATCCGCTAATCGCGGCAGAGCGACCGTTAGGCAGTCGCAGACTGTAGAAGACGACTGAAAGTGAACCGGGATTGCCGTCCTTCTTTGCTTTTTGCACTGCCGTCACACGTCCGGCGATGGTGCTGCCTGAAGGAACCAGTTCGACGCCATTCGCAGAGTAAACCGGATCGACAACGGTGGTGCTGAACGTATCGCCGATGCGTGATTCGTCCGACTTCAACGTATCGCTCATACGGACGTGAAACGCCTGGTTTGTATTTACCCGGTAGTACTTGATGCGCGGCTTCTTTGTTTGTGCCGCTAGAGGCGCGACAAACAAGAACGCCAACAAGATGGCCAGCAAAGATCGGTTTCCGTTTCTCATAACCTGCTCCTTCGAGGTTGTTGCGCGTCAGTGTGCCGCGATGGAAGCAGCGGCAACTGCTTCACCACCGTTCGAGTTCTTCACGAAAACAAACTGTCCCGGCGCCGGGAATCCCGCGTCGCCGAAGCTGTTGCGAATCAGACGATTCGTGTCGAAGTAAACCTGCCAGTAGTGTTGATTGTTGGCGTAAGGACGAACCGCAAGCACTGGTCCCATCGGCGTAAACTGAAGTATCTCGACATCAGGCGGCGGATCGACGACGACATTCGGTATCTTCGCCAAACCGGTCCGGAGCAGACTGATGGCGTCCTTCGGATCGACTGTGTGATTCAATTGGGCCACCAGGTCTACGCGGCGAAAGGCGTTGGCTGAGAAGTTCTGAATGTTGTCGCTGAAGATCTTGGCGTTGCCGACAAATGTCTTGATGTTGTCGGGCGTGTTGATAGTTGTGACGAAGAGCCCGATGTCTTCGACAACTCCGAGCACGCCGCCAGCCTGAATCATTTCACCAGCTTTGAACGGATGCAGGATCATCAGAAAAGCGCCGGCGGCGAAGTTTGAAAGCAAACCACTCCACGCGAGACCGATCGCGAGTCCTGCCGACGCGATCAACGCGGCGAACGTCGTGGTCTGCACGCCGAAGTAACCGAGAATCGCCACCACGAGCGTGATGTTCAGCAGGACGGAGACGGTAGAGGCGAGATAGTTGATGACCGTCGGTTCGATCGGGCGCTTCATCAACGCGCGTTTGAGTAAACTGATCGCAAAACCAATCAATGCGCGGCCGATGATCCAGAGCAGTATCGCGCCCAGAATCTTGACGCCAAACTGCGCCGCCCAGATCAAAAGGTTTTGGCCTAAGTTTTCCCAGTTCATCTCTGCTTACCTCTCCCGGGTTAGGTCGTGATGGAGTAGAGCTTCAAGCGATGAGCCGCAACTTCGCGCGCGCCGGGACGGCCGCGTTTTGCGAACTCGCGGTTGGCGTCACTCTTCGGTCGCGGTAGTAAGCGCCTTTTGTCTTCCACGCTTCGAGGTCGAAGCGGCGATGGACGCCACAACGCAGACAGACGCGATACGTCTCACCGTCACGCGTGAAAGGCCGCGACATGTGCCGGTGCCAACAAGACCAGAGTTTCGAAATCAACCTGAACGGTCCAAGCAGCCAACAGATCACCTGCCGCTGGTTTATTCTGTGCCGGGCTGAATCCTTTACGGCTGGATGCAGCAATTGCTCGTACGCACTCATGAGGTACCTCCCGAAATCACGGCGTGCCCACGTTTCGCCAAAACAGACCTGATTGTTTATCCAGGGACGTAGAAGATACCTACCGTCTCTGACCACCGTAAATCGCCTTGATTTGGTATTTTCTGCGTGTTTTGCAGCAGATCGATTGCATGTTTAAGGTAGTTCGATCAGTGTTCCATGGTATTTAGAAGTGGAGTGCCAACGATGCTCCAATGGCATGAATATGGTTGGGTTGTGAGCGGCTGTCGTTCTGTTTCGTGTAATAGAGATCGAGGATTACTTGCTTGCGGGGCGTCAGTTCGCGCAGCAGAGGAAAACCGCGTTTCAACTGGATCTGCGTTCCGGCGGTGAGTCGATTCCGGTTCCAGACGTCGAAACGGGTGTCGTAAAAGACTTCGACGGCGCCGTACGGGGTAATCGATCGTTCGAAGACGCGAAACTCGCGTTCGAGCATTACTCGATTGCGATAACGAAATGAGAAGCTGCCGTTGACGACGCGAAAGTCCTGGCGATTGCGATCGCTCACGAGGATCGCCAACGGCAGATCCTGGCGAAACGTTTGCTCGGTGATGAGGCGATGCTCTTTGAACGGATTGTCGCCGGGCGCGAAGACGTAGCGATAACCTCCGCGCAGAGTGAATCGTTTATTGACGTTGTAGTCGACATGGGCGCCGAGTGTTACTTCGCGATCGTCCCTCGTCTCTTCCGCACGATTTACCTTGATCATAAAGAAGAGCCGAAACTTCTCATCCAGCGGCACATAAACGTCAACCTCCGACCAGATCTCGGTGCGCGTGTCGGCTTGTGCACCCGCGCCGGCGCACCAGCTCACAATCAAGAAACCAACCAACACAGCTCTGCTGATATTGCAATACATCCATCATCATTCGAACGTCGAATTCGGCTTTGCCGTAATCACGGCCTTCTACTCTCGCGAGAGGACAAGCCAGCAGCACTGCCGTTGCGGCGAAAACTCTCGGCGCCCGCGTGGACCGTGTGAAACAGGTTCTCGCTGCCAATCCTCTCTGCGACACCAGCGCGCTCGAGCATGATCCGAAATAGATCACCAGCGCCCGCGATCCCAAACATGATTCCCTGCTCCTTCAACTCCGATCGCAAGTCGTCGATTGCATAAGCGCCCGAAACGTCAAGCACTGGCACAGACTCGGCGTCGAATAAAAGCCTTCGCGGCTTGGCGTCGGCGTTGCGGATCAGCGTGCGGACACGATCGGTGAAGTAGTCGGCGTTGAAGAAAACGAGCGCGGATTCGAAGCGATAGATTATTAGACCAGGAACTATCGTGCCGCCGTCGTCCTCAGTTGCGGTGTATATCTCGCCGTCATCCTCGATCAGACCGAGCACCTTGTCGCGTGGATGTGAGGCGTGGCGCAAAAGATTCAGCAGCGCGAGAGCCACGGCAATCAGCACGCCCCGCAAAACACCGAGCGTCATCACGCCGAGCATTGCGATAACAGAGTGACGAAACTCCGGTTTGCTGAGATGGTAATAGCGCCGCAACGAACCCCAGTCGAACAAACCAAGCGCCGACGAGATCAAAATTGCAGCCAGCGCGGCGGTGGGAACGTAGGCGAGCGGCCCGGTGAGAAAGATCAACACAACGGCCATCACGAGCGCCGCAAATATCGAAGCCATTTGCGACTTGCCGCCCGACGCATCGGCTACTGCCGTGCGCGAATCCGCGCCACTGACTACGAAACCGCGGTTGAACGCCGAAGCGAGATCCGAAACGCCGAGCGCAAACAAATCCTGGTTGACGTTGATGCGATAACCATTCTTCGCTGCAAAGCCGCGCGCCGTTGTCATCATGCTGCAAAAGCTGACGAGCGCGATGCCAATGGCGCCGAAAAGAAGTGGCGAGATCTCGGACGTGTTCACCGCGGGAATCGTGGGCGCGGGAAATCCTGCCGGGACCGCGCCGACAACCGTGACGCCGTTTGCGTTGAGACTAAGAGCAAACACAGCGGCAGCGCCGAATGCTGCGGCGACCAGCGGCGAAGGAATTCGAGGCGTCAGTCGTTTGAGAAGAAGAATCAGGACCAGCAGCGTCGCTCCAAGTGCGAAGGTCGCGATGTGTGTTTCGTTGAGTCGCGATACCGTTTCGACGACAGTATGAAAGAAACCGCCAGGCGAGACTTTGAATCCGAACAGCGCGCCTAATTGACCCGCGATGATCGTCAGCGCGATGCCGTTGAGGTAACCGGTGAGTATCGGGCGCGAAAGAAAGTTGGCGATCACGCCAAATCCCGCCAGCCCGCCGGCGATACATAACACGCCGGTCATAACCGTCAGCACGATCGAAAGCTCGGCGTAACGCAGCGCATTGCCTGCCGCCAGTGGCGTGACTGTCGCCGCGACGATCGAACACGCCGCTGCATCAGGGTTCACGACCAACTGCCGCGACGAACCGAACAGCGCGTAAGCAACCGCCGGCAGAATGCACGAATAGATGCCCACCACTGGCGGAAAACCTGCGAGTTGTGCATAAGCAATGCCGATCGGAAGCGCTACCGCAGCGAGAGAGAGCCCGGCGACGAGATCGTTTGAAAACCACTCGCGCCGGTACGTGCGAATCAGATCAATGCCCGGCAGCAACTTCGCGATTGTCATCGTCGCGCCCATCGTAGTCGTCAGAATTTGCCGAGCTTGATCTTCAAACCCGTGGTCAACAGCAGATCGTTCTTCTCCAGTCCAAATGGCGGATTTGACAGGTAGCGATCGCTCACGGTCACCTGCCAACCGATGCGCCGCGAAATATCGGTTACTAAAGAAGCGTCGAAGTTGATGCGGTATTCCCCGCCGTTCGTCAGGTTCGGAAAGATGAACAACTGCTCCTTCAGCGATACACGCGGGGAGAAACGATGCGTCAACGTTTGGCCCACTTGCGCTTCCGCCGAGCTGCGATCGTTGAAGTCACCGCGAAAGTACTCGCGATTCCACGCCAGGCCGCCGAGCAGATCCAGTTCGGTGCGTTCGTTGCGGATCAGGTGATAGCCGAGTCCGCCGCCGAGCACGAACCGCAGCGTCAGATCCTGTAAGCCGTTGTGTTCGAGATCGGTGAAGCCATAGCCGAACCACTTGCGATTGATATCGCGATCGTAACGCACGCCGCCGCGCACGGTATTGGCAGTGGTGCGGGAGTCGCCGTCGGTGCTGTCGCGACTGTAGACCGAAGCTGCGTAAATGGTGGTTTTGTCGTTCGTAGTTTCGCGCGTCGCCCCGAGACCGATGGCGAGGTTTGTCGTGTCGGAGTTGCCGGACGTCAAGGCAAAGCCGACGTCTGCGCCGCCCGACCAACCTTCGAGCAAACCGGGCTCGAGTGAGTCCTGGTAGGCGACGTATTCCGCTTCCGACCTGATGACGCGAATGGCGGAACGGTCCATCGAGAGCGCATTTGCATTCGCAGGTTTGACCTCAGCCCGATCACCTGACGCGATCAATACCCCGGAAACTGTGCGGCCATCTGCGAGGGTGACGTATAGAGGTTGATCGGTGGTGATGTTGCTGACAGCGGCAAGATCGATAGACACATTGCCCAGCAGATCCGTGTTGACAATTAGCTTGCCGCCGTCTGTCTTGACGATCTTGCCGGAGACGCGATCGCCGTTCTTCAAGGTGATCTGATCGGCGTACGCGCGGCCTGATAGCAAGCACAACAGTATGGTAACAGTGAGTATCTTTCTCATCTTGACACCTGCGTGGATCGCGCAGTCGTGGGAAAAACGACGCGCCAGTCTTCTTTCATGTCGGCGAGGAGCCAGCCGCGATCTGCCGCTTCGTCCAGGGCCTTGTCGAGTTGGCCGCTGAGGACGTGTTGCCGGTCGTAAGCAAACTCACGTTCGGTGTCAGTGTGATGGACTATCATGCCGAACGATGGCCGCTGATCGTTGCGGCCCACCGTGGTCCACATCAACATCTCGCGATCGCCGTCGGAGTTGCCGAAGCAGGCGATGGGACGCCGGCCGATGTACTTGTTGATGTTGACCGGCTTGCCTGCCTTGTCGTCGAAGAAGTCGAGCACCGGTTCGCGCAGCAGCACTGGTTTACCGGCGCGCAACTCGTAATGCGTCTTGATGGTCGAACCGATCACCTGGTGCGGAGGCACGCCATAAACCTCTTCGGCAAACACGCGCATAAACTCGACGCCGCCGCCGGACACGATGAACGTTGCAAAGCCACGCGCACGCAGAAATGCGAGCACTTCGAGCATCGGTTGATAGATGGCTTCGGTGAAGTGACGATTCAGTTTCGGATGACGAGCTTTCGCCAGCCACGCGCGCACGATCAGCACGAACTCATCGGTGGTCATACCGGCGTGAGTCGACATTCCGAGTTCGGCAAGACCCTTGATGCCTGTGGCCATCGCCGTCTTGATGTCGCCGGCGAGCATCGACTTGAATGGCTCGGTGCGTTGCCATTCAGGATGCAGCGGCGCGAGTGCTTTGAGCCGGTCGTTGACAAAGAATGCCTGCACCGGGACCGGCATCTCGCACCAAAGCGTCCCATCATTATCGAAGACGGCGACGCGCTCATTTACCGGAACATAGTCCCCACTTCCGGCTGTCGAGGCGCGCCTCGCAAAATCAACAATCGCGTCCTTAGCCTTGCCTTCATTCCACGAAGGCAACGGATCCCCTGACATAACACGTTCCTCCTGCGTGACCAGGCAGCATTGGACCAACGTAAGTCGCGGATGCGGCATAACGTAAAATCGCGAGCATGGCACTGAGAGCGCCGCAGGCGCGGCAGATGGTAGCCAGAGGCGAGCGCGTAGCGCGTAGCCTCTGGTGTAATGGGGAAAGAGCGTAAGCTCTGGAAGAGCGACAGAAATATTCGCGCAGTTCTGTCGCACTTTCAGTGCTCAATTCATGACTTCTGGCGATCCAGGGGCGTCGTGCTCGCTGCGCTCGCACTTGCCTCTGGCTACCATTTGTCGCGCCTGCGGCGCTCAGAATCCTCAGACTACTATTTGCCCAAGCCCTACCGCTTGCCCAACCCGTGCTGAGTGCCGAAAACCTACCGTGTACCCAAACCAATAATGATGCGTACTTTAGAAACATGACGCTAGAAAATCATCACCAGCCTTGCGCCGGGGACCACCGCGGTGTCGACGTTGTTGCGAATGCCGCGGATGATTTGGAGGTCGCCGGTGAGTCGCAGCCAGGGGGTGACGTGCAGGTTGTAGAAAACTTCGAGCTGGTGCTCCGCGCGCGGGCGCCGATTGCCTACCGTTACCAGATCGATGTTGTCCTTCAAGACACTGCTGAGATCGCTGAACGCATAAGCAACACCAAATTCATCCCTGTTACGACTCGGGATCAGCCCGTTGCCGCCAAGACCGGCGCTAACGAACTTAGTGATCGGACTCGTGTCTTTATTCGCAAAAGAAAGTTGACCAAAGAAACCCCAACCATCCCGATGTCCTCGCTCCACCAGATACTGCCGAAAGACGTAACTGGCAGACCACGAACCACGCTTCGGCTCAACCGGATTGATTGGCGGACCAGGGATGAGGTTCTGCCGGATGATGTCAAACGGAGTGAACTTCTTGGTGGTAACAGCGGCACTCAGCGAATGCTTCGCGCTCTTGCCCCAGTACTTCACCGGAAAATGAACGGCCGGCGAGAACGTGACGCCATCGGCAAACAGATCGTCAAGTCCCGGATCGAGCGTGTGATCGTTGGGATCGAGCACGGCGATAGTAAATCTCGGCTCACCGCCTTTGATATACGCAGCGCTGAAGCCATTGGTGACTAGTGGCACCTCGCGCACAACCGTCAATGGTCCAATCTGCGCGAGATTGAAAAACCTTTCCGTGCCCGCCCCGCCGAAGAAGTCTTCGTCGATCAGATCCAGCAAGTTGAAGCGCCCGAAAGAAATGGCCCACAGATCACCTTTCTTCAAGTCGATCGGAATGAGGCGGGTGAAATTCAGCGCCGTAATCGCAACACTCTCGCCGTCGGCCGCAGGCGTGATCGCAGCGGTGTTCACCGGGTTGATGCCGCCAACACCCGCCAGCAATGGACCACTAAAACGAAACTCCGTTTTGATCTCGGAAGACCAGTATTTCCAGCCCGCAACCTTTCCCAGATCAAACTTCCACTCCATCTCAAACTTGCCGGTGTATTCAGTGTCATCACCCAACCCACCGCTCGCGATCCCCTGAACGAAGTTCGACAACTTGAATTCGAGATCGATGCCCTTCTCTTTCCAACGCGATCGCGTGCCGCCCCAGTCGCCGGTCATCGTTTCGCGCGTCCAGAAATCGTTGTCAGTCTCCGGCGCGGGTTTACTCACCGGAGCAGCCGCATTCCCCGATTCCTGTGGAGACGGTGAAGCTGCGGGCTCCTGTCCATAAGCGACACGGATCAGCGCACTACAAACGAGCGCAGTGATAACAAGTGCTCTAAGCGAAATATGCATGAAGTCCTCCGGGTCGGAGTGTGAACAATACTGAGCGCGGCGGGCGCGATAAATCGCGTAAATTCGGTAATTTGTGAGTAACGCCGGTATCAGCGCTGCACGTTTCTGGTAGGTCGAATAAGGGTTATCTGGTAGGCGAGTATTCTCGACTATCCTGACAGCACCATTGCCAGGTAGCCGTAGATCAAGACCACGACCGCCGACAACGCATAAGGAACCGGATAACCAAAGGCCGGCACCGAGCTTCTTGTTTCATCCTGGAGCGCCTTCATCGCGGTCGTGCTGCTGCGTGCTCCTGCGACTGCACCGGCCAGAAGTATCGGGTCCATCCGGAAAATGTAGAGACCAATCAACCAGGTTATGAATGGCGGCGCCATCGCGCCGACCATTCCTACAACCACAACCAGCAGAACGCTGCGGCCATTGGACAACGCACCGATCAACGCCGGCGCAACGTTTAGACCAAGACCAGCCACGAACGAATCGAGTCCAATATTTTCGAGAAAGCTCCTCGTCGCTTCCGGCACCGGCCCGCCAAACTTTGGATTCATGGCCCGGACGGTAGCGACAGTGATGCCTGCGATAATCACGGCGGCCGGTGTGCCAAGACCAATCGGAATACCGGCAATCGGTACCGCTATCAAACCGATCAAATATCCCACAACCGCACCGAGCGAAAGCGTCACGATCTGTGTTGCGTCGGTTGGGCGTACTGCCTGTCCTAAAGCTTCGGTGGCCCGGCGCACACTCTCAGCCGGACCAATAACACGCAACACGTCATGTTTTTGCAGCTTCGTTCCCGGCAGCAGCGGCAGCTCAACCGTGGAACGAAACAGAGCGCGCACGCGAATGCCATACGCAGGCAGGCTATGATGAAAGTCTTCCAGCGTCTTGCCGGCGAAGGCCGGCTTTGTTATCACGATCTCAGCCTGGTCCAAATCGAGCCGGCGTGCATCCTCGTCGGCGACTTCCGGGCCGATCGTCTCATTCTCGCCGATTAACTTTTCGCGCATCCCGCCGATAGTCAACAGATCGCCGGTCTCGAGCACAGGATTCTGTTTCAGATCGATTACCAGGTCGTTGCGTGTTACGCGCAACACCGGCGTGTCGAGTTGTTCCAGCACAGCCAGCGCCGGTTGCCCAATGAACTTCTTATTGGTGAGCTGGAACACGCGCACGGCAGCAGGTGTTGTGAGTGCGACATTGAATGCCGCACTTGTACCCGGCAGCGGCTTTCCTGAACCGCCAAACTTCTT
The DNA here is from genome assembly GCA_035276045.1 of Pyrinomonadaceae bacterium. Classification (GTDB taxonomy): domain Bacteria; phylum Acidobacteriota; class Blastocatellia; order Pyrinomonadales; family Pyrinomonadaceae; genus PSRF01. The sequence goes on along the minus strand of DATELZ010000059.1, from coordinate 12,141 downwards.
CGCACTTTCCTTCGCAGTTTTGACCGGATCGAAACCAAACCATTGCAGCAGGTTGGTCATCAGGAAAACGATGCCGAGTAAAGAAAAAATGTAGGTCAACGAGTATCCCGCGGCGATGTTTGCAGTCACCTGCGCCGCCGTTATGCCCGGCGGAGGATGATAGGTCCCGTTGTTGACGGCCTGCGTCGCGACTCCCATGGCCGCGGTAATGTTGTAGCCACCGGAGATCATTCCCGGCGCAAAGCCGGGCGCCAGGTTGAACAGCTTGCTTCCGCCCAGCACGAGGATGAAGTTGAGCGTCGCAGTGATCAATGCGAGCACAACCAGATGAAACCCCTCCTGGCGAAGACCGGCAATAAATTGAGGACCCACTCGCAAACCCACCGCATACAGAAACAGTGTCAACGAAGTGGTCTGAACCATGTCGGGAATCGTGAAGTTCAATCCCGTTGTCTCAGAGACCAGGCCACTCAGGATCAATGCCACGAGCAACGTCGCCGCCGTGGTGTTCAGCGCAAAATTTCCGATCTTTACCCTGGCGAGAAGGTGACCGATGCCAAGACAAAGAAATAGCGCAACGAATTGCTCCTTCACCAGCAGTTGAAAGAACGAGCCGATCACAAGCCTTCTCCTAATGGTGATAACCGACGCGATGTTCGCCGGAGCGAGGAACGGGGTGTTTGCTGAAATGATCGATGGCGCGGCCAATGTCTCCCACCAACATACCGACCATGTCGCGACTGACTCCGTGCCTTACCAAAACTCGTTGCACGACAGTGTTCTGACGATTCGCGGGAAGTGGATACGACGCAATCTGCCAACCTCTCATGCGGACACGATCCGCGAGATCGTAAAGTGAGAAGTCCGAGGTTTCGGGTTCTTTCAGCGTGTACGCGATTGCGGGGATTCCGCCCTGGCCGTCATAGATCAATTCAAACGGCCCCATCGCGGCTATCTGTTGGCCCAAATACTGGCTGGTGTCGACACACGCTTGCTGAATGGCGCGATAACCTTCGCGGCCCAGACGAATGAAGTTGTAATACTGTGCGATGATTTCACCGCCGGGGCGGCTGAAGTTCAGCGCAAAGGTGGGCATGCTGCCGCCGAGGTAGTCAACCGTGAAGATTAGTTCCTCGGGCAGTTCGGCGGCGTTTCGCCAGACGATCCAACCTACGCCGAGTGGCGAAAGACCATACTTGTGGCCCGAAGTATTGATCGACTTCACTCGCTTCAACCGGAAGTCCCACTCGAGTTCCGGCTGGATGAAGGGTGCGATGAAGCCACCGCTGGCCGCGTCGACATGAATCGGAATGTCGAGCCCCTTCTCACCTTGAATCGTGTCGAGAGCTGCGGCTATCTCCTTCACCGGTTCGTAAGCGCCGGTGAATGTAATACCCAGGGTGGGAACAACTCCGATCGTGTTCTCATCGCAATAAGTAGCGAGTTGCTCCGGCGTCATGCCGCTGGCCTTCGGCTGCAGTGGAATCTGTCGCAGTTCGACGTCGAAGTAACGCGCAAACTTGTGCCAGCAAACCTGTACTGGTCCACAAACGAGATTGGGTTTGGCGGTGGATTTGCCGGCTGCCTGACGACGCTTGCGCCAGTTCCATTTCAGGGCAAGTCCGCCGAGCATGGCGGCTTCACTCGATCCGGTGGTTGAACAGCCAACGGTTGTTTCTGCGTGCGCTGAGTTCCACAAGTCCGCAATGATGTGAACACAGCGCGACTCGATTTCGGCAGTTTGTGGATACTCGTCTTTGTCGATCATGTTCTTGTCGACGCAGTCGCTCATCAGTTGTTTGACTTCGGGTTCGATCCACGTCGTACAGAAGGTCGCAAGGTTTTGGCGAGAGTTACCGTCGAGGATGAGTTCGTCCCTCACGAAAGCATAAGCGACTGAGGCCGGAACGCTTGTCGCGGGCATTTTGTATTTGGGTAACGAACGTGCTGAAAGATCTGAAGCGTAGATCTCGCCTGTTTCGATGACTTCGTTTTTCTGGTCAGCATTATGAAGTGCCATAAGTAGTTATTTCGGATTGGTGAGAGTGCAAGATAATGACCGGGGGATACGCAGTAAATCGCGTAGATTAGGTAGTTTGTGAGCCGGGCAAATTTCGGCGCTGCACGTTTCTGGTAGAAGGAGTAAGGGTTACATGGTAGGCGAGTGGTTCACTGATTCCTCCGGCGGCTCTTGCGCGGACGGCGACGCGCCGGGGTCCGTTGCGGCAGTAGATCTTTGTGCCTTGTTTCCAACATGTAGCTTAACGCCTGATATGAAAGACGGAGACTGCGAGCAGCCAGAGTCACACTGCCTTTGTAGTTCTCGAGCGCGCGTTTTATAGCTTCATGCTCAAATGCTCGTATCTCGTCGATTAGCCCGCGGCCAGAGATAAACGTCTGGCCTTCTTTCGCCGCCAGGTGATCGCCGAGTTCCTGAAATGCCGCCAGAGCAGCTTCACCTGCACGATTCAAACAGCCGACATGTTGCGCCAGTTCGATTGCCTGCCGGAAGGTGGAAAGCGAGGCGCTGAAGTTTCCGAGCCGGCCTAAGGCGCGGCCGTACGTGATCAGGGCTTCCGCTAACAGCGCTTGTCTGCCGCATTTCTCGAGGGCGTTTACCGAAGAACGTGCGGCGCGTTCTGCTTCCGTGACGCGTCCCTGTTTGAGAAACAGGCGAGCACGAGTCTCGTCAACCTGGGCCACGGTGCTGATCTCTTTGAGACTCGTCAAGATGCGACGCGCGCGATTCAGGTGTTCGAGCGCTTCGTCGCAGCGATTGATCGTGAAGTAAAGCAGGCCGAGGTTGTTTTCGACATTGGCCAGATACGTTTTATGTTCCGCCTGCTCGAAGTGAAAACTGGCGGCTGCGTACTCGACGAGGGCGCGATCGAGATACCCGGCGCGCTTTTCTGCTTCCCAGAGTTTTTCAAACACATTCCCGAGAGTGACGTAATAACTGCCCCGGATCGTCTGGTTGTTGATTCTTTCAAACAGCGACTCATAGGCAGTGAGCAACTGCAGCGTCTTGTCACAAGTCGAGGCTTCGATCTCCACGATGGCCAGGCGCAACACGGTTCGACTCTTCAGTTCACTATCAACTGTCAGACGGGAAAGCGCGTCTTCGAGCAGATCGCGAGCTTCGTTGACTTCGCCACTCCGCCAATAGCACAACGCGAGCTCACCCTGCGCTTCGGCTATCCTTTTTCTGAAATGCCGCTCCTGAAAGATGGCGAGGCTTTCGCTAATCAGATTTTTTGCTGTCTCTTGGGCGGCAATGATTTGATTCTTGCTGCCGATAGCTCCGGTCAGGACACCTGCGCGCAGCAGCACTTCGGCAGCCGTGCCTGGCTCCAATCCCGTCAGATTTGGCCGTTCGCCGAATCCACGCCAATAAGCGCCCAGAAGGTTTTGCGCTTCTTCATACTCGCCGCGATCCTCCAATTGCCTGGCAAGTTCGCAGGCCAGTTCCGCGCGTTGATCGACACTTAGGTTCGGATTTTCTAATTCGCGCAACTGTGAGGTCCGCAAAGTCATGTGAGAACTATTCTTCTAAAACCTAAAATTGAAAGGAAATATACAAGAAAACTACGGCGGCATGGTACGCAGGTCAATCTGGCACTTGCAACAGGGAGTGAGTATTGTGTAGTGTGTGATGCAAGATTTTTGCATCAACTCTTTAGGAGGAACTCAAGATGAAAACCTTACGTCAAATATGCGCTACCGCGATCCTGACCTTGACACTCACGGTGGCTGCATACGCCGGTCAAATTCAATGTCCTGCTGCCGTACCCACCACTGGCGGTGATACGACGGCAACGATCATTCTGGCGATCGTCAGCGTGATCTACAGCTAGGACGTCACTCGGAGCCCAAGTCAGTGCAATAAGACTCGCGTTCTAGTGATGATGGCAGAAGTGTACCTACGTCCGTTTCAAAGATTTTGCATTGAAATCAGTAACTTTAATGAGATGCGAATGCGTTGCGACGCTTCTTTGAGGCGGATATAACCGGCACCCATGGTCCTACACAGCGAGCAGTTCAGGTGTAGGACCAGGAGGGTGTCGCGCTCGGGGTGGGCGAGTTGACGGCGCCCTCATGCAGGAGCGTCGTCAATCACCTCGGCATGGATAGGCGACGCTCCTGTGCAAGCGCTTTGCACAAGAAGTGCTTTATCGGGAGGAAGATGCCTCCCGCAAAGGCGCAAAGACGCAAAGGCGAAGACGCAAAGAAACCCTTAGTAACGCGGCAGCGCCTTTGCCTTTGCGCCTTTGCGGGAGACTTTTTGTGCAAAGCCGGAAGATCCGTGTTGGTATCAACCCGAGCGCGGCGGTGTGTATGGATCGGGTGTGCCCATCGGGATGAGCGGATGCTGCTTCACGCTCGCTTCAAACTCCCCGACCATTTTCAGCACCGGACCGATTATCCAACTATCCGTGACAACTTTGTCGGTTATCTCTTGCGGGTTTGTGTAGAGATTAAAGAGCAGTGGGATACCGAGCTTTAACGCGGGCGAGACCATCGTCTCCTGAAGATAAAAGTGCGCCTTGAAGTTTCGCCACTTTACCGCCTGCAAACGATCGGCGCAGAAGATGATGACGCCTTCCCGATTCGACTTTTCAGACTTGCCGCTAAAAAATGAACCCTGGTCCACGCCATCAATCGGCCGATCGTCCGGCACGCTCGCGCCTGTCATGCTCGCCAGGGTCGGGAAAACGTCTACGGCATGTACGATGCCGTCGCTGACACGGCCCGCCGGGATCTTGCCCGGCCAGCGGATCATGAAAGGCACGCGAATGCCTCCTTCCCACGCTGTGAAGTACTGGCCGCGCCAGGGTCCAGACCAACCATCCCACGGACGCACGAATTCCGGTCCGTTATCGCTGGCGAAGATCACGATCGTGTTATCGCGAATGCCGAGCCGTTCAACGGCATCAAGCATCCGGCCCACGTTGTGGTCCATTTCGGCGAGCATGTCCGCCCAGTCGCCGTTACCGGTCTTGCCGGCAAACGAGGGGTTAGGCAGTGTCGGCAGGTGAGGTTGCGTGAGCGTGGCGTAAGCAAAGAACGGCTTTCTCGCCTGTGCGTTGCGCTCCATGAACGCGATGGTGCGTCGCGTTATTTCGGCGTCCATGAGTCGTCTCTCCCGGACGTCGTAAACTTTTACGTCACGACTCTTCTCGCCTTTGTGACCTTCCATGATCTGTTCCGGAGGCATGATGTTCGGGGAGTAACCAACCTGGCTCGGCCACAATGCTTCGTCAGTGGTCCGCGGGATGCCGTACCATTCATCAAATCCCTGGTTTGACGGAAATCGGCCTTCGTCGCTGCCCAGGTGCCACTTTCCGTAAAGCGCTGTCGCATAACCGGCGGCCGAGAGCGATTTGGCCATCGTAACTTCCCACTGAGTTAGACCATCGGCAACTCCACCAAACGGAACCGAGTGCGTTCCCGATCGAATTGCATAGCGGCCTGTTAACAGCGCCGATCGGCTGGGCGTACACTGCGCCTCCATGTTCATGTTTGTGAGTCGCAGTCCCTCGCTGGCGAGCTTATCGATGCGTGGAGTCGGCGCCCCGCGCGTTACACCTCCGCCGTAACAACCGAGTTCGCCATAGCCGAGGTTGTCGACCAGCATGAAGAGGATGTTTGGTTTCGACGGCTGCTGTGACGCTGACACCGAGTAAACACTGCCGCCGACTGCTGTTACAGTCGCTAGCGAAACCCCGTAACGCAGCATGTCGCGCCGGCTCACTTGTGCAGACGCCTTGTCTGCTCGCGAAATTTTTTGCCTCATATTTAACTCACCGCATACTCCCTCGTTACCGAACTGCTTCAAAGTCGCCGGGTTTCCAGGCGCCGTCGAACGCGGCTGCTTCGGGGCCGTAGATGCGGAAGTAGGTGAACCAGCCTTTGCCGGGAATGGTCTTGATCCAGCGATCGTCCTGTCCTTTCGGCGCAAGTGGACCAAAGTGAAGATCGACCGAGTTGCCACCGAGGTTCTTCAGTTCGAAGAGAGAACGCAGCGCCGCTTTTTTCTGATCGGTTTGTATCTGCGAACGCGAAGCGGTGTCGTAGACAGTGACAGACCAGAACAGCTTGCCGGGCACAGGCAACGGCACTGTCAGCTTGTAACTCTTGCCGCCATCCAGATAAGCGCCGCTCTTATCACGCAGCCCGAGCCAATAAAGCGATCCAGCCTTGGGGTCGCGCCGGAACATCGCCGGCGACGCGCCGATTGCCTGGTAGAACCACTTCTCACGCGCCTCCAGATCGAGCCGGTCCTGCGTGTTGAAATCGCCATCCTCGTAACGAAGACTGGCCCACTGCCATTGCCGATCCGGCCACGGTGAACGATCGGGCCGCCGATCGCCAAACGCCTGCACGCGCATCTGCGCATTAGCAACGCGCGCGGCTTTCTCAAGGATCGATTTCAAGCGCGCATCAGGTTTGAACGGCTGGCCTTTTTCGATACCGAGCGCCGCCAGCGCGCCATACTCGTTGTGATAACCCTGATAAGCCGGCTCGACCTCCAGCGTCTCGTGCAACACTTCCCAGAACTTGAGGTTGTCTTCCCAATCGACGGGCGTCGTGTCCTGCGTCTTGCCGGTGACGTCAAGCCATTGCGGCTCTTTCCAGTTAGACACCGGCTCAAGCGGATACACCTTGATCGTCTTCAGCCGCTCCTTTGCCGCTTTAACATCGCCGCCGACAGGCAACGAACGAGCGCCGACGATCTGCCGGTTACTACTCGCGCGGTGAACGTAATATCCATCGCTAGGAACCGCGCCGCGATAATCTGGTCCAACCAGCAAGTGCTTTCCGCCCTCGCCTGCGTCCGGACCGGGCAAGCCCATGTCCGCCACCCAGCGCTGGTTGATGTCCATCGAGCAGACAATCAATGGCCCAGGCGCAAGCTCGACTACGATTGGTCCAATACTCAAGTCGAGCAGCAGTGGTCCATACGGCGTGTCGGAGTTCGCCGTGAACACCAACTGCTCCGGCGCGCAATCGAGGATGCCAAAGACCTTGTTCGGCACCATGCCGATTTGCTCGTTGCCGCGCGCGATGGCCGCGCCCGACACAGTTGGATAAAAGAACTTGTAGGCTTCGAGCGCGCGTGAATAATCGGCATCGTCGTAGGCCCTCGTGATGCTTTCATCGTTTGGATAACCCAGCGTGAATTCATATTCCCCGGCCTCGCGTGCAATTTTCCCTGTCTGTGGTTTCACCATTGTCTTGCTCCTTAATGCTCAGTCGCGCGCCATCGCTGCGGCCATTGCGAGTTCCACGTCTTTGTAGGCGTCCTTTTCGGCGACGTCGTAAGTGACCTTGATGATCCTTCCGCCAGCGAAATTGAAGTTCGCTTTGTATTCGCGGGTGACGGGATCGCCCGTATCGGTCCCGATTGCCAATCCCTCGCCTGCCAGAGCGTAATGCCCTGTTTGCGTCTTGAAATCGCCTTCCGCGCGAGTCTTGTCGTCGACGTAAAGCGTCATTTTTCCTTCTGCCTCGTGATACTTGCCGATACGCTTCTTCTCAAACCCGACGCCGACGACGTGTTTGCCCAGTGCCGGCACATCACACGAAAGGCGCTGTTCGGTGATGCCTAAGAAGTTGTAAATGAACGTGAGCTTGTGGTCCTTCACGAAGAGCGTATAGCCGCCAAAGCGCGAACCCTGCGAGACGATCACGCCCTGGCTCTCGCCCGTGAACTCAACTTCGGCAAGGATCTTGAACGACGTGCCGAGAGTGCGCGCGCTCGATGCCTCGGGCACTTCCGTCGTGCCGGGATAATACGTATAGCGCCCGTCCGCCGGAGGCGTGATCTTGTATTCCAACTCGTGAATACCGACTATGCCCAGATCGTTTAGCGGCAGAACGTTGTACTTCTTTGCCTCTTCGAGCCAGAGAGACTTGAGTTCTGCGACTTTTTCGGGATGCTGGTCCGCCAGATCGTGAGCTTCGGATCGATCCTCTTCGACGTTGAAAAGCTGCCAACGGTCGTCGTCAAACTTGCCTTTGTCAATCAAGCCGCCGTGTTCGGCCGACGCCTTCCAACCTTTGTGCCAGACACCGCGAGAACCAAGCATTTCGTAATACTGCGTTTCCTTCCTCGTCGAAGCCGGCGCATTGTCGAACGAATAACGCATCGAGACGCCCACGAGCGGTTCTTGTTTGACGCCATCGTAAACAGCGGGAAATTTCACGCCGCAACAATCAAGAATCGTCGGCACGATGTCGGTACAGTGATGGTATTGATGCCGAACCTCGCCTCGCGCCTTGATACCTTTCGGCCAATGAATGATCAGCGGATCGCAGGTGCCGCCCGCGTATTGCGAATATCGTTTGAACATCCGGTAAGGAGTTGAGAAAGCAACGGCCCAACCGGTCGGATAGTGGTTGTACGTATCAGGCGAACCGAGCTTATCGATCATCGCGAGGTTGGCTTCGAGTTCGTCCGGGTATCCGTTGAAGAACCGGTTCTCGTTGACTGAACCATTCGGGCTGCCCTCACCCGAAGCTCCGTTGTCGGCGCAATAGAGGATCAGGGTGTTGTCGAGTTGGCCGGATTCTTCGAGATAGTCGATCACGCGCCCGATCTGTACGTCCGTGTATTCCGAGAACCCGGCGTAGACTTCAGCCATGCGGGAGAACAGTTTCTTCTCGTCGTCTGAGAGGGTGGACCACGGACGGACCATGTCGCCTTCAGAGAATGTTCCCTCGGCCATCGGGTTGATCGGCGTCAGTTCAGTGCCCTCGGGCAAGATGTCACGTTCGATCATCCTGGCAAGCACCCACTCGCGATAGGCTTCGTAACCGTCGTCAAACTTGCCTTTGTACTTATCGATGTAGTCTTGCGGGCAATGGTGAGGCGCGTGATTGGCGCCGGGGTTGTACCAGAGATACCACGGCCTATCGGGCCGCGATTGCTTGCTGTCGCGAATGTACGCGATTGCCTTGTCGGCGATGTCCTTCGAGAAGTGGTAACCCTCTTCGGCGGGGTACGGCTGTTCGACGAAGTGGTTGTCTTCTATCAACTCCGGAAACCATTGATTCGTCTCGCCGCCGATAAAACCGTAGAAACGATCGTAGCCGAGCCCAAGCGGCCATCGCTTCTTTGACGCGCCCATATCGAACGCGTCGACCGGCACGTTGTGGTTCTTTCCGATCCAATACGTGCTCCAGCCTGCATCTCGCAGGACGCTGGCCATCGTCGCCATGTTGTAGGGAATATGTCCGGCGTAACCCGGAAAACCAACAGCAGACTCCGCGATGGTGCCAAAGCCGTTCTGGTGATGGTTGCGGCCGGTTAAGAAACACGAACGCGTCGGCGAGCACACGGATGTCGTATGCCACTGCGTATAGGTAAGACCGTTCTTCGCCAGTCGATCGAGCGTCGGCATCTCGATCCGGCCGCCATAGGGCGACCATGCAGCCTGGCCGGTGTCGTCGTAGAGTATTACCAAGACGTTCGGGGCATCCTTTGGCGCTTTCTTGTCGAGGAACGCGGACCAATCGGGTTTTGAGTCGCGGATGTCGAGATTGATAGTTCCCTTAAACTTGCCATTCGTGTTGCCCATGATTTCTCCTTGAAATTTGAATTGACTCAATTACCAGCCGGCGCCGGATCGACGCTGAGAAGCAATCCCAGGCCAACAGTCACGTCGACCTGATCGCCCACTTTTAGATTTTTTAGATTTGCTGCGTTCTTGACGCGGAAGCTGACGATGCGGCCGTCGGGAGTTTTGACTGTCACTGAGGGTGCGGTGCGATCGATCTCCTCGACTGAAACGGTGATGGTTTGTTCCGCGTAAGCCTTGCCGCCGATCTTCTCTTTGAAAACCGTAGCCGTTTCCTTTACCTCTTTCGGTTCGGGATCGCCGGCTTTGCGGATACGCGCAGCAACGGCGACCGTGAACGTCGCCGTCACGACGTCGCCGACTTTCAACTGATCGAACCGCTGAAAAGTATCGCTCGCATAAACCGTGACGAGATTGCCGCGCGGTCCTTTCAGCGTCACCGAACGCGCTGTCTTATCGATCGCCTCGACCGACGCCTTCATCGTGACTGAGTCAGAATCCGAAACCTGCGCCGGCACAAACACGGACGTCAACGCGACAACAGCCGCGATCATCAATGCGTATTTCCTGAACATAAAGCCTCCTTCTTAATTAAAGCCTGAATTTCGCGCCCAACATGATGCCGTTCATCGTCGTCTTGAAAATGAATCCTTCATTGAAGTAATCGACGCGCAGGTAGCGATAACCGCCGATCAACGCGATGCGTGGTTTCACCTGAAAACCAGCGCCGCCAAAAACCTGTCCGGTGAAATCAGACCCGACGCCAAAGCCACCAGCGTCGAATCTCCCGAGCAGAAAAACCCGCGGCGAAAGACTCGCGGTCCCTCTCGCGCCAACTATCGGATCAGCCCAATTCTTGCTGTCTTCCACGTCGACTAAAGGCAGAATGCGTGGTTGAAACGTGAGGTGAGGTTTTACATGCCAGATGCGAACGCCGCCCAACAGATCGATCGAACCTCGCTCCGTCTTGAGCACTCGATAAGCAACCGCCGGTTCGACGATCACTTCCTTTACTTCAACCTCGATGTCGCCAAAAAACGGTCTGGGCGTGACTCTCTCGCCGGACAGCTTCATGTACATCGCGTCGGCAAGGATGGACCAGTTTCCTTTGCGCGCTTCAAACTGCCCCATCGCGGCGAAGTCGAGGTTGCGAAAGAGATCGCGGAAGGTCGCGCTAACCTCTGCTCGTTGGTTAACGACGCCGACAGTGCCGTCGAGACTGGCGAGAAAGAAATAAGGCGCGACTGAGAATTCCCATTCGGGATCGGGACTGGGTTGAGGATCGGGCTGAGGATTCGTTTGGCCTTCAACGCGGGCACACATCGTGAGAAGTAACACCAAACCACAGATTGTAAGCAGATTTTTCGCCATCATTGTTTTTGCCTCGTGTCGAACACCACCTGGTCATAGGTCCAGAGCGTCTGGAAAAACTCACGCGCGTTGATTGCTGAACCACTCGCCTGGTCCATGATTTCCGCGATGCTGCGGCGGCCGTCGATCGCCTCGAAGATGCGTTTTTCCTGGGCGTTGACGAAAACCAGCAGGTCGTGAAACGGATGACTCCGGTTCAGCAGCACACCCGCCGTTCCGGGTGGAAGCCGTTCTTCAACACAGATTGTTGTGGGGAGACGCAGCGGGACATAGTTGGGCCAGCGATCGTCGGCGAACGACACGACGCCGGTGTTTGCATCACTTCGATAAGCGATGAAGCTGTGGCAAGTCATCGTTCCTCGCCACAACTCCATCGCGGCGTACCGCTCGCGAAGTGCCAGTTGGTCCAGGAGCTTCGCGTGCGGCGTCGCCGAAATCGCTCCGCACTCGGGCAAGTAAGGCGCTTGCCAATACCAACGCCCGAACTCCAATCCGTTTCGCTCGACGAAGTCGAACACCTGCGGAACCGAGAACGAGCGATCGCGAGGATTCAAGAGCGCGTCGGCCAACGCGTTCGCGTTCAGCGCATCGCGCGAGCTGCGCAGCAACGTCGCCAGCGGATGTGTCGGCGGTAATGCGTCAACAACTGCCGCCAGATCGTCGATCTCACGGGCCGACGTCCCGAGGCCAAGGCGACGGCAATATTCCTGCAGCAGGTAAACTCCACCGCGTCCGTAAGGCGCATAGACCATGAGATACGTCGCGCCTTCGGGTGCGAGGACAGACCGAAGCGCCGCAAGACCCGCGTCAGGATCGGCGAGATGGTGCAGCACTCCAGTGCAAACGATCAGATCGAAGCGGCGGCCAAGATCAGCCGCGCTTTCCACCGGCAATCGTTTAGTTTCGAGATTCGTGAGGTTGTATTTGTTGCTTAATCTCTCCGTGTGATCGAGACTCGTCGTGCTGACGTCGATGCCAGTCACGCGCGCGTTGGGATGGCAAAGCGCATACTTTGCCGCCTGCCACGTTCCACATCCTGCCACCAGGATTTCCAGATCGTCACGGTACGACTTGTCCGGCCAGAACAAGTGATACTCGGCGCGGCGACGAACTTCATCGCGCCACTCATCACGAGCGCGATCGAGATTTTCAACCGGCGGCGGATACGGGTGATCGGTGTAAAACTCGC
>DATELZ010000058.1:0-9765 GCA_035276045.1 Pyrinomonadaceae bacterium | reverse complement strand
CGTGAGCCGCTGGCGCTCGGTTTCTGCAGCTTGCAGTTTCGCACTGATGTCTGATCGCTCCGTTTTTTGCGTGGGAACGTCGCGGGCAAAGTTTCGCAGCAGCGAAGAGTTGAGCGCCTGCGGATAAAACCTGGACCATTGTTCAAGGTCAAACTTCATGACGCCGACCTGCGGTGGGCCAGAAGGTTGGGCCAACAACATTTCCAACGCGCGCAACCCCTGCGCGTTACTCAATCTCGGAATGCCCTGGAGTTGCAGACGTTCACTCGCGACGGAATTAGCGACTCTGCCGGTGTCGCCCCACTGACTCCAATTGATGCTCAAAGCCGGCAGCGAACACGCGCGGCGATAGTGCGCGAGTGCGTCGAGAAACGAATTACCGGCAACGTGATTGGCCTGGCCTGCAGTGCCCAACATCGATCCGGCTGAAGAGAACAAGACGAAGAAGTCGAGCTGCTTATCGCGAAGCTGATGGTGCAGGTTCCACGCGCCTTCGATCTTCGGCTTGGTGACTCTGGCAAAACGATCCCAATCGAGCGTGAGCATGAGGCCATCGTCCAGCACGCCGGCAGCGTGTATGACGCCCGCAAGCGGCGCGTCCAGTTGCTCGATCGCGTCGAGTGCGGCGGCGAGTTCTGCCGCGACAGAAACGTCTGTTTTGAGAATTATGACGTCGGCGCCGGCGTTTCGCAGCGATTCGACTGCGATCTCAGTTGTCTCGGATGCTCCGCTGCGACTCAGCAGCACGAGTTGCCGCGCTCCCTGTTGCACTAAGCATTTAGCAACTGATAAACCGAGACCTCCCGTTCCGCCGGAGATCAAGTAAAGACCGTCAGCACGGATCGGTGTGTTTGATTCGGTTGGTATTGGCAATCTTCTGAGTTGGGCGACAAATCGAGATCCATGACGAAACGCGATCTCTTCTTCATTGCTGTCGCTGTGCAACTCGTCCCAGAGTAAAGTGATTTCTTTTTCACCGGGCTCCAAATCAATCTGCGTACAACCCAGTTCCGAGTGCTCGATACGCACGACTTTTCCCAGGCCCCACAACATCGATTGGCCCAATCCGCTCATCTCGTCGTCTGCATGGACCGCTTGCGAACCTCGCGTTATTAACCACAGTCGCTGCGGCCGCTCAGAACCGGCGAGTGCCTGGACCAGGTGTAATAAACCACCACACGTCAGTTGGCGTGCTTCGTCGAGAGTGTCCGGCGACAGATCTCGTCCGACATCAAGTGACCACAGATGCACGATTCTCAGTGGACCATCGCCGAGGTCTTCAAACAGCCGCCGAAAGTGTTTCGGGTTCAACGGGTCGACTTCGAATCGCTTACCACTGTCATTTCGATATTCGGCGCCGGCGAAAACCTCGACACAGTTCTCGCCACGCTGCTGCATGAACGAGATCAGATCGCTGCCATCGCCACTGCGATCCGAAAACACCAACCAACATCCGATACCTATTGTTGGCGCCACGTCGATAGCGCGCTCGACCCATTCAATCGCATGAAACCATTCAGAGATCTCAAGCGACGAAGTGCAATCGTCCATCGCCAAACGCCGCGCGCGGACGCCACGAAGCTCCAACACCGGACTGCCGGCCTCGGTGAGAATGCTCAAGTCAGTCTCTACTTCGGCGTCGTCATTTTTAATAAGCGCTCCATGTCCCCAATAACCTGCATCGGCTGGTAAAGCAGCCCTGAGACGCAATTCATTTATGCCGGCTGGTAAGTAAACATCCGAGCCTTCGTCGTCACCTTTTCGTAATTGCGTCAACACTTGAAAACCACTGTCCAGCAACACGGCACAAGAGCCGGTTGCGTCATCAGAAACCTGCAACCGGCCAATACACGTATCGCCGTCAACGAAAACTTCCCGGACAGCGCGAAACGCTGGGCCATAACGAAGTCCTGCTTTCTCAAGCTCGTCGTAATGCTCTGCACGACTAACAAGCTGATGACATTGGCTCACGATCTCTTCCGGCCTGCGACTCTCTCTCGACATGACTTCGCGTTCACAACGAATCTCTCCGCTTGCGTGCAACGTCCAATCCGCCGTCTCCTGCGCCAAACTCGAGATGCGAAACTTCGCGGTGGCGCCCTCCTCACGCGAAATGACAAGCTGCAACTTCCGCGAACGCCGAGGATGGACCATGAGCGCGCGCGGGAACACCACGTCGCTCAAAACAACATCTCCGTCGCCAAACAGTTCGCGTGCAGCAACGAGCGCAATCTCGATATAAAAACTCGCCGGAATCACCACCGTGTCCTGTATGCGGTGGTCCTTCAAATACGCCAACGACGATGATTGCAAATCGACTTCCCAAAAGTGAGTATCCGGCTGCACCGACGACTGAACACGTGTAATAAAGAGACCACCCGTCACCTGTTGGTCCACTCGCCGCCCCGGCTCAATCCAGTAACGTTCACGCTGCCAGGGATACGCCGGCAAGCGCACGTAGCTGGCCCGTGTTCCCTGCCAAACTTCTCCCCAATTGATGTCCGCTCCGGCGACATACATCTCCGCCAGTCCCTCGACGGTGACTTCCCACTCCGATCGCTCTCTCCTCAACGCTGCGACGACTAATCCGTCATCGAGGACTTCTTTCACTGACAGTCCAAGAATCGGATGCGCGTTCAGCTCGATGAAAACGTCGGCGCCCTCGTCGAGAGCGGCCTTCATTCCATCCGCGAACCGCACCGGCTCTCTTAAATTTCGTTTCCAGTAAGCTGCGCTCAACTGCTCGCCCGCAAGACGCCGGCCTGCGACGGTGGAAATGAAAGAAATGTCCTCCGTCCGCAGCGTCATTCCAGACAAAACACGCTCCAGATCTTCACTAATGCCTGCCACCTGTTCGCTGTGTCCGGCAACACCGCTGGTTCGCAGTTCCCGAACCATCAGCCCTCGTTTCGTCAAATCCTGGACCAACCGCGCGACAGCTTCCGGCTCACCACTCACTACCGTGGATCGCGCGCCATTGATCGCCGCGATGCCGACGCCCTCATGCCCGCCGGCCAAAATCGTTAAGACCTCTTCCTCACTCAACTCCAGCGCAGCCATTGCTCCCTGGCCGGCTGCTCGTTGCAACAAGTGACCGCGCTCGTAGATCACTCGCACTCCGGCTTCCAAACTCAGCGCGCCACTCACGACCGCGGCCGCTACTTCTCCCATGCTGTGTCCAACGACGGCAACGGGCTCGATGCCAAACGCGCGCCACATCTTTGCGAGCGTCACTTGAAGAGCAAATAACGCGCACTGCGTGATCTCGATCTCCGCGCCATCGAGCCGCGACTTTTCTTCCGCAGCAGTCAGCTCGTCCAACAAGCGCCACTCGCTTGTATGCCGTCGAAAGAGGGCATCGATTTCGTCAATCGTTTGAGCGAAGACACGCGAAGTGGTGAGCAACTCGCGGCCCATGCCCCACCATTGCGCGCCCTGTCCGGAAAACACAAAACCGGCGCGCGACGTGGAACCGGCACGTTGCGGCGAACAAATAAATAGACCGGCAACCGTTTCACCTGAAAGAAAAGCGTCCAACTGTTGCACGAGCTGCGGGCCGGAGTTCGCAACTAAACAAAGTCGATGCGGACGATGATGCGCGCGGCGTACGCTCGCCGAGTAACACAGGTCGCGAAGATCATTACTCGACGTGTGATCGCCGATCCGAGGTCGATATGCGTATGCAAGTTCACGCAACGCCTCAGCGCTACGAGCTGACAATGGCAACGCATACATCGGATGACTGCGTCCACCAGGAGCAACCGCCGGCGCAGGCCCTTCCTCTAGCACGACGTGGGCGTTAGTGCCGCCAATACCAAATGAACTGAGGCCGGCGCGTCGTGGCTGATCTTCACGGCCATCTGCCCGAATGGGCCAGGCACGCAATCCGGTGTTGACATAGAAAGGCGTGCGTCCGAAGTTGATGTCCGGATTCGGGGTCGAACAGTGCAACGACGGCGGAATCTGCGCGTGCTTCAGCGACAGCACGGTCTTGATAAACCCGCAAACGCCCGCGGCGGAATCGAGATGTCCAACATTTGATTTGACTGAGCCGATCGCGCATGAGGCCAAAGGCAACTTCTGCGACGAAAAGGCCAACGACAACGCCGCGATCTCGATCGGATCACCCAATGGCGTCGCCGTGCCGTGCGCTTCGATATATCCGATCGTTTGCGGATCGACTTCCGCAATCGCCAACGCTTCAGAGATCGCCCTGGCCTGCCCTTCAACACTCGGCGCCGTGAAACCAACCTTCGCCGCGCCGTCGTTGTTGATCGCCGACCCCTTGACGATCGCGTCAATGCAATCACCGTCACGCAGCGCATCTTCAAGCCGTTTCAGCACGACCACGCCCGCGCCGCTGCCAAAAACCGTTCCTCGCGCATCCGCCGAAAACGATCGACACGAACCATCCGGAGAGAAATACGCGCCCTGCTGATAGAAGTAACCCGTCTGTTGCGGCACGCTGATCGCCACGCCACCCGCGATCGCAATATCACATTCGCCGTTCAGCAAACTCTGACAGGCAGTATGAATCGCGACCAGCGAAGTCGAGCAGGCGGTCTGGATGCTCATGCTTGGCCCGTGCAGGTTTAGTTTGTATGAGACGTGAGTGGCAAGGTAGTCCTTGTCGTTTCCGATCAACGTTGGAAAGTGTTCGCCGGAGCCGACGATACTGACCTCGGGAACGAGGTTGAACAGCAAATAGGTGCTGATGCTGGAACCGGCGAAGACACCGATCGATCCATCGTACGTTTGCGGATCGTATCCCGCGTTCTCCAGACCTTCCCAGGCTACCTCGAGAAAGATTCGCTGTTGCGGATCGGTCATCTCCGCTTCACGCCGGCTCATGCCAAAGAAGCCGGCGTCGAACAACTCGATGCCGGGCAACACTCCGCCGGCCTTCACGTAGTTCGGCAGCCGCAGCACTTCCGGCGCGATCCCCGATGCGAGCAGTTCTTCGTCGGTGAACCGGCTGATCGATTCAATGCCATCGCGGAGGTTGGCCCAAAACTGGTCCGGGTTTTGCGCGCCGGGAAACCGGCAGGCTAACCCAATCACCGCAATCTCTCGTCGATGCTCGGATGGTTCCGTCATCGTGATGCCCTTGATCTTTGAAAGTCGGTTACGGCTTGATCGATCTGCGAAGCCGGAGTGATTTGCGAATCCGCGCGCGGCCCTGGCTCACGTTCAGTAACTGCGCGTCGTCGCCTGAGTCTGAGCCGATGAATGCCGCAAGAGAACTAATCGTGGAATGACGAAACAGATCGGCGATCGCAAGCTCCCTGCCGATCACTTTCTGCAACCTGGCGCGCACCTGGACGATGTGGATCGAGGTCGCTCCGAGTTCGAACAGGTTGCGATTGACGCTTACCTCATCGAGACCGAGAACTTCGCGCCACACGCCGGCGATCGTCCGCTCGAGATTTGTTGCCGGCGGCAAGTCGTCGCGCGACGTCGTCGACTGGACCAGGGGCAATGCCCGGCGATCGACTTTTCCGTTTGGAGTTAGCGGCAGCCGATCCAGCACGACGATATTTTGCGGAACCATGTGCGCCGGCAAGCGCTCGCGAAGGAATTCCGGAAGATCGCCGCTGACAGTTCGCTTCTCACCTCGAGCTGTTACCGGACGCCCGCCACAGATCGAATGCAGCAACACCTGGTTCTGATCCAGAACGAATAGCGACCGGATCTGATCGAAGTCCAACCCGCCTATCGGGCATAGTCCGAGTTCGTGATCGGGCGCTGTCGTCATCATGAGTTGGAGCATGCAACCGGCTTCCAGCAAACAGAAATCTCGCGCCTGTTCGGGATACAACGGTTCGACCGCGCTCAGGTCTCCGATCAGGAAGACGGAGAAAGCTGACGATTCAAAGATCCGCTGATTCGGTTCGCCGTGGACTTGCTTGTCGATCGGCGCGCCGGGTGAAAGCAGGATCAACGCATGTTCCGCCGGATGGTAGTAATAGATCCCGGGCGCTACACCTGCGACGCGATCCGGTTTGACGTGCAGGTAAGTCTGCACCGGATAGAGATTCGCGGCCGACGGGTAGCGATACTTGGGCCAGATCGAATCCTGCTGTTCGATCTGCATGAGGCAGCCAAGAAATGCGCTCAACTGGTCCAACGAAACGGCGTTCCTTTCGAACTCCCGCTCGCTTCTTCGCCGCGCGTGGGTTTCTCCGAATTCCTGCGTGCGTTCCGGAGCAGCAAGCGGCAGCTTCAGATGGTCCGCATACGATCGCAGCGCCGGCTGTTGTAACTGAAACTCGAGTTTGGACCAGTCGCTATGCCCGTTCCCGTTATGAACTTCTTCCGGGCGCAAAACTGCGTAAGCGGCCAATTGCTTCGATCCGTTGACCTCTTGAACCGTGGCAAATGCCGCATCCACCAGCGGATGCTGCTTGAGAATGGACTCGATCTCGCCCAACTCGATCCGGTGTCCGCGAATCTTTACCTGGAAGTCGCTGCGGCCGACAATCTCAATATTTCCGTCCGGCAGAAAACGGCCCAGATCGCCTGAGCGATACAGTCGCTCGCCGGTTTCAGGGTGCTTGATGAACTGTTTTTCCGTTTTCTCAGGATAGCGCCAGTAACCGCGCGCGAGACCCACGCCGGCGATGCAGAGTTCACCTGTCACCCACGTTGGACACGATTCGAGATTGTCTTTGAGGACGTAATAACGGCTGTTGGTCATCGGCCGGCCGTAAGGAATGTTGGTCCAATCGGGATCGATTTCGCCGATCGGATAGCAGATGTCCCACACCGTTGTTTCAGTCGGGCCGCCGAGACTGATCACTTGAAGCGTGTCGTTGAGTGCGCGGATGCGTTCCGGCAAGGCAACCGGAATGAAGTCGCCCGAGAGCATCACGAGTCTCAGTGCTGCCGGTTTGTGATTGAAGTCGTGCGACTCAACCAGCATCTGCATAAATGCCGGCACCGAATTCCAAACCGTGATCTGCTCGCGTTCGATCAGGTCCAGCCAATGTGCCGGATCGAGTTGGCGATCGGCGTCCGGCATTACGATGGTTCCACCTGCGACCGACAGCATTCCGAAGATATCGAAGACAGAAAGATCGTGATGCAACGTCGTGAGGGCGAGTGCTTTGTCCTCGCTGGTAATCCCAAACCGGTTTACGACGTCGATCATTCGATTGACGACACTATCGTGACCAATCATCACGCCTTTCGGCTTTCCGGTCGAACCTGACGTGTACATTACGTAGGCCAACTGATCCGGTGAAGTCTCCGGGCCTGACTCGATCACTTCCGGCACGTGGTCTCGCCATGCGACGGTTTCGACTGTCAGATCGCGCGGCCAGGACAATTGCTGCTCGACATCGATCTGAGTCAGGACCACGCGCAGTTCGGCGTCAGTTATCAGTTCGCGGCGGCGCGCCTCGGGCAACTGGCAATCGATCGGAACATAAGCAGCGCTCGCTTTGAGAACTCCCAACACGCCGGCCACTTGCTCCCAGCCTTTTTTCATGACGACGCCCACGGTGGTTCCTGGTCCAACGCCATGTCGCTTCAGCCCCGCGGCAACATGATTTGCCTGGTGCTCCAGATCGGAGTAACTCAGCGTGCGCCCGTGCGCGATCACTGCCGGTTGCTGCGGGCGCTTAGCCGCTTGCTCAGAAAACAGCGCGGAGAGTGTGAGGTTCGGAAAAGGCTTGGCCGGCGCCGGCGCCGCCGTTGGACCAACGCAAATCGGACGGGGCGAATTCCAGCTATTGTCGTCCGTCACAAGCTGCCTCAACAATGACGATGACGCGGCGAACATCCCGTCCAGAGTGCCCGCGGGAAATACGTCATCGACAGCATCCCAACTGAGAACCAGCGCGCCATCTTCTTCAAACACCTGCTGGTCGATCGTGACCTGCGGAGTTTGGGTCACGCCATAGACCATGTTCCCCAACCGGCCCAGCGAGCGATAGCCGGGAGTTCCCAACGTGCCGGTAAAAACAACCGGCATCATCGCCGTCGAACCTGTTCCGCGATAACGCGCCAACTCACGCAACACTTCCACACCGCTGACATGACGAAACGCGAGATCGGTCCAAAGCTGTTTCTGAAGCTGTCGCGCGCGTTCGACAAACGGCGACGCCGTGGTCCGATCGACCACCAGGAAGATCATCGACGTGAAGTCGCCGACGATCTGTTCCACGTTCGGGTGAAGCGGCAGGCGGTTGTAAATCGTGACGTTGAGACAGAAGCGAGTGGTAGAACTCCAGACGCCGAGGACTTCGGCATAGATCGCCATCAACAAGCTCGACGCGGTTACCCCGGCGGCTGCTGCGCGAATCTTCAAACGCGTCCACGTCATCGCGTCGATGGTCACACTGCGACGTTTGAACCTCGTTTGAAGCTGCGAACCTGCCGCTCGCGCGCGCGGCAGCTCTGGTCCATCGGGCAACGATTCGATTCGTTTCCGCCAGTAGGCCAACCCCTCTTGATAAGCATCCGTCCTCTTGACCAGGTCTAACGTAAGGACATAGTCGCGGTAAGAGAGATCGAGCGCGGGCAACGCGAGTTCGGGGTTTTCGTAAAACCGCAACCAGTCGTCGAGAATGATCGTCGTGCTCAACATGTCCGCGTGCAGCGCATCTTCGCTGAAGTGAAGACGCGTCAGATGAT
Source organism: Pyrinomonadaceae bacterium (assembly GCA_035276045.1). Classification (GTDB taxonomy): domain Bacteria; phylum Acidobacteriota; class Blastocatellia; order Pyrinomonadales; family Pyrinomonadaceae; genus PSRF01. The sequence continues at coordinate 1,128 of DATELZ010000058.1, read as the reverse complement.
CGTCCAGTAGCGAAGCGCGAATCTCGAAGAGCGGCCAACGCTCGGGATCGAACACGTTGTGCGACATCCGTTGACGGAGCGCGTCGAGTTCGGCGGCGACGACGTCTTTCGGTTTGCCACGGAGGTCGTTTACGGCAAACTCGTATTTCGGCACATCCTGCTGGATGACTTGGCGGCCATCCGGAAGAATCACAGCGCGCATCATGTCATGACGTGCGACAGTTTTGTTCCATGCTTCATTCAAGCGCTCGAGATCGACGTCGAGGCAATCCAATTCAAAGTAGCCGTGAATGCCGACGCCGCCGAGTTCGAAACCGGAATTGCGGCCCACCCAGTAAGCCTGCTGAATGTCGGTGAGTGGAAACGGTTCGTGCCGGTTTTGCGGAGCGGGGACGATTTGCGGCAACTCGGATTCGCCCGGCGTTCGCACTTTCTCCTTCCTGTGCAACAGCTCAGCCAGGAGTTCACGTTTCGCTTGCGGCGATAGCGCGGTGACCGCTTCAGGAGTGACGCTCATGATCAGTTAGGAGAAAGAAGGTTCCCGCAAAGGCGCAAAGACGCAAAGAAAAGCTATTAAAGAAAATGCCAATACTGACTACTCCCGATTCTTCTTGCGCCTTTGCGCCTTTGCGGAAAACCTACGTAGTGGCCAGTAGTGCGCGTAGAGACTCATCCACTTCCTCATCCGACAGCAACGGCAGACGAGATCGCAGTTCGTTCAGATCGGGTTCGCTTTCAGTTGGACCATTGACCTCCAGCCAGCGTTCGTAAGCTGCGGTGGTGAGTTGGGCCACGCTGGGGTTCTCGATGAACTTCACCGGCGGAATGATCAGGCCGAGATCGTCGACGATTCTGTTTCTGATCTCGAGCATCATGAGGGAATCGAGGCCCAGGACGATAAAGGTGCTCGTCACGTCGAGTGCTGAGGCCGAAACACCGAGCCGGCGAGCGATGATTCCCTGAAGGTAGTCGCCCAGCAAGCGCTGCCGCTCGGAAGGGCCGGCGTTGAGCAATGCGGCGGAGGTTAGAGTTGGCGCTTCCTTCCGGCTGCGGGATGACTTGCTGCGTTCTTCGCCGATCACGCCGGCGAGGAAAGTCGCGCCCACGGCTGGATAGATGTCACCCCAC
>DATELZ010000057.1:0-27964 GCA_035276045.1 Pyrinomonadaceae bacterium | reverse complement strand
TTTGGAAGACGGACGTTGTTTCGGAACAAAGGCGGTGGTTGTTGCTACGGGGACGTTCCTGAATGGCTTGATCCATACGGGACGACGGACATATCGAGGAGGGCGGGCTGGTGAGCCGGCGTCGGTCGAACTTGCCGAGGCTTTAAAGAACCTCGGGTTTCCGGTCGGCCGGCTGAAGACGGGCACGCCGCCGCGGTTGGATGGACGGACTATTGATTGGAGCGCTTTCGAGCCGCAGCCGGGTGATCGGACGCCCGTGCCGTTCTCGTTTGCCACGGATCAGATCGAGCAGGAACAGATCAAATGCTACGTCGGCTACACGACCCAGCAGGTTCATGACTCAATTAGAGAGAATATTGCGGAGTCGCCGCTGTATTCCGGGAAGATTCGTGGAGTCGGGCCGCGTTACTGTCCCTCGATTGAAGACAAGGTCGTAAAGTTTTCGGAGAAGTCCCGGCACCAGCTTTTTCTCGAACCGGAGGGGCACGATACGAATGAGGTCTACCTGAATGGGTTTTCCACTTCGTTACCGGCCGAGATGCAACAGGAATTGGTTCGAATGATTCCGGGGCTTGAGGAGACCAGGATTATCCGTCCTGGGTATGCGATTGAGTATGACTTTGTCGATCCGCGCGAACTTGGGCCTGATTTGCAGACGGCTCGTGTGCCGGGTCTATTTCACGCCGGTCAGATCAATGGAACGACGGGTTACGAGGAGGCCGGGTGCCAGGGACTGGTAGCAGGGATTAACGCGGCGCTTTACACGCAGAAGCGTGAGCCGCTGCGTTTGCGACGTGAAGAGTCGTACATCGGCGTCCTGATCGAGGATCTGATCAAGCAGGGAGTTGACGAGCCCTATCGGATTTTCACGTCGCGCGCGGAGTATCGGTTGGCGCTGCGATACGATAATGCCGACGAACGGCTGGGACAGTACGGCAGGGAGATAGGGTTGGTGGGCGATTCTGATTGGGAGCGCTTCAACGCTCGCCAGGCTCGCCTCGCTGGACTGCGGACAGCACTGGACAATACTCGCCTACGCCGTTCGGACGCCCAGTACGCCGCCGTTTCGGCACTGCTTGAGTCGGATCTTGGCGATGTGATTTCTTTGGCTCAACTGGCGAAGCGGCCGAAAGTTAATTCGGATCTGATCATGTCGCTGCTGCCCGCTGATCTAAAGCCGGTTGCCGAAGCCGATCTAAATTCGGTACTGGCGGATTCCCTCTATGCCGGTTACCTCGACTCACAAAAGGCCACGATCGCTCGTCTTTATCAGCACGACACGATGAAGATCCCGCGCGAAATGGCCTTTTCGACCATTAGCGGTCTTTCAAATGAGATCGTCGAGCGCCTCGACCGTGCCCGTCCGGAAACCTTCGGGGAAGCCCGCCGCCTCCCCGGGCTGACACCTGGAGCGCTTTCGACCCTTCTCGTTTTCCTTTCCACCCAACAAAAAGCCGTTTAGCAGGGCGATGTTTCACGTGTCCCGGTCTTTTGTGGTAGTGTGTCCGGGACACGTGAAACATACTCATGGCTAAATCGATAGCCGTCGCTAATCAAAAAGGTGGAGTCGGGAAGACGACGACCGCGGTTAACCTCGCGGCGATCATCGCCAGTTGGGGTAATCGTGTGCTCCTCGTCGACGCCGATCCGCAGGGAAACGCTACGTCAGGCGCGGGAATCCAGCGGGGAAGCTTCCGTCGCGGCTTGTATCACAGTCTTGTCCTAGATCAGCCGATCTCGCAAGTGAAGGTGTCCACGGCCACGCCGAACCTCGATATCGTTCCTTCGAATAAGGATCTCGCAGGCGCAGAAATTGAACTGGTCGAAGTCGAACAGCGGGAGTTTCGTCTGAAGTACGCGCTCGCGGCGGTCGAGGCTAATTACGATTACATAATCATCGACTGCCCGCCGTCTTTAGGGTTATTAACGCTCAACGCGCTAACGGCCGCGAAGTCGCTCCTGGTGCCGATTCAGTGCGAATACTATGCGCTCGAAGGTGTTACCGAGCTTTTCGACACTCTTGCGCGTATTCGTCGGATTCACAACCCCGGCCTGATGATCGAAGGTCTGCTGCTGACGATGTACGACGAGCGCACGAACCTTTCCGCCGCCGTCGCTGCAGATTTACGCGACTTCTACGGACTGCAAGTTTTCCAAACCGTAATCCCACGAAACGTGAGGTTGGCGGAAGCCCCGAGCCACGGAAAGCCAATCATCAATTACGACGCTCATTCAAAAGGGGCCGAGGCCTACTCAAACCTCGCCCGGGAGATTGTCAATGAATCGAAAAGCGCTGGGTCGGGGGCTGGGGGCGCTGCTGTCCTCTGACCAAACCATCGATCTTGGAGCCGAACCTTCTGAAATTGACCTCAATTCAATAGTTCCCGGGCCGATGCAGCCACGGACGAACTTCGACGAGGCCGCCCTGGCGACTCTCGCGGAATCAATCGCGACTCACGGCATCGTCCAGCCTTTGCTGGTACGTCGACGGGGCGAGGGCTTCGAGTTGATCGCCGGCGAGCGACGCTGGCGGGCGGCAAAGATAGCAGGGCTTGAGCGAGTGCCGGTGCTCGTCAAAGACGTCGCCGACAAGGATCTTCTCGAAATTGCGCTCATCGAGAACATCCAGCGCGAGGATCTCAATCCCATCGAAGAAGCCCAAGCTTATCAGCGGTTAATCGAATCTGTAGGGCTCACGCAGGAGGCGTTAGCGACACGCGTCGGCCGCGACCGGTCTTACATTACGAATTATCTGCGTCTGCTTCGCCTGCCGGATGATTTGCAGCAACTCGTCAAAGACGGCCAGCTTTCAACCGGACACGCCCGAACCATCCTCGGCGTGGCGCAAGAGGATCTTCAGCGGAAGTTGGCGCGACAGGTAATCGAAGGCGGACTGTCGGTAAGAGCGACGGAGTTGCTGGTGCAAAAGGCCGCGACCGATCGCCCGGCCCGAGCTCCTCGAATGTCGCCGACAGTTGATCCGAACATCCGCGCCGCGGAGACTAAGCTAAGAAGGGCACTGGGAACTCAGGTCCGTATTCTCCCGCTCGGCAACGAAGGCCGCGGCAGGATCGAAATCAGCTTCTATAACATTCAGGACCTGGATCGGATCTACGACCTGCTCATGAAGGCCACTCCAGTGTAAATTGTGTAACGCCCGAGTGTACAAAATACAAGTGACTCGACGAGCTATCCAAACGGGTGCGTCGGTTGACCCTCTAAGTGCACCATGTTAGACTCGCGCGCTTTTCGGCAGGCAATCTTAATCTCATTACAGTAAAGGAATCGGATGTTGTTCCTGGCAGAGAGCACAATCCAGTTGGTGCCTGACGCAACCCTACTGCTCCACCTCGTGTTTATTGCAGTAATGGTGTTCGTCCTTAATCGAACTCTGCTTCGGCCCATCAACGAGATACTGGCCAGGCGCGAAAAAGAGATCAGCGGTCCTCTTACCGAAGCTGAACAGTTGACGGCTGAAGCCGAAGAGAAGCTGACGCAGTACAACGCCGCTTTGCGTGAGGCTCGCGGCGAGGGCTACAAGCTGTTGGAAAAGGAACGCGCGGCAGCTCTTAAAGAGAAGGACGACAAGGTGCGCCAGCATCGCGAGCAGCTTTCGCGCACCGTCGAACAGCAACTCGAGGCGACGCAACGCCAGCAGGACCAGGTGCGCGCCGAGCTTGAAGGACAAGCGGCTACCATGGGCGGATTGATCAGTTCTCAAATACTACGTGGGCCCGCTCAACACTAAAAACCGATGTACATACTTGCGGCTGTAGAATTACCCCAATGGCTTAACTACCCCGGTCTCGAAGCGTGGAAGTTTTTCAACCTCGCGGTCTTCGTGGCGGTAATGATCTATCTTTTACGCCGCAAGATCAGCGACGCGTTAGGCGCTCGCCGCGATGCGATCAAAGAGGAGTTGGTCCAGGCCCAGCAACAACGCGAGCAAGCTATGAATAAGGTTATCGAGGCGTCGAATCTGTTAAGCGATGTCGACACGAAAATTGCCTCGATCCGAGAGCATACGCAAGCCGAAGCTGAATCGGAGCGCGCGAGACTGGCAACTGCAACCGAGCGCGAAATCGAGAAACTAAAACAGCAGGCGCAAAGGGAAATCGACACCGCGGACAAGGTCGCACGCAAACAGTTACGACAGTTCTTCGCCAAGCGAAGTGTTGAAGTTGCGCGCGAAGCGATCAAAGTACAAATGAAACCCGAGGACGACGCGGTTTTGATCAGCCAGAGCATCAGCGAGTTGAGGAGGACGCGAGTTTGAGTTTGCAAACCATCGCGCGGCGTTACGCTTCCGCCCTTGCCGATGTAGCCATTGAAAGAAAAGAGGAGCGCGAGATCCAACAGGAGATCGACCAGTGGTCCTCGATGATCGAGGAAAACGCTCAGTTGAAAGTGGTCTTCGCGAATCCCACCATCGCTTACGACGAAAAGCGCAAAGTGCTTGAGGAGTTGATCACGCGTACGAAGGTGCGACCGACGACGGCGAGTTTTCTGCGCGTGCTGCTGAGAAATCAGCGTCTCTCCCAGTTGCGAGACGTCGCGGAACGATTCGCCCAGGTGCTCGACGAACGCGGCGGCGTAGTTTCGGCTGACGTCACGACGGCCAAACCCATCTCGGAAGATATGAAGAACACAGTGCGCGAAACGCTGGCGGCCGCTACCGGACGCCGGGTACGCGTGAGCTTCAACACCGACGAGACGATCATCGGCGGTATGGTGGCCCGCATCGGCTCGACGATCTTTGATGGCTCAGTTCAAAGCCGTCTCGATCGTTTGTCGGACGAACTGGCTGGTCACTAAAGCTCGAAATTTAGAGGAAATCATGGAACCGATAAGAGCTAGCGAAATCAACGAGATCATTCGTAAACAGATCGAAAACTTCGACAACGACGGCACTGTCACCGAAGTCGGAACGGTCATCAAGGTTGGCGACGGCATCGCCGAAATTCATGGCCTGGAAAAGGTCATGGCCGGCGAATTGCTCGAATTTCCGCATGAAGTTCGCGGCCTCGCGCTGAACCTTGAAGAGGACAAAGTCGGCGCCGTGTTGTTCGGTGAGTTCCAGACGATCCGCGAAGGCGATCTCGTCAAGCGCACTGGACGCATCATGGAAGTGCCGGTCGGGGAAGCCCTGGTTGGCCGCGTGGTCGACGTGCTCGGCAACCCGATCGACGATGCTGGTCCAATCGTGACCGAACACCACTATCCAGTCGAGCGCATCGCTCCGGGCGTGGTCGATCGCCAGCCCGTGAAAGAGCCACTGCAAACCGGTCTCAAAGCGATCGACGCGATGGTGCCGATCGGACGTGGCCAGCGCGAGTTGATCATCGGCGATCGCCAAACGGGTAAGACCGCCGTCGCCGTCGACACGATCATCAATCAAAAAGGCAAAGACGTGGTCTGCATCTACGTCGCGATCGGACAGAAGGCCTCGACCGTGGCCCAGGTAGTGAAAACACTCCAGGACTACGGCGCGATGGATTACACGATCGTGATCAAAGCGACTGCTTCGGATCCGGCGGCGATGCAGTTTCTTGCGCCTTACTCCGGCGCTGCGATGGGCGAATACTTCCGCGACAACGGAAAGCACGCGCTCACGATCTACGACGATCTTTCAAAACAAGCAGCGGCCTATCGCGAAATCTCGCTGTTGCTTCGCCGGCCGCCGGGCCGCGAAGCATATCCGGGCGACGTGTTCTATCTCCACTCGCGTCTGCTCGAACGTGCCGCAAAACTTTCCGACGTCAAAGGCGGCGGATCGTTGACCAGCTTGCCGATCATCGAAACGCAAGCCGGCGACATTTCAGCGTACATCCCGACCAACGTGATCTCGATCACCGACGGGCAGATCTTCCTCGAAGCCGACCTTTTCAACAGCGGCTTCCGTCCGGCCATCAACGTCGGCAACAGTGTTTCGCGCGTAGGTGGATCGGCCCAGATCAAGGCCATGAAACAGGTCGCGGGCACGTTGCGTTTGGACCTGGCCCAGTTTCGCGAACTCCAGGCCTTCGCGCAGTTCGGCTCCGACCTCGACAAAGCGACGCAAGCGCAGCTAGCTCGCGGACAGCGGCTCACGGAAATTCTGAAACAGCCGCAGTATCAACCGATGGATGTCGAGAAACAGGTGCTCGTTATCTGGGCTGCAACCAACGGCTTCGTCGACGACATCGCGATCGAAGACGTACGTCGCTTCGAGACGGGCCTGCACAAGTTCGTCGAGAATTCACACCCGGGACTGCTCGCCGCGATTGCGGAAAAGAAATCGTTGACGGACGAGATCAAAGCAGACCTGAAACAGGTATTGGAAGACTTCAAGGACGTCTGGGCCAAGCAAGGTGACTCGACGGACTTTACACCGCCGCCCGCAAGACAACCGTCAGCCGCGGCCACAGCGTAAGCAATGCCAAATCTTCTGGACATTCGCCGGCGCATCAAGTCGGTCAAGAACACGCAGCAGATCACCAAGGCAATGAAGATGGTGTCTGCCGCGAAGCTCAAGCGCGCGCAGGATCGCGTAGTCACTGCGCGTCCGTTTGCGATCAAGATGGCGGAAGTGCTCGGCGAGCTGGCAAAGCGAACCGACGAAAACTTTCATCACCCACTGCTCGATCGACGCGGCGACCAGCGTTACCTTCTAGTCCTGATCACTGCCGACAAGGGACTGTGCGGCGCCTTCAACACCAACTTGACGAAGGCTGCGCAAGCGTTCATCAAGGACAATCCTGACAAGACGGTTGAGATTCTCCCAATTGGGCGTAAAGGCCGTGATTTCTTCCGCAGCCGTCGCGTGACACTCGCCGGCGAATATCTCGGAGTAACCGGAAAAGGCCGCGTCGAGTTTTCCGAAGCGCTCGAAGTCGCTCGCTCGATCATCAAGCAGTACACCGAAGACACAGGCATCGACAAAGTCTTCCTCATCTACAACGAATTCAAGTCGGTGCTTTCGCAGCGCGTCGTGCTCGAACAAATGCTGCCTGTCGCGCGAGCGAAAGAAGAGGAACCGGAAACAAAGACTCAACAACCGGTAAACCTCATCGACTACATCTACGAACAACCGCCCGACGAGATGTTTGGCCAGCTCCTGCCGCGCCTGATTGAGACGCAGATCTTTCGCGCGTTGCTCGAATCGGTGGCTTCGGAACATGGTGCACGCATGACGGCGATGGATTCTGCGTCAAAGAATGCGAGCGAACTGATCGACACTTTGACGTTGAACATGAATCGCATCCGCCAGGCTGCAATCACCAATGAGATCATCGAAGTCGTCTCCGGAGCGGCCGCCCTTTAAGGAGCGCCGACGGCGCCGGAGAAGGTAGCCAAGGGCAAGGGCGAGCGGGGCGACGCCCGCAGCCCCTGGATCGCAAAGCTTCAGAGACCCGCACTGAAAGTGCGGCAGATGCATTCCGCCGGATCGGTTTATGTCGCTCTTTCAGAGCTAAATTCTTTGTGCGACTCTCCAGGGGGCGCGCGTTTCGCTTTGCTCAACGCTTACCCCTGGCTACCTTCTTCCGCACTTGTGGTGCTCAAAACGCCCTCTAGAACGATCAGCCGATATCTGCCGCTCATCCTGTGGATGGCGTTTATCTCGTTCGCTTCAACGGGCAACTTTTCCGCCGGAAACACGTCGCGAATCATTGGCCCCTTCGTACTCTGGCTGTTCCCCAACACAACGCCGGAAAACCTGCTGGTGATCCACGGGATCACGAGAAAGTTAGCCCATCTCACGGAATACGCACTGCTCGGATTACTCGCGGCGCGCGCCTTTCGCGGTTCGCCTCATGCGGCGCTCCGCGAACGCTGGTTTCTCGCTTCGCTGGCCCTCGTTGTTGTCTACGCCCTGATCGATGAGTATCATCAGAGCTTCGTCCCCTCCCGTACCGGCACGATTTACGACAGTCTGATAGATATAACGGGTGGTTTAATCGCCCTAATCGTCGTCAGGCGCCGGAACTGGTTTTCTTTACCCAAGGGGCGTGCATCAAAATCCCCCTTCTGATCGTATAATTCCGCTGGTTTCGATTTTGTTAGGAAATGAGGCTCAAATGGGAATACTTGACCGCTTAAGCCCTAGCTCACAGTTCATTGAAGTAATCGAGTGGCTCGACAACACCAACAACACGCTCGTCTACCGGTTTCCGGTCAGAGACCAGGAAATCAAGAACGGCGCGCAACTAATCGTGCGTGAATCGCAGGCCGCGGTTTTTGTGCACGAGGGCCAGATCGCGGATCAGTTTCCTCCCGGTCGCTACACCATCGACGGCGGTAACACGCCGATTCTTTCGAAACTGGGCGCCTGGAAGTACGGCTTCAACTCGCCGTTTAAATCCGAGGTTTACTTCGTCAACACGAAACAGTTCACCGATCTGAAGTGGGGCACGCCGAATCCGGTGATGATGCGCGACGCCGACTTCGGCATGGTTCGCCTGCGCGCTTTCGGCATTTACTCGATGCGCATCGTCGAACCGAGGGCTTTCATCCAGGACATCGCCGGCACGAACGCGCACTTCGTCACCGAAGACATCGAAGGTCAACTCAAGCGAACGCTCGTGAGTGGCTTTAGCGACGCGCTCGCCGAGTCGAAGATCGCGGCGCTCGATCTCGCGTCAAACTATGACGAACTCTCCAAACTAACCCGCGAGAAACTAAACGAAGAGTTCAAGACTTTTGGTTTGGAGTTGACGAAGTTCTTTGTCGAGAACATCTCGTTGCCACAGGAAGTCGAAGCGGCGATGGACAAACGCACTTCGATGGGCGTGATTGGCGACGTTGGCCGTTATACACAGTTCCAGGCTGCCGACGCGATGCGCGACGCCGCAAAGAACCCTTCGGGTGGCGCGGGAACGGGCGTTGGTCTCGGAGCTGGTTTCGCACTTGGAAACGCGATGGCCGGCGCGATGAGCGACGCGATGAAGCCGTCACAAGGAAGCGGCGGCGGTGCTGCTCAACAACCTGCGGCTGCGGCCGGTGTTCCCTGTCCGCAGTGTGGTAACAGAAACAATCCAGCCGCGAAGTTCTGCGTGGAATGTGGAACCAAGCTTGGACAAGCGCAGTGTGCGAACTGCAAGGCGGAATTGCCCCCCGGCGCTAAGTTCTGCAATGAGTGTGGGCAGAAAGTTTAGCTGAACTGTGAAAACACGGAATTAACTCTTCATGCTGAGAGCGTTGACGCGTCCGCGCCGGGTAGTCATCACCGGAATGGGGTGTGTCACGCCGCTGGGAATAGGACGCGAAGCATTCTGGAACGGACTCCTCTCTGGAAAGAGCGGAGTCCGCAGAATCGAGACTTTCGATCCTTCCAAGTTTCCCGTTCAGATCGCCGCTGAAGTTCCTTCCTTCGACTGGCAAGCACAACTCAACCCAAAAGATCGCAAGCACGTGCCACGCACAGTTCCGCTCGCGCTGGCCGCGGCGCGTGAAGCGCTCGAAGATGCCCAACTCTTTCCGAATGACATGTCGCTCGAGGAGCGTCGCGCGTTTGGCGTTCAGTTAGGGACCGGCGGTGGCGGACTCGCCTTTACCGAACAGCAATACGAGTACTGGTACGTTGGTCCAACTAACAAGGCGAGCGTTTACACGATCCCTTCTTCGACGCATGGTGGTCTATCGAGCGAGCTGTCGATGGCGTTTGGTTTACGTGGTCTATCGCACATCGTTTCGACAGGTTGCACCAGTTCTACAGATGCAATTTCCTACGCCGCGCAACACATCGCGCTTGGCCGCCAGGATCTAATGCTTTCCGGCGGCGTCGACGCTCCGATCGCACCGGGCATACTTGCCGGCTTCAACCTGATGACGGTGTTGACGAACAACTGGAACGACGAACCACAGCGCGCGTCGCGCCCGTTCTCGCGAAATCGATCGGGAATGGTGCTCGGCGAAGGCTCGTGGATCTACGTTCTCGAAGAGCTGCGGCATGCGACGAATCGCGGCGCGAAGATCTATGCGGAGATAACCGGTTATGGCGCTACTTGCGATGCGTATCATCGCGTCCGCCTCGCCGAAGACGGCGACGAACCAGCACGAGCGATGCGGCTCGCCCTCGAAGATGCCGGTTGCGAAGCGAAAGATATCGACTACGTGAATCTGCACGGCACGTCGACGATGCTCAACGATCGAATTGAGACCAGCGCCTTGAAACTCGCGTTTGACGGCCACGCGCGGCGCATACCGATGTCGGCAACAAAATCACAAATAGGTCATCCGCAAGGCGCGAGTGGCGCGGCCGGCATCGGCGCGGCGCTCTGCGCGATGCACACCAACAAGATCCCTCCCACCATCAATCTCGACGACCCTGACCCGGATTGCGATCTCGACTACGTCCCCAATGAAGCGCGTGAAGCGCGGGTTAAAGTGGCACTGTGTAACTGCATCGGCTTCGGATCGAAGAACAGTGCGATCGTGATTCAAGAGATCAGTTAATGCTGGACAGGTTCAAGCGACGCAGTTACGAACTCGAATATATCGACACGGGAGATTACACGGCCGCCGAATACGAAGGCTGCATCGGCGAGCTGCAACTCGTTAACCGTTGGATGGGCGACGCGCACACGCTGAAGAACACGCTCTTCAAAAACATCGCCGACGCGCGCTTGAAAAGTTTTTCGCTGCTCGACGTGGGCGCGGGTTCAGGTGAGCTGTTGCGCGTCACCGCGGCGTGGGCGCGAGAGACGGGACACGAAATGCGTGGCGTTGGTCTTGAATTAAACGAACGTTCCGCGTCGGCGATTCTCGATGAATCGCACGAGTTTCCGGAGATCTCTTCCGTGCGTGGCGATGCGCTAAAACTGCCGTTTGCGGATGTTGAGTTTGATTACGTGATCTGTTCGTTGTTCACGCATCATTTTGGCGAAGAGCAGGTGGTCCAGATTCTTCGTGAGATGAATCGAGTCGCGCGCCGGCGGATTATCGTGATCGATCTTCATCGTCATCCGATTGCTTACTTTCTTTATACGACGCTCGCAAAGCTGATTTTAAAGAACCGGCTGATCCGGCATGACGGCGCGCTTTCAATACTTCGCAGTTTCAAAGCCGAAGAATTGTTTGAATTGGCGAAACGCGCCGGCTTGCGCAACGCGCGAGTTGAACGTCACTTTCCGTACCGTCTGGCTTTAAATGCTCAAACCACATAGTGACAACTACGACGTGATCGTCGCCGGTGGTGGACCAGCAGGCGCGAGCGCCGCGATTCACCTCGCGCGCGGTGGCGTGCGCGTGTTGCTGCTCGAGCAGAAAAAGTTTCCCCGCGCGAAGTTGTGCGGCGAGTTTATTTCTCCGGAGTGTTGGAACCATTTTGAGAGACTCGGCGTCGACGCGGCGATGAAGTCTGCCGGTCCGGCATTGCTTGAAGAGACTGTGTTCTATTCGAGCAAGGGGCATCACGTTACCGTGCCGAGCACGTGGTTTGGCGGGCGCTCGGCATTCGGCTTGAGTCGCGCGGTGATGGACGAGGTTCTTTTGCGACGGGCGCAAAACGACGGCGTCACTGTATTGGAAGGCGCGAGCATCGTCGAGCCAGTTTTTGAAAGTGAAACTGTTAAAGGCGTGCGCGTGAAGATTGATAACCATCACGAAGAATACTGCGCCCCATTAACGCTCGACGCCACCGGACGCGCGCGCATTGTCTCGAGAAAGACTGATCATCGAAGCGCTAAACGTCCCAGCCTCGTCGCTTTCAAAGCGCATTTGCACCACACAGGAGTCACTCCCGGCGCTTGCGAGATCTACTTCTATCCCGGGGGCTACGGCGGGCTGAGCACGGTCGAATCAGGCGCAAGCAATCTCTGTTTCATCATTGCCGCGGAGCACGTGCGGCGTTGCGACTCAGATCCGAATCGCGTGATGCGTGAGTTTGTAATGAAGAACCCGAGGGCAGCGCACACGCTCGAAAGCGCCGCGCCGGCAGCGGAATGGCTAAGCGCGTCGTGGGAACGTTTTGGTCGTCAACGCCCCAGTCCCGCGCCGGGTTTGTTAGCGATTGGCGACTCCGCCGCGTTTATCGATCCATTTACCGGCAGCGGCATGTTGATGGCGTTTGAAAGCGGAGAACTCGCGGCGCAAACGATCCTTCGTCACAAACAAAGCAGCTTCGCGGCGCTCGCAGACGACTACACCGCCGTCTATAACCAAACATTTGCTCCGCGTCTCCGAATTTGCGGACTGCTGCGCCGTGCCGCCTTCAGTCCCCGCCTCGCCGAACTCGGAATCGCGATCTGCGGCGCGAGCGAACGCCTTCGCAACCGCCTCGCCCGGTCCACCCGCAACTCACTAAATTCTTGCCACGAAAGACTCTTTTAGAGTAAAAAGATTTAGCAGTTTGCTCTCTCTGTCACCGCCCTATCTCAAGGGGGCACAAACGGATAACGGCGCAAGTTGCACTCCCGCGCGCCGTCAGAAATCGGAGACGGAACTCCGATTCATCTCGTCCAAGGAAAACGAACGTAACCAAAGAGTCTTGAATGACTGCGCGAGTTTCCAGAAGCCGCGAAAACTAGTTAAGGAGAAATGCGACGATGTTTGTATCCTTAAAGTCCTGGCTGGTTAGATCAAGTCGAATTACTGCGCTATTGGCAGTCTTCCTCGCAACGACGAGTGTGGCCTTTGGCCAAGCGCAGTCTAACGCTGCTGACCTGCAAGGTACTGTGAAAGATTCGACCGGCGCCGTGGTGACCACTGCGACAGTGACCGCCCGCAACCCGGCGACCAACGTTTCGCGCAGCGCAACCACTAACGAGGATGGCTTCTATCGCATCATCAACCTGCCGCCCGGCGATTACGAAATAACTGTCGAAGCAGCAAACTTCAAGAAACTCGTGATGCCGCTTGTCACCGTCACGATCGGGCAGGCAGCGGAACTGAACCCAACGCTGCAACCCGGCGAAATCACTGAAAGCGTCACCATCTCCGACGCGACTGCTGAAATCGTCGAGACTTCCAAAACCGCTATTTCGGTGACCATCGATCAGCAGCGCATCAACAATCTTCCGGTCAACGAACGCAACTATCTTTCGATCGCGCTGACGGCCTCGACTGTAGGCCGCGACAACGGCCGTCCGATTGGACCAGCGCCCACGACGGGTTTGAATTTCGGCGGTCAGCGTGGCCGTTCGAACCTCGTCCAGGTGGACGGCGCTGACAACACCGACAACTCTGTGAACGCGTCCCGTTCGACCGTCAGTCAGGAAGCGGTGCAGGAATTTCAGGTGGTGACAAACTCGTTCGCGCCTGAGTTTGGCCGTTCCGCGGGTGGCGTCGTCAACGTCGTCACGAAGAGCGGCACGAAAGAGCTTCACGGAAACATCTTCGGGTTTCTGCGTCACCGCAGTTTCCAGGCGCGCAACGCCTTCGCGCCGGTTGAAGATCCGCCGTTTACGCGCGGTCAGTATGGCTTCACGATCGGTGGACCATTCAACCCCGAACACACGTTTTTCTTCTACGCGTTCGAGCAGCGCCGGCGAAATGAGTCGGGCTTCTTTACGAGCAACGTGGCGCAGGGACTCACAGGTTCGGCCACGATTCCGGTCATTGCCGGACTGAATCCGATCGCGCGCACCTTCAACAACATCACGCCACAGCAAGCGGCATTCATCAATGCCCTCGTCGCGACCGGGAATTCCACTAACATTTGCGGCGCGCGCGCATACGCTTTCTTTGCGTCCAGCGGCGGCACGACCGGATTGACCGGCAGCAATCCGCTGATTTCGCCAAACGACGGCAGTCTCTGTCCGGCGATCACTCCGATTGGTGCTGGCGCGATTGGACCACGGTTCATTTTGTCAGGTGCGCCGGTGCCGAGCGGCACGACAAACGCTGCCGGCCAGTTCATTGCTTTCCGGCCGCTCAATAGCCTGCAAACCGTATTTCCCATTACCGATCGCACCACGTTCAACTCGTTCCGGTTGGACCACATCATCACTCCGAACCACCAGTTCAATTTGCGCGTGGGCTACAACCCGAGCGAAATTACCGGTATTCAGGTCGAGTCGCAGAACCAGTCGCTTGGTCAAAACGACTTCTCGCGCACCGGTATTCAAACCCTGCAAGACTGGGCGGCAGTTGCAACTCTTACGTCGACCTTATCGCGCAGCTTAGTTAACGAAGCACGTTTCAACTTCGGTTCGCGGCGCGCGACTTTTAAATCACAAAACGGCGACGCCGTTGCCTTCAACATCTCCGGCACCGCGTTTATCGGACGCGAACTCTTCTCGCCGGTGGCACGCACTGAAACGCGTTTCGAATTTACCGATAACCTGAACGTCGTAAGTGGCAATCACAGCTTCAAATTCGGCGGCGACATCGCATTCGTTCGCATTCCGGAAGCGATCTTCGAATTGAACTTCGCCGGACTGTTCAACTTCGGCGGACTCTCCGCGGCCACACTCAATCCGGCGTTCGCGGGCGCGCCCGATTTCACCCCCGTGCAGCAGTACGGCCTCGGTTTCCCGGCCAACTTCATCCAGGGTTTCGGCAATCCCGTCAGCAGTATCAGCAACAAACCGATGGCCTTCTTCGCGCAGGATTCATGGAAGATTAAGCCTAACCTGACGTTGAATTACGGCGTTCGTTACGACTACGAACTGACCGAACAGATCCCAACGCTTCCTTTGCGCGATCCACTGTCGGGAATTACGTTGACTGCCGAACAGGTCCTGCAAGCTCAGGACGCCATGGGCGTGCAACAGGGATTCCCGCGCGATAAAAACAACTGGGCCCCGCGTGCGGCTATCGCCTGGGATCCGTGGAACAACGGCAAGACCGCGATTCGCGCGGCGTTTGGTCTCTTCTACGATCACCCGCTGCTCGCGATCTCGTTCAACTCGGACATCGCCGATGCCGTCCAACAGCAACAAGGCATCCTGACACCAGGCAGCCCGGCGCAGACCGCGTTGCTCAACGCCGTGCAGGTATTTCAGGGAACTGTCTGCCCGCCGGGTGGACCAGTAACTCCGATTTGTCCGGC
The DNA here is from genome assembly GCA_035276045.1 of Pyrinomonadaceae bacterium. Taxonomy (GTDB): domain Bacteria; phylum Acidobacteriota; class Blastocatellia; order Pyrinomonadales; family Pyrinomonadaceae; genus PSRF01. Next base: position 12,993 of record DATELZ010000057.1, on the reverse strand, counting down.
AGGCGTCGTGACGCCAGGTGTTGCCGCGGGAGCGCAATATCAGTTCGGACGGCAACGCTTCAACGATCAAACATTCCCGGGCTTTGGTCCAGTGCTTCCGTTCACCCTGCACGTGCAGAAGAACTTCGAGTACGCCTACGCGACACAAGGCAACTTCACGGTGGAGCGTGAACTGACCAGGGACATGACGATCTCCGGCAGCTACATCTACGTCGGCGCGCGTCACCTCCCGCATCCGTTGGACATCAACGCGCCCCGCACGGAGTTGCAGATTCAAAACTTCGTCCGCTGGGCGGGACGCAATCCAGTCAGTACGACAGAAGCGATCGCGTTTTCGATTCCGACGTCCGGCGCTCCTTGTCCCGGCGGCGTGCCGCTGCAGTGTTTCACGATGGCAACGCCCGTTGGCGCACCGGCATTTCCAACGGCCGGCCAGACGTTTGCGATCATCATTCCCGGAATGATTGCCGCGCCGATCACGAACCTCGGCAGCCGCGTAATCAATGCCGGCATCGCCAACTTCTTCCGGCCAAGCGCGCCGAACTACTTCCTGGCCCAGGCGCTCTCGGGTGGCCTCGTCACTCCAGCCGTGCTGAATTCTCAGCTTGGCGGAACGTTGCGCGGGCCCGGCGTCGTTTCACCGTTCGGATCGATCAACGCGCAAAGCTCCGATGGCAATTCCAGCTACAACGCGTTGAACGTGGATCTGAAGAAACGCTTCTCGAATAACTTTCAGTTCCTCGCGTCGTACACGTGGTCGCATTCGATCGACGATTCGTCCGACCTGCAAACGTTGCTGTTGCCGCAGGACAATCGCAACTTCGACGCCGAGCGTGCTGATTCGCTTTTCGATCAGCGTCACCGATTTGTATTCAGCGCGGTGATTGCTTCGCCGAGTAGTTGGACCACTGGCAGCGGCTTCCATCGCTTCCTGTCGAACTTCACGATCGCTCCTATCTTCGAGATCTCGTCAGGCCGTCCATTCAACATCCTGAGCAACCAGGACACGAACAACGACCAGTCGAACCAGACCGATCGTCCGGCCGTGCTTGCCGATGGATCGTTGTGCGTGCCGGGCACGGCGGGTTGCGTGCCGTTGATTTCCAACGGCATGTTCTCGACCGGCAGCTTGCCGCGTAACTCTGGTATGACGCATGGCTACATGTCGCTCGACTTGCGGCTGGCGAAGCTGGTGCCGATCGGCGAGCGCGTGCGCCTGGAGTTGATCGCGGAAGGATTCAACCTGTTCAACCGCTTCAACGAAGCCGCCGCGTCGCCATTCATCGACGACGTTCGTGGTTTCAACCAACGCCTCGAAAACGGCCGCTACTACAGCCGTCCAACGGCGGCGTTTGATTCGCGGCAGTTCCAGTTTGGCCTGAAGCTGAACTTCTAAAGGAAATCTCCCGGAAGGGCGCAAAGAAAATCAAAAGCGTGTCTTAGTTCAACTCTGCGTTCTCCGCGTTCCTTTGGGGCCTCTGCGTAAACATTCACTTCAGGCGTGTTTAAACGCAGAGCACACAGAGACACGCGGAGAACGCCGAGCAAAATAAGACACTACCCATCCCTGGCTGTTAATTACCGTTCGCAGCAATCGTCTATCTTCGGGAGACCAAGATGGACGAGTATTTGATTGTTACGCGTGGATTGACGCGCCGCTTTGGCGACCGCATCGCCGTCGACGAGCTGAATCTGTCCGTGCCGGCGGCGGGTGTTTACGGATTTCTTGGACCAAACGGCGCGGGCAAGACGACGGCGATCCGCATGTTGCTCGGCCTCATCCGGCCCAATGCCGGCGAGGTCCGTTTGTTCGGCGAGCCGGCCGGCAGAAATCGCGCTTCGTTGATGCGACGCGTCGGCGCGCTCGTCGAGTCGCCATCGCTTTATCCTCATCTGACTGGCCGCGAAAACCTCGAAGTCACACGCCGTCTGCTCGGCGCCCCGCGCAATCTCATCGACGTCGCACTCGAAACCGTTAAGCTCACGAAAGACGCCGATCGCCGTGTTCGCGAATACTCGCTCGGCATGCGCCAACGTCTCGGCCTCGCACTCGCCCTATTAAACAAACCCGAACTGCTAATTCTCGACGAACCAACCAACGGTCTAGATCCCGCCGGCATTCACGAAATGCGCGATCTGATTCGTCGTTTGCCGGACGAGTTTGGCGTCACAGTTTTTCTATCGAGCCATCTGCTCGGCGAAGTCGAACAGATCGCCGGTCACATCGGCATCATTCACGAAGGCAAGCTGTTGTTCCAGGGACCGCTCACGGAATTACAAACCAAACAACAGAAGCAATTGATCGTCGGCGTGAAACAGATTGACGCCGCCGGCGACATTCTCACGAAAGCCGGTTGGAACGTTCATCGTAGCGTTGAAGGAATGCTGCGCGTCACTGCGATAACAACTGACGACGCCGCAAAAATAAACAAGCTGCTGGTGGACCAGCATCTCGACGTCTTTCACATCGCGCTCGCGCAGCCATCGCTCGAAGACATTTTCCTGACGCTCACAACCACACCAGCCGTTGCCGGAAGGAGAGCTGCGTGATGTCGTTGCTGCGCGCATTGCATGCCGAATTACTGAAACTAAAACGCACGCTCGCGTTTCGCGTGATCTTCGTGTTGCCATTCCTGGTTGCGACGCTGCAATTCTTCATCGCATGGCGCACAAAGAAATTCGCTCCGGGATTCAACCTGTGGGATTCGCTGCCGGCAAGCTCGTATCAGATCTGGGCCATCTTCATGTTGCCGTTGCTGATCACGTTGGAGACCGCGCTGCTCAACGGCATCGAGCACAGCGACCGACAGTGGAAACACATTTTCGCTTTGCCCGTGCCGCGCTACTCGATCTACTTCGCCAAAGTGATCGTCGCGCAGGCCTTGATTCTCATCAGCACATTTATTCTCGCCGCGCTGATCGTCGTCGCGGGTCTTGCCGCCATGCAGTTAAGACCCGAACTGGCAAACTCCGGACCCGCGCCCTACGGCTGGATCGCGAAATACGCCGCGCTCGTGTGGCTTACTTCATGGTTCATCATCGCGATTCACACGTGGATCAGCGTGCGCTGGTCGGGCTTTGCGATTCCGCTCGGCGCGGGCATCGCGGGGACGTTCTTCGCGTTGTTTGCCGCGAGCGCGTCGATTGGCAAGTTCTATCCCTGGTTACTGCCGATGAATCTCTTCATCGAAGGCCGGTTTACTTCGGCGATCGTGCTCGGAGTCACGGGCGGAATACTCGCCGTTCTGGTGGGATGTTTCGAGTTCACGCGCCGCGACGTTCTCAATTAAACGCCTCACGTTTTCCGCGTTTACAGGCAAACTCCGCAAGCATCAGCCGCATCCGAGCCTTCACGGAAACGGTCTGAGCTTTCAAACCTATCCTCTCCCGAATACAATCTGATTCATTATGACGAGATCTACCCTAATTCCACGACTTTTTAGCGTCGGAGCGGCGTGTGTGCTCGCCGCGTCAGTAATTCAGGCTCAATCGACGAGACCCAGGCGCGCCACGAACAAACCAGCGTCAAAGACAACTGCGACAGTCGACAAATCCGGATCCGATCCGTTGTTGCGGCCGGAACCAACGGCAACACCTGCCGCGCGCCGGACGAGCTCGAGTGATTCGTTGTTGGACGTGCAGCCCGTCAGACCGGTAGGAAACACCGTCGGCGGCAGCAACATGGGTGGAAGCAGCAGCCCGGCTGGCACTGCCGATACGAAGCAGGCCTATTTGTTGCTTGAGCAGAAACAGTTTGCCGCGGCTGCGAAGGCGGCAAAAGAGTTGGCGGAGTCGTTCCCGAACGATCCGGAAGCGTGGAAGATCGCGGGTTTCGCTGAGCTGAATATGAAGCAGTACGCCGAAGCCGCGAAGGATCTCGAAAAGGCAGTTCAGTTGCAGCGGCAGGCGAAGCAGGAAGATCCGAATACAGAGAGCGCGCTCGGCCAGGCGTACGTGTTGTCGGAAAAGTACGATGAAGCGTTGCCGTACCTGGTCGCGGCCACCGCGCGCAACACCGACAAGCCCGATGTGATGTTGATCTACTATCGCGGCATCTCGGAATACAAAACCGGAAAAGCAGCAGCCGCCGAGAAGAGTTTCAACGCGGTCGTGAAGCTCAATCCGAAAGACTCGTTATCACTTTTTTACCTCGCCCAGATCGCGCTTGCGAAAAACGATCTCGACGGCGCGATCGCTTCGCTCAATCGAGCGACGGTGAACGATTCGCGTCTCACGGGCGCGTGGACATTGTTGACTTCTTCGTATCTGCGCCGGGCTGCGATGAGCAGCGATCAAACGAAGGCTGATGAGGACTATATAAACGCGGTTCGCGCGGGCGAAGGCCTGCTGAAACTCCGAACGGATCCGGAAGCAGTCACGCTTCTCGGTCAGGCGTTGATTGGATCGAAACAGTATGCGCGTGCAGCCTCAGTGCTTGAACGCGCGACGGCTTCGCCGGAAGCGGCTGGCGTCACGTTTTATCTGCTTGGCGTATCGCATTCACGCGCGAATAATTTCCCGAAAGCAATCACCGCACTGGAAGCGGCGACAAAGAAGTCTCCCGATGACGTCAACGTCTATCGCGAGCTTGGTTATGCGTACGAAGTGACGAAGCAGTATGCGAAAGCGCTCGGCGCTTACCAGCGCGGCGCGGCGCTCGCGCCAAACGATGCCGATTTCAAAGAATCGATCGAACGTGTAAAACCGTTCGCGAAATGAGATCGGGAGAACTTTGAACTTTGTACTTTGTACTTTGATCTTTGTGCTTAGTACTTTGTTAACCGAAACTAAGTACCAGGCACAAAGATCAAAGTACAAAGTTCAAAGTTCAAAGTACAAAGTACAAAGCTCAAAATGCGATGAACAGTCTAACCTCTACCGCCCGTGCATTCGCGACGTATTCCTTAGTTCCGTATCTCGGAATTATCTTTTGTCCGGGCGCGGTGGTGATCGGCACGGCCGGTGTCGTCAGATCGTATCGTTCAAACCAGACGCACGAACGTCGCAACATCTGTTACGCAAGCACGATCGTCGGCGTCCTGGTCCTGGGCATTCAACTCTTTCTCTGGTGGATTCTTTATCGCGTGCCAGGCTGGGCAGGCGTGGGCTTGTAAAGGAGAACTAACATGCGAACCATTTTTACGCTCTTGCTTCTCGGCGCCATGCTGACCGGCGCGTTTGCGCAACGCCCGCGCACGATGGAGCCCGACCCGGAACAGGCCAGGATGAGCGCGCCGGCGCCGGCGCCTAAAACCGTCAAAGCAAAATATGAAGGCGGCGTGTTCGGTTACACGAAAACGATGGAAGGCACGTTGACGTTTGACGACGACAACGAGCGCCTGCTCTTCAAAGACAAAAAACCGCCAAAAGAGATCTCGATCCCGTACAGCGCCATCACCTCCGCATTCGCCGACACACAAAAGCGCCAGCCTGCCGCCGCCACCGTCGCGGGCCACATTCCAACGATCTACTCGCTGCCGGCGCGCTTCATCAAAACCAAGGTCCGTTATCTCACGCTGCAATACAGCGATCCCGATTCGAAGGTCAGCGGCATCACCAGTTTCAAACTCGAAAACAAGGAACTGCTGCAATCAGTTCTCTACACGCTCGCGCAAAAAGCCGACATGAGCCCGCGCGGCGACATCTACGTGAAGAAGCGCGAAGAGGCTTCCAAGTAAATTGAAGATCCGTGTTACTCTGAGCGCGGATCCATAATTCAATTTCATCAGGAGCTTGTAATGCCGCAGACTTACGAGACGCTTGTGCTCGAAAAACGCGAGCGCGTCGCCATCATCACGATCAACCGTCCGGATAAAAGAAACGCACTAAACATCAAGACTCGCGAAGAAGGCGCGGCATTACTCGAAGAACTCCGCAACGACGCTTCGGTTGGCGTGGTTGTCTTCACCGGCGCTGGCGACAAAGCGTTCATCGCAGGCGCGGACATCGGCGAGTTTGCCGGACGCACGTCGATCACGCAGCGAGACGTGATGATGGGCCGTTCGTTGTTCACCGCCATCGATACGTTTCCGAAGCCTGTGATCGCGATGATCAATGGCTACTGTCTTGGCGGTGGTTGTGAGCTTGCCCTCGCGTGCGACATTCGCATCGCCAGCGAGACCGCATCGTTTGGTCAACCGGAAATCAATCTCGGGATCATTCCCGGCGGCGGCGGCACGCAACGTTTGACGCGCCTGGTCGGCGAAGGTAAAGCCATGGAGCTGATCCTGACCGGTGAGATCGTCGACGCAAAGACTGCTTACTCGATCGGGCTAGTGAACCACGTCGTTCCCGCGGACCAACTCCAACCAAAGACGATGGAGATCGCGCAACGTATAGCAGATAAGAGTCCCATCGCTTTGCAACTCGCGAAAGAAGCAGTGAAACTCGCGTCGCGTTCAAATCTCGACGAAGGTTTACGACGCGAAGTCGATCTGTTTGCCCTCTGCTTCTCGACGGAAGATAAAAACGAAGGCGTGAGTGCGTTTCTCGAAAAACGAAAACCCGCATTCAAGGGGCGCTAGCGGCAGCGCCTCGCTCGGAAAAACTGGTTTCTTACCCGGAGCGCCACAGTGAAAACGATCTTACTGATCGTCGGCATACTGGTCGCCACAGCCGGTGGCGTAATCACCTACCGCGCGCTCTACGTCGAACCCAAATCAGCAGTAGTCATCACCGAAACCGAAGTGCGCGAACTGCCAAACTACGCGCGCGTCATCGGCGGCGCGCTCCTCTTTGTCGGCGGTTCCGCCCTCGCGCTTTACTCCGCGGTCAATAAAGTCAAAACAAAGTGAGCCTCAACCCGCCCGCTCCTGCCTGTTACGTTTCATCGACCAAAGTCACTTGTAACTGACGTTTCGGAATAACTGGAGCGCCGTGCGGTCCAAAACTGCGGATCTCGCACGGAAACCAAAGACTCACAAGGAGCACACACTAATGACTTCACCTGCTAAGAAAAGACTTAACGAGAGCCACAACGTGGTTTTGAGAATAGCAATCTTACTGGCGCTAACCAGTATCGCGTCCACGGCATTCGGACAGGATGCGTGGGACCAAACAAGCACAGCCCGTTTTCAAGTGATCGCCCCTCTGGCAAGTCAGGCTGTTCTCGATCGAGATACCAATCTCGTTTGGGAACGCTCTCCGAGCACCGGGGCGTTTACATGGTTCGGAGCCCATGATCGTTGCAATCGACTGGTCGTCGGAAATCGCATGGGCTGGCGAGTACCGACCATCCAGGAGCTGACAAGCATCCTCTCCATCGGTTCGGCGCCAGATAATCTGGAACTTGGCCATCCGTTTATCAACCCACCAACTCTCGGCCTCGTGATCTGGTCCAGCACCGCATCGGCCGTCAATGCGAACAACGCTTGGGGCATGAACCTTCCCGGAAATGTCGGTGGCTTTCCCAAGGGCAGTCTGGCGCGTTGCTGGTGTGTTCGATTCAGGCAAGGACCAGATACCCAATAGCGCGCGGCTTCTTCTTCACCTGGCCGGTCCGAGTGTCCTCACCCACTCGGACCGGTCTTCGACTTCTCTGCGTGCTCTGCGTCCTTCGGAGTTCCGCGTTAATACTGGAATTCAATCTAACTCAGAGATGCAGAGGTCAAATAAGCTACTACCCAACGCCCAAAAACCTGTATCTCCCGCCTATGTTTGCGTTATGCTACCGCCGCTTTCTTCACTACCGCGCGTTCGAGGCCTCAATCATTGCGCACCAGGAAGCCCGGTCCAGAGATCACGGTCGAGAGCTTTTCCAATTTCCTCGCCTGGCTTAATCCCGACAGGAATCGCGCGGGCGAAGAGTACGAGTTACTGCGCTCAAAACTGAGCATCTATTTCCGTCAGCGCAGTTGTTGTATAGCCGAGGAACTCGCCGACGAAACCATCAACCGCGTCATCGTCAAGAGCGCGGAAGAACGCATCGAAAACAAGCTCGCGTATTTCTACGCCGTCGCCAAAAACGTCTATCGCGAATTCCTGCGCAAACAGCAGTCGCACCTCGACATCGACGACGTAGTAATTCCCAATCCGGCGGCTGAAGAACCGAGCTTTTCTTCCGACTGTTTGGATAAGTGTCTCGACGAGCTTCCGCCGGAAAACAAGCAGTTGATGCTGCTGTATTTCGCAGACGACAAAAGCGCCAAAATCAAGAAACGCCGCCAGATTTCCGAGACGTTGAAGACCACGCAAACCGCGTTGCGCGTGCAGGTGATGCGCATCAAGGCGAAGCTAAAAACGTGTGTGCAGAATTGCATGAACGCCGGCTCTGTTACGAAATGAACGTGAATAGCACATCAAATTGGGGGCAATGAACGAACCGTTAAGAAATGAGCGGACGGTTCGAGAGTACTTGCTGCGCCGCATTGCGGACGAAGCAACTCTCGACGCTATTGAGGAACTTGTGTTTACGGATGATGAGTTCTGCAACCAGGTGGCGCTTGCCGAGGACGGCCTTATCAACGATTACGTCCGCGGTAAGCTCAACGCTGCCGACTCGGAACGCTTCGAGGAAACACTCAAGACCGATCAGGACAGGCATCTCCGCACGCAGTTGACGCGAGAGATAAGAAAACGGGCCATCGCCGAAAGTCCGGCGCTCGAAGAGAAACGCCCGTCATTCTTTGCCTCGATAACCGGACTGTTTCGCCGTCCGGTATATGTCAGCGCTTTCGCCGTAATGTTGATTGCGGTGATCTTCCTGGCCATCTATTTAACGAGGATCAGAAAACCGGATGACATGGCTGAATTGCTCTCGCTGTACCAGCAGTCGCGACCCGTCGAAACACGCATCTCCGGATTCGGCTATGCGCCCCTTACGCAATTGCGCGGCGCGCCGGAGTCGAGCGATCCGAGACGTTTGCTCCTGCTTAAAACACGTCTGCTCGATGCTGCCATAACGAATCCAAGTGCCGAGACTTATCACGCGCTCGGCACGTTTCATCTAACGCAGCAAGAGTATGACAACGCGATCAGGGAATATGGAAACGCCCTGAAGTTCGCTCCCAACGACGCGAAGATCCATAACGATCTCGGTTCTGCTTACTTCGAACGCTCGAAAACAGAAACACGAGAGAAGAAATTTCAGGATCTCGCGCGAAGTAATGAAGAATTCAAGCGCGCCACGGATCTCGACGGCAATCTGCTCGAAGCACTATTCAACCGAGCGCTCGCCCTGCGCGCACTGGAACTGCCACAGCAGGCAAGAGAGGCATGGCAGCTTTACTTGCAGAAAGATTCAACTTCTCCGTGGGCCGACGAAGCGCGAAAGTACCTTTCGCAGATCGAGAACGAGCAGACGTTGTTCAAATCAGACAAGCAAGTGTTGGAAGATTTTCTCGCCGCATCTCGCGCCCATGATAACCAACGCGCCCAAAGGATCCACGACGAAACAAAAGGCTATTTGCGCGGACCCGCAGTAGCGCTCCAACTCTCGCGCCGTTATCTCCTGGCAAGACAAAGCCACAACGAGACCGACGCCAAAGAAAGCGCCGCCGCACTCACGTTCATCGGCAACTACGAGCATGCTCGAAATGCCGATGTCTTCTTCACGCAGTTTGCCAACTTCCACTCGAACGTCAGCGCCGATAAGGCAACACGTTTATTGCAGGCGAAGGACAGTGTAGCCGCCGCTTATCAATCGGCGTTGAAAGGTGATTATTCAACTGCCATTGCGCAGTTTGAAAAGAGCAGAGACGTTTTTATTCAACTCGGCGATGAATGGGATGCAGCGGTTGCTGAGAATTGGGCCGCGCAGTTTCTTCGCGACATCGGCAAAGTCGAAGAGGGCCGCCGCCGATTATCAGTCGTAATCCGTAACGCGCAAAGCAAGAAATTCAACTTGTTGCCGCCGTCAGCTTACTACTGGCTCGGGATGGGCGATTACTCACAGAATCGTTTTTCAGAGTCTGCGAGAAATCTCAGGACGGCATTGCGGCTGGCCGAGGAAAGTAACAACATCTTCGAAATCGGCCACGTTGAAGATGCACTCGCGATGAACTATTACAAGGTCGGCGAACTCGAGCCGGCACTTTCCTACGCCAGCAGAGCGCTTTTTGACGATACACCTTACTACCAGAGTCAGGGCCAGTGGCTGCGCATCAAGGGGACACTTGCCGGTCTAACACTCAGGCTCAATCTCTTTTCCACTTCATACAGCTTAGCGAAAGAGAGATTGGGCGTCGTCGAGAAAAATGCGACGGGTGGAGTTCAACTCAACGATGCCTTGCGACAACTCGCGCAGGCTGCGGCGGCGAGAAACGACTACGCCACTGCGTTGGCCCACGCCAATCATTCGCTGCAAGTCGTTGCGGAAAGCGGCGACAACGTGCGCACCAAAGCGGAGATTTATCGCTTGCTCGGCGACATAAACAGCCAGGCGCAGAACCATCGCGAAGCTATCGGCGATTACGATCGCGCCCTCGAGTTGTACAGCCAACTTCCGGAACTGACCGTTAGCGCTTACCAGATTCACAAAGGAAAACTGTTTTGTTTTAGAGAGCTGAACGATCTTCGGAATTTCAGTGAGGAACTGACGAGGGTGTTGTCGCTGGCGGAAGTTTACCGGCGCACGATCCGCGAAGACAGTTCGCGCCAGGCGTTCTTCGAAAGCGAACAGAGCGTGTTTGATGCGGCGGCCGAGTATGCAATCCGGGGAAGAGACATCGCCGGCGCTTTCAGTTTTGTCGAAAACTCCAAGGCGCGATCGTTGTTGGAATTTGTCACGTCGCAGCAACCGATTTCCGAGTTGCAGAAAGATTTTTCTTTAGTTTCTCGTCCACTTCCCGTTCCTGAAATTCAGTCGCGCCTGCCGGAGCAAGTGCAACTGGTCCAATATGCCGTTTTGCCTGACAAGGTGGCGATATGGATCGTCACACAAACGCGCTTCGACTATCTCGAGCGAAAGATCGATGCCGTGGAACTCGAAAACAAGATCGCCGCCTACGAAGCGGCTATCGTTGCAAACGAGACGGCGGCGAGTCTGCAACCGGCGGCACGTGAGCTATACGATCTCTTGATCCCGCCCGATCTTTCGTCCGGCAAACAGCTCTGCCTCGTCCCTGACAAGTCACTGCATGGGCTGGCATTCAATACGCTTGTCTCGAAAGAAGGAAAGTATCTGCTCGAAGATTTTGCATTGTTCTATGCGCCCAGTGCTTCGGTGTTGGTGGTGATGTCTGAGTATGCGAGTGGCAGAATCGATCCCGGCGCTGAGACGGTGCTGGCGATCGGCAATCCGGCTTTCGACAGCGAAGAGCATCCTCATCTCCCGGATCTGGATTCAGCGGCAGCCGAGGCGAAGAGCGTGGCGAGCAGTTATCCAAGGTCGTTGGAATTTATCGGCAGCGAAGCGACTAAAGAGAGATTCCTTCGGAATTTTGAGAACGTGGACGTGGTCCACTTCGCGGGACACTATGTAGCCAACCCGCAGTCGCCGGCGAACTCAAAGCTGCTCTTTGCCGGAGGTGAGTTGCGTTCGTTTGAGTTAAGCGACCTGCGGCTGCACCGGCCAAGACTCATCGTGTTGTCGGCTTGTGAAACTGGTTCTGAGGTGTACAACAAGAGCGAAGGAGCGATCGGGATTGCCCGCACTTTTCTGGCTCTGGGAGCGCCGTTGGTGGTCGCCAGTCAGTGGCAAGTTGATTCAGAGTCGACGAAAGATTTGATGATCGAATTTCACCGGAATCGGACGCAAAGGCGGATGTCTTCAGTTGAGAGTTTGCGACAGGCCCAACTCGCGATGAAGAACAGCGGTGCAAAGGCAGCGCCATTTTACTGGGCGGCGTTTTCGTTGTTCGGCGCCCATGGAAGCTATTGAAACCTCCACCTGTTACGTCTTACCTGAAAAAGTCACTCTACCCCGAAAGCTATTTCTCAATTCAAAACTCACTGTCAGGAGAAGAATCATGCGCAGCAAAGCAAGTTTAGCGGCCCACATGAACAGAAGAATACTAGAGGCTCAAGAAACTACGATTCAAGAGAATTCAGCGACTGCACTAGTCAGATTAACCGGACTGGCAATCATCTGCTTGAATCAACAAGGCGGGCGATGTGAAATCGGAGTCATTCGCGACACCAAGCACCAATTGACAATCGATGTTCGCCAAGCTGGCGGAACGATCGCCTCGTATAAAAACCTTCCCAAACACGATGTGCGGGTGGAAATCAAAGCACAGGGCGCGCCAGTTGCCGGCTACCAGGTTTACCAACAAGGAGCGTTCGATCGGCAAGCCGCAAACGATCCAAAGGACTTTCGCTGGCTAGTTGACATGCAGTCTCTACACGGAGGCATTCTAGGCGCTACCAGCGGTAAGGGATGCCATCCTCTAACTAAGATCTACATCGATAGTGGCTTGCTCTACACTCATGAGTTGGACCAAAATCTGTTCTTCAACAAGTTTACAAAGACCGGCAACATCGTGACGAGTTCATCCCAACCCTACGGCAAGGTGGCAAAGACGATGGGAGTGCAAATCGACGGCTCGCAGGTAGGTCTCAGCGTTCAAATCGGCGCTAATCCGCCACAAACACACGTATTGCAGAGCATTTCCAACCAGCCGTCCATAATCGATATCAAGAACATAGATTACAGCTCCGGCGCCACCTACAGTGACATGGCGGATTATTACATGTACGTTGCCAGCCCCGGCAATCAAGTCGAACTAGTGCCGGGCCCAAAACCTGGTCTAATCGCCGGGAAAGTGGTGAATCAGGAAAACTTCTGTCATCCGGTTGTTTTTCCGTTGCCATCCATTGACCAACTCTAACTTGATGTTAAATAAATCGGACCTTGTTTCCGCGCGTCTTCGCAATCAAAGACTTGCTTCAATCTCGTTCCAACGGCCTGCTGACGTAGTGCGTTGGTTTGGCGCCGTGCAGGCGCAGGACTTTAACGGTGCGAAGTGGGCGCTCGGATTGAGAATGCGCGCGGCGACGAATGCGAGTGTCGAAGAGGCTTTCAATCGAGGCGAGATTGTTCGTACTCACTTGTTG
>DATELZ010000056.1:0-44309 GCA_035276045.1 Pyrinomonadaceae bacterium | reverse complement strand
CGTCTAACGAAGATGATTGGCCGCGGAGGCATGGGGACAGTCTACAAGGCGATCCACATTCAGATGGATCGAGTTTGCGCCATAAAGCTAGTCCCGCCCGTATCGAACGACAAGGAAGCTGCGCTCGCGCGCTTTCGTCGCGAAGCCAGGATGTCAAGCCGCATCGATAGCCCAAATGCGATCACGATCTATGACTTTGGAGAAGCCGAGCCGGGTCTGCTTTACCTCGCAATGGAATACATTGAAGGGGTCACGTTAGCTGACGTGCTGAACCACGAGTTTACGTTGCCGCTTGACCGGGTTGTCAGCATTACGACTCAAATCGCCAATGCTCTCGCCGCAGCACATTCATTGGGAATCGTGCATCGCGATCTAAAGCCGTCCAACATCATGCTCATGGATAAGGGCGGACTTGACGTTGTGAAAGTGCTTGATTTTGGAATTGCCAAGTCAATCAACGAGATCAATGACGATCCGCTAACCCAAACAGGAACGCTGCTCGGCACTCCCACCTATATGTCACCCGAACAGGTTCTGGGTGAATCCGTCACCTCGAAAACTGATGTTTACAGTTTGGCGGTAATTGTCTACGAGATGCTGGCCAGGCGGCCGCCATTTCAAGGCGATAACTTGCGTAGTCTGCTGATGAGCCGCGTCACGGGAGAACCGAGACCACTTCGGGAAGTCACGCCTTCGATAGACGCCGCGGTTGAGAAGGTCGTGATGTCCGGCCTGACAAGGGATCAAGAATCCCGCATTCCTGACGTTCAGACGTTCGCGAAGGCTTTGAGCGCTGCAGTTTCTCGCAAAGCGGCGTTCGAACCTAAGAAAGGATCGGACGAAACACCGACCCAGCTTCACATAGAAACCGAAGCGACGATCTCTGTGTCAGCTACCGAACCATCCGTCACCGTTTTATCTCCTAAACCAAAACCAAGAACGTTCCGCTTCGTTTTTCTCATTCTCAGTCTCGTTGTTATCGTACTTGGGCTCGCCGGCGTGGGTACTTTTCTGTATCTGAGTAAGCGGCAAAGCAATACACCAAACACGTCTACAAATCCTATAGCGCAAACATCCCCACCGGGATTGGTTGAAGGGCCGGCCTCATCGCAGGCAAACAATAACCCCACGGCTAATGAACATTACCAGCGCGGAAGAGTGCTTCAGCAGGAGGCGCAGCGTCTCATGGACGCTGGATCGCTCAAGGTTGCAGATGAAAAAAACTTAGACGCTACCGTCGAGTACCGCAAGGCACTCGAGCAACATCCTGACTTCCCAGAGGCGCACGAGAATTTGGGGGTCGCTTTTTACAACCTGGGTAGAGCCGCCGAGGCAATTGCGGAGTACGAACTCGCGATTGGGCAGACTCAGAAACCTGGCCCTCAGCTATTAACCAATTATGGCATGGCACTGCTCGCGTCGGATCGTTTTGGTGAGGCGGCGAACGCGTTTACCCAAGCTTTGGAATATCAGCCGAAAGATAACGAGCTTTACTATTACAAAGGCTTTGCTTTGCACCTTGCCGGTGATAAGGCAGGCGCCCGCACGGTTTTTCTCCAATATCTGCAAGCCGCTCCCGAGGGCCAACACGCAAAGGACGTGAGAGAAATACTGAACAGACAGGCAACGCCAACTCTCAAAGGCGGGAGCCGGCGGGAGTAACATCGTTCGCGGCCAACTAGTTGAACCGCGCCGGCCGCAGTTTCAGCATCGCCAGCGCGTCAAGTGGACCAAAAGACGGACGAGGTTTTCGAACGGGCGCCCGACGAACCGCTCTTACCGGCTTTTCCTGATCTGCTACGACTTCCACTTCAATGATGTTCTCGGCAGAGATCACTACCGGAGTTTTGAACGTCTTGCCATCTGCCTTGAAGGTTTGTTTGTTGAACCACTCCCAGAGATCCAGATCATCCATGGAAGTCTCAATCTTCGCTCTCGCTGACAGATCTGTCATTGCGGACTGTAATTTGGTTGTTGCTCCGGCAAGCTCAAGTTGGCGCAGCACTTCCTGCACCAGGGTTTGTGAGCCACGATGTATCACAATCGACTTCTCTTCCTTGAGTTTCGCCGTGTTGTAAATAACATCGCTATCAGCATAGATGGCTTCGAAAAGTTGCGCGATGGCCATTTTCGCAATGACCGGCGCGACGGCATCGAGCGCTCTATCAAGGGCAAGGATCGGCGAGGAACCACTTCCGCGTTCGCTGGTAACTGACTCTCCAAGTATCAATGCTCCGTTCGGCCGCAAGATTGTGTGAATGAACGTAGCATCGGCGATGTAGCCTCCCTGGGAAAACGGTTGGGCATCGACTTCGGTGTCAATAAAGATCAAATAATCTGCGCCATATTCGGTCGCAGTCCTGATAAGAGCCTGCCGCTCAAGATTGGTCGGGGTGACTTTCTCTTTGATTCGAACGCTAACGGACTGCCGGCTATTCTCAAATCCAACCGGCCGCAAACCCGCCCTTTTTATCTTTTCATACATCAACGCTCGCAGAGTTTTAGCTGCCTTTGAGTCTGCGAACCGGTCTGAGGGAAAAATCATGACCTTAGGCGGTTCTTTTCCAAAGCTAAGCACCTTGTTTTCAACTAAGGCATTCACAATCTCCACGAGATCGAGCTCGCCCTGGACCGTTAAGGTCACTTGAGTCTCGTCTTCGTTAATATTCTCGCCAACCACTTTGAAAGAAGTTAAGTATTGCTCTACTGGATAGAGAGCGATGTCGATATCTTCTGCAAACTTGTTGCTGATCTCGGGAGCGAATTTCGCTGCAATAAAATCTCGAATCAGGCGTTTACGTGCTTCCTTCGCGGCAACCTCTGACGACGCCCGGCGAACCGATCGATCGTAGGAGAAGGTGTAGCGCTTGCGTAATGTGTCAGCCCGTGAGATAGCAGTGCATGAAAGCAGTATTGCCAGCAGGGCGGTTGCGTGCGCAATATTCAAGAATCCAAAGATGGTCCTGTGGTTAGTTGGCATGGTGGACCTGCTGTGAGCTATTTATTCTTCTGAGTGGGTACGGTCTTAACTAACCTGACAGACTGTTTCTGTTGAACTCGCTCGAGTTTAATCTGCGGATCAGGAGTGCCGTTTTGATCGAACGTCCTAACCACTGTGGCCCAGGACAACTTTGCTTCTACCTCAGCAATTTGCAGGAGCGCATACTTAGTAGTTATGTACGAGAGTACTTCGCCCGAAGCGCTCTTGATTGGCTCATCCTGCGAATAAACTTCAAGCATCTGCCCGACCTTCACCTGTTCGCTGCCGAGGTCGATCGCAATGCGACCGTTTCTCACCAGTACCACTAATCCCTCTGTGGGAACGGACGTGGCAAACTCGGCTGCAAACTGGGCAGCGATCGCTTCCATTGCCTTGCGATATCCTTCGCGAATGGCTTCCTGTTGCGAGTCGCCGTCACTCACCATGTTCTTGGTGATCTTCTGTTCGTATGATTTTGAAATCTGGACCACACCGGTTTCGGCATCGATCATTTGAATCTGGACTTTGCTTTTGATATCCGCGCCGATGTCTTCATTCCGCCCGGTTATATAATTCAACGGGTTTTTCCGCTTACTCGAAGTTATGTCCAGGGCATTACCGACGATGATGTACTTCGCCGACAAGAGCTTGCCCACCTTGGTTGCTTCCTGGGGATTGACTAGTTGCGAGTTGTTGAACCCCTGTTCTTTGAGCAACTGATCACGTTGAGCTCCGGCGATCAATTCAAAACGCCCGCTCTGCGTAATCATATCTTCGAGTGTCGCGGTGGTAACATTTGCGGTCCACACCGTGCTACTCGAGCCAGTGGCGAGAACAACGATTCGGGGTTTTCCGCCTTTGTCACTGGTTGATTCTCCGGTACGACGCTGAGAGTGAGCCGTTGCCACGGTTAACAGTGCGATCGTTACGAGAAAGGAAAGCTTCAGAGACATCGGTGAGACTTTCATAAGGGTCCTTAAGCGAACTTGATAGGATTGGGAACGTCTAGTTTTAAGTTGTTTTGAGGAGCAAGAAGTTGCTAGAGACTGCAACTACTTTCCGCGTTCACCTTTAGCGCTGGGGCACTATACCCAATGAGTTAACTCGTGTCAATGAAAACACTAAGGCTCGGCGACGTCCTCTGGAACACTTCCGTTCGGTATAACTTTTCCAATCCAGTCACACCGTTTGGAGACTCGCGCGTTCAAATCCAGGCGGGGGAGTATGCTGATTGTCAGGCGCTGGATCGAAGAGTCCGTCGGCAACGCTGTTCTTAGTCTCCCGACGTAGTTCCTTAGGCGCCTCACAGAATCAATGGCACGTATTTCCTGCGCAAGCGTTTCCCGAAGGTTCACCGCTCCATCCGGCGTACGGCGCCGCTCAAGCGACGTTGGCCGGAGCTTGCGTAACTGTTTTGAAAGCTTGGTTCGACGAGTCGCAGCCTTAGGCGAACTTCGCTAATCCCGTGCAGCCGGCGGCGAACGGACTTTCGCTCCTTCCTTACAACGAGCCTGACACGGCCCAGATGACGATTGGAACGGAGTTGAATAAATTTGCTTCAAACAACTACGCTCGGTTTACGACTACTGCCGGTTTATGGCAGAGCTTCAATGTTGATAAAAAACCTAAGGTTTCCTATTTGCTCGACGCCCAACAGGAACCGTACGTTGACACTTGCGCCATTAGCAAGCGGCGCAGCTAGCGTAATGGCGCTAACGCTAAGTGAGGAGTTAAACGCACCACCATGTGGTTGTTGCCCAAAGATTGACTCCTCGAGGAGCGTGCCCCGCACCACCACGTTGCTCGGAGTGCTACATGGCGGACCGTTAATAGTTACTATCACATCACTCGAAGTTCGTGCGCGCAGATCGGCAGTGTTAACGGGTGCAGGGAATGTCGTGATGTTTACTATGCGAAAACGCAAGCGAGTTACGGCAGCGCCAGTGTTGTTCACGACTGTTCTACGCATTTCCAACGTGCCGAAGGTGGAATTATTAGCAGGATCGCTAGTAAAGTCGCGAACTCGGTTAGGCGGTAATGATGGAGCCGCACAAAAATCGAGCAAGGTTATGGTAAAACCAGCATTCCGTTCAATCGGTGCGTTCAGGTTTTCCGGGCCTGACGCACCGAGACGTTGTCCGTGTCCTAACGCGACACCTTGCGTATCCACGAAAACAAGATCGTTCGCATTGTTATCAGTGTCGATCACAGGTCCGTTAGAATTGTCCCGGTAGAGAGAATGGTCGGTGAAGAATTGTGTCAGGTTTCCATAGCCCGTACCCTCTTTGTAGAGTGTATTAGTCTCTGAAACCGAACCAACCGCATCGAGCCTTGTTGCAATTGAAAAGTCTGCCGGAACGTTGGTGGTGAAAAGCGCGATTCCGGTGTTGGGAGCAATGTCGAGCGTGTAAGTGGCATCAGCCGTCGCTGTCGTTCCATTACCAGCAGGATAAGACGCGAGACTGTAGGCAACGCTGTTGGCGCAAAGGAAGTGCCCCTTGTTTGGTATGGTGACGCCATTGGGAATGGTGCAACGAACGATGCCGTCGGAAGCGGCAACGGCGTAACCCGTGCCAGTTCCGGAAGCGGCGACGGTGTGGTTAGCCCCGCTGTTGTTGAAAATCTCGATGAATTCGTCGTTCGTTCCGTTAACTCCAAAGAGGCGGAATTCCGAGATAAGTAACTGTCCGGCAGTGGCTGTTGGAGTCAGTGTTGGGGCAGAGCTTAGAATGTGAGCGGTCGAAGTTGCGATTTTTGAAGTGTATTTTTCCCGTTGTTTCGTTTGCACTGCCACGCCGCCGGCGAAGGCGATCTGCGATAAAACAAACACCACAGCTACCCGGCCGGCAAAGACACCAAGGCCGCGGAATAACTTAGACATACTGTTATTCTCCTTTTGAGAAGTAAGGTGAGCAGGGTGAGCGAACGTTAGCACGCTTATCGAAGCCGGTCAACGAATCTTCAACACTAGCGATTGCGCTCGTTGTTTCTTACTTTTGTCGCGTCGTCTCTGGCGATGTAATTTATCACCCTAAGCAGGTCTTCTGCCGCAAACACTCCTGTCGCGCTGGTCCACAACCCGGTCTTGTCATTGCCTATGAAGGTTGAAGGCAAGTGCGTGGCAGATCCTGCACCGTCGCCCGTGAACGGTCCCAGAAGCTTGCTCATTTCAGCTTCTTCGCCTGTGACAAGCGTCCAGCCGGGTTCGACCCGGTGACGCGTGGCCCATGCTTTGAGCTGTTGGGGATTGTCTTTGACTGGATCTGTTGTGACAGAGATCAGAAAGACAGATTTTCCCAGTCGCTCGCCTAGAAGTGACTGAAGCTTTGAAAAAGTTCTTCCCTGCATGAGGCAACTGTAATCGCAACTCGTGTAGAAGAAACTCAAAACAACTACTTTGTCCTTTATCAAGTCGGAATAGAAGCGAACTTTCCGGCCTTCCTGATCGAGCAGGACCAGATCGGGAATAGTTAATTTCGCACCTCCAACCGAGATCTCTACATCTTCGCCTGTCTTCGAATGCTGGCGTTCCTGCGCCTGGTTCGCGACCGGGAAAAAGCAATACGCCAGCAGTAACAGCACCATGCTTTTAATCATTGGACCACCTTTCTGTTGGGCCGCGCATGGATGCTCAGCTCACTGTTGTGGTGATTTGAATATGACGTCCGCAAAAAGATTACTCGTGCTTTCCCGGGTCGGGAATGTTCCGGCGTGCTGAGCGAAATATGAGCCCCAGCTAACCAGCGGCCCGCTTGCTACCGGATGACAAATCGACGCCGTCGAATTGCAGAACACGTTGACGGTTTTTGCCACAACGCTGTGTATGTTGTAAGTAACTCTGTATTTAACGTTCTTTTGAATCGGAACGTGTGGTTGCAATTCCGCTACTTGCCAGCCGGAAGAAGTCTCAGGACCAAATGTGACCGAAGCAAGCGGGTTACCCATCTCAGTCCACAGGCGTCCTACATGGCCGCCCGCCGGCTCACCCGGTGCTTTCCAAAAGCGGATATGAGTGATTACGCCGTCGACTGAGGAAGAAAACTCGATGCCCTGCTCCCAGGTTGAACCTTCCCCGCTCGCAGTGGTGACTGGCACTTCAGTTGGAAAAAGTGAACTATTCTGCACCCTGATGATTCTTGCCTCCGACGGCACACCGGCGGCGTTGAGGACGAATAGCATGTAATGTCCGGGCGGGCATTTCTCTGAGTCAGCAGGTGCAGTGACATTCATTCCGCCGCTGGTGAGCACGCGATTCAAAACAATTCGCCGCTGGTCCTGGTTGAACCCATGAGTGACCGAAGGAAGCCGCACGAGAACTACCTTCGGCTGACTTCCCGCCAATGAAGTCCCAACAAAGAACTGCTCGCCGTAACTGACATTCGGCGGCGCCGAATTTATTTCAGGCCGCACCGCCGGGCTTCCATTCGCGTTGAAGAGATAAGGTGGTGAGTAGATCTCTACGTTGTTATGGCCGAAGGACATTCCATTGAACCTGCTAACGTCACTATTGGTGATTTTGCCTTCGGGACCTATCTCGCCTACCGCTCCAGGAAGTCCGCCGCCGCCAACAAGGACTCGCCCGTCAGGCAAGAGTGCCGCCACCGAATGGTAAGCGCGCACCTCACTGTGGGGCGCCATCTTGGTCCAGGTATTTCTAGCGGGGTCCCACAACTCCGGAATCATGATCCGACCATCAGAACATTGGATTACTCTGCTATTTGGCTGGAGGCTTTCGATGTGGTTACCGCCGTTGCAGCCGACACCACCCGTAACCAGCACTTTGCCGTCCGGCAAAATTGTGGCCGTGTGGTATGCCCTGGGGAAATTCATAGGGGCCACTACGGTCCAGTATCGTGGTGTCTGCTGCTGATCAATGAAATCTCTTAAATCAATAGTTTCAGCCCCGTTGGTTGGCGTTCGGGTATTGTCAAATCCGCCCACGACCAAAATCCTGTCATCGTCAAACAGAACTGAGCTGCCCATCGCATGCGGGAGCCGGGTACTTTGCAGCGACTCCCAGCTTCCAGCTTCATTATTTCCTCTTGGATCCAACAACCTGCTGGCCTGGTCGAGACTTTCTGCATTAAGAGGATCAAGAAAACCCGATTGAACTTGCAGTACCCGACCAGCAGATGTGAGGTGAACGTAGGGGTATTGTGTGAACTTGGGTTCCGGGGGCTCGGCAACGTTTCTAAAATCTCCCCCGAGGGCAGGTGTGTAGATTTGCGGAGTTAGATTAGGTTCAAAAGCGCGAGGCAAATCCGGTTCATTAGACCAATAGTCTCCGGCCATGATCAGCGGCTCACCTGTACTGAGCGTTACGTTGTACGGATACCAACGGCCCTTGTTCATCTCAGGCCCTTGGCTCCAGGTCTCGGTCCCGTAATCGAAGATATTAGTCTCCGTCTCACCCGCCCTGTCAGGATCCTTATGCCCTCCCGCTACAAAGAGATTTCCATCAGGCAAAAATGAATGCCCTGAGCAGAACAGGTTTGTATGTATATTGTCCACGCCCTTAAATGATTGCGCGGTCCTATCCCACACAAGAGCTTTGCTTTTGCCTGTCACCTGCGTTACGCGTCCACTTGAATCTACGATTATGTTGTTGTTGCTATCCCTGACGAAGTCGCGTTCCCAAAACAAGATTTTTCCATTAGGCAGGACGCTCAAGTGTACCGGAACCAGCGGCAGGGTTGTGGCTGACTCAAACTCGCCGCCCAGTGATTTGCTCGTAGTGCCGTACAGTGGACCAGCGGTATTGCTACTGCCACGGCTGGAGTTCGTTTGCAATTCTTCAATGTGAAGCGCCTTTATTTTTACCCCGGGATTCAAGCTGTGATCTGTATAGACGGGAGGAGGAATCTGAAGAGCCTGGAAAGCCTCACCCAACCGATCACGCAACTCCTTCAGATCGCTGGCCTTGACCTTCAGCCCTGCCAGGGTTTCGCGGTCCCAGATAGCATCGGGGAGATTTGCGGTCTTGCGCACGGCGTTTATGGCTTTACGCACATCGTAGAACCCTTGCGCTGTGATCGGTTTTTGGACCCAGTCTGTAACTGGAAACGAGATTGCCGTGCCCACCGCCATATTGCTCGGAGCAGAGGTAATGGCCGTGCTACTACCACTCTCGCTGCCGACCCTGCGCACGCGATAGACGTAAGCACGTAGATTCTGGATCTCTTGCTCGTCAATAAATTCCAGGCCGTTGGCGCCTGAAACGAACCGAAAAGGCCCGGACATACTCTCGCTCCGTTCCACCCTGTAATGCGAGGTGATCGGCCCCGTCCAATTGAGCTTAATACTGTTTTCCGTGACTGCCGTTACTCTCAGATTCGTGGGAGGTTCAACGGACGCCTGGCTGACGCTCTGCACTGTGGACGGCGTGAGAAGAACCACACCAACCAGCATCATCGCTAATGCCATTACTACCAATCGAATGTGTTTGCGAAATACCAGTGCAGCACAAACAACGAAGCCGCGTTTTGGACCGACGTAAAGTGGGCGTTTAAAAACAGGTGTCATCATGATTGCCTCCCGTTAAGCAGCAGCCTTGGAAAAGTGAATCTCGTTACTGAAGACTCAAGAGCACAAGAATCTCGCCGGTACCCTTAGCCAACGGCTCGAGGGCTTTACCGATCAATGTGCCCGGACGGTGCATTCGCACACCACCAACCTTTACCGGCTGCGACTTCATGGCGAAACCTTCGCGGTCACTGGTGACAAGCAAGTCGCCAATCTGTATTGGTCCATTCGTAGCATCCACCTTCACTTTCACGCGTCCGGTCGTCGCAACCAGCACACGGCCTTCGCCCGCCTCACCCAGGACCAATCCCGGCCGCAGTGAAATCACACCAGCCACTCGACTGTCGTACGACTCTGTCGATGCGATTACCTGATTGGATTTGTTGGCATCGAGCACGACCACAGCGCCCGGTGAAAGCTCTTGCGAGGAATCGACCCACTCGGCCACATCCTGATATTTCGCCGCGATGTTGCCACCCTCGATGGTTCCGGTTGCGGTTATGTTTCCTGTTCCAGTAACACTAACGTTCCCGGCAACTTCGAGCTTGGCGCCGGGATTGGTGATGCCTATGCCGACATTGCCGGAACTGTAAGAAATGTTATTTGAGCCTGTGGTGGTCCATTGCGAGGTTCCGCTCGGCACTGCCCAGGTGTTGTCACCTCTCAGGAACTTTGTGGAGTCAGCAGTTCCGCTTCCAAGCCGCGCGGTCGGAACCGTGCCGTTAGTGAGATTTGAGGCATTGAGGGCCGTGAGATTCGCGCCGGAAACGGCAGGTAGCGTAGCGGGAAACCGTGCGGCAGGAAGTGTGCCCGCATTTAGATCGCCGGCATTGCGAGTCGCAAGATCCGCCAGCGACGACGTGCTCTTGTTTATTTGCGCCCAGGTGTAGTCACCAGCTTGCGGAACAATTGCTCCCGTGCGTCCGAACACTGAGGTTACTGCGCCGCCAGCCGAGATTGGTGTGCCGTTGATCCGTAGTCCGGTTGCATTAATCTCACCGATGACATCCAGCTTGAAGACTGGAGTGGTGGTGCCGATGCCGACATTGCCGTTTGCGTGCTGACCGACATACAGAATGGGGTTGCCGCCTACTTGCTGCACCCGGAAGGCGCCTGGGAAATCGGCGTGGTCGGAAGGCTGGAAGATCACACTATTGACCATGCGGCGGACGATAGTGTCGTTATTGCCGTCCGGACCGTTGTGGTGGATTATCAGGCGGCCGCTGGCAAGGTTCACGACCGGCGCGACGCCGAATGGTCCGCTGTGTGTGGTCGTGGAAAAATATTCGCGCCCACTACTATCGCGGACGCGGAAGGGATTGTTCGTGCCGCCCGAGACGTCAAGCACAAAACCAGGGGTGGCCGTGCCGATCCCGACGTTGCCGGCATTGTAGGAAATGTTGTTTGTGCCGGAGGTCCATTGCGAGTTCCCGTTAGGCACTGCCCAGGTGTTGTCACCTCTTAGGAACTTTGTGGAGTCAGGGGTTCCGGTTCCAAGTCGTGCGATCGGAACCGTGCCCGCATTTAGATCGCCGGCATTACGAGTCGTAATATCGGCCAGCGACGACGCGCTCTTGTTTATTTGCGCCCAGGTGTAATCACCAGCTTGCGGAGCAACTGCTCCAGTGCGTCCGAACACTGAGCTTACTGCGCCGCCGCTGCCGCCCACCTCCGACCATGCAGTCTTGCAATCTCCCGCAATGCACAGCCCGCCCGCCGCGTTAATCTGACCGTCTTGCACGTCGAATTTAAAAGCCGGCGCAGTGGTGCCGACTCCGACGTTGCCGTCGGCGCCCCAGTACATAAGATCTCGTTTGTTAGTCGCATCGAACAAGAACATATCCCGGATGCCAGTACCGGTTCGATCTTGTCCGAGGACCCAACCTTGAGTCGGATTGGGGGCGTTTAACCCAAAACCGATTGAGGCCCGTTCACTCGTAGGATGAGTGGAGGCCAGAATATTGATTCCGGGGAAAAATTGGGTGGGGGTAAAGACTTCTAAGCTGTAGTTGGGAGCCGCTGTGCCGATGCCTACGAAGCCCGTGTCGCCGCGAACTGTTAGAAACTCCATGAAGGCTGACTGAGTAGGATTGCCATGAGCATCTTGTTGCCGGCCAAAAGCCACGTCTCCAAGTATGTGGCCGGAAAAGAGCCGAGTGCGGTAGCGGCCGGTCACGATGTTATAGCCTAAATCCGCACCATACAGAGTGCTCACGCCACTCTTGCCACCATAGAAAGCAATACCCGGATTGAGGGCGGTAGTGTTGGCCAATAGACCACCGTTTGTAAGTAAATACCCTGTACCACCAGGGGAAGATCCGGTTTGCTCTATGCGGCCGTTTACATCCAATTTTGATCCTGGGGTGGTGGTGCCGACACCGACATTTCCGGTATTAGTGTTTGAAATATCGTTTCCGGTGGTGCTCCATTGCTGTGCGAGACTTTGCTCTGAGCAACTGAACAGGATGATTGTGGATAGTGTAAGGAACAAGCTTGCGCGTAGAACTCTGGGTTGACTGCCTGGCTGTTTGGTTCTCATTGTTTGTGCCTCTTTCTGGAACAATTCCCCGTCTAGCAATAACGCGACTTTTCCGCGCCCACACCGTCAAATTTTTTGCCCGTGGAGAAAAACTTCTTTTTTGCAGGGTCTTCGGCTAGACTCTGTCGCCTCGACTTTTTGTCACATCGACAGGACCTCAACCGCCGTCAGTAATCGAGGAAACATGCCTCCCAACGCAACAGTCATCGAAGCCTTCATTCACGACGCTCATCCGACACACGAAGAACTAATCGTCCGCGTCTACGACAAGCTGCGACGCCTGGCGGCCTACTATCTTCGACGCGAGCGCGCCGACCACACACTTCAACCAACAGCGCTCGTTCACGAGGCGTACATGAGACTCGCGGCCCAGGACAGCGTGGACTGGCGCAACCAGGAACACTTTGTCGGCGTGGCGGCGGCGATGATGCGGCGCGTACTTGTGGATCACGCGCGCGGGCACAAGCGTGACAAGCGATGTGGTGGACTAAAGCTGTCTCTCGCAGAAGTGTACGACCATGCTGAGAGTGAAGCAGAAGATCTGGTCGTGTTAGACGAAGCTTTACGAAGACTGGCGCGCAAGTATCCACAGAAAAGCCGCGTCGTAGAGTTGCGCTTCTTCGGCGGCCTCTCTATCCAGGAAACAGCGCACATCCTGCAAGTCTCTGATTCGACAGTCGAACGCGATTGGAAGTTCGCACGCGCGTGGCTCGCGCGCGAAATAAGCTCGGGTGGCCGTTATGCGTGAACCTCAACGCCTGGAAGTGATCGAGCAGCTTTTCCACGAAGCGCTCGAATACGACGACGCCGTCCGCGCAGATTTTCTCGCAAAAGCGTGCGCCGGCGACGTGTCGCTCCTCGCCGAGGTCGCATCACTCCTGGCGTCCTATAAACGAGACGAAAATTTCTTGCAGCATCCTGCGTTCAAGCTATCCGCGCACGATGTTGCCGATGATGTTTTGGAAGCAGCATGCGGGCCGGAAGTGCCGCGTGTAAAGGGCTTCCATCTCGTCAGAGAAGTCGGACGCGGCGGCATGGGCGCCGTTTACGAAGCCGTCGACGTGGACGGACATCGCGTCGCCGTTAAATTGGTCAAGCGTGGGATGGACACGGAGTTCGTCCTGCGCCGCTTCGATCGTGAACAACGAATACTGCGTGCGCTCGATCACACTTACATCGCACGCCTGCTCGGCGGCGCCGCGACTGATGACGGGCTTCCCTTCTTCGTCATGGAGTACGTTGAAGGAATGCCTATCGATCAGTACGTGAGGGAAACAGCACTTCTCACAAGCGAGCGTTTGTTGTTGTTTCTCAAAGTCTGCGAGGCTGTCTCGTACGCCCATTGCCACCGCGTCATCCATCGTGATCTGAAGCCCTCGAATATTCTCGTCACAGAAGCGGGCGTGCCCAAGCTGCTCGACTTCGGCGTCGCAAAACTACTCGACTTAGACTCTGTTGGGAGAACCGCCGTCACGACAACGACCGATTACGTGATGACGCCTGAATACGCGAGCCCCGCGCAGTTGCGCGGACTGCCTCCAACGGAGACAGACGACGTCTATTCACTCGGTCTGCTGCTTTACATAATGCTGACAGGCGATCACCCGTATCGCTTCTGCAGCCGGGTGCCGGAAGAGATCCTCCGGTCCATTGTCGAGGGACGGATCCCAAGACCGAGCGAAGCCGCAGGCTATTCGCACACGAGTGACAATCTCGACAAGATCGTCCTGAAAGCGCTGCACCAGGAACCGGAGCGCCGGTATGCTTCAGTCGACGAGATGTCCGACGACATCCGCCGCCATCTCGCGGGACGGCCGGTCTCAGCACGCGCCGACTCACTCGCTTATCGTGCCGCCCGCTTTACCAGGAGACACCCAACCTATACCGTTTCGACTGCCGCGGTTGCTCTTCTCTGCCTTCTGCTCGGACTCATCCTGGGGCTATCAGGCACGCACGTAACACCCAGAACATCGATCGCCGTCATGCCCTTCTCCGGCGAAGGCATGTACTCGGAGCAACTCGCCGAAGGCATCACCGACGGTCTGATCGGACAACTCTCACGGCTGCCACAGATCTCGATCCCTTCACACAACTCCGTGTACAGCTACAAAGGCGGACAGCACAGCTTGCAAACGATCGGACGTTCGCTCGGCGTTGAGACGTTGATGGTCGGCGAGGTCGAGATGAACGACGATAACCTGAAAGTTCGCGTTCAACTGTTGGACGCCGGCACTGGTGAGTCCATCTGGGCCGGCGCGTACGAGTCGAAACCTTCAGAAGTTTTGGCCGTTCAAGGGCGGATAACGGCAGACGTCACGCTGGAGTTGGGAGTGAGCGCCGATTTGAGTCCTCCCGCGAGACATTACACCACGGACAACGAAGCCTACGTGCTTTACTTGAAAGGGCGCTACTTCTTCAACAAACGCACGGAGGAGAACTACCACAAAGGCATCGAATATTTCCGCCAGGCGGTAAAGAAAGATCCGTCTTACGCGCTTGCACACGCGGGAATCGCTGACTGCTACGGTCTCCTCGGCGCCTACCTGTTGATGGATCCACACCTGGCCTTCACGTCCGCGCGGGATGCGGCGAACAAGGCGCTCGAACTCGACGACGGACTGGCTGAGGCGCACAACTCGCTCGCACTCGTACACTGGCTGTACGACTGGGATTGGGTGGCAGCCGATCGTGAATTCCGCAGGGCTATCGAGTTGAACTCAAGATACGTGATGGCCCATCACTGGCGCGGTCTCTTCCTCGGAGAGATGGGACGCTTCGACGAGGCGGAGGCCGAGATGCAAAAGGCGCTCGAGCACGATCCCATCTCAGCCCCTGTCTACGCCGATTACGGGAGGGTGCTCTACTGGGCCCGCCGCTACGACGAGGCGCTGGAGAAATATCGTAAGGCGTCCGAGATAAGCGCGGCTTTCGGCGCGATGGAGTTTGAGCGTGAGCTGCTTTACGAACAGGCGGGGAGGCTCGACGACTGGGTGGCCTCGCGCGAAAAAAGGGGGACCTTTGACGCCGAGACGCGGGACGCATACCGCACGCAAGGACTCAAGGGCTATTGGATCAAGGAGTACCGTCGTGTGCTCAAGACCTCGAAGAAGGGCTATTGGGAAGCGGAGTTGTTCGCGCGAATAGGGGATCAGGACCGGGCTTTCGAAAGCCTCGCATACGCCATGAGTGTACGCTCCCATCTCATGACCCAGCTCAAAGTCAATCCCCTCCTGGACCCTCTGCGCTCCGATCCGCGATTCAGCGAACTGCTCCGGCGAATGAATCTCACGCCGTGAAAAATCGGCCAACCGTCTCCTGTGTGGAAACGGCTGGCCGCGTAGTTGAAAGGTTGTGCACCGCTGCGTTTACGGCTGGCCGAAGCGTTTGCGGTATTCGATCGATTGAATGAAGGCATCGATGTTGTGGTTGTAGTTGCTGTTCGGGTACGCGCCGCTATTGTTAAGTATCGTGAGCCAGTTGTTGTACCCGTTCATGTTGCCATCGGGCGCGTCGTCGGGATTGCGCCGCAGATAGCCGAAGTATTCGAAGAGCACGAACGCGGGGTTGTACTCCTGCGCGAACAGTTGCTGGTTCTCGGCTACCTTACGGACCACGGTCGCACGCGTCTCCGTTTGGGCGTAAAGACCGTTGACTAACGCGTCGCGCTCGGTTTGTGATGGCGTAACACTGGCATTTGCAAACAGCGTGTCAACGTATTGCTCGTTGCTCATGCCGTTGTACATGTTTGCGAAAGCCGCACGCGCAACCCACGCATTCGAGAACGCCTGCTTATTGTTCTCCATCGTCGTATCCCAACCGGGTTGACCGACGATGACGCCGCGGCCGATGACCGTCGAATCCGCCAGGAACTCCGAGAAGCGCGGCTGGCGACCGAACGACGCCTTATAAAAGCGATAGACAAGGTAGCCCGTGTTGCCAAACTCGATTGACTCGTAGAAGGCGCGCGAGACGTGGATGCGTTCGTTGTGAATGCACGTCTGGTTCGTGCCGCAGTTCGTGATCTGGCTGGTCCAGAATGCCAGGCCGCTTGGATCAGGCTCGCGGTTGAGGAAGTCGAGATACTGCTGGCGGACGAACTGTTGCGGATCGTCGATCCGGTTGGTGATGCCGATCAGGATCGGCTTGCTGGCCTGGTGACTGCCACCAGCGCCGCTCACAAACTGCGTGACGGTGTAGTAACCGGCGGCGTTGTAGGTGTACTGCGGACTGCGCACGCCGGTGGCGCCGCCGTCGCCGAACGTCCACGCCCACGAGGTGCTCGCGAGCGACATGTCCCAGAAGAGCACTGGCTTGGGCACGCCCGAGGTCACGCTCGCGTAAGAGAAATACGCCAGCGGCTTGGTGGCGCCGGAGAACCAGTTGCCGGTCGTGTGATCGTAGCCGCGCGTGCCGTTGTTGACGGAACTCGTCCAGTTGACAGTCGAGTTTGTGATGGTGACGTTCATCGAACCGGGATACTGGAAAGAAGGCGCGGAGCCTTCGCGCCAGTCGCCGCGAACGGGATCGTAGATCGTGTAGTTGACAGTGACGAAGTAGGCGGTGTTGAAAGCGTTGGGCGTGAAGGTCGTCCACTGAACGACGCCGCCCTGGTTGAACATGTTCCGGTTGTCGTTGGCAAATCCCTGGCCGAAGATCCACGCGCCACGCTGCGGGTCGTAGGTCGCGTAGTTGATCGTGATTGTCGTGTGGCCGTTAGCGCCTGTGACAGCTTCCCCCCATGAAACTACGCCGTCACGATTGATGACACTGTTGATGCCGCGGTAGCCCGACTGGCCTTCCTTCCACATGCCGAACTGTGGGTCGTAAACGGCGAAGTGGACGTTGGTGAAGACCTCATCGCCAAAGGGGCCGTAAGTTTGCTCAGTCCATTGGACGACGCCGTCGATGACTGAATAGTTGAGGGCGTTGACGTAAGGCGTGTCGTACTGCTTCGTCTGGTTGCGCAGCGGGTCGACGACTGAAAAATGAAGCGACTGTTTCGGCCACTGGTGTGTGACCGACGCGGTGATCGTGCGGAGTGGGGGATAGTTCGCGCGGGCCGGCGCAAACACGCCGGCGAGGAGAAGTAAAGTGATAAGGAAGAATCCGGAACGAACGGTAACGCCGGCCGCAAGCCGCGCGGACGGCCCGGGCACACAAATACGCCCAGCGAGAGAAAACAACTTCATGATTTTTGAGAGTACCTCCAGGTTAAATGGGGCCGGGTCGGGAACCGGGATGGACGGACAGCGTGAGTAGCCCGTAGAACAAACAGCAAGCCGCGGACGATACCGTACCGATTTTCGCTAGTCAAACAGGGGCTGGAAAAACTGGAAAGTTTTCTCTGCGGCCCTCTGTGTATCTTTGCGGTTTCTGCGTTAAAGAGCCTATTTCATCGCCGAGGCCGCAAAGATACGCAGAGGCGCAGAGAAGAGTCTTGCAACCGCCGCGTGCTTAACGACGAGTGTCCCTGCTGACGTCGCCGCCGGGGCGCAGGTTCGTCAGTTCCTGGATTCGCTTGCGAACTGCGCCCGCGAGTAGTCGCACTTCTTCCGCACTGTAGTTTGCCGCGCGAAACGCATCTTCTATTTGACGATCGCTCAACTGCGAGAGCAAGCCGCCGATCCACTTCGCGTCGGCAACAGTGATGTCACGCATTATGTCGGAGTTTTTGCCCTTGTAGTTCAAACGCACGGTATTGCCTTCGACGTCGTCGATGAACTTGTCTTCCACGTAATCGTCAGGTTCGTTACGACTGCCTTTGATGCCTTTGAAATACGCCACGGGCGAATGCAACAATGTCTGTCCGCCTGCCTTTCCAAACGTAGTGCCAAGATCGCTGACTATGTAATGCAACTCGTTGCGCCCGCCATTACGAACGAGCAACACACGGTTATTGTCATTCTTGAGATCCCAGTTTTCCATCAAAGCCATCAGCACTTTCAGTCCCTGCAACTCACGCTTGCCGGAAAACGGATTGCTGGTCCACTCCCACTCGTCGTACCGCTTTACGTTCTCCGGTCTGGCTTCGAAACGAACATTCTCAAACGTTCCTTTTCCCGGGATGGTCACTTCCGGAACGAGATAGTTGATCTCGGTCGTGTAGCCGACGGCCCAAACCAATCGCACCGCCGCGGTTTCACTCTGCGCTTCTTTGCCGAGCTTCGCTACCCAAACACGTCCACTCGCGTCTTTAACCCGATACTTCTTTGAATACCCGCCGGTCTCTTCTTCGATAAACGTCAAGCGGCTCACGTCGGGCTTCATCTGCTCGCCGCCTGGTCCAAGAAGCAGATCGCGAGAAGAAATGTCGCGAGGCTCACGCCACAACACCGGCGTGCCTGACGGCGGTTGTTTCTTTTTATCTTTCTGTGCAGTGGCGCTGAGACTCCCGCTCAGGATCAAACTAACCACGAGCGTGACGATGAAGCGTGTTCTGCGTTGCACTGACATCACGTTGAATCCTCCCCCAACCTAAGTGATCAGCCCGTCTCGTTTTTCAAGAATGTCACGCAACCACCATTCGTGCTTCTCATGAATCTGCACGTGACGCGAGAACAGATCGACCGTTCCCGGATCGTTCTGCTCGTCGGCCGCCTTTGCCGCCGATCGCATTTCGCTAATGACGGTAAAGAGGTTTGCCGCTGCTTCTTCAATCATGCTGCGCATGGATTGATCCGGTTCCGCGATCTTCACGCTGGCGCGATCGATAATGTCGTCAGGACGTGACACCGGATTCTGTCCGATCATTCTGATCCGTTCGGCGAAGTCGTCAACCGTCGCCAGGACGGCCTTTGCGAATTCGTCGAACAGCAGATGCAGGTCGCGAAACAGCGGTCCGTACGTCTGCCAGTGGTAATGCTTGTAGTTTGTGTAAAGGACAAAGGCGTTTGCCACTTGCGTTTGCAGGTTTTCGACTATTTCATTATCGGGTTGATTTGATTGCGAAATCTCCTGTAAGTCACTCTTCCGCGCGGTTGCTCCTCCAGAATGCCTTGCCATTTCTGCCCTCCTTGTTCCACCCATAGGAATGACGTCTTTGATAAAGGAATTCTGTGGAGTTGGCTTGCCGCGCAGATTGTGTTTTCGTCACGCATTGGAAAACGCCCTTGTAGACTCTCAATTGCCGCCAAAGCGGTAGCGGAATCCAACCGAAGCTGAGCGACCGTTGGCGGGTTCAAAGAAATTACCTGCTTCGTTGTCTACCTGAACTGCCGGTGAGTAGAGACGATCGGTCAGATTCTGCGCCTCAAAGAAAATGCTCCAACGCGGCCGGTCGAAGCCCGCGCGCACGTTCAAGACGGCATATTTATCGTTCTGCGCGGTGTTCGCACTGTCCATGAAATAAGTCGCGGGCGACCAATCGACATTTGGCGCTACCCAGAAACCGCGCGGGTGGTCGTAGCGAAGTTCTGAGCGAACGATATGGCACGGTGCGCCGGGCAGGTAGTTGTTGAAGTACGTTGGATCGTCAACGTAGCGGAAGCGCGAGAAGGTATATGCCGCGCGCGCCGTGATGCCGTCGCCCTCGGTGAACAGCCCTTGCCACAAGGCAGCGGTGAGCGCGGATTCAACTCCCGTGTGGCGCGTCTCGGGCGCGCTGCGATAACTGGGAATGGTGAAAGGGGCGCCGGGGAATGGGCGCACGCTGGTGTTGATGATCTCGTCGTCGACTTCCTGATTGAAGAAGGTCAACTCGTATTCGAGCCTCTGCCCCGCGCGCCCGCGCGTGCCGAACTCAAACTGCCAGGTGTTCTGAGCACCCAGCGGCAGAAAGCCGGGCGCGCCGAAACTGATCAGTTCAATGTTCAGGACCGGTGGCTCGGAAGAGCGGCTCACGTTGCCGAAGATCTGCATCTCGTCGCGCGGACGCCAGACGAATCCCACCTTTGGCGAGAACGCTTTGAATGTTCGCTTGTCTGACTGATCGCCGTTAGCGAGAAAGAGATCGGTGAAGCGTCGCAGTGCCCAATCAGCGCGTGCGCCCGTGACGAGCGTGAACGACGGATGGACGTCGAATTGATTTTCAACGTAGATGCCGTAGTTCGTGGCGAGCGAATCGAAGTGTGCGGTTTGTGCGCCGGCGCTGCCGTTGAGGTTCTCAAAGCGACGCCCGCCATTCGGAGTCAGCCACGGCTGAAAGCCGGCGACGAAACGGTTGCGCTCACCCGTGTGACTGTAACGGAATTCGCCGCCGAAGGTGCGCGTGTCCTGATCGAGCACGTTAAAGATCGGGTGGTCCAGGTTCCGATACTGTCCGAAGACGTTGAAAGAAAACTCGTGCCCGCGATCGAAGCGCCGGCGCATCCCGAATCCGACGCGCGTATAGTTGATGAAGCGCCCCTGGTCCTGTTGTACGAAGATGGGATCTGCTGCGCGCGGGTCGCGGAAGAATTCCTCGCGCGTCAGTGGGCCGGGATACCTCTCGCCGATGTTGGCGTACACGATGTCGACGTTTAGGTCAGTCCTGTCGTCGAGTTCGAAGTTGAAATTGCCGAAGAAGCGTTGCCGTCCCTGGTAGTTATGCTCGCGATAGCCGTCGAGTTCTACCGCTGTGAAACTCAGGAAGTAGTTGAAACGGCCGTGCTCGCCGCCCGTAGCGACGTGCCCTGTAAACGAACCGAACGAGCCGCCCTGCACGCGGATCTCAAAAGGCGGAGCGGTCTTGCCCGTCTGCGTGACGAGATTGATTGCGCCGCCTGATGTGTTGCCGCCGTAGCGCAGAGCATTAGCACCTTTCCAAACCTCGACGCGCTGCGCGGCGAGAAAGTCCAGCACTTCAAAATCGCTGAAGCCGTCGGCATCCATATGCGGCATGCCGTTGATCAGGAAGTTGACGCCGCGTCCGTGAAAGTTGTTTCTGAGACCCGAGCCGCGAATGGAGATCTGTGCTTCGTCCGAACCGAAGCGCGGTTGCGCAAGCACGCCTGGCGTGTACTCAAACACGTCGCGCAGGTTGTAAGCGCGAGTTTGAGTGAGATCGCGTCGGGAGACGACGGCGACGCCGCCCGGCGTGCGTTCAAGCTCGGCGCGCGCGCCTTCGTTGATGGTGACTGATTCGGAAAGCGGATTCAGCGCAAGTTGAAAATCGAGTGTCGCGCTCTGTCCGGCGGCGAGTGTCACATCTTTTGTTGCCGGCTGAAGATTGGCGCCGCTCACATCCACGCTGTAAGTGCCTGGCGCAAGCGTGAAGGCGTAACGTCCCTGCGAATCGGTTGTTGTCTCTTTGGTTTGCGTTTGCTGACGGACGACGACTTTTGCTCCTGACAGCGTTGCTCCAGCCGGATCTTTCAGCGTGCCGGAGAGTTGTGATTCATTGAGTTGTGCGTAGACTGGAACGGCGAGAATCAAACTAAATGTGAACAGCATTGAGAGCTTTATAAATGACGACATGATAGACAGACCCTTTCTTCCGTAACCTCTGATCGAAGTCACCAAGACGTGCCGCGGCACACTGAGTCAGCGCACCGTAAGGCGCATCGCTTTGTGATGGGATTAGATTGAAAGGAAGAAAGGAGGACCGCGAGGAACGGTAGATCGGCGCCAGACAGACGCGTTGATGGATAGTTCCCAATCAGGTCGCGAGAAGCGAAGCAGCGACGGTGGACCGCGATATTCCCAGGAGCACAACCAACCGGAGTCTTTCGAACGCCGAGACTGCGCAGTAAGCGTGCCCGCTGTGCAGGCGCCGCAATCCATCGGACACGGTTTGCTCAGTGAGACGGGTTCAACACTGGCATTTGATTCAATATCAGTTTCTGTTTCAGCATCAGCCGCCGGTTCAGCAACAGTAGTGATCGCGTCAGGCTTCGCCGACGGCATCCCACACATTGGTTCCGGCTCTGGTGGTGAAGGAGGCTTATGTCCCGTAAGTCCGGACTCGCAGTGATCTGCTTCCTTGCCGATGCAGCAGGCCATTACGCCAGAGTCGTCTGCTGACACGCTGGCGATGGGCGCCCACATCGCGAACAACGACAAAGCAATCGTTATCGCGAGGAGACGACTTGCGATTCCTCGGCCTGACGAGACGAAATGTTTATACCTTGCCAAAAACATTCGCGTTTACAGAGCAATTTATGACTGAGCTTGGAAGCGGCCGGTCCAGCCGCTCGCTACTATGAGGCGCTTATTCGCGTGCCGCACTCTAGTCTTCACCAAAAGCGAAAGTCAAGAAAAAACTCCTGCACGTTCTTGCTATGACTCGCGACTTATCGGAGGAAGAAGTCTCCCGCAAAGACGCAAAGCGCTGCCGCGTTAATAATGGTTTTTGTAAAACGGTCTTGGGTCTTTGGTTTTAGGTCTTTGGGTTCGTAATGACGCATCAACCACAAAGACCCAAGACCAAAGTTCCAGCGGGAGATTTTCTTTGCGTCTTTGCGCCTTTGCGGGACACTTCTTGTCAAAGGCCACAGATCCACACTGACTCATGCTCCGGATTGACTAGCGAAAAAAAGGTTGTTAGGTTTCTCGTGCTTAACTTCGTAAGCATCAACTAGTGCTCCTTCACGAGCATTAACCTTCGACAACTCATTTTCCAACTTCTCGAAGGAGACCTGTATGTTTTCTCAATCCAAAGTACGTTTCGTAAGAGTGTTTCTTACCTTCGTTTTAACAGCCCTGATCGCAGTAGCCATCTTTTCCCCCAATCTCCAACAGCGCACTCATGCCGGCCCGTCGCATGAGGTGTACCATACGTATTACAGCGGGCCGGATTATGGGACGGTGGTCGGAGAAAAATGGGTTCTGTGTTATGGGACCTTTAACTTCGGCCAGCAGACGCAGTGGGTCGTGACCTACGATTCCGATGTGCAGTGCAACTAATTCATTCCTCGAGCACATGCAGGCGCGCCTGTTACTCGGCCTGTTTGCATGTGCTCGCGCTTACCCGCCGTTCCAGTTTTAGCTGCCCCAGTTAACTTTATTGCGCTCGGCTATTGCGGGATCGAGGCGAAAGTCTCGCACTGCTTTCAGCACACCGTTGCCGCCTGAGGCGAGACTGACGATGTTAGAGAAACTGCCTTGCTCGCGGTTGCGATTGCGGATCTCGGTGCGGAGGTTAGGATCGTCTGCAAAGTAAAACGACTCGACCCAATGATCTGGACCACCGGCCGCTTGCAGATGTACGTGGATGTGGATTGGCGGCGGAGAAGTTACGTCGCCGTAGTGAGCCGGCTTGATCGTGCTGAACGAGTACTGGCCCGAAGAATTGGACCACAGCGTTCCATGCAATCGAGCCTGCTGTGGATTGTTTACTGGCCGGCTGTAGTATCCAGTCGCGTCGGTGTGATACAGAAACAGTTTCACGCCGGGCATAGGTTTGCCATTCAAGTCGAAGATGGTCCCGCTTAAATGAATGCGTGTGCCCGGTTCTTGTGGTCCTGCCACATCGATTGCGGACGGGTGCTGCGATTGGGCTTCGGCCTGGAGGCCAGAACAAGCCAGGCTCACCTGAGCGGTCGCACAACTAACAGCAAAAACACAAACGCCTTTGATAAAGACTCTGCGGTCTTCTACATCATGGACTCGCGACATAGCTAAGTCTCCCTTCGTGGAACTTAGTGTCTTAGACGCTTAAAGATGTGCTTGTCTTCAAAAATATTTTTCGACTGAAATAGTCTCCGATCAATTGTAAAACGGGACGAAAAACTGGAGGCGCAGTTGGTCCTGTCTCATAAAGCTGCCTTCTCAATCTGCTTCAATTTTTCAGTCAACAACTCCTGTTCGCGCAGGTTCTTCGTCATTGCGATCGCGCGCTGGATTTCTTCACGCGCCTCGGGGAAGTGGCCCAACTTCATCAGCAGGTCTCCGCGAACACTGTGAAGCAGGTGATAGCCGGCGAGCGCAGAATCACCTGCGGGCGTGGCGATGGCCTCGATGGCATCAAGCCCGGCGGCCGGGCCATGGGCCATACTCACAGCGACTGCTCGATTTAGCGCCACTATGGGAGATGGCGTGGTTTGCATCAGCGCGTCGTAGAGAAGAACGATCCGTTCCCAGTCAGTCTCTTCGGCTGTGCGAGCTCGCATGTGACAGGCCGTAATCGCTGCCTGCAAAGCATAGTATCCAGCGCCGCCACCGAGTCTTTGCGCGTGTTCGAGCGCGGACATTCCTCGCTGAATCTGCGCCTCGTCCCACAATGAGCGATCCTGATCCGGCAGCAAAACCGCTTCACCGTTGCTTCCACGGCGAGCCGCGGTGCGCGACGCATTGAGTTCCATCAAAGCGAGAAGGGCGTGAACTTCAGATTCGCCGGGAAGAAATTGCGCCAGCATGCGTCCGAGCCGCAACGCCTCGTCGCAGAGTGCAGCCCGCATCCACTCTTCTCCTGCGGTCGCGGTATGCCCCTCATTGAAGATTAGGTAGACCACGGAAAGCACTGACTTCACCCTGCGGCGCAACTCATCTCCACGCGGCGTCTCGAAGGGCACATGAGCGTCCGAGAGAGTCTTCTTGGCGCGAAAGATTCGCTGTCCTATCGTTTTCTCGGGTACAAGAAAGGCCCGGGCGATCTGTGCCGTGGTGAGGCCGCCGATCAAACGCAACGTAAGCGCGATGCGTCCTTCTACGGCGAGTATCGGATGGCAGGCGGTAAATATCAGCCGCAGCACGTCATCGTCGATCACCTGATCCAGTGCCTGGTCCATCGCGTCTCCGAGCCGCTGCTGTTGCACTTCAAGCTCCCGCGCGATTTCTTCGTGCTTTTGTATAAGCATCTGCCCACGGCGCAGACCATCGATGGCACGCCGCTTTGCCGCCGTCATCAGCCACGCAGCGGGATTTTCGGGGACACCTTCTTCGGGCCACCGCTCAAGGGCCGCAACCAGCGCGTCCTGGGCAAGTTCCTCGGCAATGCCGATATCGCGGGTGACGCGGGCAATCGCAGCGATGAGCCGCGTAGACTCGATCTTCCACGCGGCCTCGATCGTCCTGTGGACATCACTCATGTTCGCCTGATCTTAATCGTCGTCAGGCGAACACGCTACTGATGTACGCTCAGTCCTCTTCGGGGGCCGGATTGAAGAAGATCTCTCGCACCTCGACCTGCCCCCGAGTGGCGGCGACGCCTTTGCGCGCCCATGCCACCGCCTCGTCCATGTCAGCACATTCCAAAATCCAAAAACCGCCGATGTGTTCCTTGGTCTCGAGGTATGGCCCGTCGGTGATGACGACTTCGCCATCGTTCTGCGCTCGCAGCGACTTCGCGGACCCAAGACCGCAAGCGAATTTCCTGACGCCGGCAGCAATCATCTCTTTGTTGAGCGCATGAATTTCTCGGCCCATCGCTTCGTCCACTTTTGACGGATCGAAGTCGTCGGGAAGGTAACCAGCAACAAAATATTGTGGCATGTTGTCTCCTTATAAATGGTCTTAGCCGGAGTCAGTTGCCCCGGCTTCACTATAACGACGAACGGCGAGACCGGAATTCTACAACTTGTCAGAAAATTTTAGTTCTTATGATTGAGTGGCGGTTTTGCACTCCGCGCCTACCTGCTATTCTTCTTGACACCTAAGTCTCTCAGGGATAGATTTGCGCCGCTTTCCTTCTAACAGCCCATAATTTTCGCAGTCAGTCGAGATCAAAATGGACATCACCACCATTCTCACAGCCATGGTTTCCTCGGGCATCGTCAGCTTAGGCACGGCACGCTGGCTTACACAAAAGCTGATCGATCATCGCTTTACTAAAGATCTAAAAGCATATCAACTGGATTTGGATGAGAGACTCGCTAAGTCCAAAAGCGAGCTTGACGGAAAGCTGCAGACAGACCTCAAAACGTATCAAGCTGCTTTGGACCAAAACCTGGCCTTATCCAAGGCTGAGATCGACAGCCGGCTTTCAATGGCAAAGTCAGAGCTTGATGCTTCCCTTCGACGAAGCGTGGAGGAATACCTTGGTGATAAGAATGCAGAGCGACAATATCGTTTTGATGCCCTGAAACGTCTTTATACGGCGATTGGACCACTGCGTTTTCAATTAGCCCGCGCTTGCGACGAATTCTCCGCTCGTATTGACAGGATCGGAACCGGCAAACAACCCTACGCGACGTCACTCGAGGATTATTTTGGACGTAGCACTTTGTTCCGGCTGCTGAAGCTGTTTGCGATCACCGAATTAATCGAGCGACAAATTGCTGATGCCGATTTCAATGTAGATCCTTCGACCGTTAACCTTCTCAGGTTCAAGCACCAGGCGTTCAAGTGCCTTTCAAGTAGTGCGGTGTCGCTTGATCATCCAAATGCTGAATGGGATAAGCAAATCGAACATGTGTTCTTCGATACTCTGTCGATTGTCTCAGCGGCAATGATTCTGGAGGACCCTGGAAAGCAGGATAGAGCTATGCGTTTTCACGAATTCAATATGTTCGTGGAAGAAAAGAATCGACTTGGAAGAATCAATCCATTTCCACGATTGTTCGAGGATTTCACGTTTGATAAGAAACCGATTCTATGGGTCCGATTCGTTACCCTGGCCCAACTTTGTAATACCTTCCTGGCTACGGAAGGTCCGCGAGTCGGAATCGAGCCAGAGCCATATGATTGCTCTAGAATGCTGCTTGCCACCACTGACAAATTCGTCAGAGATAATCACAATCGCTACTGTGAGATGGTTAAGACAATCGTATCGCCAATTCTAGAACGTAATACCCGAGGGTCAGTGATCGTGAGATCTTAATCGTCTCGAGATTTACGTCCCTAGCAAGATTCGCCAATAAATACAAAAAATCCACAGTTTATTTCGATTGACACCCAAACGTATCTCTTCTAGAGTTTCCGCACTTCCAGCCCGACCCAGAATTTCTCCCGACCCAGAAAAATTCAGTCTGTCTGCTGTCTCCCGTGACTCAGGTCTTCTGATGTTCGCCTTTTTGTGGAGATGCTGATCGCTCTAGTCCAATGCGCGACTAGAGATTCTTAGCTTCCGTCGCCGGTTCTCACTCGCAAAGGGCTCAAGCAGCGTTCGCAACAAAGACGAAGCGCTCCATTTGTCGGTGCAACCACATAAGGACAAGCCTCTGCCCCCACAGTACTTGTCTATCTCACTCAATTCTTGAAATCCCGAATTTGGACTCGATCCTAAAGGAGACTTTGAGATGATCAAAAGACGAAGGTCTCAATTACCTGTGGTACTAGCTGCAGTGCTGGCAGTCACGGCTACCCTCGTGACAGTTTCCGGGCTGGCACAACTTCCCGACCGAACAAGAAATCCCAATGCTGCCAATGAAGGCATTGCCAAATCGTTCAACGACCAGATTGGGGCAGGCCGCGGCAGCCAGAACACTCCAAACAGCTCGCGGTTTATCATCGCTCGCGATCCCTTCCGTGCAATTCGACGCGGGCGTCAAATCTTCCAACGTAAATTTCTGAGGAGCGAAGGTCAGGGCCCAATCACCGGTGAGGGTGATGGCAAGACCGACATCCAAACTGACTTGGCCATCGGCGCCGGTTTGGCGGATAGCTGTGCGTCATGTCACGGACTGCCGCGTGGCTCAGCCGGTTTTGGCGGTGACGTAGTTACGAGGCCCGATAGCAGAAACGCTCCACACCTCTTTGGTCTAGGTATCAAGGAGATGCTGGCCGATGAGATCACCGACGAGTTGCGCGACATCCGTCGTGACGCGATCGAAGAAGCACGTGCGCTGCGCCGCAATGTGACGAAGACCCTAAGGACCAGCTCTCGAAAAGGAAGCATCCGGTATGGAACGATCACGGCCAGGCCCGACGGCTCGGTTGATACGTCAGGCGTGGACGGTGTCGATTCTGATCTTCGTGTGCGGCCGTTCTTCCTGCACGGCGAAACGATTTCGATTCGCGAGTTTCTGGTTGGAGCGTTCAACGCCGAGATGGGACTTGAAGCAAACGATCCTGATCTGAGGAATTCCGAAGCGTCTGGCGGACAGAGAGTCGTCACGCCGGCGGGCATGGTGCTCGATGGCAGGATCGATCAAATCGAACAGCCCCCCGTCAATAACACGTCGCACGACGCTGATAACGACGGAGTCGTCAACGAAATCCCCACCAGCATTGTAGATTTCATGGAGTTTTACCTGCTCCACTACTTCAAGCCTGGCACGGGCGAAGGATCCCCCGAGGCAACATCAGGCCGATCTTCATTCACAAGCCTGGGATGCGCTGCATGTCACATCCCTGACCTGACGATTGACGATGATCGCCGCGTTGCCGACGTCGACACGGTGTTTGATTCCGCGCGCGGGAACCCGTTCAACCGGCTGTTCGCAACCGCGATTCCATCCTTCACGGCCCTCAACGACGGCACCGGTTTCCCCACACTCAAACGACCAAACCTCGGAAGCTTCGTAGTCAGAAACATCTTCACCGACTTCAAGCGGCACGACTTAGGTCCAAACTTCCACGAAATCAATTTCGATGGAACTATCAGAACTCAATTCCTGACGATGCCGCTTTGGGGTGTCGGCACGAGTGCAAACTATGGCCACGACGGACGCAGCCACGATCTGATGACGGTGATCCTGCGTCACGGCGGCGAGGCCCAGCAGTCGCGCGACAACTTCGCGAATGCCAGCGCGGCAACTCGCCGGAACCTCATCGCATTCCTCAACACCCTGATCCTGTTCCCGCCTGACGATACGTCTTCGACTCTCGACACGGCGGATTCCACTACTCCGGGCTACCCGCAGTTTGGACACGGCAGCATCAGGTTAGGCGCCCTCTTCAACAATCCAAACGATCCCGAATAGGATCGACTCGCAGATGGGCCGGTCCACACCCGGCCCATCTCAAATCACTCGCCGCAAATTAAAATGGTGAAAAGCCGGGAAGTATGACAGGATGTAACCGCCGCGTTGCTCTGTAGTAATCCAAAACCAATATTCCGGAAGGACTTCTAATGAAGAGGCTTTTCTTCGTTTTGATTCTCGTTTTTGCGGCGCTTGCAACGCCGGCTTCAGCCCAAACCGTCGCGTTCACCAATGTCAACGTGGTCCCAATGGATCGTGAGCGAGTGCTCGCGAACCAGACGGTAGTGATCAAAAACGGTCTGATCGCCCAGATCGGCAACGCGAAAACCGTGAAGCTGCCGAAGGACGCAGTGCGCATCGACGGCACGGGCAAGTACCTGGTCCCTGGTCTCGTCGACATGCACACGCACCTGTTATCAGACAGCGATGAGTATCCGGATTCGATCGGTCCACATGAGCTTCGCGTGATGGTGGCAAACGGCGTCACGACGATCCGGTTCATGATCGGCACTCCCGAGTTGCTGGCGCTGCGCAGCCGCTCTGCTGCCGGCGAGATTGAAGCGCCGACGATCTTCGTCGCGAGTCCGCATCTAACGGGCCGCGAACAGGGCAACGACTTTGTCGTCAATACTCCGGAAGAAGCGCGCGAGGCGGTGCGCAAATCGAAAGCGGCGGGTTACGACTTCATCAAGGTCACGACCTACATCAAGGCGGAGGTTTACGAAGCGGCAGTCGACGAAGCCGCGAAGCAGAACATCCGCGTGGTCGGTCACGCAGATAGCCGGTTCGTCGGCGTCGAACGCGCCTGGAAAGCGAAACAGCAGATCGAGCACCTCGATGGGTACATGGAGTTGCTGCTTCGTGATGATGCGCCGATGAAAGGCAGCGTGTCGGACATCTACATTTACAATCCGGAGAATTGGAAAAGCTTCGACTACATCGACGAAAGCAAGATCCCCGAGATCGCGCGGAGAACAGTCGCGTCGAATCCCTACGTCAATCCCACGCACCATTTTATGAAGAACTCCTTTGGACGGCTGCGGACGGAAGACGAAATCAGGAAGCAGCCGGACTTCCGCTTTTATCCTCCGAAAGTGCAGCAGCAATGGCTGGACTTCTATAAGAAGAATCGCTTCATCAACACCGTGCCGCTGGAAAAGCGAGCGCGATGGATCAGCCTGCGCGAGAAACTGATCAAGGCCATCTACGACGCGGGGGGAAAGATCATGACGGGCTCGGACACGCCCGAGTTTATGTGGCTATACGGCTTCGGAATGCACCACGAACTGCAGGCGCTAAAAGACGCGGGTCTTTCCAATTACGCGGTGCTCGAGGCGGCTACCAGGAACCCATCGATGTTCCTCGGAACGATCGACAAAGTCGGCACAATCGAGAAAGGCAAGCGCGCCGACCTCATATTGCTAAACGCGAATCCGCTCGACAGCATTTCTGCCACCACGAATCGCGCCGGCGTCATGCTGAAAGGAAAATGGCATCGACAGGAAGAGTTGAACGCCTGGCTCGACCAGTCGGCCCAGGAGATCTCGACGGCATTCAAAGAACACAAAGCTGAAAATTAAAGAGCGCCGTTGGCTGGCGCCGCCACAGTATTGCGGTGTGGGAGTCCCGCTTCTTACCGTTTCTCCTTCTTACTATTCTGGAAACATGGAGGACGGTGGCATGCGAAGACTCATCATTCGTTTTAGTGTAGCGCTAGTGACATTGTGTATCGGGTTGCCAGTTCCAGCCCGGGATACAAAGGCTAACGAAAGCTCGGATTTCTCTATCGTCGTTGCGGTCAGTCAACCAAATCCAAAACCGCCATCTTTGACTCGCCGGCACTTCAAGTTGAATGCGCATGGGCCAACTCTGATCGATCTCGAGCTGGCTGAAGACATTGACAACCAGGAAGTAACCCTTAACTTTCGGGATAATTCGCAGTATCGAATGTTCCAACGTTATCGCACAAGCATGAGCATTTCAGTCGAAGGGCCTCACATTGATCTTATGGACTGGCGTCACTTTGATTCTCCCTGGACATCCTTGAAGAAGTCAGGTCCAAAGCGCTTTCGCACGCTCGCAACGGATCAAATGGACGCATCCAGATTTCCGGCAACGACCAAAGCTGAGATTATGAAAGAGGTTCGGCGGCGGGTTGGTGACGAATGGCCGGAGGCGCTGGAGCTTGTTAAGAATTGTCGCGGTCCAAACGACGGCGCGTGCCTGGTCTCAATCAGCTCAATCTATCTGCGCATCCAAAAGAAAGTGCGTAAGCAGTGGGTCGATGCCGGGCTTGTGGAGGTGCGAATTCCGATGGGTTGTTAGCTTTGACGAGAACCCTTTGCCTTTTTGCCAAGTGCTACTTTAGTATCACTGCATGCGAACTGAACTCGTTACGACATTGAAGCGCCAAGCCACAGAGATCCTTAAGCAGCTCGAGCAGGATCGAGAGCCGATCCTGATTACGCAGCATGGCCTTCCGTCGGCATACCTCGTCGATGTTGAAACCTTTGAGACTCTACAGCGTCGCATGACACTGCTCGAAGGCATTGCTCGCGGCGAAAAGGCAATTGAGGAAGGCCGGTCACTCACTCATAAGCAGGCAAAGCAACGGATGTCCAGATGGCTGAAGTGATCTGGGCGGAGTCAGCGCTAAACGATCTTGACGCAATTGCTGACTACATTGCACTGGATAATCCCGAGGCAGCACGCCAACTAGTGCAGAAGATCTTCGCGCATGTCGATCATCTCGAAAGCCACCCTAAACTTGGTTCAAAGCCGCAAGAGCTCAAAGGCTGGCGTTATCGCCAAATCATGGAGCCGCCCTGTCGCATCTTCTACCGCGAAGATGCTGGACGAGTTTTGATACTTCACGTCATGCGATCGGAGCGCCTGCTCAAATCCGAACTGCTCAGCGTTCGAGAGCAAGGCGCTGGCGGGACCTAAATGTACCGTAACTTAGACTCGGAAAAAATTC
Organism: Pyrinomonadaceae bacterium; assembly: GCA_035276045.1. GTDB lineage: Bacteria > Acidobacteriota > Blastocatellia > Pyrinomonadales > Pyrinomonadaceae > PSRF01. The sequence continues at coordinate 12,573 of DATELZ010000056.1, read as the reverse complement.
TTGGCACCATCGAGACGCTCGACCGAAGGATCGCCGAGCGGTTTCCCGGCTCCGGGCTCGGGAGAGTTTGTCAGGAGTTGCTGACGATCGCCGAAGAATCGCAAAGGCGCTCAGCCTGGATCGCCAAGCCGCACAGGTTGCTGCGAATCACTGCCGGGGTCCTGGTTACGCTGATTATTGGCGGGCTCTTGTTTGTGCTGGCGAAAGCTGCCTGGCCCCACAACGGCTTCGACCTGGTCGTGCTGGTCCAGGTTTCAGAGGCGGGGCTGAATGTTTTCCTGCTCCTGAGCGCGGCGATTCTTTCGCTGGTCACTGTGGAGACGCGCATCAAACGCCGCCGCGCGCTCAAAGCGATTCACGAGCTGCGGGCCTTAGCGCACGTCATAGACATGCATCAATTGACGAAAGATCCCGAGCGGTTGCAGGCCCGCAGAGCGCAGACCGCTTCTTCACCAAAGCAGACCCTGAGCCAGTTCGAATTGGGAAGGTACCTGGACTATTGCAGTGAAATGCTTGCTCTCATCGGGAAGCTCGCCGCATTGTACGTGCAGAAGTTCGACGACCCGGTGGCCCTCGCCGCGGTCAACGAGGTGGAAGACTTGACGAACGGCCTTTCGCGTAAGATCTGGCAGAAGATCATGATTATTAATTCCGACGCGGTAAAAACGAGCAAGTAAATGCCGCGGTCCTGGTGAACTAAGTGGCACTGGAGGCAAAGACTGCCGTCGTTGCGGCAATACTGGGAAATCTCGCAATAGCAACGACGAAGTTCTTTGCCGCAGCCTTCTCCGGCAGCTCCGCCATGCTCTCGGAGGCAATCCACTCTCTCGTCGACACCGGCAATGGCGCACTGATACTCCTCGGCATTCGCAATAGCCGCAAACCACCCGATCACGAACATCCCTTCGGCCACGGACGCGAACTGTACTTCTGGACACTCATGGTCGGAGTGCTCATCTTCGGCGTTGGTGGCGGCATGTCGATTTACGAAGGACTCACACATCTCACAAATCCGACGCCGATTGAAGACGCTAAGTGGAGTTACATCGTGCTTGGTCTTTCAGCCGTGTTCGAGAGCACGAGTTGGTATTTCGGCTGGACGGCGTTCAGCAAAGAGCGCCACGGAAGAGGCGTGATCGAAGTAATCCACAGCACCAAAGATCCGACCAGCTTCTCAGTACTGCTCGAAGATTCGGCGGCGCTGCTCGGGCTCGGAGTTGCCGCGCTTGGCATCTACCTCAGCCAATCTTTTAATCAGCCGTACTTCGACGGAGGCGCGTCGATCGTGATCGGCCTGCTGCTTTGCGGGATAGCGACTGTCATGGTTTACGAAAGCAGGGGCTTGCTGATCGGCGAGGGCGTCGATCGCAAGACGCTGGAAAACCTGCGAGCGATAGTCAAAGCCGACAAAGATGTGGCCCATGTTCAACACCTGCACACGATCTATCAGAGCCCACGCACCGTGTTGCTGGTGATCGAACTGCGCTTCGACGACAACATTTCCGCCGTCGACGTAAGAAATGCCGTGCGACGTTTGGAAGCCAACATCAAAGCGCGCTATCCGGAGATCAAATACGTTTTCTTCGGCTCCGCGTCAATCACTCCCGAAGACGGGCATTGAACTCCTATTTTACTCACTCGGTACTCCACCGGACTTAAGCTGAATAGTTCCTCGTCATATCCTCACCGCGACCCCCTTTTATTTCACAAGCATCACTATACGTTTGCCTCGAGCGGCAAGGTCGTAAAGGAGACCTTTATATATGGCTTCAAACAACGGTCAACTGGCTATAGTCACCGGAGCATCGGCTGGAATCGGCTACGAACTTGCCCGGATCTGTGCGGAAAACGGTTTCGATCTTCTCATCGCTGCCGATCAGTCGAAAATCAAACAAGCAGCCGAGGAGTTTCGACAATACGGAGTCAACGTCGAGGCAATCGAAGCGGACCTCGCAACCAGAGAAGGCGTCGACAAACTTTACGCTGCTCTTGGCGGGCGTCCTGTCGCCGCACTGCTGGCAAACGCCGGTCATGGGCTCGGACACGCCTTCCTCGATCAGGATTTCGATGAAGCGCGGCATGTCATCGATACCAACATAACCGGCACCATTTACCTGGTTCACAAAGTCGGCCGCGGCATGCGCAACCGTGGTGAAGGAAAGATCCTTCTCACCGGTTCGGTTGCAGGCTTTATGCCCGGTTCGTTCACTGCGGTTTACAACGGAACCAAGGCGTTTATCGACTCATTCTCATTCGCCCTGCGAAACGAGTTGAAGGACACTGGCATTACGGTAACGTGTCTGATGCCGGGAGCTACCGAGACAGAGTTCTTCGAGCGGGCCGACATGCTGGATACAAAAGTGGGACAACAGGAAAAGGATGATCCAGCGAAGGTCGCAAAGGACGGCTTCGAGGCAATGATGAATGGTGAAGGCGACGTTGTAAGTGGTTGGAAAAACAAACTGCAAACCACCGTGGCTAACGTGACACCTGCAGGCATGCTCGCCGAACAGCATCGCAAGATGGCCGAGCCGGGTTCAGGAGAGAAATAGACTACGGCAGCGCGATCTATTGTTGGTCTATTCGTATCTCAGCGCGATCAGTGGATCGACCTTCGCGGCGCGACGCGCCGGGATGTAGCACGCCAGCATTGCGACGACTGCCAATAGGCCAATGACACTTACATACGTCAGCGGATCAGTCGCCGTTACTTCGAACAGCAGCGTCTGCATCAATTGCGTCAGCCCAAAGGCGCCGGCCAAGCCGATCACTGTGCCCAGAAGCAACATGCCCAGGCTCTGCCCGATGACGAGTCGCAACACGTGGAACGGTCGCGCGCCCAACGCCATTCGCACTCCTATTTCCTGCGTGCGTTGGGCCACCGAATAAGCCATCACGCCGTAAATACCTATCGCCGCCAGGAACAACGCGATACCGGAAAACGTCGCCAGCAGCAGCGCGAGGAAACGTGGTTGGACCACTGACCTCGACACTAGTTCATTCATGGACCATAGGTTGTAAACCGGCAGCGTCGAATCCAATTCACGAACGACATTGCGAATCGAACCTTCCAGCGCTGTCGAATCATTTGCCGCACGGACCACAAAATTTACATTCGACCCGAGGAACTGACTCGCCACTTGTCGCACCTGGAAATAAAGTTCGGGACCAGCAGGCTTGTCCATCCCGGCATTCTTCGTGTCTTCAACCACGCCAACAATCGTGAACCAGACTTTGGGATCGGCAAACCCCGGATTCACACGCCGGCCAATCGGACTCCCTGTCCAGAACCGTTTCGCAAGCGCCTGGTTAACAAGCACAACCGGCATCGCGTTTGGATTGTCGTCCTGCGGCTCAAAGGTGCGTCCCTCCACAGATCTGATCTTCATCGTCTTGAAGTAGTCGTTGCCAACGACATTCCAGTAGTCGACGTTCTGCGCGGGGCTATCGGGTGTTGGCTGGTAGCCTTCGATCTCGGTGTCGTTGGCATTGATACGTCGTAGTGGAGGCAGGCCACTCGCAATGGAGACACCAGCCACGCCGGGAATCGTGCTGAGTTTCTGTTCGAGCGAGTTTACAAATTGAAGCCGTTGGGCGTTGTCGTACTTAGCTTGCGGAAGATTCAAACTAAAACTGACGACACCGGCCGGATCGAACCCGGTTTTGGCTTGTTGCAACTTCCAGAAGGCGCGAATCATCAGCCCCGAACCGATAACCAGAATCACTGCAAGCGCAATCTCCGTGACTACGAGTCCTTTGCGCAGCGTCTGACTGCCGCCGCGAATCGCGCGCTGTCCGGCGCCACGAATCCAGTTAGCCAGGTTACGTTCACTGACCTGGGCCAGTGGCGCGAGACCAAACAGAAAGACAGCAACGACCGCGACAGCGATAGTGAATGCGAGTACGGGAAGACCAACGCCGATCTCTTCGGTGCGCGGCACGCTGTCCGGCGCAAACAGCAGCAGGATCTTCAACCCCGCAAATGCAAACGCGACTCCGAGAAGCGAAGCGATCAAAACCAGCACAAAACCCTCGGCGACGAATTGCCGGACCATTCGTCTTAGACCCGCTCCCAATGCGAGACGCACCGCAAACTCACGATGGCGTGATTCCGCGCGTGCCAGCAACAGGTTCGCAACGTTCACACACGCGATGAGCAGCACAAAACCAACCGCAGCCATCAGCAGCCAAACGGCCTTGCGAGTCGAGCCGACCACGTCCTCGTGAAGACCCATCATGATCACCGGGTGAGTTTGCGGGTTGAGTAAATGCTGCGCGCGACTCTCACTCTTCCAGCCGGCCATCAAGCTCGTCATTTCGCTCTGTGCCTGCTCGGCAGTTACATCGGCTTTCAACCTGCCGATCACTGAAAGAAAGTGTGAACCACGACCACCGGGATTAGCCGGATCGAATTGGAAAGGCACGACGAGTTCGACTTGATCGTTACTTCCGGGAGGAAACGCAAAGTTGGCGGGCATCACACCGATAACGGTGGTCGACGCCGAGTTGACCTGAATCTGTTTGCCGATGATGTCACTTGCCCCGCCAAAACCCTTTTGCCATAGACCATGTGAAATGATGGCGACTCTTGGTCCATTATTGCGATCTTCCTCTTCGGTGAAGTTGCGGCCCAGGGCGGGTTGCACTCCCAGCACATCGATCAAGCTGCGCGTAATCGCGGCTGAAGTGACGCGCAACGGCTCACTCTCAGTACCGACGTTCTGGCCGCCCGGCGCCCACGCGCCAATGGCTTCCCAGGATTTTGCTTCACGCTGAATGTCGAGCAGTTCGGGCGGCGAGAGCCAGAACTTCTGGAGTTGCATCGTGGGAAATTCGCTGTAGACGCGAACGAGTTGGCCAGGCTCCCGGTAAGGCAGCGGCCGTAAAAGGACCGAGTTGAGAACGCTGAAAATCGCCGAATTGGCGCCGATGCCGACCGCGAGCGTCAGAATCGCTACGGCTGTGAAGGCCGGGTTCTTTTTCAGCATACGCAGCGCGTATCGCAAGTCTTGCAGGAATGTTTGCATTGGCTGATCTCACTAAGCAGAAAGTGGTACGGTTGGTTAACACCGCCGCGGCGGGAATTTTGGCAAGAAATCTACTTCCTGAGATCGCAGGATCTAATGCATCTTGAACGGGCCGCCATGCGGCTCCGGCGCTAAATCAGGACGGCTGGAATCCTGGACGACCTCATGCATCTCTAACACGTTCGACCGTGAAAATGCCTCCTTCGGCAGCGTGCCAGACTGTGCGTGTCCTTTCACAAACGCATCCGAGCGAACCCAGCCAAGGAAGTCCTGGCGGCTGTTCCAGACAGTAAAAACGATGTAAGGATCGCCTTCGTTGACCGGGCGAAGAACCTGGTTCGAAATAAAACCAGGCATTTGGTCGACCAGCCCGGCGCGCTCGCGAAACCTTTGCTCGAAGGCCTCGGCATATTCCGGCGTTACATAGATGCGATTGGCTACAGTTATCATGGCGTTATCTCCCTTTTGTTTTTCGTGGTCTCAATAGTTGTGCTCGGCGGGCACTGCTTTCATAATACCTGCGGGTTCGGATCGAAAATAGTCGCCAAGAACAAATTGATGAGGTCGATTTTAAACGCCCCACTTCCCGTCGTCGAAGGAGTTGGTCCAAGTTGCCAATGGCTTCCACCGGGTCCATGGAAAACTGTCATCGACTTCTTCAAAGAACAATATCCTCACGTGCCCGCTACGACCTGGAAGGCACGGATGGCAAAGGGTGAAGTGAGGGATGAAACCGGACGCCGCGTAGATCCGGAGACTGCGTTTCGAGCTGGCGCTTGCATCTTCTATTACCGCGAGCTGGAGAATGAAAAAACCATACCCTTTAGAGAACGGGTGCTCTATCAGGACGAACACATCCTTGTCGCAGATAAACCGCATTTTCTCCCCGTGATTCCCGCAGGAAAATTTCTCCAGGAAACGCTTCTCGTCAGACTGCGAAAACAATGCGCTATCGAAGACCTTGCGCCTGTTCATCGTCTCGATCGGGAAACTGCCGGAGTTGTTTTGTTCTCTCTCAACCAGAAAACAAGGGATCGCTACACTTCGTTGTTTCGGAATCGCAAGGTGCGAAAAGTATATGAGGCCCTGGCGCCGGCTTCAGAATCGTTGAGCTTCCCCACTACCCGGCGCAGTCGCGTGGTTCAGGGAGAACCGTTCTTTCGCATGAAAGAAGTTCCGGGTGAGGCAAACTCCGAGACTCATGTTAGCGTCCTTAGCACCCTCGGAAGGATTAGTCTTTATCAGTTGCTTCCTCTCACCGGTAAGAAACACCAACTTCGCCTCCACCTTGCGGCTTTAGGAATCCCCATCATCAATGACAAACTCTATCCCACGCTTACGCCTTCAACTGACGACGATTTCTCCAGACCGCTAAAGCTGCTGGCGAGATCGATTTCGTTTCGAGATCCGTTGAGCGGACGGGAACACTATTTTGAAAGTGGCGCCAAACTATGAGCACACCTCTTAACATGCATGCAGCGCGCATGGCACTCAACCGGCAACCCGAACTTCGTCAGTGGGCTGAACAATGGTTAAAGACCAAAGAGCGAACCCTGAATGCAACCATGACCGACGAAGAATTTGAAAAGCACTGGCCCTACGTCCGGCCTGAGAGAATGCACGAGGGCGCTCTGGAAGCAGTGATGGCGTACCAACAAGAGCACGAAGGTTAGTTCATCCAATCTGTGTAATCCGTGGTAGTATCCGGACGAGTGGCTAACCTCATCAGCAAATCCTCACTCAACAGCATTCTTCCTGTTGTGAACATAATTCCTCTCACTTCATACAAAGCAAATCGACGTGTTTACCCAAACGAAGCTGTCCTGCCCACAAACATTAGCGGGCGGCGCAAAAGCCTGAAGATTCCGGCAGGATTAAGAAAGAGCATTATCCCGGGGTTCAGGTAAATTTCCGGAGTCAGAAAGGAATTTACTATGAGAATCGGAATCATCGGCGCCGGCAACATCGGCGGTAATCTAACTCGCAGATTTACTAAACTGGGTCACGAAGTCTTTGTCGCAAACTCTCGCGGACCTGAAACTCTCAAACCGCTGGTTTCCGAAACCGGCGCGAGGGCGGTCACACCAACTGAGGCCGTGCACCAGAGTGACGTCGTAATCGTCGCGATTCCCGAAAAGAGCATCAAGGATCTGCCACGTAACTTGTTCGCCGGCGTTAAAGACGACGTGCCCGTGGTCGATACCGGCAACTACTATCCGCAACAACGCGACGGCCGGATCGATGCTATTGAAGACGGCGTCACTGAAAGCCGTTGGGTATCGCAACAACTACACCGGCCAGTCGTGAAGGCATTCAACAACATCTACGCCGAACACCTCTTGAGCAAAGGCACGGCTAAAGGCGCCTCCCATCGTATCGCTTTGCCAGTGGCCGGCGACGACAAGGTCGCTAAAACAACTGTCTTACAGCTTATCGATGAACTTGGTTTCGATGGCGTGGATGCGGGTGATCTCGACGACTCCTGGCGTCAACAACCAGGCACGCCCGTTTACGGATCTGACTTCGACGCAATCGGCGTTAAAGCAGCACTCTCAAAGGCAAGCAAACAACGTCCACCGGAGTTTCGCGCCAAGAAATAACAATCAAGAAGCGGCGATATGCTCGGCGATGCGCTCCGATATCGCGCTGATCGTAGCTGACGGATTGACGCTCAAGGCTGTCGGTATGATCGCGCCGTCGGACACGTAAAGTCCCGGATAATTCCAGACTTCGCCAAACTCATTTACGACACCGTGTTCGGCAGTATCAGACATCGGACAGCCGCCGAGAGGATGAGCCGTCAGTAGTTTTCTCCAGGGCCAGCCCCAGAGAACGCTCGGTTTGTACCTGCCACCGGCGGCCTGGCTCAGGCGCTTGAGCACGGTCTCCATTTCACTAAACATCTCGCGGCTGCGACGGTTGCTCCAATTGATGTCGATGGTCTCGCCGTCCAGTTTCATGCGTCCATCGGCGGCGTCCGTTCCCATTCCCAAATATGGAAGGAAGCGTGGCGTGACACCGCCTTGAAACAGTTTGTCAGCACCATCCGTGAAAGCCGAAGCGTTGGTGAGACCCACGGTCCGCATGAAGTATTTCTTGATAAAGATGCCGAGATTTCGCAGGCGATTAGGCACCGGAAGAGAACTTTCCAGGTACCACAAAAACGGATCGGGAAATCCGAGATCTTCGATGTAGATCTTGTTTTTACCCGTCGAGAAATCAGCGCCCGCCGTAATGCTCGGGCCGGAGCCGGGATCGATCTCGCGATTGCATTCAAACGTCCCCGCTAATAAAAAGTCTCCGTTGCCTGAAAACCTTTCGCCAACCATGCGGCCCAACGCCGGTAAACTCTTGAACCGATCGCGGCAACGCAACAGTATCTCAGTCGATCCGAGCGAGCCCGCGGAAACAATCACCTTTCGCCCTATCACCGAACCTCTTTCAAACTCGTTCTCCCTCGCCGGATTGAAACGTTTGAAGTGAACTCTGTACCCGCTGTTCGGTGTCGCGCTAACCGGCTCGATGTACTCGACGAGATGAAGCGGAAAAACCTCGGCGCCATTTTTCTCCGCCACCGGCAGATAGTTGAGATCCAAAGTGTTCTTGGCGTGAACGTGACAACCCAACATGCAGTTGCCGCAGTAAACACAAGCGTCTTGTATCAGACCGTGACGATTTACTTTCTCCGGACCGGTGTAAACGGCGATGTCAACCAATTCACCTTTTAACTTCATGCTCTCGGCGACGGACAAAAACGCTTTGGTCCGAGACGGCAACTCGAAATCGGTCGGCGGCTTCAGCGTCTGCGCTTCGAGCATGTCCTTTACTCGATCGTAGTAAGGGTTCAGCACGTCGCGCTTGATGCCAACCGGCCAACGAGTATCTTCGAAGATCTCTTTTGGCGTTCTGATGTGGACGTTGAAGTAAACAAGCGAACCTCCACCAACACCACTCGCTTGAATGACGTCGATCTTGTTGAACGATCGATAGTCCAGCAAACCGAAATCCTTGTAGTTCCAGAAAGCGCGCGCAACTTGTCCCGTCGTGCGTGGGAAATCTTTCTTGCCCCATCGCTTGCCACGTTCGAGAACGCATACTGAACGGCCGGCTTGAGAGAGTCGACAGGCACTTATCGCGCCGCCAAAACCGGAACCGATCACCACGACGTCATAAACTTCTTTCATTGTTTCCCGATCTTTTTGTAAACCCAGATCAAAATCCAACCAAAGACAAGATTTCCCGGCGGCGCAATCAGGAGCCCGATCTTGCCCATCGTGGTGATCGTGTCAGCCACATACAGGTAGGTCCAATCGGAGAAGAGTTCCGTCCAGCGGACGCCGGCAATCAAGACGAGCCACCACGGTTCCTTTTCCCAACGGAAGAAAGCGATCAACTGCAGCAGAGTAAAAGCGACCCAGATGGCGCCGGTTCGTTTTAGCAGTCCTTGCGCATCGAGATTGTCGTAAGGAACGCCGTGAAAAGTCATGAACCATGTGTCTGGAAAGCACAGAGCGACAACGCTCAGGACAATATCCAGAATCACGAGAAACGCCAGCAGTACATAGATGAAAGTTCTGAGTTGGGAACTGATCATCGCGTCTCCTTTTGAATGCAGGTTCAAAGCGTTTTCATGAACTCGACAAGCGCTCGCTTTTCATCTGCTGTCAGCGTCGTGCCCCACACGTGTCCCTCGTTTCCATTTCCCGTGACACTCACGTCGTAACGCCAACCTTCGCGCTCTGCTTCCGGTCCGCTCGAGACGAAGCCGGCTCGCTGTTGATCGTAAACATCGTAGGCACGATAGAAGATCTTCGGGCGGTTCTCAGGAGGTTCGAGCAGGTCGAGCAAGGTTGGCACTGAACCGTTGTGCAGGTAAGGCGCCCTGGCCCAAACACCGTCGAGTGGAACAGCAACGTAGCCCTTCGAACTGCGGAAGTTACGAAAGACCCACGGATAACCTTCGGCATATTTATTGAACGAGTCGGCGGCCGATTGCGGCCAGTGATTCATTCGATTCGGATCGGTTTTCACTTCTTCAATCGGAACAATCTTGCCGGTGGTTGCGCCGCCGAAGGCATGACACGACGCGCACTGGCCGGCGTAAATCTCGCTTCCCTTCGCCGCGAGCGTTTGATCGATCGCATACGGATACTTCGCGGACGGCAAATCGATGAGCCACTGATTCACGCGAGTTAAGCCGTCTACGTCGAGCGAATCTTTGGTTGCGCCGGCAGCCAGGGCGGCGCTCAGCACTGGTTCGATCAAAGTTGAATTCAAGCCATCCGAATGCCGCAGGAATCCTTCGTGGGCTTTCTGGTTCCAGATCGCCATGATGTCGGTGCTGCCGATCGAGTGATTGTCCGGAAGCCTCATGACGACGAGTTGAAATGGATTCATATCGGTGCGGCCCGGTCCCCAGTCCGGCCGCGAGTTCATCCACGTGTAGTCTTCGTTCTGCTGCTTGACGAGTGTCTTCTTGGTCTGCGGAATGATCAGGTAGCGATAGAGCATCTTGTCGAGAAACGACAGCTTCTGTACACGCTCAATTTCACGCATGATGTTATCGGCGTTGAACCTGGGATCGCTCGCGCAGGCAAAAAGAAAACGCAAATACGCTTGCGGCTGGAAACGGCTGCTTGGACCGCCAGGAAACATCGACGGCTTGTCTTTTGGCGTTAACCGCACCGTTGTCGTGTGGCAGGCTGCGCAGTTCACTGCAACGCGCGGAAAGCCGATCGTCATCTTGGTAAAACCGATCGGCAGTTCGCGGCCTTCTTCCCACACTGCGCCGAGCGCGGTGTAACCACCTGGACCAGGCAGCTTCTCGGGAAACATCCGCGGCAGGACCAACCAGATCAGGTAAGGAATACCCGCAGGTTCTTCCGCGCCCACTGAGCCGTATTTGAAGTGTTCTTCGGCGGACGCATAGTACACGGGCACCCGGCGAAAGAGTTTGTACCAACCAACCACGCCACCTGCCGCTACCAGCAGGACAATCACGACTGCCGCGATCAAGAGTCTTTTGCGCTTTGCTCTTCTCATGAGGTTCAGGCTCCGAAGTCTTCAGAATCGCTTCATGTATTCGACAATGGCGTCCTTCTCTTGCGGCGAGAGATTCGTGCCGTAGACGTGGCCGGCGTTGCTGTTGCCCGGCAGTGCGGTGTCAAAGCGGAAGAATTGTTGATTCCCTTCCGCGGCTATGTTGGATATGAAGCCGACGTTCTTTTGATCGAAAACGTCGTACCCGCGATAAAACTCCTTCGGTCTCTGGCCAGGTGATTCCAGCAGATCTCGGAGCGTCGGGACTGAGCCGTTATGCAGATAAGGAGCGCGCAGCCAGATGCCGTCGAGGGGCATATTGGCGTAGCCGTTCGTCTTGCGAAAATGCGAGAAGCGCCACGGGTAACCGGCGTAGAGTGTGTTCTGGTTCTCGGACAGAACGTAGGTATAAGAGTCGAGACGATGCGGATCGGTGCCGATCTCCTCGATCGGCGTCACCTGTCCAACGCGGGAACTGCCGAAATCGTGACAGCTCGCGCAGTGTTGCTTGTAGAGAGCTTCGCCCTGGTTCGCGAGACTGTCGTTGATGGCATAAGGATACTTGGGAGCTTTGAAGTCGAGCAGCCAGTCTTCGATCCGTTTCAAGCGATCAAGATCGATCGAAGCGGGCGTCACGCCGGCGCCGAGCGCGGCGCTTTTGTTTCGTTCTTCGACGGACGTGTTGTTACCGTCCCAATGCAACTGCATGCCCTCACGCGGCCGCTGGTTCCAGATGGAGGGATAGTCGGAGGTGCCGACGCTGTCGTCGTGGTTCATGGACCAGTGGAACTGAATCGCTTTGTACGGGTTGAAGGTATCGACACGGCCCGGTCCCCAGTCAGGCCGCTTGTTGATGAATGCGAGCCGCTCGCCCTGTTCGATCAACGCTTCGCGAGTCAGGGGAATCGACGTGCGATAGATGATTTTTTCGATTGGACCAAGGGTGGTGCGCGCTTCGATCGCCGTCATCACATTGTCGATCGTGAAGCGCCGATCGAGCGCAACGGCGGTGAGGAAGCGGATATAGTTTTCGAGTTGGAGCCGGTTTGCCGGCATGCCGAGGATGACTACCGGCTTGCTCTGCGGCGTTTCCCGGACGGTGCCGGTGTGGCAGACGGCGCAATTCAATCCGACGCGATCGACGATCACGCGCCGCTTTGAAAAACCGATCGGAAGATCTCTGCCCGGCTCTTCGATCAACCCGAGCGACGCATAGCCACCGGGCAGTTTCTCCGGAAACATGTCCGGCATAACTTTGAAGATCCAGTAAGGAATGCCGCTCGGCGGTTCGCTGCCGATCGATCCGTATTTGAAATGCTCGTCAATGGAGGCGTAGTCCACTGGACGATTTGGGTGAAAGCTCCAATAGAAGTAAGCAGCCACTGCCACGATGCTCACGGCAATGACGAGAAGCGCGATCTGAATTCGCCGGCGCTCCTGGATTTCGACGGAAGTAGGTGGCTCGTGAGTCTTCATGAGGGACTCCTGTGGTTCGCCTTCTTATGTG
>DATELZ010000055.1:0-5635 GCA_035276045.1 Pyrinomonadaceae bacterium | reverse complement strand
TCATCCCAGATCTGCGTGTGCTTCGTCTCCCGAAGCAAGAACGATCCGATGACGAACGTGATGCTGGCGACGATGATCGGATAGTACAGACCGGCGTAGATATTGCCGGTCTGTGCTACCACCCAGAGTCCGATCAGCGGTAACAAGCCACCAAAAACGCCATTGCCGATGTGATACGGCAGCGACAGCGCCGTATACCTGATCTTCGCCGGAAACGCCTCAACCAGATAAGCCGCAATCGGTCCATAGACCATCGTCACGAAGAACACCTGCACGAACACGAGCAGGATCAATTTCCACGCGGCCGGAGCGCTAAGTAACGACGCAAACCCGTTGTAAGGCAAAACCTCCTGCGCCGGTTTCAGCTCTCCGTTGACCATCGTCTGTGGCGTCAAACTGATCGCCCCGGTCGTTTCATTTCGTTTGGACGTCGCCGTCACCACCTCGGAGCCAGCCGCTCGCTGCATCGCGTGATAGATCGGCATGTACGAAACGGCAGCGAGCAAACAACCCGCCATCATGATCCACTTGCGCCCGAGCCGATCCGAAAGCGAACCCATGACCACGAACAACGGCATCGCGAACACCAGCGCAATCGCGATGATGTACTGGGCCGACTGGTCGTTTACCTTGAGCACGGTTTGCAGATAAAAGAGCGCGTAAAACTGTCCGGTGTACCAGACAACCCCCTGTCCGGCGGTCGCGCCAAACAGCGAGATCAGCACGCGTTTCAGGTTGTCCCACTTCGTAAACGCTTCGACAAGCGGTTTGCTCGACGTCATCCCGGCGGACTTGATCTGTTGAAAGATCGGCGACTCCTTCATGCGCACGCGAATGTAAAGCGAGATGCCCACGAGGAAGATCGAGATGATGAACGGCACGCGCCAGCCCCACGCGTTGAACGACTCACGGCTCATCGCGTACTGGACGAACAGGCTCACGGCTAGCGACATCAACAGTCCGAGTGTCGCGGTAATCTGAATGAAGCTCGTATAGAACCCGCGCCGTTCGTCGGGCACGTGCTCGGCGACGTAAACGGCCGCGCCGCCATATTCGCCGCCAAGTGCGAGCCCCTGAAGCACGCGCAGCACGAGAAGAATGATGGGTGCGGCGATGCCGATTGTCGCGTAAGTGGGAAGGAACCCGATTGCCGCCGTCGCGCCACCCATGATCAGCAGCGTGACGAGAAAAGCGTACTTGCGCCCGACGATGTCGCCGATGCGTCCAAAGAAAAGCGCGCCGAAAGGACGCACGACAAAGCCGACGGCGAACGTCGACAAGTACGCGATCAGCGCGAGGGTGTTATTACCTTTAGGATAAAAATGAGGCGCGATCGTAACGGCAAGACTGCCGAAAATATAGAAGTCGTACCATTCGATCATGGTGCCGACTGCTGATGCTGCAATTACTTGCCAGATCCGATAACTATGAATCTGATCCCGGGGCGGAGCAGTAGCTTGAGCCATAGTCACGCGGATCGGTGCTAATCGCGATTTGCCGGCATGCCTCTCATGTCTTTCATCGGCATTTGCAGTTTGCCATCGGCGCCACTCGTGAGCGCGAGAAAACCGGAGTCGTAACGAATCGAATCAAACACGGCGTCGACGCGCGCTTCCATCATCTCCTTCGCGCGCACTGCCTGGTAGCGTTCGTACTGAAAGAAATGACGCCGCAGTAAGTCGAGCGCCTTTTTCTTGTTACCCGTTTGCGCGTAGATCGCGGCGAGGTTGTACGACGCAGGCAGCAAGTCGTGATTCGCGCGCGCGATCCTCAAGGCTTCATCGCCATTTCCGGACGCGGCCATGAACACTGCGGCAAACACGAGGTTATATGGATCTTTCGGATCGAGCGCGAGTGCTTTCTGCGTGTAGGAATTGCCCTGGGCCAGGTCGCCTTCGGAATGCCAGTAGACGGCCAGATTGCGATAAGTGAGCGCGAGTGGAAAAACTTCGGCTGCTTGTTCCATCAAGCCCAGGCCCTTCTTGAACTCGCCATCGTGAATCGTCATCTTGCCGAGCCCGTGCAGCGCCACTGCGCGAGCGACTGCGTCTGACGGCATGTCGAGGATCTTGTTGAAAACTTCGCGTGCCTTGTCCCATTCGCCGGTGTGGTGACGATAGAGTTCGCCGAGATAGCGCAACGGCGTCGGATCCGCGGGATCGAGCTTGTGTGCCTGCAAGTAGAGCTTCAGTGCGGCAGGATAATTTTCGGCGATCTCCGCGCGGAGGCCGCGTCGCAAAGTCGTTTCAACGCGCGCGCCGTGCATGCGATCGCCGTGCATGCGATCGAAGATCGGCGAATCGGGAATACTGACAGCTTCGTCAACGCCGAGTTTCTTGAGTTCCTTCGCCGCGTCCTTGGCTTTCTTGGGGAACAAACACTTCTCGGCGGCGACCGGTTTCAGCGCCGCGATCGCGCCTTCGTTGTCGCCGGCTTTCGCTTTGTCTTTACCGCTTTTCAACTGCTCGTCAAGCGACTTCTCGCGCTGCTTCATCTCAGTTTCGACAGCTTTTTCAACGTCGGGCACTTTGAGTTTGCCGTTTGCGCTGTCGACCTTGGAAATCGCTGTTCCGTCATGCGTCGCCAGGATTGCGACCGGTAACGCGGCGTCGCCGATGATGTTTTTCAACTCCGGCTGGCCCGCATCGGCAACTCTCATCGTCACGCACTGCGCGGAGTACAACGTCAGGATTCGCGAAGTGTGCATCGGCGATTTCCTGGCCTCGTCGTTACTGGCGGGAAACCAATACAGCACCAATCCTTTTTGCGGCGCAGACCTCGCTTCCCACAACAGCCACGGCACCTTGTAAACCGTCGGCGCCGGCCCTGTGTTGCTGGGTCCGCCGGCCACGCCACCTGTGCCACCGCCGCCGCCGCCGCCGCACGTGGCCCATGCCGGTGAGAGCGCAAACAGAGTGATCAAAAGCGTGGCAAGGAGTCGTGAAAGTTGTGTCTTCATAACGCGATAGCCTTTCGTTGTTGCCGTTCGTCGGAGTGAGCGAGGAGTCACTTTATAGCACACACGTAACAAGGATTGCACATTGTCGGTGGGGCTTTATTTCAACTCCGCGTTCTCTGCGTATCTCTGAGATCTCTACGTAAACCTGACGGCCAAAATATTTAACGCAGAGTTCACCGAGATACGCAGAGAACGCGGAGCCAAAATAAGACACACCCAACATTGTCCTTACACAATTATTACTCGCCCTGAGCGCGGTTCGCGTTTATGATGACAGGCACGATGAAAGTCCTGCTGGTCAACCCCGAGTTTCCCGACACATATTGGAGTTTTCGACATGCGTTGCCTTTTGAAGGAAAACGCAGTGTGTTTCCGCCGCTGGGCCTGATGACGGTCTCCGGGCTGCTGCCGAAGTCATGCGAGCGACGCCTGGTGGATCTGAATATCGAACCGTTGAAGACGTCGCAGATCGAGTGGGCCGACATGGTTTTCATCACCGGCATGCTGGCGCAGAAAAAGTCGCTCCACGAGGTGGTCGAACGAGCCCGGAAGCTCGGCAAACTGATCGTGCTTGGCGGTCCTTACGTCACCAGCACGATCGAAGAGCTGCCTTACGCCGATCACATCTTCCAGGGTGAAGCAGAGACGACGTTGCCGCAATTTTTCCGAGACCTGGAATCAGGCACAGCGAAGCGAACTTACAAAGCGCCCGAGCGGCCGCCGATGTCCATCGCTCCGATCGCGGACTTCGGACTCGTCAACATGAAGAAATACAGCAATATGTCGATTCAGTATTCGCGCGGCTGTCCTTTCTCATGTGAGTTCTGCGACATCATCGAGATCTATGGCCGCGTGCCGCGCACCAAGAGTAATCAACAAGTCATCGCCGAGTTTGACGAACTGTATCGGCTCGGCTGGCGTGGTCCATTGTTCATCGTCGACGACAATTTCATCGGCAACAAGAAGCACGTGCGGATGTTGTTGCCGGATATCATCGAGTGGCAGAAGAAACACGGTTATCCGTTTTCACTGTTGACCGAAGCGAGTGTGAACCTGGCTGACGACGACGATCTACTAACGGCGATGAAAGATGCCGGCTTCCGGCGCGTGTTTCTCGGAATCGAGACGCCGGTTGAGGAAAGTCTCAAAGAAGCGCAGAAGCCGCAGAATCGCGGCAACCTGCTCAACGCCGTGCGCAAGATACAGAATCACGGCATGGAAGTGATGGCCGGGTTTATCGTCGGCTTCGACAACGATCCCGAAGACATCTTCGAACGACAGATCGAATTCATTCGCGAGAGCGCGATTCCCCTCGCGATGGTCGGCATGCTCAACGCCCTGCCCGATACACAACTCTGGAAACGTCTCGAAAAAGAAGGCCGGCTACTGGGCGACGACGCAACCGGTAACAATACGATCGCTACGGTTAATTTCATTCCGAAGATGGACGTCGACACGCTCATCGCCGGTTATCAACGAATCATGCGCACGATCTACAAGCCGAGCGAATACTATCGGCGCGCGCTCGATTCGCTTGGACGCGTGCCGCAGGACATTCCCGAGGCGCACCAGTATCACGGATTAAAAGGCCTCAAGGCGTTTGTGCGCATTGCCTTCAAACTCGGCGTGATTGACGCGGAGCGGCGCGAGTTCTGGCGCTTCTTCCTGAAAGCGCTGCGCACTCATCGCGATCGGATGACAGAATTGCTGCGCCACGCGGCCATGGCCTATCATTTCCGCAAGCTGAATGAATCATATGGCGACACGTGAGTCCTTCCGGTAATTCCTCTTTCGCTGCTCTTCGCTACCGCGACTTTCGACTCCTTTGGTTAGGTCAGATTGTGTCTGTGACTGGATCGCAGATGCAGTTTGTCGCGATCAACTGGCACGTTTACGTAATTACGAAATCGGCGTTTGCGCTCGGGCTCGTCGGGCTGTTTCGCGGCGTGCCGATCATCTTGTGTTCGCTGGTAGGAGGTGTGGTTGCCGACGCGGTCGATCGAAAGAAACTGATGATCGTGACGCAGTCGGCGATGTTGATCAGCGCCGCGTTGCTGACTGTGGTCACGATTGCGGGACTCGAAAGTGTTTGGCCCATCTATTTGCTGAGCGGGCTTGCGGCGGCGGCGACTGCGTTTGACACTCCGGCGCGGCAGTCGCTGATGCCGGCGCTGGTTCCCGCGGAAGTTTTTCCGAACGCGGTAAGTCTCGGACTGCTCGTCTTCAACGTCGCGACAATTTGTGGACCGGCGATCGCCGGGTTCCTGCTGGCGGAAAGTGGACCGGCGCTCATTTATGGACTCAATGCGTTCTCGTACATTGCCGTAATCATCGCGCTCATCGCGATGAAGACGAGCGGCGCACCCGAATCAACGGGCGAGCAAAGAAGCGCGTTGAGTTTGGCGGCGCTCAAAGAGGGCCTCCGGTTCGTTTGGAAGACGCCGATCATCGTGCAGACGATGACTCTCGACTTCGCGGCCACGTTCTTCGCGTCAGCCACGTTGCTGTTGCCGATCTTTGCGAGCGAACGATTGCACGTCGATGCGCGTGGTTATGGTTTGCTGGCGGCTGCACCCGCGATTGGATCGGTGATAACCGCGCTCGTGCTGGCACGTCTCGGAACGCTACGAAAACAAGGCCGGCTGGTTGTTGGCTCAGTGGCGATCTTCGGGCTCG
>DATELZ010000054.1:0-70822 GCA_035276045.1 Pyrinomonadaceae bacterium | reverse complement strand
TTCAGAAACTGCACGATTGGCGGCGGATCTGTTAAGACGTTCTCGACCCCCTTCGCAGCATTGATCAACGTGTCAGTCACCAACTGGATGTCTGAATCATCAGCCACTCCGACGGGTATCGCGATCCGGGCGCGCGGATCTCCATACGACCAATTGATCACGCTCTGAGTAACCATTTTTGAATTGGGCACAATGATGGCGATTCGATCATTTGTAGTCACGATGGTGGTTCTCAAATTGATGCTCTGCACATCGCCTTCATCTTCACCAATCGTGATTCGATCCCCGACTCTGATCGGTCGCTCAAACAGCAATATGAAACCTGAAGCGATGTCAGCCGCGAGATACTGCAAGCCGAAACCGATGCCTACTGACAAGGCGGTAAAAATCACAGCGATCGAAGTGAGATCAACAGCGAACGCTTGTTTGAGTGCAAGCAGAAATCCGACTGTGATGACGAAATATTTGACGAGTCGCGAGATCGTGTAACGCAAGCCCGGATCGATATGCCGGCGCAGAGCCATGCGGCGCTCAATCAACCCGCTCGCGGAGCGCGCGATCGCCATCGTCAAAAAGATCACGCACAAGCCTATGATAATGCTCGAGGCTGAAACCGTGATTCGGCCAAAGGTGAATTGTTGCGTCAGGTATGCCCAAATACGATAGTGCAGACCGTTCGATTCCTGCCAAAACGCCAGGGAAGTCAAAATACCCATGATTCTAGAATGAACCATCCCTTAATCTCGTTAGGTTTAGTTTTGTTTGTGGTTTTTATGCTTATTTGTGGCAAAGCTTTGAGGAGACTGGCCCTCGAGAGAAGCGATCCAACAACCGACACGCTACTCCCGTCACACCTAAACGCCTTTGCGGGAGACATCTTCCTCCCAATAAAGGCAAAGAGAAGGTTCACAATCAACCCAAGACGGCTGGGCTGCGAATCCAGTTTTTCAGATATAGAAACTAGAGGGAGTAAGAATTAAGGTTCAAAGTGGACGTTATACTTTGACAATTCGAAGTTTTGGGAACGCGGCCCGATAAATACCATCGTCGAGCGTGACCAGTGCAAAGCCGTTCTCAACTGCATGCGCCCCGATTAAGAAATCGGCCAGCAGTCGCCGGGGTTCACCCGGCCTCTGTTTGCGACGACGATTTGGGTAAGCCTGAAAAGCTTTCCCCGCCACCCGCCACATTGCCTCGTCGGTTATCCAGTCCACACTTATGCCGGTCTCTCTTAGAAATTCTTCAATAAACGCTTCCGTTACCTTAGCATAACGCTCTTACTATCACCGCTATCCTCTCGCAGTCCCAAAATCCTTCCAAAGTTTAGACTCCCTGTCCAAAGTTCAGACGGCGAGGGCCGATGTTTCGATACGCGAACCTCAATTATCAGGAAAATCTACAGTATTCGGAGATCTCAATGTTGCTCGTGATGCGGTACAAGTTTTGCAGCGGTATTTTCACTTCAGCTTATCGATACTAAGTGAGGTTAAGAAACTCTCATCGGTTTTGGGTGGTTTGCGCTGCGCTCTCGATTGCCTGTTTGCCAGCGGTCTTCTTTATGGATTATGTGAACGCCCACCCAACAGCGAATCAGGAAAAGGATCAACGCAGTCCCGAACAACAAAAGATCGATTCGCAACTCCTTCACGCCATTTACCAGATGCGTGGCGAGGCTGAAGCCAAAGGAGTTCCGACAGAACCAATTCCACTTGAGAAGGATGCCAAAGGACGAGTCCTCGTCGACATCCGGGTGCCAGTTACCAAGAAGTTCCGTGCGCGAATTGAAAAGCTTGGCGGTACCGTTGTCAGCACTTCAGACCAGTACCATTCGATCATTGCTTATCTTCCACTGGGAAAATTAGAACAACTTGCCCGTTCCAGAGAAGTTAAGTTCATCGCACCTAAAGCTCAGTCGATGACGAACTGAGCCCAGGCCTTTCATTACTCTCGACAAGAACTGCACGTGTTCTTGTCACCGCTGCACAATTCATTTCGTTCGTTGTTGTTCCGGATTCATTGTTCCTGATGGATTATCCGTGTCTCGACCAGCCAGGCAAAACGTAAAAGGAGCCTCTCTCAGATGATAAAGAAACACACCCGTCGTGCTTCCAGATCTGCAAAGCTACGAGATCATAGCCGCGCTCTAACACTTTTTCTTTTAGTCGCGGTATGCGCGCTTGCGGCAGTAGCTAGCGGAGCGCTTTCCCCAGCGTCTCAGGCCGTTGAAGAAATAAGTCCCGAAGCGCTGGCCCAAATCGATGCCTTGATTCGTGAGAAAGAGTCACGCACCGACGTCCAGAAGAAAATTGATTCGCAATTGATTTATCAAACGAAGATAGGTCGCGGGGAATCGGTCGCCGACAGTGTGCCGACCCTTCAGACCGACGTCGTTGTCGACTCTCAGGGAAAGACGACTGTCGACATCACAGCCACGGTCACGAATGAACTGGTGGCAACGCTTCAGGCCAATGGAGCAGAAATTATCTCGGCACGAAACGGCGGCATCCGTGCTCTTGTTCCCCTGGAAAGTGTAGAAACTATTGCCGCTCTCGAGGCCGTCAGGTTCGTCCAGCCGAAGCAGGATGCAATGACTTCGTCGCAAGGCTCGCCGATGGTGGATGACAACCGCGGCGCTCCTTCGAACTTCTCAAACTACAACCTCTCACCAAATTTCGGAGAGCGAGCAGCAAGAGTGCAGTCATTCCTTTCGAGCGCGCTCCAGGGTGGCGCTCAAACAAACGTGACTGGAACTAACGCACCGAGCGGCGTCGGCAGCCGGAGTGCGGAAGGCGACGTTACGCATCGCGCAAACATTGCGCGAGGCACGTTCCACGTTGATGGAACCGGCGTTAAGATCGGCGTGCTTTCGAACGGCGTCACTAGTCTGGCTCAAAGCCAGGCGCTGGGTGATCTTGGTCCCGTTACCATCCTGCCCGGCCAGGCAGGCACTGGAGACGAAGGCACTGCGATGCTCGAGATCATTCACGATATGGCGCCGGGCGCGCAACTCTTCTACGCAACTGCTCTCGGCAGTATCACCTCGTTCGCGCAGAACATTCGCGATCTTCGAACGGCCGGTTGCGACATTATCGTTGACGACGTTTTCTATTTCGTTGAGACGCCCTTTCACGACGGGCAACTCGCTCCCACAAACACCAATGGCGGCGTAGTTATCCAGGCAGTTAACGACGTCACCGCTGCCGGAGCGATGTACTTTTCATCCGCCGGTAATTCCGGCAACCTGGCCCAGGGAACCTCGGGAGCCTGGGAAGGTGACTTCGTCGATGGCGGCGCCGCCGCCGCACCGCTGCCTTCGCCGTCTCCGGCTAACAGGCTGCACAACTTTGGCGGCCAGAACTTCAACGTGCTGACCGTTGCCAATACGGCCGCTCCAGTCAGTCTTCACTGGGCCGATCCACTCGGTGGTTCCAGTAACGACTATGACCTGTTTCGCCTGAACTCCACCGGAACAACTGTTCAGGCAAGTTCAACGAACATTCAAAGCGGAACTCAGGATCCTTATGAACAGGTAACTCAGGCGGCCGGCTCTCGAATCGTGATCGTGAAGAAGGCAGCAGCGGCAGCCAGGTTCTTGCATCTCAACACCAATCGCGGTCAACTTTCAATCCGTACCGCGGGAATGACTCATGGTCACTCGCATGCGGCTGACGCTTACAGTGTTGCCGCGACCCCGGCAGTCGGTCCATTCCCGAATCCACACAGTGCGGCAAACGTTACCGAAAACTTCTCTTCCGATGGACCACGTCGCATCTTCTTCCAGGCGAACGGCACTCCCTACACGCCCGGCGATTTCTCAGCGACGGGCGGAATAGTGCGAGCGAAACCGGACATCACTGCTGCTGACGGTGTTCAAGTAACGGGAGTCGGTGGTTTCCCGAGCCCGTTCTTTGGCACATCTGCGGCCGCGCCGGCCGCGGCGGCCATCGCCGGATTGATGAAGTCGGCGAATCCTTTATTTACACCGGCACAGATTCGAACGGCTTTAACGAGCACAGCTATCGACATCATGACGGCCGGTCCTGATGTAACTTCGGGAGTCGGCATCATCGACGCATTCTCCGCAGTTCAAGCGCTCGGCGTTCCGGGAACGGCTTTCCTGCAAGCGACGAACATTACCGCGCTTGAGAACCCGGGAAATGCCAACGGCGTGCTTGATTCAGGAGAAAGTGCAACCATGTCGATCCAGTTGCGCAATGACGGGGTAAACGGCGCGACTGCAATTTCAGCTACTTTGACTTCCTCAACGCCGGGAGTCACAGTCACACAGGGTTCTTCAGCTTATCCCGATTTAGCTGTAGGCGGCACCGGCACGAACACAACTGCATTCGAGTTCACGATTGCCGGCTTCGTCACATGCCCCGCTACCTTGAACTTCTCACTGACGCTGAATTATTCAGGTGGTCCATCTCAGGTCTTGAACTTCTCAGTGCTCGCCGGGCCTGCGCCAACAGTGATCTCATCGGTGCTTGATTTAACGGCGCCGAGCTCAGGGCCGGGCTTTACCGGAAGCACCGGCGCGCTGACGATCAGGCACTTCCGCGATGGCGTTCCCAGTGCGTGTGGCGGGGCGAAAGCGTTCCCAGGCACGAGCACTCCGGGAAATCACCAGTACGACGCTTACGCTTTCCAGACGTGCGCCAACAGTGGACCAACCTGCGTTACGGTCACGCTTAGCGCGGCGAATGGAGCTAACCTGTTCAGCGCTGCTTACCTGGGAAGCTTTAATCCCGCGAATCTTGCCCAGAACTATATTGCCGACGCGGGCGGAAGTAACACGACGATAAGTTACTCGTTCAATTTACCCGCTGGTCCGCAAACCTTCGTCGTCGTCGTTGAAGACGTCCCCGTGGGCCCGGCCAGCAACAGCCCCTACACGTTGTCGGTTTCCGGGGCCTGTGCTGGCGTCTGTCCAGTTATTCCTGTGTTGGCATCGAATGGCTCAACGCTTTCGCAAGAGAGTTGTCCGGCGTTCAACAGCGCAGTCGATCCGGGTGAACGCGTTTCCATGAACCTCAAGGTCATCAACAACGGAACCGCTGCCACTTCAAATCTCGTCGGCACTCTGCAATCAAGCGCAAATGTGATTGCGCCGAGTGGTCCAACGAGTTTTGGCTCGATCGCCGGGGGAGGAGGTTCGGCTGGCAGAGACTTCTCGTTCACGGCGTTAGGTAATTGCGGTGACCTGGTGACTCTCGCCTTGAAACTGCAGGACGGCGCCCTCGACTTCGGAACTGTTTTCTATAGTTTCCGTCTCGGCGCCGGCACTCCGGGCACGCCATTGTCAGAGAATTTCGATGGAGTAGCTGCGCCACTGCTGCCGGCCGGCTGGTCTTCAACGGGCGCGGGTGCTGAGCCTGCGTGGGTTACTTCAACCACGAATCCGTTCAGTGCGCCTAATGCGGCCTTTGCGCCCAATACGGCAACCGCCGGTGTTACCGAACTGGTTTCTCCAAGCATGCTCATAAACGGCTTGCCGGCGCAGGTAAGTTTCAGAAACGCTTTCAATACTGAAAACGGATTTGATGGCGGTGTCCTGGAGATCAGCATCAATGGCGGACCGTTCCAGGACATCCTTGCTGCCGGTGGAAGCTTCGTTTCCGGAGGTTATAACGGGACGTTGTCAGCGGGCACACAAAATCCGTTGACAGGAAGGAGTGGCTGGACCGGTTTGTCAGGCGGAACAACAGCCACGCCGGCTTACATCACAACAGTGGTCAATCTGCCGGCTGCGGCGGTGGGTCAGAATATTCAACTGAAGTGGCGAATGGGTTCAGATGAACTCATAGCTGCTGCAGGCACTCAACCTGGCCAGCGCATCGACAACATCGCAGTCACCGACACGAGTTACTCGTGTACAGTGCCGTGCGGAAGCGCGAACGTCACGGTTACCTCGACGTTGACGCGAATGAATGCAACGACGGTTGTCGCCAACATCACGCTGCAGAACATCGGCGCCGTGACTGCCAACAACGTCATGCTGACTAACGCCAAGCTTGGCGCTACAAACGGAACACCGTTGCCGCAATCAGCGGGCAATCTGGCGCCGGGAGCAACCTTCAACACAACCGTTAGCTTTACTAATTCCACACCGGGGGCAAATGCCAACCTGATAGTAGGTGGAACGTATACCGGCGGAAACTTTAGCACTACAAAACGCTTCACCATCCCGTGACAGGAAGACAGAAAGGAGGAAAAACACTATGAAAACAAGACATCTGATATTGAGCACATTGGCGGTGGCGCTGCTGGCAGTAATGCCGGCAGTGGCCCAGGCCGATCCGGTGACTTTGACTCTGCCAAGTTCGGTGACAGTAACAGCCGGCAGCAGCGTTACCGTCCTCGGCACACTCGTTAATGCCGGGGCGCCGGATTTCAACATAAGTTCGTGGTCAATCAACCTGGGAGATCCGTTGTTGGGGTTTGACGACACGGCTTTCTTTGGTTCGCCGTTTGTGTTGGGCGCCGGAGAAACTTATGGCCCGATAGCATTTTTCGACGTGTTTGCGAATTCGGCACTGGCGCCGGGCACGTACCTTGGGACCTTTACGATATTCGACGACGTCCTGGGACGAAGCGTGACATCGACGTTCCAGGTACAGGTTGACGCAGCGGCGGTCCCGGAACCAGTCTCGCTGGTTTTGCTGGGCAGTGGGCTGGGAGGTCTATACCTGGCGCGGCGTCGCAAACGGAAACAGGAAGGGAATACCTAAAGGAATCACTTCCTCGATCAGTTCTATCTCGTCACGGGAAGAGGTGGTGAGAAAAGCCGGACGGTGGGCACACCGTCCGGCTTTTTCAATGTGTGGGGTTTACAATGATCAACAAAGTCTTGACTTTTTCAAATACAAAGTTTAACGTCGCCGCGTTCGGTTGAATGACTTCACGAGCCTGCTTTCTCGCCCACTGCACCTCGCCGAATCAGCCGACTCAATAATTCTGTCACTAGAGATTTATCACTAAACACGTCAGTGTTGGCGTTGGCGTTCGCACGCAGTTCGACAACGCGAGCTGAACGAAAATAGGTTGCGGATCTTTTAGCAGTGACGCGCCGGCTTGGCCTTTTAATTAACGACAAGTCTCGTTCTCAATCCTCATTGCTCTGCTGATATTCGAGGAATCTTTACTCGAACGGGTCGCGATCTGCCGACTGGTCCCCCAGCTCAAAAGGAGCGAAATGCCGGTCAAAAAATCTAATGATTCTCTCGCACTGAAAAGAAGTTGGAAGCCTGGCGAAACACAACCACTCAATCTCTCAAAAAATACTCATTGGAATTTCATCAACGAGCAGTATGCACGCGCCGGCGTGACAAAGAAAAACGCGCCACAGGTGTTTAAGGCTCTCGCGGCTGCACGCACTCAAGGCGCGGCGCCACGCCATAAGGCAACAACCGCAGACACCCTCGTTCCCCTGAACGCGATTGTAAGCCTCGGCTTTTCGAGTGACGGCACGTTTGCCAGCGCGTTCTCCGCGATCCCCGGTGGCACGATATTCACGTCGCTCATTCTCGAGCTTGTCGATCCAACCAACGAAACGGTGCTCGGCACGACAAGCGTATCCGACAACAATGCGGGTGAATATCTGCCGATCGATCTAGTTGGCGCTTTGCCCAGCGGGAACGAGGTCGAGGCCATCTTTACGATCAGTTACCAGGTCAGCTCCGGCAAGCCCATCAACCAATCGGTGCGTTTTACCGTGAGCAAGGGCGCGGTTGGTTCACCCGAGATCCGCGAACCGAAGAAGCGGACAGATGGGCCCGATCTGAACGTCGCGCTCGGCGCGCGGCACCAGTCATCACGCTATGATTACTGGTATCGCTCGCTGGATTTCAAACATCCCGATCTTCGCCTGCCGCTGGTTGGCACGCAGCGGTATCAGAGTCCGATCTCAAAGCCTTTCGATCCGTCAATCTCGCTCTATCTGATCGCGCCGCAGCGAGGCGGTGTAGCTATGGCAACAACGAAGAGCGTGGACGCGTTGCGTAAGAGCCTCAAGGTAGCGGGCAATAAGTTGACCTGGAACATGCCGTGGTCGGCCAACCCGCTGCGCGACCGTTCGCTCCATTTCGGCAACGCGGCCTGGGGTGAAGAACGCGTGCTGCTCGTCTTTACTCTCGACGTGCTCACGAAGAAATCCAGCGCTCCCGTGCGCACCGTGATCTATAGCGACGCCACTAAAGCCGATGGCGTCGGAACCATCCCTCAAATCCATTACTTCTGGCGGTGAAAAAAGGAGTCGACGATATGCCTCGTTTGACACGAGAAGACATCAAGAACATCAAGTATATTGCCTCGCTTTCCGATCAATGGCAGGAGCACGAACTCGATCTTTCCGACGATCGTCAGTGGTCGTTCTTCATGCGACAGGTCGCGCGCTCAGGCGTCTCAGATAAAACTCATCCGGAATACATGAAGTCGTTGCGGGCGGCGCGCAAAGAGGATCAGAAGCGCAGTGGTTCGGCGGGACGTCTCAAGAAACGACAAAAGACTCTCGCGGCTGAAGACGACTCGATGCAAGACGCAAACACCATCTCTTCCTTCGGCATCAGCGTCGCCAAGACCAACAGCCTCGGCGGCGGGTTTTCGGCAATCGTCAACGGCACTGTTTTTACGTCGCTCTATGCCCAGCTCATCGATCTGACCAACGACAGCGTACTGGGCGAGAAAAGCCTGGGCCCGGTTTACGGAGAAGGTGAATACCTGCCGATCGATCTGACTGGAACGATGCCAACCAAAGAAAACATGCTCATGGTCCTGAGTTGGTCCTACCAGCCGAGGACGGCCGAGGGGGCGCCCTCCGGGCCGCCAATCCAGGGTTCCATGCGCGTTTCGACAAACGAGTTGCCGGTAGGCGCGCCAGTCGTCACGCAGCCGATCCGAACGGTGGACACCAAGAACTACATCAAGATCGGTCTCGGACGTGATGAGGCGCACAGGCCGGCCGACTGTGACTATTGGTACAACGAACCAAACATCAACGATCCCAACATCCGGCTGCCGTTGGTGGTGACGCAGAAGTTCAAGAGCAACATCAAGCAGCCGCTATGGCCGTCGAACATCACGAACCCGCCGACGATCTTTCAGATCAAGCTCTCCACCGGTGGCGTGACTAAACCTGTCTCGAATGACGCCATCATTGCGGGAATCACCGCCACGGGCGATACCCTGTCGCTCAACTTCCCCTTCAACAACGACGTGACGCTCGATCAGTCCGTCAAGTTCGGCTCCGCTGCCTGGGCCAACGATACCTCGCTGCTTGCGACCATCTCGCTCGGCGTCAAAACCGACACGAGCAGCAACGATTTTGTCTGGCTCAATCTATACAGCAGCGATACGCCACCGTGGGCGACCAGCCCTGCGCCCGGCGAATACCAGATGTATCCCAACTATTACACCTGGCACTGCGTCGCGGCCGGATCGAAGGTCCTGATGGCCGGCGGCAAGACAAAGAAGATCGAGGCCATCCGAGGTGGAGATAAAGTGAAGCTCCAAAATGGCGTGAACTTCACCGTCGTCGATACTTTTGGGACCAACAAGGAAGCCGACGTGCTCGTCGTCAAAACCGAAGCCGGCCACGAACTGTTGATCACGGACCTGCACCCGGTGTTGACCATGACAGGCCTCGTCGCGGCGCGCGATCTACTGGTTGGCGATAAGCTGATGACCGACCATGGACCATCGCCGGTGACGTCGATCAAACGGAAGAAGTACTCCGGTATGGTCTATAGCTTAGGCATTGGCCCGACGGACGCCGTTACCGCTTCCACGGACGAAACGACCTGCTTTTTCGCCAATGGCATTTTGATCGCCGACAGCCGTCTCTGCGTCGAGTTCGTCCGCACTTACAAGAAACGCCTCAGCACCGTGCTCGCGGGAATCCCCAAAAAATTTCATGCCGAAGCACGGCGGTCTTATGAAAAACGTTACGGACATCTCTAATGGCAGCTCCGGTACTCTCGCAGGTCCAATACAACGGAACACAGATACGCGCGAACTTCACGTACGTTGACCCGAACCAACAGACGTTTCAGATCGCGCTGTTCGAGGGATCAAACACGACGCCATCGCAAGTGGCGTCGTCTGGTCCCCTCGTGGCCACGCTGACTAACCCGCAGATGAACAACACCTCCGTCTGGTGGGTGGCCGTTGCCGCGGTTACCGGTGGAGTCGTTGGTCCTTACAGCAATCGCATCGCCGTCGTCGTCGGTCCGCCGCAGAACGTCTCGGTAATCTACGACGGCGCGGCACTGCAACTCGTCTGGTCGCCCCCGGCGGGCGCGAATGTCGTATACGGCGCTACTGTATCCCTGATCGATACCGCCACAGGGAATCTGCTCGACAGCGCCAGCTTCGATTCCTCGCCTGGCGTCTACCAGCCTATTGGTGGCCTAAATCCGGCAGTCTCGTACGGCATCAAGATCGCCGGGGCCAGTACGACCAACTCTTTCGGTCCGTACTCGGCGCAGATCGGAGTGATACAAGCAACGCCGGTGTTCTCCGGTCTCAATTACACGATGACGGACGTTAGCGCCTCGATCTCAGCGAACACTTCGACCGTCAATCCCAATAATCAGCTCGGCCTCTATCTCTACGCCGGCGAGTCGCTCTTCGCCTCAGCCATCGCCGCAGCGCCGGGTAACTTAGTGCGCCTGACGCTGGCAGAGCCGCTCGCTCCCGACTTCACTTACACTGCGTATCTCGCATACACGATCACGGGCGGCAGCACGCGTGGTCCAATAAGCAATGCCCTGCCGGTGCTGGTCGAGCCAGGAGACATTCTTGGTGTCAGCTACGATGGACAGAACGTCGCCGCGTCGTGGCAAAACGGAGTGGGCACGCCGCCGCCGACCGGTTCGTATGTTGAGATCAACGGAACCTCCGGCGCTGTCGTCTCGACCGAGACTCTCGGGACAAACGTCGTCATTCCCTCGCCGCCTCTCGCAGCAAACACGCCCTACACTCTGAAAATAAATGTTCAGCGCGGGGCGTCCCTTGGACCATCCAGCCAATCCGTCGACGTGCTGACTTACCTTCTGACCGCGGCCACCGTTTCGTACGACGGACAGAACATCGCCGTAACCTGGAACGCCATCGGAGGCGCCGACGTCACTGGCGTGCTGGTCGCGCTTGTCGACAGCGGCACGGTGGTCGACGCGCAACCGGGCGGCAGCAACCGCACGACGATGATACCGGCGGCGCTTTCACCCTCCGGCGCTTACGACATCAAGCTCCAAACTGTCGGCGCTCGCAGCTCTGGCCCACTGGGCGCCGCGGTACCGGTGATCAGCGTCGTGCCGCGCGTTACCGGCGCCACGTACTCGAAGAGCAATTCGACCAGCAGCGTCGAAGTCCAGTGGAACGCCGCCGATATTTCGAGCGCGCACGGACTTACCGGTTACAAAGTGCAGCTTTACGAAAATGGCGCGCCGTTGGGAACCGCCGTCGCGGTAACGGGCGCGACTACTGATCGCGTCACTATAAGCCTGGCGAGCGTCCTCGATCCTGCGAAGACGCATGGCATCACCGTGCAGGCGATTGGCGGGACAAACAGCACTGGTCCAATCGGGGCGCAGTCGCCGATCATCACCGCCAGCCCGCAATTCACCTCGATCAGCTACGACGGCACGAATATCACCGCGAAGTGGGCGCCGGTCGGACAAAAAGGAGTGAGTGGTTACAAGGTTACAGTCGGCAGCACGACGCAATCGACGCCGCTTACCTCGGTTACTTTCGCATTCACACCCACCACTGCGAATCCACCGATCTCGATCGTTGCCGTTGGCGCTGCGGCAACAGGACCATCCGCCGGCACGACACTGCTGACGGCCGCGGTCGACGTGAAATCCACAAGCTACGACGGCGCGATGCTCAACTCCACCTGGCTTGCCGCGACACCGCCACCGGCATACGTGCTCGAAGTGCTTGAAGGAACGAACGTCGTCGCGGCGCAGACGAGCACGGCATTGCAGGCGACACTCGCCATCGCACTCTCCCTCTCCGCAACCTACAGCGTCGCCGTTCGCCCTGCTTCAGCAGATGGAATTGTGATTGGACCACGCTCCACAACGGCGCCAGTAATCGTGGCCACGCCTTCGATCAGTAACATGGCATATGACGGCGCAAATGTTACCGGCACGGTCACCGCGCCGAGCGGCGTCACGCTCGATTCGACGACGTTGAAAGTTTCGCTCTACGCAAACGGAATCATAGTAGGCACTCCCGTGTCCGCCTCAGGCGGAACGTTCACGATTCCGGCGACCGCCGCCGCGGGCGCAAGCCTTACTGTGCGCGCCAGTCTCACCGGAACAAAGAATACCGTCGCGATCACCGCGCCGCTGTCGTCTCCCCTCCCGGTTCTCACTGCGAAGCCGTTCATTGACTCCGCCTTGCTCTCTTTCGATGGCACGCAGTGGACCGTCACTGCGGCGTGGTCGCTGCCCCAGGGCGATCCGCCGGTCGGCAAGTTCACCATTGTCCTCAAGCAGGATGGAACGGCGCTGAACACGTGGACGGTGAGCGGGACGTCGTTCACTGATGTCACTGCAACGTTCGACGTCTCCAAAACACTCGACCTCGTCGTCACTCCAAACGGAAATTATGGCACTGGTCCAGCCAGCACGGCGGCTACTTTTGTGCCGGCGTCCGTGGGCGCCGCTACGTCAGTGGTCGACGGTGAACGCCTGACAGTGAACTGGACCGATGTCGCGGGTACTTCTTTCACTGCGCATCGTTTACGCCTGGTGCAGCAGGCCGGAGCTTCGTGGGTTACCATCGCCACCGGCGAGGTGATTAGTGGCACGACCGGCTTCATTCAGCTTCCGTCAGCACTCATCGAAACCGATGCGGTTTACGGAGTCACGATCGATGCGGCAATGGGCACCGCCTGGACGGCCTCGAATCAGGTCAACCCGATCATCGTGCAGATGCCGGCCGTCACGTCGGCGGTCAGTTCGTCCGGCAGTTCTGTGAGTATTGCCTGGGAACCACCTTCGTCACCCAGCGGCATCGACGGCTACCTGCCTGTGTTGGTTTGGGAAGCCGGAACAATTCCCCTGGATGCGCTCCCGGCCTCTCCAACAAATGCTTCCCTAAATATTCCCTCCGAAGTTCCGAACGGCGCATGGATCACGCTCGCCGCGACGAAGGGCCAGACTACAGGCCCGATCTGCGAGTCGATCGCGTTCATTTCCGAGGTGGTGTCCGGCGTGACCGTGGGATTTGACGGAACGACGATCAGCGCGGCCTGGAACGCGTCAGCAGACAGTCGCGTCAACGCGTATGAGGTCACGTTCGCAGTCAAAGATCAACCACCGGTGATCGAGACTGTGTCCGCCAATTCGTGGTCCAAAGCGTTCGTTCCCGCTGCCGGCCAGACCGCTTCGGTTTCGGTGCGGATGCTGGCAGGCTCGTCGAAGAGTCCGGGCGCCGGCGCAGTCAACGCGATCCTCAACAGCCCAGCAATCACCGGGGCCGCGTTCAATGGTTCGCAAGTCGCGCTGACCTGGTCGCCAGTTTCAGACTCCGCTGCGAGTGCGTACGTGATCGAGGTGATCAGTGGCGGCAAGGTGATGACGGCGTATACGAGCGGCGGCACGAGCGCCACGATTCCATTCACGGCGAGCGCAGACACGATTCAGATCCGCGCCATCGGTTCATCGGCGAGTGGTCCTTCGTCGACTGCTTTCACGCCCATCACTGCCACGCCGAACGTTACGTCGATCGCGTTCGACACTTCAGGATCGCTGAAGATTGAATGGGACGGGATCGCCGGCGCCGGCAGGTACAGAGTGCAGTTCAGGGAAGCGAATGAGATCGTGCTGACGAAGAACCCGACCACGAACAGCCTGACGCTCGTGGCCGCGGAACTTCCGGCAAGCGGTATCTACGACGTCACTGTCCAGGCATTCGCCAGCGCGGCGAACGACGGCGTCTCCGGACCACTTTCGGCGCCGTTGCCGGCGGTCGTCCTGCCGCCGCCTAACGTGGAGATCGCCTACGACGGCCGTACCGCGCGCGTGACGTGGGAGCCGATCGCCTCGCCGTCGATCACCGGCTACGTCACAACGATTCTAAATGGCGCAACTACGGTCGGCAGCGCGACGACTGTTGGTCCAGCGGCGTCGATCGACGTCGCATACGCATCCACCAACAACTACAACGTGATCGTGCAGGCGCTCACAAGCGCAGGCGCAGGACAGCCGTCAACGCAGGCTGGGCTTTTCCAGTCGGGTTGGTATGCGTCGACCGCGACCAATGCGGCGCCGCACATCATTCCGGCGACCGTCGCGGCAATGTCGAACTACGACATCGTGGTCTATCTCCCGAACATCTTCACGACGTACGTTTCCACTGGGCTGCCAACCGCACCGCCGTTCGTCTTCTCCACGACCTCTAACCCGCCGTATTCGTACAAGCTGACGATGCCGGCGAATAGCGCCGTCTGGACTTTCAATGCCGATTCAGTTCGCAGCGACATCCTCAGCGCGTATCAAACGCTCCTGGCAAACCTGGTCCAACTCAACGTGACGCCGCTCGGCTGGCGAATGGTCCAGGACGCGATCTCGCGCGCCATGCCACAGACGTTCGCAGAAACGCTCTATTACGGTTATGCGTTCGTTGCCGGAGACGGCTACATCGATCTGAAACCGGGCATGTTGTTGCGCGCAGACTTCGAGAGTTACCAATACCTCGGGCCCGACCAGACCGTGAGCGAATATGTCGACGGCTTTGTCAGCTCGAGCAGCGCGTTCTACGACGTCGGTTCGTACGTGACCGCGAACGGTCAGTGGCTCACCGGCTTCGACGCTTTTCTGTCGCAGGTTACGCAGTCGGGATCGACAGTTCCGCCACCGCAAACCAAGGGCTCGACCGCGAGCGGCGGCGGCGGCATCGTCGATCTTTACTACACGCAGTTCCGCAAGCCGTACGTGCGGCTCGTTTATCCACCGCAACTCCTCAACGACAGCACCGCCGATGCCCGCACCTCGTTTAACGTCGCGGTGCTGGCCGCGAGTGACTACCCAACACTCGCAACTGCGACCCAGAATCTGCGCAACGCGCAGCCGCTGCCAAACGGAGTTGCCGCAACCTACCTGCGCGGGCGAACGACGATCAGCGCCTGCATTCGCGTTTGGCTCGACGAGCAATCACTGATTGTTCCCGTCGGCTCCTCTGTTGGCAACCTGCTCGAGAACATGGGCCGCCGTGCCCCGATCGTGATTCCGCAGACCGGCAATCCGGGTATTCCTCTGAGTGGCATCCTTGTCGAGCGCTCGATCGGGTATGCGGTCACCGATCCGAGCAACTATTCCATTTCAAAAGGGACTCCCATCCGCCTCGATTGGAATCAGGGCATGGCCTACAGCGTGACGACTGACTGGCTCAGTCTGCCGCTGCTGCCGGGCGACCACATCACTACCCGAGGAAATGAATAAATCATGGCTGAGCCGCAATTCACGCGAGTTTCGGGAACGGAACTTTACTGGTTGCAGTCGTCAGGCCGTACGATCGGATTCCAGGCAACCTCGGGCTCGTCGATCGGCGACAGTCCGGCACTGAGCCAAACCTGGACCAGCGATACCGGCGGTATTTACTTCTTTCTGGCGGAAGCACCCACTGCCTCCGATGGTGATTTCGAGACTTCACTGCTGTCGTATCTCGATATGCAGGGGTGGCCGTCGGGACAGAAGTTTCTCTGGCTGGAAAACCCGAACGCACCAGTTTCGTCGTGGGCCGGGCAGTTGCTCAACGCTGCGCAGTCAGGATCGATTTGGACCGTCAGCCGCCGCGCGGATTTTCGGTTTATCAACTACGCGTTGACGGTGACGTCAGGAAGCGTCATCACCCTCGCGACGGAAGCACAAAACTGGGGCTTCGCTTTCGCCAACAGCAGCATTCCGGTCGCGACGTTCTTCGGTCCGAACACGTCGTACAACGCAAACGACAGCATGCTGCTACTGCCGTTCGCAGGTTCCGCCATCGCTTGCTGGCGGCTGGCGATCACGCTGTCAAATCCTGACGACTTTCAGCAACTCGGCATCGGCATTCGTTACTTCTATCCATACCAGGCGCTCCCGTCCGAGCGAAACGTCTACATTGCGGCCATCAACCTCCCCACGATCTTTCAGCCATTGAGCCCGCTCAATCTTGACGTTTCTCTCAACTCGCTGCATCCACTTGATCCGGATCGCAGCTACTTCTCGCTGGTCCCGCTCAATCCGGCGCTGCCGATTTTCGATACGATGTTCGCAACTGCGCATGGTTACGGCGTTGAGCTTCAACCACTCGCTGCCGCAGGCGCAACGCCCGATGCGCGCTTCGTGTTCGCGGAGCAGCCGCGCTACGTCGGCGCCGACGACGAGGTGCCGAAAGACTTTTATCTCACGCTTCAAGGAGCGTTCTCGATCGAGTGGAAAACAACGGCCGGCACGTTGACCGATGGTGACGACGCCAACTCAATTCATCGCCTCCTCTGCGGCATGTCGGGACTCGAATATCTTGGGATGCCCGATGACGGTGCGAGTATCATCGAGTTCATCCCCGGACAAAACGCATACGCGCCATTGCTGCCCTCGGAAGAGTCTGGCGATCCACTCACGGGTCTTGGCACCACGGCCTGGGTCTGGGCGTCGACGAACAATGCGGATCAGCAGGTTAGCTATTTCGCGCAGCCGGAAGATGCGCCGCTGTACAAAGCGCCGCCAGCGTCAGCGGCACGAGCAGACGACAATCTCGGCAGTGTCTTTCTCGATTTTCTCGAAATGCCCGCACTGCTTCTCGCCGCCTCAGATGGAACTCGCGCGTTTCCGCTCGCGCCGTACAACCATCTCGCGGCTGACGAGATTGAAGACGCGAAGAAAGTCGAGGCTGCGGCGATCGCACCCGCGCGCAGGCAGGCAATCCTCGCGGCTGACCACTCGTGGAGGGTGACTGAAAGCGAAGCCCCAACGGACACTGAAACGATCGGCGTTACTCCGCAAGGAATCTCCGTCGGCGTTGCGTCGAACGGCATGGACTGGACGTGGACGGGCATCGCGAACGACAGCGACTCAACCGCCGATCGTCCCGATCTCGTCTTCACCAAAGTGACTGGCGCGTTTCGCCAGGCGCTTGAGACCAATCGTCTCTTCATGGTCCTCTCGAACGCCGACGTCTTTATGAACGATTCATCCGTGCAGTACCAACTCACGGCGGAAGGAATCGCCGAGATCGAGGCGGAAGGCACAGTCCCTGCGAACGTTCTCGCACAGGTAAAAACGTACTTCTCCAATCTCGGCTACCCGACTTACGAAAACGAAACCGATTTCGATGCCGCGTTGGTCGCCGCAACGCCTGACGCCGCGCCGTATGAGCTGATCTTCGAACGCCAGTCGGGCCTGCTAGTGCCGCGCATCGACGACTGGCACTTTCAGATCTCGCCACGCAACTGGGACAACCCGGAACGCACCGAAGGCCAGCACGTAATGGTGATCTACAAGTTCTCCGTCGGCCGTTCGCTCGCCGAGCTAACCGCGGATCTTCCCAGTTGGACCTGGCCCGAAGCCGCCGCGTTTCCGGGCGGCGCCGCCGCCGATGCCCAGGCGGAATTGCAATCGATCTACGAACAGGCGCGTGTCTCGTTTGCCCAAACGAGTGGCGGCGGAAAACAGTCGCCGTATGCAAACTTCATCGGCATCCTCGACAACCCGAACTGGACCGGCATCATCGCCTTCGGCGCCGGCGTGCCGCTCAACCAGTTACCTGCTCCGCTCCAGGCGCTCGCCGCCGGCATCGACTCGAAACGGTTCTACGCGCATCACGTTGGTTTCAACGTTACGCCGTACGGCGCGAATCCCGGCACGCTGATCTTTGGCCGCACGTCGATGTTCGGATTGCTCGACTATCAGGACCCCGCGGATCAGTACTTCGAATCGACCATCTACTACGCCTTCAAGGTGCTGCAACTCACGGTAGGCTTCCGCAACTCGGTGATGACCGACTTCTCGAGCAAGGTCGAGCTACTGATCAACCGGCTGTTCGGCATGCCCTCGCTGCTGTTTCCTTCACAGCACGGCAACAACGTGATCCTGAACGGCGTGTACCAGCGGCAAACAGACAGCCAGGGCGTCGAGCACGGCACGTACGTCTTCACGATGGATGAGCAGAACACGTTCTCGATCGACAACGCCGCACTGCGCAACGTGGTCCTGCTTTCAACGCAGCTTGTCACGACACGTCCAGCCGATCCCGCGCATCCGGAGCAGACGGTGATCTCGCAATTTCAGATGGGCGGCAATCTTTACTATTACGCGCCGGCGAACCTCGATCTCTTCTCGTTCGGCGCCGATCCGTTAGTGGAAACAACGGGAGACGTATCGCAGTCGTCCAGCGCGCTGCGCTTCGGGAACCTCATCGTGCAGATGGAGTTTACGATGGCCAATCCCACGCCAGTGTTCACGTTTCTCACCGAGACGCTGTCGTTTGATCTGGTTAACAGCAAGCCGCGCTTACAAGCGCTCTACGCAAGCTTTCCGCTCTCGCTGTCGAGCTTCATCGCCACGCCCGATCCCGTGCTGCAAAATCCACCGCTTCCTCCGAGTCAGGCAACCGCGCAGTCGCCGGAATCGATGGGCTACATCAGCATTACCGCCGGCGTACAGCAGTCGAAGATGCTCGATCCCTGGTACGGCCTCGTCTTTGACATCGACCTCGGCACGCTGGGCGCGCTGGCCGGAAGCGCGGGGCTCGTGCTGAAGCTGTTGCTTGGTTGGAGCGATGGCGGCACGCGCGACGAGCCGGCAGTGTACGTCGGCGTGCGACTGCCGGGCATCAAGGACGCCATCGGCGTCGAACTGCCGCTGCAAGGTGTAATCACGCTAGCCTTCCGCACGATCGAAATGATCGTCAATAACAGGGAGGATACCGGCAAGCGCGAGTACATGCTGCGCTTTCGGAACTTCGCGATGAAGTTTCTCAGCCTCTCCTTCCCGCCGGGCTACAACGACATTTACCTGTTCGGCAATCCCGATCAGACAACACCTACAAAGCTCGGTTGGTACGCTGCCTATTCCGCCGAGCAAGACGACAAAAAGAACAAGAAGCTCTCGCCAACCGCGCGCCGGGTGAACGCGCGCAAACTGCCGGCAGCAACGCTCACGCGGAGGAAGAACAACTGATGGCCACCAGCGAGATCGAAGTCGACTTTCTTCATTGCGATCAGGGAATGGGAACGCTCCTGCGCATCTATGACAGCTCCGGCCGGCTGGCCCACCTCGCGCTCTTCGACCTCGGCTCGGAATCGGGAACGAGAAAGTATTCCGACTCTGCGATCGACTCCGTCACCAGCGCGCTGAAAGAGATGGAGGACGATGGGTTCACGCCGACCATCGACCTGCTGCTCATCTCCCATCAGGACTTCGATCACTGGAGCCTTCTCCCCACTCTGCTCGAGAAGATTCAGGTTGGTTTTCCGAGCTGCGTGGTCGAGGACATCTACTACGGCGGCCTGAAATGGAGAAAAAGAGCGAGCGGCGTGATCGTCGATTGGGAGGACCAATTCGGTATTGACGCCGAACCGCTCGGTCGTGAAGTCTCTAACTACAAAAAGCCGGGCACGAAAGGCATGATCAAGACGATCGATGGTGTCGCAATCCGGGTCCTCTGCGTGAACGTGCCCGTCTCGCGTAGTGCTGAAGATCTTGAACGTAACGGCACGTCGGCTGTTGTCGCCATAGACTTCGGCGGAGTCACGGCAGTGATTCCGGGCGATGCGACTGCCGACACACTCGGCTGGATCAACAACAACGTCTTCGATCGCTGGAAAGCAGCAAGTAAACCAAACCCGGTCCAACCTTGCAGGGCCCTCGGCGCGCCGCATCACGGCGCGTTGCGCACCATCGCCGACAACTTTACTTCCACCAACCCTAACCTGAGTATCGCCAACGCCTTCGCTAAAAACGTCGCCGCGGAAAACGTCATCGCCAGTGCCGGCTATCTTTCAAAATTCAATCATCCATATCGAAACGTCATGGAGCTGCTCGCCGTCCACGCCACCACCGATGCGCTTGCGCACGACTTCGTCTGGTACAACGGCGCCATCGGTGTTTGGGAGCGAGTTCAAGACGACGAGCGCGGGATCTTCACCACCGTTCTCACTCTCACCAATCCGCCGCAACGCACCGGCTGGTATTTCACGATTACCTCGACCGGCGTAATTACTTTCCACATCGATTGGGAGCAGGCAGAAGAAATTCCGTTCCGCCGCACCGACCGCCACGGCGCGGTTCCGCACACGAGATGACGCATGTCGCTTCAGGAAATCTATAACGATCTCAACGCCGCGCTGCACGACGGCAACATCAATCTCGCCGCCACCACAGTTCCCGATCTCGGACTGACACTCGAGGCAATCGGGATCGTGGGTGACAACACGCTGCCAATGACCGGCGCGACGCTGACAATGGGTCCGCGTGCCGTGGTCCTCACCGGCAACGCGAGCTACAGAAACTTTACCTGGAGCACGACACTGACCGGCGAGTCTGTTCCGTCCGGCAACCGCTTCACACTCGTAATGCAGGGTCAGGATGCAACGACGCCGTGGAAGTTTTCGACCTCGTTTAGCAACCTTCCAAAATCGCGCCGGATCACCGATCACGAAACCGTACCGCTCGTAGACTCAGTCCTGAATGATCTGGTAGTGCAACAGCCACAGCTTTCCGTCACTACTGAGCCGCCGAAACCACCGGGAGGATTTATTCCCAGTTTCCAGGGCTGGCTCGTCCTGACCGGCAGCGTGCTTGCGGAGTACATGGACTACTTCGGCGCCCCATTGCTCCGGCTCTCCGGCGGAATCGACTTCGCCGCTCCCGACCATCCGGTGTTCACGCTCTGGGCTGCTGCGCCAAACGCCAGCACCGATATTCCAATCATCAACATCAGCGAAGTCGGTATCAAACTTCGCAGCGACGCAACCGATATTTTCTCGCTCGACGAACTGGCGATCAATTCAGTTGCCGAGGTGTACGCGGAAATCTCGTTCGGCCGTGCGGTGTCGATCACGGCCGAAATCACGACCCCGCTCTTGCAGGGCAATTTTGTCTGGCCGCTGACGGCGGTTTTTTCTGAACCGATAACTGCCACAACCGGGTTCGCGCTGATTCTCGATTACTTCGGCCAGCCGCCCGGAAATCTCCCGCTCTTTCCCTTTCCACTGGCCGACAGCTTGTTGCGCAACTTCGGTGTAAAGGCAGTCGGCGTCGGCATTCAGCCTCCGCTCGATGGGCAAAGCCTCACGTTAATGCACGCATCGATCGCGCTGACGTCGGTGGAAACATGGCAACCGTCGCTCGCATTCATCACGGTGCGCGAGCTTGGCACCGCGTGGACATTTCACTGGACCGGTCCAGACAACTGGGTCACTGGCAACGTCTGGGGACGTTTAACCTTCTTCGAAGATTCGTTCCTCGACGTCGAGCCGCTCACTGACGGTTGCTTGACGAACAAGATCGAGCTCGCCGTCAACGCAACGCTTCCCGATTGGGTGATCCAGGCGCGCAACGAGAGCGATATCTGCGTTCCGCTCGGCGCTGTGCTGAAGCAGTACTTTGGCGGCAGCGGCGGCATTCCTGACGATCTTCGCATCACGAACATCTTTCTCCAGGCGATTCCGCTGGCCCAGACCTACCAGGCATCGCTGATGGTCGACGGGCTCTGGGCCACACAGATTAACCTCGTGAAGTTCAGTCTCGATCGCGTGATCGGCGAGATTTACGTTACGCAGAACAAAGTCTATGGCAGCATGACCGCGTTCGTCGGACTCGCCGTCGACGTCAGCGGCGCCGAGACGACGAAGGCGACATTCAACATCAGCGCCGAGTACCGCACAGATGGTATCTGGCATTTCGAGGGTGGTCTTGCAGACGGCGTGCTCTCGTTGCTCGACTTCGCTTTTGCTCTCCTCGGTTTTGAGCCCGCGTTCGAGTTGCCGGAAGTGCTGCTCACCGACCTGTGGATGACGTATGAGAACTCGTCAACCACGTCGACAAACAATCCTTACTCGGCGCGTGGCACGCTGGAAGTTCGCTGGCAGCCGCAGGTGCTCGGCCTCACGCTCTCGGCTGTTGCGAGCGCGTTCGTCGAGCGCCGCGCCAAACAAACCGTTTCCGACGATCTGATTCTGCTCAACTCGCCACTCCGCAGCGACCCCGGCAACGCCGAGATGATCTACGCTGGTGAACTCTCCGGCAAATTCACCATTAACCGTCTTTCAGTGGGCATCGCGGTTTCTTTCAGCGACACCGAAGAGGTCTACCGGTTTGAGGTCACGTTCGACAAAGTGACCGTGCGCGCATCGACGGAGTGGGTAAAAAACACGACGACACTTCCGGCAGACGGGAAACATCAGATACTCGTCATCACGTTGAGCGGTTTCACGCTCGGCGATGTCGTAACGTATCTCATTGGCCTCGCGAATCCGAACGTCAACTACCATCTCGACGCGCCGTGGTCGTTCCTCAACTCGATCGATCTCTCACGCTTCGAGGCGCGCATAGATCCAACCGAGCAGACCATCGCTCTGACTTATCGCGTCAATCTCTCGCTGGCATTCTGCAACCTCGATACGGTCGGATTGTTGTACGACCGTTCTTCGGGTGAAGGAAAAGTGAGCTTCATCCTCACCGGCAGTCTGCTCGGTAAGCGCTACGACTTCACGAACGGCAATCCGCTTACGTGGGATGCAGTCAACGATCCGCCTCCCGAGGTGCCGGGGGAGGGAATCTCGCTGATCGATCTGCGCTATCTCGGTGCGGGCCAACACGTCACTCTAAGCGGGCTCACTAACTACAACTCCATTACCGAAGTGCTGAATAAGCTTCGCGAGGAGATGCAGCCGATCACAGACCCGAAGAAGAATCCGCTCGAGCAGAGCGATCTGCGCTTCGACGCGTCGAGCCAATGGATGTTCGGCATCGACATCACCGTGATGGGCACGGTGTCACTCGGAATCGTGTTGCACGATCCGGATCTCTACGGCTTGGTGTTGTCGCTCGCGGGTCCTGATGCCGGTTCGCTGGCGGGACTCAGCTTCGAGTTACTGTACAAGAAAGTTACCGACGACGTCGGCGTGTTCCGCGTGCGGCTGCAAGTTCCGGACGCGTTTCGTCAGATCAACCTCGGCTACGTCTCGATCACCCTCGGCATCATCACCGTCGACATCTTCACCAACGGGAACTTCCTGATCGATCTCGGGTTCCCGCATAACCGCGACTTCACCAACTCCTTTGGACTCGAAGCCGGCATCTTTATCGGTCGTGGCGGTATCTACTTCGGCGTGCTCGATGGCGCAACGTCGACGCGCGTGCCCAAAATCACCAACGGCAACTTCTCGCCCGTGGTCGAACTCGGCGTCGGACTTGCCGTCGGAGTCGGACGCACGTTCGAGAAAGGTCCGCTGAAAGCCGGCCTCTACATTCAGGTGGTGGCGATCTTTGAAGGCGTGCTGGCGTGGTTCCAACCGACCGATCAGTCGAAGCCGAATGCCATGTACTACTGGGCGCGGGGTTCGGCGGGGCTCGTCGGAAAGCTTTACGGCTCGGTTGACTTCAAGGTAATCAAGGTCTCGGTGAGCGTCGAGGCCCATGCGATCGTGACGTTCACCTTTGCTTCACATCG
Source organism: Pyrinomonadaceae bacterium (assembly GCA_035276045.1). Lineage (GTDB taxonomy): Bacteria > Acidobacteriota > Blastocatellia > Pyrinomonadales > Pyrinomonadaceae > PSRF01. The sequence continues at coordinate 47,155 of DATELZ010000054.1, read as the reverse complement.
CAAAACGCTCGTCGAACTCGACGTCGGCGTCTCTGTCAGCGCGAAGGTCAAGATCCTTTTCGTTAAGATCTCGTTCCATTTCTCATTGCAATTGAACGCTTCGTTCACGATCGGCTCAGACAGTGCGACGCCCTGGATCCTCGCGTCCGATCAGAGCAGCGGAAGCTCGGCCCGGCGACTTACCAGCAACGCGTGGGCGTCGTCGCGACGCCGTCCGCAACACGTCGCTGCGTTTACGCGCGAAGCATACCTGCGCGAACGGTTCGGTCCTGACGGAGCGCGGTTGCGTCTCAGCGGCGCCGAGGCGACTTACGACCTCAATTGGCCCACAGACATCAACGTCTTCCCGGACGGGCAAATACACTCGGTCGCGATCAAGATGCTGCCGTCGTACACGATCGATCAGGTTGCAGTGCAGTGGCCCAGCCAGCCAACGCCCGCGAACGAAACTCCTGCGTATCGCATCAATTTCATGCTGATGGCCGACAGCGGCGTGTCACCGCTCGCACGGTCGATCGAACAGGCGCGGCGGCTTACGACCGATCATCTCGCGTCGGCAGACACGGTGGCCGATATTCCATTCAATGTCCTGATCGAAGCGATGTTCCGCTGGTCGCTCGCGGCCATCGGATTAGATCCGGTGAGTGGCGTCGTCTCGCTGGGCCAACTCGAAGAGCTTGCGCGGCAACTGGACCAACCTGAAGCATCTGCGAGTCTCGACATGTCGACGTTGAGCGAATTCTTCAAATTGAATATCGAGATGCGCGTCAGCGGCATTCCGAGTGGCACTCCGGATTCCAGCAGCGGCACGATCTTTCCGATTCCGCCGCCGCTCGGATGGGATTCGGCCACCACGCCTGACGATCAGCGGCGCTTTGAAACCTACCAGCCAATCGATTCAACGTACGAACACGAGGTGCAGCAGTTCTTCGCGCAGATCGATCCACAACCGGCTGCAACCCAATTCGCCGATGCGCATGTTGTCGGAGCAGACGATCCGACTGAGTCGATGGCGACTTTCATCTTCCGCGACTATTTCCTGCTGATAGCCAAAGCATCGGTGCAGTCGGCGCTGACTGCAATGGCCGCGTTTCCGTACACGGTTACCGGCGCGAATGACGAATCGTTGTCGTCGATCGCCGAACTCTTTCCCACCGTCTCGGCGCCGTACGTCAAGCGTGAGGGAGACACCGTAGACCAGGTCGCCGACGCATTCGGGATGACCTCGTCTGAGATCCTCGCCCTGAATCCGAATCTCGAGACTGAACTACACGACGCTGCTCCGGGTGAGACCATCGCTGTCGAGATTGGGGCTACTCCTGAAAGTATCGCTTCCGGAAACCCGTCGTGGCCGCTGAAACCGAGCGTCGCGATCAATCTCGGCGACGTGTTGCACCAGGTTCTCGACGGCGAGACCCTCGCCTCGATCGCGACGAAGTTCGGTGCGAACGTTGACACCTGGTTGCAGGATCCGGCGCTCCTCGCGCAGGTCAACCTGCTACTTCCCAACGCCGGTTTCGACGTGCCCCAAAGCTCGTTCGTCAATTCTCATTCGCTCACTCTCGCACTCGTCGCCGCCTTCTTCTACGTTCGCGACCACGGCACTGACGAACTCGGGCTGACGGAGAATGGTGACGTGCCGCTCGTCGAATGGTACGTGCAAACCATCGGCACGTTGAATAACATCGACTTCGCAGGACCAATGCCGGCGTCGGTGCTCGTGCCGAAAGCATTTGACGATCTCTCCAATCCCGTCACCTGGAACACACAGCCTGGTGACACGATCTGGACCGTCGCCGCGACGTTCGCCGTCTATGAAAATCAGGCCGGCAATCTGTCGTTTGCGGACTGGCTCGAGGCTGTGATCGCGGTCAATCCCGGTTCCGATTCCGGCTCCGTTCTCGCGCGAGTGATCATTCCCGACATCGGAACGGCAGTCTTCCCCGGAGAAATGCTCCAGTCGATCGCCAATCGCTTTCCAATTGAGTTGCAGGTATCGGGAGAATGGCTCGACCAGGCAGCATCATTCCGTTTGGTGGTGAAGAACGCGACGATACTGGCGCCGCTCACGCCGGTTACAGTGCCACAGTGCCATGTGACTACAGTAACGGACCAGACGATCTCCTCGTTTGCCGCGCTTTACGCTCTTTCGCTGGACGACGTTGGCAGGCGCGTGGCAGATATTGGTGGCCTGCTCGCGACGTCGAGCACTCTCGCATTCATCGTTCCACATCCCGCGTCCGCGCCGATTGGCTCAGGCACGCCGACCGAAGCCGATCTCGTTCCGGTGATCCTCCGCGATTACGGCTCGTCGATCGCGGGTCAAACTTCGCGCTATTTGATCGCCGGACTGCGCCTGCCCGCGCCGGTGCTGGGCGAAGACGGCAAGTACCACGCGACTGGACCAATGACCGGTCTCTACGAACTCACGGGCCAGCAGTTAGCGGGACCGAATCCGCCCGAAACGTGCGATCCGCCGCCGGCGCCCACGGAGCGGCTGCAAATCACGGTGCAGAACTACGACGCCACGGCCACCTGGCTGCAACTCTACGATTCATCGACTCTCAGTGGTGAAGAGAGGCTTACCGCCGAACATAACCGCTTCAATCCCGGACTCGCGCGCGCTGACAAACCCAGGCGCGGTCTCGTTGCGCTGACTGCGCCCATTGAAGAGATCGTCTACAGCATCACAGACGTCGATCTCTGCGAGAACTATCCCGCGCCCGTGTTGCAGCAAGTCTTCATCACGCCGCCTGCTCCGCGCCCGCTCTTCCGTGACGTGCCGGTGCGGCATGCGCTACAGCAGCAGATCGTCTGGCAAACGACCGAGACGATCGCGATTCCGAATCCGCAAAACGTCCCCGAGCCTTCGACCGGAATGCCGACACTCTGGCCGTTCAGCGACGACCTGATGCGCGCAGAGCTTCTCAATCCGACGAAACCCTTTGCGCTCTGCAACGTCGATCCCCAACTCGGTCCGTCCGCGGAACCGCAGGAGTTGACGCTCTACGCGTGGGCCACAAGCATCGATATCCGCATTCGCACCATCCCGGGCTTACCTAACACCTACGAGGTTTTCGGCGCGGACACTGCCGGCCGTCAGTTGCTGCTCGAGGTTTGGGAATACCTCGATCAACTGACTGACACCGCCACGTTGCACCTTCTGTATCAACAGTCGGTAAGCGCCGGCCTGCCGAACGGATTGACCTCAGTGCCGGTCACGGACAACGCGACCTATATCATCAAGACAAATTTGACCACCGAGACGCAAAGCGGCAACGAGGTCAGTCGCCTGGCGCTCGAAGATCCGCCGACGGAAGGCGACTACTACGCGCGCCTCGCCGATTCGCAACGCTTCCTCACGCTCATGTGGGAGTGCAGCGTCGTCGGAGGCGGAGGCTATTGGCTGCAATACACTTCGGCAAGCGGGGCAGCACTGCCAGAATCGATCTTTTCGTCCGACGGGACAGCAACGCTGACACTGCTGGTGTTGCTCGCCTCACAAATGAATTCAACCGCGCCGGATCGCAAGCTGCACTCATTCAATGACACCGCGCTGGTCGGCAACTCGATCGACGCGAGCGCGACGAACCTCTTTGCGCGCGTCGCCGACTTGTCAGAAGAAACTCGCGAAGCGACTGTCGATCCTGGCAACGTGGCGTTCTTCACTTCCCTGGAGAATCCGCCAGCGGAAAACGACTCGAATGACAAGCAGATCGCGATCCGCGATCTGTACGGCATGATCGCCTATCAGCTCCTGCAGACGACGGCATTCGCCGCCAGCAATCCGGGCATGCCTGTTGGACCACAAGTGCCGGGCACGTCTGACGAAGAGACCTGGGATCTTTTCCAGGTCATCCCGATCTGGCGTTATGCACTCGCGCATCCATTGCCCGAGGTGGACGGTCTGCCGTTACCCGAGCTCGATCCTTACGCCGGCATCACCGGAGCCTCGAGTGGCGGCACCTGGACACTTGCAAAGACGAGCGTCAATCTCTCGTTCCGCGACGTCTACGGCAACAATTCCAGGCTCACCGGCGACGCGTCGTCGGGTGGCCCGGACGTATTCGACGTCCAGGTTGGCTACACTGATCCCGTGATCGGCATAGGCGCATGGCCGGCGACGACCGCGCACTTCACTGTCAGCCCTCCAGCAGAGGGAAACAGCGGCGCAATATTGGTCACGATCTTCTCATTACAAGCGTCCACGCATCTGCCGGCCGGCCTGCAACGCACGAGCGATTCTGCGACGACAGCCGCGAACCAACTCTCCGACTTCTCGAAGATCTATTACCAGCTCGCACAGAGCGACGTTTCATATTCACTATCGACTACGCTCGACACGGTCGGTGGCAATCCGCACGCGCTCGCGACCTCGGGTTCGCTGCCGGCGTTCGCCGCCGGCGCCTGCGCGTGGCTAAAAACCGCGGCTCAACTGACGAACATCTACGTCAACACGTCGCTCACGCCAAATCTTGCCGCGGTGTCAGAAACGTACGGCGTCGGATACGAAGGGTTGGGAACGGCGAACGCCAACGTGCCGCTGTCGCGCATCTTCACCACGCCTCCCAGTTCGCCTGTACCGGGCGTCGATTTCACGATCCCGGTGTATGCCGTTTTCCACGACGGCAGCACGATCACTTCGCTCACGCCAACCGGTGGCGATCCGGTCGCGATCCTCGAAGACGACGAGAACACTTCGCTGCTGCTGCGCGTGGGCACGGAGCTGGTAATTCCCTCGCATGATTACACTGTTCCTGCCGATCCGCCGGCGCCGGCTCAACTGCTATCGCTAGCGGAGATCGCAGCGGTAAACAACATCACTGTCGCAAGTCTCATCGCCCCGAATCAGGCGACGCCGTCGCTGCTGCGCGAGGGATTCGTCTTCACGTGTGAAGGCGTCGAGGTGGTGATCACACCGGAACATCCCGACGTCACGTTGGACGACGTCGCCCAAACGTTTCAGGACAAAGGCGTCAACTACGACGCGGTGATGGTCGCCGGCGCCAACCCGCTTCTGCCGGGAATGTTTCGCGCCGGCGCGGTGCTCGTGATCGATCGCTACATCATCCAGGTTGACGAAACGCTGAGCGACAACGGCACCGGAGCGACAGTGGCCCAACTCGCACAGGGCAATACAACCACCGTGGATCTCTTTTACTCCGGCACGGCGATCTACCTAAACTTTCTCGACGCTGCCAGCGTGTTTGACAACACAGTCGACGATGCCTCGACGACCTATGCGCTTTCGGCCGACCAGTTGTTGCGATTCAATCGCAACGTTGCGCTCGTGGCGGTCCCATCCGGGCCACCCGATCCGTTGTATCTCGCGATCCCCGGACATGCCGGGCTTCCGTCTTCTCCGTCGTCGCTGCGCGTTCCGTACCGCATCCCCGCGAACGCAACGCTCGATGGCATCGCGGCGCTATTCCTCGGCGCGACCGCGCTCTCGCTGGCGGAAATGAATGAAGAGCTGCCGGGCGTGCTCGCCGGCAACGAAACGATCACCGTTGACGGACAGACTGTCACCACCACAGACGGTGAATCGTTCTCCGAATTGCTCGCCAAATTCGATCCGCCCGTGACGCTCACGCAAGTTGTTTCAGTGATCGAAGCGACGCCCGGCTATCTAAAATCGGAAGCGCTCCTTCTTGCGACACCCGCGCAACTCGCCGCGCCAGACGCGCAGACGCCACTACAAGTCGCAACTCGATACAGCATCGATGTAAATGATTTTGCGGTCGCGAACAGTGGTTTGGCGAACATTGTCGTCGGAGGCGTGCAGCTCGTCTCACCACTCGGCGGCGTTAATCCGCCGACGATCACCACCAGTGCTTTCGATACGTTCGTCAGTTTTGTCTGGCGTTTCGGGCAACTCGGGATTCAGACAACCGTCGCCGACGTGATCGCGGCGAACAGCGGCCGCGCGTTCATCGCCGGTGACGCCACGATCCTTCTCGCTCCCGCACCAGCCTCACTCACCGCGCCGTTCGGCGCCAGTGGTTGGCAGTTTCCGCAGGCGATCTTCGACGTGCATGCGTTTCTCGAGATCAAGCGGCAAACCGCGCTTGTCGATCCGGCGTTTCGCGGCGGGTCCGCGGAACACAACATCGCGTCGATCCCGGCTGTGCCGAAGAACAACGGCACGGGTGCGGATGCGTACCTCGCGCTGCAACAGTTCGCGAGAGAAGTGAAGGCCGCGATTCCGGTCCTCCGCATCGCCACCGGCAAGGTGCTCGCGGACGATCGCTCCCAAACGTCAACTGACGTGTGGGGCATCGCCTTCGGCAGTAATTACATTGAAAGCGTCAACATCCAGCCGGGCGTAACGGTAGACGATGAGCAGATCCCGCAGTACTTCGCACTGCGCTCACTCGACAACGCGCTCGTTTCGCGCAATGGAGTCTTGATTAAGCCACTACAGGCCGATGGCACGCTTGGCGCGCCGCAGGCCACCGATTTCCAGGGCGTGGATATGGAAACGTGGGCGCAACGCTTCCTCAACGATGCCGACCTTTTCGTCTCAGCCGCTTACGCCGCTGCCGCGTATCAAACCCCACAACGTCAGACACTCGAATCTGTGCTCGAGTCAAAAGAATTACTGGCCGCCGGTATCGCCGCTGGTCTCGACTACATCCTCGATTTCGGACAACCCGATCCGTCGCGAACGGATCCTGCGCCTGCTGACTGGAGCGCCGCGGTCGAATCTCTGCGGCAACTTCTCCTCGTCAATCTCACCACTGGATACGACGTCGACGCCGTCGTGCAATACAACGCGACAGTGTCGTCGCCGTGGACAAATGTCTACGCAAAGTTCTCCGGTCCGGGCAAGCTCGCAGACGATCCGGTGCTCGAGGAATTGCGCGCGACGTTGACGAGCGCAAAGACGTCGCTGACAACCACGCCGCCAAACCAGCCGTCGTATGTGAATTTCCTGCTTGGTGTGGCTAAAGAAGGGCTCGGCCGCACGGTTGAATTGCAGATCCACTATCCCATCAACGAAGTGGAGTTCAACATCAAGGAGATCGTAGACGGCTACGACGCGTCAGACTGGGTCACGCTTGTTCTGAACGACGATCTCCCGCCGCAGGTGTCGATAGACCTGGGCACTCCGAGTGTTCCGCTTCCGGTTCGTTCCTATCCGCCGCTCCCCGTGCTGCTCGGCCAAACTGCGGTGCCAACGCATCCGCAGCCGGCCGATTACACCGAAGCGCTGTTGTGGGACTATGCCTTCGCGTATCAGCATCAGAGCATGGCGGTCGATCAGATCCATCTCGAAGTGGAGCTCAATCAGGCGCCATTGTTTGGCGCGGCGCGTGCTTTGGATGAGGTCGACCTTTTCGCGGCGCTCGCGCAATACAACAGCGTCGCGCCGCAACTATGGGACATCCTCAAGCATCTTCCCGAGTACGCGAGTTCACCGGATAAATCGACGATCGAGAATGCGATGCAGACGTTTGCCTCGCTCACCAGCACGATCGCGACGGCCTGGTCGTCGTACTGGTCCAACGGGATCGTTTTCGCGCAACGAAGGGCGTCGGCCCTTGGTCCGCAGCCCGAGCGGTACACGTTCCTGCAAACGCTCGACGCAACGTTCGACGAAACTCTCAAGAAGTTCTTTTACGAAGCGCTCTATCTCGAGCGCGAGACCGCTCAAGGATCGCTGGGATGGCCGGTGATGGGAGTGTTTGTGGGCAATGAGTTTGTGAGCATGGGAAACGGCGTCGACACAGAGCGGGGCCGCCGCTACGACTTTCCGGAAGGCGTTGAGGCGTTTACGTTGCTCTCGCTGGAAATGCGTTTCGCCGGCCTGGCGATCGCCAACTATCAGAACGCCTCATCGCAATTGCAGGTCATTCGCAACGCCAACCTCTCGACGCTTGCGCCGACGCGTCCGGCGTTCATTTATCAAACGCAGTGGTTTGCGTTTCCGAACCTCGTTTCGCCGCTGCTCGCCTGGCACGACCCGTTCCCGATCGGCGCTTGGACCACCGATCCGGCAACCAACCCGCTCACCGCCGTCTTTACAGAGCTTTTTGGCGACGCGACAAACAATCGCACGATCAGTTGCGGCGTGCGTTACGGCTACGAGCTTGCAGTTTCTCCGGGTGGTGAGAGAATCGTGCCGTACCTGCCGGTGAAGTTTCGCCCGAAATTTACCTACGATCCTGCCACTACGGTACAAGAGATCATAACCGCCGTGCAGAGTTGGTTCACACAAGTGGAGCCCGTTACAACCGGCGCGGAGTGGCTCATCGGCCTCAACCTGTATTCGAGCGTTGACGGACAACTCGACCGGCCGTTGCTGGAGCTACCGGTGTTTTCCACCCTTAGTTAGGCAGTCAATGGAAACCTGCGGCATGGAGTGCCGCAAAGGAGATCCGGCCATAGTGGCCCGCGAATGTCAGTCGTTCTTTCATTTCGGTCTGGCTGAGTCTGAGGGCGTTGCCGGACCACTTTCAGTTTCGCTGCTAAGCGTTGCGGTTTCTCACGCATGGTCCTTATGTCCTTATCCCTAATGATGGATCAAGCTTTCAACTTCCACCGTCAAACGTCCCTGTACGGAGGCGCGGAATAGCTCAAGAGCTACAGCACGAAACTCACTGTGTTCGTAGAGCGCTTCTACGGCACGGTTTATCGCGGCTGTGGCCGGTTTAGGTAAGGTGCAAAGGCGATCTGCCAGTCTCCGCATCAAGCGGGGGACTAACGACAGTCGTGTTAGGATTTTCAAGCATGGTCGAACTCCTCTTATCCAGGATTCGGTCGTGTAGGGGTGGTCTTCGTTGGCGCGAAGATCAGTCCCGCCTCTAAAGAGGCGAAACACTATAGAGACATTGTTTCATCTGTGCCTGCCTGTGAGGCAGGGTGTCTTAACTTGAATTCAGCATGGTATATTTACTCAGCTATGCGAAAGACGACCACTTTTAGTAACGCGCCCGGCAAAGTTCAGAGTTCTGGAACGGCTCCGGCTATAAGCATTACGTCCGCAGCGCCACCGGATATTTCTCTCGACAAAACATTTAAGGTCATCAATCAGATGGTCACTGATGGCGTAATTGAATCGTATGCTTTGGGTGGCGCAATGGCCTCACTTTTCTATACAGAGCCATTTGCCACTTTTGACGTTGACACCTTTTGTTTTATTAACGGTATCACCAACGAACTTGATCCTCTTCGCCCGATATATGACTATTTACGGCCTCGTAAAGTTCCAGAATACGCAGAGGGATTTATTATTGAGGGCTTACGAGTCCAATTCCTACCAGTGTTCAATCCTTTGAATGATGAAGGTGTTCAAACAGCTAATAGCTTTTCCGTCAATGATGTGATCATTCAAGTAATGGCTCCCGAATACTTGGTTGCCAATATGCTTGAAACAGGCAGAAGAAAAGATCACACGCGAATAGCTCAGTTCTTTGAGGCCAACGTTTGTGACACTGACAAACTCAACGATATACTTTCTAGGCACAACCTAAAGAGTAAGCTCGAAGCCCTGCAAAAGACTTGGGATGCATTATGAAAAAATATCCTGACGTATCTCAAATACTCGCAAGAAAAGCCTTGGGGCGAAAGGCTCTCGAAAGGCTTCCCGTTAACGAAAAGCTCCAGATTATGGAGACGTTGAGCAAAGCTGCAAAACAGGCACGCAAGGACGCCAAGCTAGTAAATAAACCAAGCAAAACAACCAAGGTTGCCTAGTTAAATTGGGCTAGTCCTTCTCAGCGGCTTTTCTCTGGAATTTCTATTTCTGAGGCGAAGAAGCAGATGCCGGGGCATCCGCGCTTGGAGTGGCTGTTGGCGAGGGTTGCGTAGTCTGCGGCGGGGCGGAAGTCGTTTCTGCCCGTTCAGGGAAGTGTGAGCCAACCCACTATCCAGCGTAAACGCTGCCCCGATTATTACCATAAATGCGCTGTCAATGCCCCACAACTGCGATACCTTCAGGCCGCTAACAAGCTCTTTAAGTGACCTATCTGCTGCACTTTCGAGTGTCTCAATCTAGGATTCAGTCCAGAGTTTTGAGGCAAGCTGAGGTACTCTAAAGACTCGTTATCGACCCTTAATGGACGCGTCGCATTTCCGAGGGCACAGCTAATGATTCACCTGAAAGTTCTCCACGAGGTGCGTCCTTCGAGTGAAGGCAACGTGGTAGTGTGACAGCGTATTGAATCATTGGACATAGAGAGGATGTCAGCGCCAGAACGGCCAAGCGATGGACCATCTGTGGGCCTTCCTCACTCGCGATGGCGACGAAATGCCTTCTCCAGACTTGGAAGTGATACAACCGTGATCTATCAACGTTTCATTTCGTTGATTTGCCGGAGCAGATCCTCTGCCCGGCTGGACTGCAATTTTCTGAGTTCCTCATATTGTTTTTGTGCCGCTTCTTTGTTGCCGCTGGCCACGTGGGTCAGCCCGATTTCATATGGGATCTGCGCCGGATCACCTGAAGCCGGTAGCTTCAAATTCTGAGCGCACGAGATCGACTCGGAATATTGACTCCGCAACCGCAGTACGCGGCACTTCATGACCTCTCCAACCCAGGCTTCGTTTCCTTTGACTAACTCAATCGACTTCTCGTAATACCGAATCGCTTCGTGAATCTTCTTAGAGTTGGTATATATTCTTGCCAATTCCTTGTAAGGCAGGTAATCGGTGGGGAACTCTTCGGTAGCTTTTAGCGACAAGAGGATAGCTTCCTCGTGTCTCTTTTGCTTATCGTAAACGTTAGCCAGGTCCAGGTATGCAATCAGATGCTTTGGATCATGCTTAATGGCATTTTCCAATTGCCGGGCCGCTTCTGCGTCATCACCTTTTTGATGATATGCAAGGCCCAATGCCCAGTAAGCTTCTGCCCAGTCAGGTTTCAGCGCAATCGCCTCGGAATAGCTTTTTATCGCGGCATTTTCGTTCTTGAGCAATAAATACTGATCGCCTAAGGAAAGGAATATTTGCGGATTCCGAGGGTCATATTGTGCCGCGAGTTGAAAGTTTCTTAAGATCTCGTCAGCTCCAATCCCGTTATTGTAGGACTTGTAAATCCGCCCCAGTAATAAATAGCCGCTTGCAAATGTAGGGCTAATCTCGATTGCCTTGCGCGCCAGTTTAAGGGCTTCCTCAAAGTGCGCCGCATTTCTTGTTTGCCGCGCGGCTTTATAGTGCGTGTTCGCCAAAAACTGGTATGAATGAGCTACCGGCGGTTTCTCGCGCTCCATCGCGCTGCGCCCGGCGGAAATAGCTTCGTCCCACATTCCCTGATCGTCGTAAACACTCGACAGGAGCCAATACTGCGTGACTTCATCAGGCTCAATGCTTATTGCCCGTTTGAGATCGGCAACGGCTTCGGAAAACCTTCCCATTCTTGAGAACACGAAACCCCGACCGCGATAGTAGTTTGTTTTCTGCGATTCGTTGCGCGCGTGCGACAGAGCGTGTTCGTATTGTTCGGCGGCTTCCGCATATTGTTTCCGCATCAAAAAGATGCCCGCGAGAGTTGAGTAGGCGCCGGCATCGTCGCTTCTCAAGCGAACGGCCTGCTGAAAGTTTTCTATTGCTTTGTTGTCAAGTTTAGCAGTCTCTTGTGGGTCGGACGTTAAGAACCGCTGTTGCTGAAGGAAGTGTCCCATGTAGCTGTAGTAGTTTGCCCGGAGTGCAACGAACCCGTAATCGCAGGTTTTGGTCTTCGCGAGCGACGGCACCTGTCCTTCTAGTTCGTCTATCTTCTTATAGTATTCGTTGAACTTTGACTCGGCGTCCGGAAAGCGAAGTTGATACTGCAATGCAAGGGCCCAATAAAGATAGCTATTCGGGTGGCCGTATTTAAAGTCGTAAATTGCTCGCACCATGTAATCTTCCGCTTGTCGGGCGGCTTTAATAACACGCTCCCGATCCTGCGTGTTGCGCTCATCGTGCGTAAAGCGGCTAAAGTCCGACATTGCCGGAAATAACTCAGATAGACCAAGGCCAACATAGGCTTGGGAAGCGACCCACCTGGTGAAGTCATCACCCTGATAGAGTTCGATTGCCTTTTGATAGGTTGTTTTTGCCTGGGCCCAGTTTGCGCGTTCACGATAGACGTCGCCCAGCACTAATAATGCCAGCGACCGGTCAAGCTTCTTGATCGTTTGGCCATTGATGACCAGGTTCAATTGTTTGATTGCTTCGTCGTAGTTTTTTCTCTTCCACGACACGAACCCCAGGCCGATGTTACCGGCGGGATCGTCTTTCTTTGAATTAAAGAGCTCCTTGAATTGGCTTTCCGCTTCATCAAATCGGTGTTTGTTGGCGAGGACATAGCCGAGGGCAATGATCGCATCCCGGTAGTCTCTTTTATAACTCAGTGCTGTGCGATATGAAGCGATAGCGGAGTCCGGACAGGAAAGGTCCGCATACACATTGCCCAGTCCGTAATGTGCTCGGGCTTCTTTGGGGCTCAGAATATTTGCGACGTGCGCGTAAGCGTCAACGGCGGTTTTATACTGGTTGCTTGCGCGCGCATCGTTGCCTTTCTGTATTGTTTGCTCAATCTCCTCCCGTTTTTTATCTGCGGCCGATGGCTTGCGGCGGACGTTCGGTTTTGGCTTATTCACCTCAGGATCCGAGTTTCTTACCGGGTTAGGCGGTTCAACTTCCTGGGCAAACGCCGGCCCGGTAAAGATACAGAGCGCCGCAACTGCGATCAGGATTTTCGAGAATGAGAGAGTCATGAGTTGAAGGTTCCTCCGTGTGAGATCGATGTATGGCCGCCAAGCGACTGGAGTCATTGGCCCGGCTTCATCGCGTTAATGTCTGCCAGCAGCGAATCCGCGAGATTCGATTTTAGTTCAACCAGTCTCTGCTGCTGAATGAGTGCCGCTTGCTTGTTTCCCGCTTCGACATACGTGGCGCCTAGTTCATAGGGCACTTGATCCGCGACGGGATAACTGAGCTTCTCAAAGCACGCCACTGCGTCCTGATACTGTCGCCGCAAACGAATGATTCGGCACAAGTATAAATTCTTGATGGCGGAATCATCGGGTTTCAGCCGGTTGATGGCTTCGTTGTAAAAATTAATTGCCTCGTCGTTCTTCTGCCAGTGAGTGTAAAACCGCGCGATATGAAAATAGGGAAAGTGGTTCTCGGGATCATGGCGAGCGCCTTCCTGCATCCACTTGATCGCCTGGGCATAGTTCTTTTGCTGATCGTACAGGTCCGCCAACTGGAAATACGTCTCTAAAGTCTTCTCATATTTCAATCCTTCAATAAAATTTCTAACGGCTTCGTCATAGTCTTTACGTTCCCGGTAGACTATGGCTAACGTCCAGTATGCTAATGCGTAGTCGGGTTTCAACCTGATTGCTTCGTTAAGGTTCTTGATGGCAGCATCGTAATTGCGAGTAACGGAAGCATGAAGATCGCCAATCAGGAAATAAGTGCCGGCATCATTCGGATCGAGACCTTTTGCGATTTCGTAATTGCTAAGCGCCGCTTCAGCGTTTAGGCCATTTTTATAAAACTTGTAAACGTTGCCGAGCACCTTATAGATGTAGGCGGCGCGAGGATTGATTTTGATCGCTTCATTCAAGAGTTCGATCGCCTTTTCGTGATCCGAGTCGTTGCCGGTTTTTACCGCTCTACTGAAGTAACCCTGAGCCAGCATGGAATACAAAGATGCTTTTGGCCGAGGCTCCAGATCTTTCACCTTCGTGTATAGACGAATAGCTTCATCGTAGTTTTTCTGGCTGTTGTAAATTCCTGCCAGGGTCAGATAAGCACCCGACTCTTGCGGCTCGAGCTTGATCGCAAGGTTCAAGTGGTAGATGGCTTCTCCAGGTTGGCCAAGCTGACTATAAATAATTCCGAGGAGTTCGTTAGTGCCTGCTTTTCTGGCATCAGTGGTTTGAAACCTGAGTGCTCGTTTGTATTCCTCGATTGCCTCGCGTCGCTTTCGTAGTTTCCCGTAAACATTTCCGAGCGCGGTATAGGCGAATTCGTAGTCTTCCTTCTTTTTGATTGCATCTTGATACTGCTTAACGGCCAGGTTCAGGAATTCAGCCCGGTTGGCGCCAGGTTCATCAGCTTGACGCTCGTATACGTGGCCCAACTGCAAATAGCCGTTGGCGTAAAGCCGGCCCCAGGCGTAATCGCATTTTTGCACCACGGCCGGATCGAGGCCCGACAAGACACTCTCTAACTCCTTAACTTTGTCGAAATAGTGATTAATCCTCTTCGCGGCGGCCTGGTAATTCGTTTGGTGCATCAAGCTCATTGCCAACACCAGGTGCCCGGCCGGATGTTCATAGCCCTTTACATCGATAGCGGTGCGTAGCGTTTCGCTTGCCTGACGCGCTGAGGCAACTAACTCCCGATGGTCCTCTGGAGTGGCATCAAACGACGAAACCTCCCTGGAAAATGCCGTTACTAATTGAGCCGTCCCCAATCGAACAAAGCCTTCGGCAACGTCAGGTCGAATTTTTGTCGCCTTCTCGTATGGAGCGATCGATTCCTCCCATTTGCTTTGCGTCACGAGAACATTTCCCAGGGCCAGGTTGGCTAACGCGCGATCGCTATTCGTGAGCGCGCGGTCATCAAGTAGCTGATTAATGCCGTCGATAGCCTCTTGAGCTTTCCCCTTCTTGGCCCATACAAAAAACCGCGCCAGTTTTGCCGAAACACTTCTCGGATGAAGTTTTATGGCTTTGGTGAACTGCGCTTCTGCTTCGTCGTAGCGCTCCTTGTTGAGATAGGCATTGCCAAGCTGTACGAGCGCATCCAAATGAGCCGGTTTGATCGCTAAGGCTCGATTGTAAAACGCTATTGCAAAGTCGTAGCAGTTGACGTCGTAGTAAACATTGCCCAGACCGTAATGGCCGAGCTCATTCTTCGGGAGTAACTCAGAAGCTTTACGATAATTTTCCAATGCCTTGCCATAATCGAAGCTGTTGCGGGCGGAGTTTCCGTCCTTGATGAGGTCCCGGAATTTCAATTCCGTAGGAGAGATTCGGTTTTCGACTTTGGGCAGAGTTGGGTTAGGCGCCTTCTTGCTGCCTGCAGGGGGCACTCCTGGCTCAAGCACATCCTGGGCCGGTGCTAACTGCGCACCGCTCAAGAGAAACAACACGACATAAACGCAGAGGACAACGAGAGAAGATTGTCTGAGCATCGAGTTTTCCTTTTCGAAAATCCACTAGCGTGGCACTGCTTGCCAATTGGCGATTGTGCCGTCTTCCATGCTGCCTAAGAGCACTTTTCCATCCGGAGAGAAGGCTAATGAGCGGACGGTTGTGGTCGCATTCGTTGGCAGCGGTTTCGAGCGGGGAGGGACCGCAACCATCCAAAGCCGGACGATTGAAGCCTCCTTTTCACTTGCCGCACTGGCGCTGGCAAGCAGCGAGCTATCGCGGGAAAAAGCCAGTGCTGTAATGCGTGTTCGATGTTCGTCAGGAAAACGTTCTTCCGCTTCCCAGATTCCCGTGTAGCGCCAGAGCCTAATTGAGCCATCGTGGCATCCGGCCGCCAGGTACTTCCCGTCCGGAGAAAATACAAGAGAATGCACCAAATCTGGCTCCGACCAGTTGATTGGCAATGGGTCTATTGGCGTACCTTTTACATCTACATTCCACAGGTAAATTTTGTTGGCATAACCGGCTGCGGCCAGGGTTTTGCCATCGGGAGAAAAAGCAAGCGCCATTAACTTGGGTTCCGACTGGTTGAATGGAAGTAGCCTTGTGCCCCAACCACCCTTTTCATACCAGATCCTGACTTCGTCTGCTCCCTTCCACTTACCGTTTTCCTGGTCAGGATTGTCGCCACTTAAAGTCGCCAGGATATTTCCGTCAGAATCATCGGGAGAGAAGGCAACTCGGTAAACCGGCTTTATGCTTCCCGGCGCCGTTTTAATGTTTTGTCCTGGTTGCGTAGGCAAAATCACCAAGCCTTGTCCTTCAGCGGGAGCAACGAGCGTTTTTCCGTCGGGAGAGAACGCAAGCGAGTAAATTGGATCTTTGCGTTCGATCAGTGGCGTCAGTGCCCAGTTCCGCGTTTCCCAAAGAAAAACTTTTCCGTCTTCGCCCCCGCTTGCCGCGTGCTGCCCATTAGGAGAAAACGCAATGGCCCACACAGTTCCTTGATGTGCCTGGAGGGACTTTACTAAACGAAATTCGGCGACGGAAGCTGGCGGAGGTGAAGTATCGATAACCGGCGGAGCTGCATTGTTTGTCGCCGGCGGACTGCTGACGAACCAGTGGGGAAATACTAAACGAGCTCCGATGCCAGCGGCAGCAATTACGATCAACGCAACCATGCCGGGCAGCCACCGATTGCGAAATACGGATCTGATAGCGCCGTGTTTTGGACCATTATCGAGGCTCAGTTTGGCTGACGCTGAGGCCGGATCTTCTGGAAGCAGTAGCGTCGATCTTTCTGATGTGGGCTTGGGTGGTGCATTGTCAGACTGATCGTTATGCTTGACGACATCGTTGCCCGGGGCCAGTTCAGATGCCGCCGCCGTCAATGCTGCGCGCATCTCCGCCGCTGACGCAAATCGATCCCACCAACGAACTGCCATGGATTGGCAAATGACCTGCGATATCCGGACGGGAACTTTCGGGTTTATTTCATGAGGAGGAGGCAGGGGATCAGCTTGTCCCTTTTGAATCGCTTCGTCTCGGGTTGGGGCAGAAATTGGGAACCGCCCTGTTAAAAGATTGTAAAGGGTTGCGCCAAGTGAATAGATATCGCTTTGTGGTTTAGTGCCTGAGGCGTGCAGTTGCTCAAGTGGTGCATAGTTGACCGTGAACCCGATAACGCTGAAGCTGCTTTGTTCCGCCAGCACTGTGGACATCTGGCCAGTAGAGCCTTTGGCCAATCCGAAATCGAGAAGATAGATGCTGCCATCATCTGCAAGCTTGATGTTGGAAGGCTTAATGTCACGATGAATGATCGGTTCGTGACGACTGTGAAGGTATTCGAGTGCGCCGAGAATCGTGTCTGACCAGGAGAGGACCTCGCGAATGGTAAACGGCTCATTTCGGGTTCTCAGCCGCGCGGCAAGATCGCTGCCTTCGATGAAGTCCATAACCAGAAACTGTGACTGGTCATGCACAAAATAATCGGTTACCCGCGGCAGTGCATGGTGCTTCAGGTTGCGTAGCAGTTTTGCTTCGCGCTCAAACGCTCTTTTTAGCTGTTCTTTTCCGGCAACCTGTTCTTTAGTTTCTTTGATCGCAACGGTACAGCCAAAAACTTCGTCAATCGCCTTGTAGACGTAACCAAAGCCGCCTCCGCCTGTTTGCGCGATGATGCGATAGCGGTTTCTTAACAGAGTTTCTGGAGACAACATTTCTTTCGTGACCGGTGCGGCGTCTGACTTGTGAGAACTCAGATTGTGTCACTAAGTTTTACCATAGAGCGATGATGATCTGACAGGGGACAGCAACTGCCTGTAGCCCTCGACCGGCTGTCTGAGCTTACCAGACAATGAGTATGCGTCTCAGGAGAATGAGTGTTTGAGTAAAGGATTCTCGTAACTGATTGATAACTTTGCGTCCCGCACGGGAATCGCGTGTCGCCGCCGTGAAGTGAAGCGATCCATAGGAAGTCAAAGGAACCTGCGGCATGGAGTGCCGCAAAGGTAATGAGGTACTCTAAAGACTCGTTATTGGACCCTTAATGGACGCGCGCCAAGCGTTTTCTTCCCATCAAGATGGACTCTTCTATTTGTGTTCAAGAACTACAGTATTAGCTCCTTTTCAACTGGGCCTTTTGTAACTCTGAAGAGCTCTGCATAAACTGTATTCTAGCCATTAACCCAGAGGTAAAAGACGCAGAGAAAGATCCTCAATAGAGTCATTGCCTCAGGTAAAACATTGACAGCAATCCGATATTGGTGTAAAGGTGCGTCCGAGGCTGCGGCGTTGCGCTCGAACGGTGGTCTCAATTGCCATGTAAGCTCTGTTCGTCACTGCGAAGGATACCTCATGCCCCCGACTCCTCAAGCTATCAAAGACTATCTTCATTTGAAGTTAACTCCCTACCTGACCACTGGTGTTTTTGCTCAATGGCTCGATGAGCTTTTCGAGCCGACAAACAAGTTTGGCCAAGTCTTGGCGCTAAACCTGTATATTGACCTGAAAACGGGTGCGATTAACGAATCAGCCGTGGCAAAAGTTCTCAACAACATGGTTCACAACGGCAACGCCAGAACGAGTTTCTATCAATGTGTTGAAGACGAGAACAACCAGCCTTCCTGTCTTTGCCAACACCTTAGCGGTCAGCAACAACCAGGCGACGATCAGTACGTTCGAATAATGCCTTTTTCGTCTATGGTCAGGTTCTCTTGCCCTTCCGTGACAAACGAATATACACCGGAGGCGGAGAGAGAGGTGGAAGAGAACTTTTATGCTGCGGATCGCGCCGAGCGATTCCCGTTGAGTCTCATTAATGCCAGGTGGCGCGGCAGAATGGATAACGTTTGGGTGACAAGCAAAGCCGAGTTCAATGAGATTCTTAGTTCGGATATGACTCCAAACGAGAAAGCGAGCCGGTTTCGAACACGTTTAGGATTTTATGAGTACGATACTGGCCGGCTGATTTATTTCTTGTATCCGGCAAGTTTCAACTACGACGCCTTTCAGCCTACCTCGCTTGACGCGAACACAACGTGCTTTTTCTTCGTTTCCAAGGAAATGCAGCTAGCAGACACTTGGGGTGAAACATGCAGCCTTAATCCGGCTTTTGCTGGGATGAAGGAAAGAGTACACCGTGGGTTTCAGGGCTTAACAGATGACTTCGAAACTGAGATCATCGGACAAGTCGAGGCGGAGAGCGCCGATATTGACCATTTGTTGAATGTGGCATGGAGTCGCGTGCCCTAGTTGGCGTTGTTAACGTCGTTCGGGCGAATCCACATGGATAAGATCGTCAGCTCATTTTCACGATCACGGTTGTTTACGCTGACTCAAGCTGCGCAGTTGCTGCGCCCTCTATCTGACCAGCAATTGTACAATTGGCTTGTACAAGCGCTCGACGAGGGGTCTACCGACGAAAACCAACCTCAGAGCCGGTGGGATCTCGACGCTTTCATCGTCGATGTTTATCGTGAATGTGATCCGTCGCTTCAACTCAGATTAAGATCCGCATTCGACAATCTGCTCGAGTCATTTGTTCCCAGCCTGACGCCCAATAAAAATGCCGCGTATTTATCCGCCTTGTTGACTCTGGCTTCAAACTTCCGAAGTAAGCGCGTCAAGGAACGACTGCGGCGCTGGTTGTATGACGATATGTTCAATGATTTGTACTACCGGGGGGCAAACCTTCACGGCCGGTTGATTGTCGCCACCAGTGTTTACGATGTAGATGAGGAGTGGCTAAATCACCTGAAGAATGTGCTTCCAGGCAAGCCTTTCTTCCCGAAGGTCGCGCGTCATACATACCGGGCGCTATTGGATACAGTTGGCTTGGAGTCGGTGGAAGAGTTACCAAAGGTACTGCAAGTGATTGACCATGAGGACCCGGACGAGAAGAGCGGACTTGGCTACCTGTTACGCCTGTCGATGAAAAAGTTTGGCCGCGAAATGTTCCTGAGCAAAACTGCCGAAGTCCTCAATTCAGATTGGCGCATGGAGATCGTGTTTCAAAACACACTGAATCTTGAAGAGTTCCTCGAAGCCGCGTTTACCAATAAGACGGACTGCGACGTTATTTTTCAAGATCTCGACCAGAGAATCTGGAAGCCCTGGGTTGATAGATGGCTTGATCTCGACACTGAGAGAAGCACCGAAACATTCAAGGCTATTATGGTTGTGTGTAAACCTCAGCCTGTGGCGCCGTTCATTATACGCGATGCGTTGGGTGCACTTGACTTTCGCCTGCGACACTATTTAGTGGTCCCCAAAACTCATCAACATCTGAGACCTTTTTTTGATTTTAATGCTAACGTTGCGTTCGCAAGAGCGGCCGCAGGCAGTGGAAGCTACTGAGGACTCTTTTCCATGTCAGAGGACCATCCGAACACTCCCTACGAGATCTACGAATCGATCATCACGGCCCTGCCTGCCGGTCTGGATCGGATCGAACTAGTGCGACGGGATCAGGAGTTGATTCAGGATGGCTGGACGCTCCATTACGCGGTAGACCCTCACGACATTGGCAGATTCTGTATTCCGATCAACCTTGATGAGATGGTCAAGGAGCTGAAGCCCGGCACGGTTCAGGAGATTTCACGGCAGCAAAATGGAAGATATGAAGTTTTTTATAACGTAAACCGGCCGATTCTTCTAAGAGGCTATGATGACGAACTGGAAAGAAGCCGGAAGTGGCTGCGTAGCATCGCCCACGTAGTTAACGACGACGTCATTCTCGATAAATACCTGGAGATACTTGAACTTTCCCCCAGATCCAAGCATGCTCAAACCAAAGAAATAATAGAAGAACTGACCGATCGAGATATCGGGAGCATCATCGCAATCGTTACCGGCATTCTTCATATCGGAGCCAAGCGTTTAAACGAGATATCGCACCAGCGACTGCTAAAAGGACGGCCGGAAGGGGTCGAAGAACCGCCGCGATTTGAGCGTCGTAAGGATGTTACCGACGCACTCAAAGCGACGCTTCGGAAGTATTTTACGGAGCATGCGGGTCAATTCGAAGGGGCTCAAACAGACCTGGTGCAGGCGCTTCAAGAACAAATAATCGAAGACCGTATTTCGACTGACTCGGAAGCCCTCGACGAGTTGTTGTGGCTCAATAGCCGTTACAATCCAGCGAAACACCTGATCCTTTATTTCTCATCGACTCCCAAGGCGCTGTATATCGACAAGAATGTGTCCGGCTTAAGGAACTTTTTGCCTAAGATTGACGGTGCACCATATCCCTTGGTTAGAACGCCTGACGACCTGTTCGTTTTCATGCTCTACAAAGGTGATTCCCACGATCAAAAAGAGCAGGCACAGACTGCGGCTAAGACGTTGAATGAACTAGGCGGTTTGCTAACTGACATTGCTGAGACCAGAGACGCATTTAAAGAAGTTAATGAGCTTTGCCGCCATTGCAACATTGATGTGCGAGAGCCCTTGTGCAACTACGGAACCAAGTGTGAGGGCATCCGCGAATACGGTGAGGCCATTCGCGAGAGACAATATCGCAATGTGAATATGTCTCTTCAACTACGACTCGCTGAAGTGTTGGAAAAGACGGTTAACCAATCAAACCGTAAGAGTTACCAGCAGCAGATCCTTGATGCGATAAAGGAAGTCATCTGCGATCTGGACGTGAAGCCGGAGCAGCGCCGAATGAACTTTCTGATGAACGTGTCCATCACCAAGGCAAATTTCGTTTCCAAGGTAGTTGGGCCCAATCAATCCGAACAGAACGTAAAGGTAAGTTGTTATCTGAACGTCTTTCCAACGGTGCTTGAATTCGGAAACCCGGAGCTGCAACGGATCTTTCGCGAGGTTATGGCTTGGTTCGCGACTGGGAATAAAGAAGGGTTTGAGGATTTCCTGGGTGGGTATCTCAAATTCGACGCCAACCTGGAGAGGAATCCCGGCAGCGAATTAATGCGTAGTTTTCTCTACCTCGTAATGGGAAATCCGTTAGATGCAAGTGCGATTGCCAGGCAGTTTCTGGATGACAATCAGACTTCAGAACCGCTGCGTAGAGAATTCCACTACCTGCTTCCGTTTTGCCTCTGGAAAGAAAACAAGCATGAAGAAGCGCTTCGATATACCGCCGAGGGCTGCAAACTATATCCGGGAGACGGGCGCTTTTATCATTGCCGGTCAGTAATTCTTCTTGACCTTCTTACTTTGAAAGAAAAGGAAACTACAGTACAACAGCAAAGTGAAGAGTACGGTACTGTGCTGCACGATACGCTCTTAGCGCTCGAGAGATTACCAGCAGAGCAAACGTTGATGCGGGCCGTCTGCCACAATAACGTCGCTTATTATTTGAGTGATCCACAATTTGGACTGCTCGATTCGGATCGCGCCCAGCAACACTTTCAGAAACTGGCTAGGTTCTTACCGGAAGCGAAGTGGGATCCTGTCTATCCTGAGTTTTTCCACACGAAGGGTTGTGTGTTTTACGCTAAGTTTCTGGAGTCACCAGCAGAGAATCAGAAACTGCTGGCTGACGCTCGCGCCGCGGCATTTAAAGCCGTAGATCTCTATCCCCGCAAGGCGGAACATGACGATTTGCTCAAGAGGATTGAATCTGCCTTGAAGATGAAGTTTAACTCTGGTTCCGCCCTCGAGTAAGGAAATACAATTTTATAACGCGCTGAACTACGATTTGCTTTCCTCGCATGACTGATGACCCAAGGCTGCGTTGTTAGAGACTCAAACCCTGATCGTAGGACCGTGGTGGATTCACCCGGTCAATTTTTTCTACTTCAGGCGGTAGCGGAATGGTACGGCTCACTTGATATCGATTCCTTCAGTGTTTGTAGTTATCGACTAGGGACGTGCAGGAAGAGGCGAAGAACCTGAACATCGAAAGCGTCACGCTCTAACACACAGCGCTGCACTTCCTCCTGCTACTCCAAGTTAATTAGCCTCATATTTGTCGGCGGGTGCGCTTCAATAACCGAGACGCTTGCGCCACGTTTGCGGATCTTGTGAGCAGTGAAACACAGAATAGATAGTAATGCTGTTAACAGTCAGCTCGAAGAAAATCTCAAAAGGAAAGCGGCGAATAGGCGCACGCCGAAACTCATCGACGGCGACCGGATACATCTCGGGATGGCGTTGAATGCCTCTAACACAAGCCTCAATGGACCGAAGGAACTCCTCTCCCAAGCCAGGCTCTCGGCTCTCATACCAATCATAGGAGGCAGCCACATCATCGCCAGCATCAGATGTGAAAATAACGCGCTCAATCATGCTGCGTTCGTGCGTGATGCTTGACTTGCTCCCAACTGCGGCCTGATGACGGATGCTGTAAAAAACGCTCCTTGCGACGGCGTAACTCATCCCGTTTCTCCTCCGAAACGGGTAGTTCTGCATCCTCTTGGACGATGCTGTCCCAAAGGTCTTCAACAAGCTGAAGGCGTTCAGCCCGACTGAGCTTAAAAAGTGGCTCAAACTCTGTGTTCATAGCTCATCAGAATAATGGTCTTCACTCCGTCATTCAAGCCAATGAGCGTTCTTCAGTACGTCAGGGAGAGAATCGAGACTTCGCCGCCATTATTGCCGATTTGACCGGAGACAATCCTAATGTTCATCTTGAATTGTGATATGCATGGGGAAAGGGAGTACCAACGATTCTAATAGCTCAAAACATTGATGAGTGAATCGCGTGTCGCCGCCGTGAAGTGAAGCGATCCATAGGAAGTCAAAGAACCCTGCGGCATGGATAGCACCGCAAAGGTAATGAGGTACTCGGTTTTGCCTCCAAAGTCCTCTCATTCTCACCTGGCTGAAGCCAGGTGAGAATGAGAGGACTGTTTGAGAACGGACGCGCGAAAGCAAGGCGCTCCTCAGCAACTGAACGAACAATGCGCCCAACAGTTGTAGACACGATTCAGACAATTCTGATAGCAGGAAGAGGGTTGGCCTTGACACTGATTCGCACAGTATTCCTCTGGAGTAATGTCGTCTCCTGGAGGAGGAATAGGACAAGTTGAACAACAAGGAGCTGCAAGAGCAGTTTGTGTCTGCGGCGTTAGAGACATGAATCCTAAACACGACAGCAGAACCGTCAGCATGAACAATTTAGCGATGAGTTTTTGGCGCCTTCGCATTGTTATTTCCTTTGCTTAGGTTTGAGGTGAAGCTGGCGAGTGAGGGAGCCCGTCAGCAGAATGACCAAAACATACTGCTGCGGGCCAGTGGGTGTCAATGGTGATACAAGCTCGCTATTTGATTTTCTTGCCTTGTAGCTGTCTAGTCCCCTGAGTCAACAACAGCCCTGTAACTTTCCCTGTCGAATCCTTCTCAAACGTAAGCGACGCCTTCACCTGCGGGACCGAAAACTGGGTATCAGAGACAGCTTCAGCGTCCATCTTTGGTTGGCTCCCACGCTTAACAAACAGCTTGTCTCCCTCCTTTAAAACCGAGAGGATGAAAGTTGGATTGAGTTCATAGTCGCCGACATAAGCGTCAAACACAGACGTGTCCACTTTGGCTGTCTTACCCTCGATCTGGTTGACGATCCGCACCGCGTTCGCATTCGCCGGATTGAGTTCGACTGCTTTTTTATAGTTGGTTAAAGCCAGATCCTTTTGGCCAAGCTCGAGATATGTTTCGCCGAGACTGTCGTAGGAATTTGAGGACTTTGGGAACATCTCGATGTTGAGTTTGAAGATCTCAACCGCTTCTTTGAGCTGTTTCAGTTCCACTAACTGGTAACCAAGCGTCTGTAATTCGGTCTCTGCAAAATCGTATGAATCTGCTTTCGTCGCTTTCAACTTTCGGTACTCTGCGACGGCTGCGGCAACGTCCTTTTCGGCAATCTTGTACAGAGCTTCAGCAATTGATTGCTTTGGCGGATCGTACGACTGTCCATTCAGGATGCCGATAATCGAAGTCGTGATTGGTCCATGCCGCCGCCCCTGGGCGACGTTATCGAGAATGATTACGGTTTGGCCTTTGTCTACAGCTCGTGTCAGCAGGGAGTTAAAGCCGTTGATGCCTCCAGTGTGTCCGATGAGTTTAGTTTTTAGTGCTGAATTACCGATCGCTTCGTCGGTGACACGGATCCCGTAGCCATAGGTCGAAAGCCCTGGCGTAAACATCAGTTTCCTGCTTTCGGCCGAGAGGATCTTGCCTTCGTGAAGTGCCTGGTCCCATTTATAAAGATCTTCGACTGTTGAATAAATCGATCCCGCTGCATACGGAAGAGACATGTCGAGATAAGGAGCGTTTACATAGCCCGAGGGCTGTTTTTGATAGCCGCTCGCACGCTTCGGCATCAGGGGTGACGTAGTGTCGTACCCGGAATTTGTCATCCCAAGCGGTTTCAGAATCCGCTCAGTCAAAACTGTCTCGTACGATTTTCCGGTCACCTTTTCGATAATCGCCCCCAGCAATATGTACCCGGAATTGTTGTAACTGAACTTCGCGCCGGGCTCGAATTCAAGGTCGCCACTCGCTAATTGCTTAACGAAATCCGCGACTTTGTACGGATTGCGCATGATGGCCGTACGAAAATCAGGGCGAGCCGTGTAACTCGGAATGCCGGACGTGTGATTGA
Organism: Pyrinomonadaceae bacterium; assembly: GCA_035276045.1. Taxonomy (GTDB): domain Bacteria; phylum Acidobacteriota; class Blastocatellia; order Pyrinomonadales; family Pyrinomonadaceae; genus PSRF01. The sequence goes on along the minus strand of DATELZ010000054.1, from coordinate 21,988 downwards.
GAAGCTGATGAATCGTAACGCGATCGCCCGTGTCCTTGCGATAGTCGGTCAGATAGTCGGTAATCTTTCCATCGAGTTTGAGCTTTCCGTCCTCGACGAGTTGCAGAATGAGTGTGGCTGTGAATTGCTTGGTAATTGAACCGATGCGGAATTTTGTGTCCGGCTGATTAGGAATGGACCATTCCATGTTGGCGAAGCCCAACCCTTTCGCATAAACGACTTGGCCTTTCTCCGCGACCAGTATGGAGCCGTTGAATTGGCCGTAGTCGTAATACTTCTTCATCAACTCGTCGATCTGCCTGGCAGTTTGCTGAGCGAATGAACTGTTTGCGGTGATAAAGAGCAGGAGCAGCAGGGCTAGCGATTTGGCTGTTTTCATTGTGGCTGTTCTTCCGGAAGAATTTGGTCTCAAGATCTATAAACTCCTCTGACCGTCAGTTTATTAACAGCGTGGGTTCTACTGATTTCCCAGCGTCTTCATTTTAGGAGGCTGGAGATGTCTGATATGCGTCTGTTCCGTAAGATTGTCGCCGTCGTTACGGCGTTCGTTCTGGTTATCGTGAGCTCTCGGTTCGAGGCAGTTGCCGGCGAGGTTCCTCGGGGTGGGGCAATTGTTACTCTGACAGGGGCAGCTACTATCAACAACGCACCTGCTGTCTCAGGTCAAACACTATTTGCCAAAAACACGATTGCTACGGCCCTATCGTCCTCGCTGACTCTTGATTTACCACGCACTACCCGTCTCGAAATCTCGGAACAAACTGAACTCAAGGTTGAAGTGCTCGCCGATCTGCTTCGCACTGAGTTGAAGACAGGCCGCCTCAGTCTATCGACAGTGCAGGGAACAACAACACGAGTTGAGATACTTCCCGGACGGTCTGTCGTTTCCGATCCAACGATGCCGGCAAAATTTACGGTCGCGGTTGAGGATGCGAACTTTGAGTTGCGAGTGAGTGAAGGCGCAGTCGATGTTGTTGATAGCCGGGAAATCGACAAAGGCCGGCAAGTGACTCACGTCGGGCCAAATATGACCTACTCAAACGCGGGCCTGGTCCAAACCAATGACGATCAAAGCAATCTGTCCACTCGCCAACGGGCCGCAATATTTATTGCCGCAGGCGGCGGGTTCGCCCTCCTTTTCATCGCCATCATAACCGGCAACGATCCGGTTGCTGACGGGCCCGGCGGGTGTGTGATTGTTCCCAGCGGCGAGTCTCCGCAGAACCCGTGTTGACGAACATTCTGGTTGTTGTCTCAGGAGCTGAAAGGGCGTCTATGTCTTCCATTGTGCGAACACTATCTTTGGCATTACTTGCAATCGTTCTATTCAGTCCCACTAGCAAGGCACAAGATAGCGAGGTGACAAAGTTTGAAGCAGGAGTTCAGTTCACCCTTCTCACCGTGAACCAGCCGACGCCGGGTGTCATTTGTTGCTTCATACCTCCCGGTGACTCCAACTCCTACTGGAAGTCAGGTATCGGAGGACGGCTTACTTACAACTTCAATGAGTTTCTCGCTGCGGAAGCAACAGTAAATTACTTTTCCGATTCGCGGCTCGACCTGGTGTTTTTCAGAGCTCGCCCGGAAGGCAAAATCTATCAGGGCCAGTTTGGCGCGAAGGCAGGAAAACGTTTTGAGCGGGTCGGGATCTTTGCCAAAGCACGGCCTGGTTTTGTGGGATTCACTGAGGTCAATCAATTGGTGGATCCAACCCAGCCCCTGCTTTTCAGAAGCTATCGAATCGAAAGAGAGACTTACTTTTCAATGGATGTGGGCGGCGTGGTTGAATTTTATCCATCGCGAAACACCGCCATACGAATTGATGCCGGCGACACAATCATTCGCTACGGAACGTTTCGATCACCCGGATTCAGCCTGGCGCAACCCGTGTTCGAGCGCGCCCCGGAAACGAGACATAACTTCCAACTCGTAACCGGATTCGCCTTTCGCTTCTGACGAGGAAGAGGTTTCGCGCAAAGGCGCAAAGGCGCAAAGAAAGACGCAAAGCGCTATCGCATTTCTAATGTCTTTCTTTGCGCCTTTGCGCCTTTGCGGGAAACCTCTTGTCTTTAGAAAAGGAGTTTCACCGCCAACTGGACTGAGCGTGGACCACCGATTTGATAAAGAGGACTCAAACCGCCGTTGATGCCACCTGTCCCAAGACTGCGCGCAAGTGTTTGGGTTGACTGTCCAAACAGCGGGTTCGCGAGGACATTATTCGGATTGCCAAAGTTGGCGCGATTGAACAGATTGAACGCTTCAGCCCGCATTTGAATCTTCAGTCTTTCTGAAAGTGAAAACTGGCGTCGCACAGCAAAATCGATCTGCGAAAAACCAAACCCGCGCAACGCGTTATAACCCAGTGTTCCTTGTCTGATCGTCAGCGGCACTGCGAAAGCCGCGCGATTGATACGACGGCCTCCAGGCGCATTTTGATCGTTAACGTAAACGGGAACGCCTGTGATCAGATCCGGCCGCTGTAACTCGACGATCAGATCCGCAGTCAACACATCCTGCCGGGCAACGATATTGATCGGAGTCGCCGTTCGGGCCCGAAAAATAGCATCGATGGACCATTCATTCAGCACGCTCGCGATCTTCGAGTCGCTCTGCAATGAAGGTATTGCGTAAGTGGCCGTCGCCGTTAGCGAGTGTCGCACGTCGAAGTCGGATGGCCCACGATCTGAGTTTGCATTAACGGGTGTGCTGTTCGAGCCCACCGTGATACGCAGCCGGGAAAGGGAATCACTCGATCCATTGTCGATTGAGTGTGACCACGCATAAGACGCAAGAAACTGAAGTCCGGATGTTAAGCGGCGAACAAACTGTAGTTGCAGCGAGTGATAACTCGACTCGGCGGCATTTCGTGTCACCCGGACCACGGTGAAATCAGGATTTGGATTCAGCAGCGCGTCCTGGCGCAATAGACGCCGTCCCAGCGCCGCTACATACGCAAGCGATACGACCTGTCTTGCGCCCAGCGACTTCTCGAGCGTGAGGTTCCATTGAATCGATCGCGGAAGTTGAAGTTCGGGATCAAAGGCGACGATAGGTCCAAAAGGCGGACTCAACGAAAGCGATGGCGGTTCGGCCTGGCCGGGAGTCAACGGGAACGCGACGTCGACGAATCGTTTGGCACTCACAAAGGGAAACACACTGCCAAAACCCTGTGCCGACTGACCGGTTCCGAGATCGTAAAAAAGACCCAATCCGGCGCGAAGCATCAGTTCCTTTTCCCGCTGAGTATTGAGCTGATAAGCGAAGCCCAACCGGGGAGCGAAGTTTCCATACGTTGTGCGCCAGAGTCGAGTGCCGGCTGGCGCAAGCGCGAGTTCGGCAATGTTCTGAAGATCTTGAACTGTTACTGCGTGATTGCCATTGCGCTCGCGCGGCGGTGGATTCAACTCCCAGCGAACTCCATAAATGACACTCAATCTTTCGCTGATCCTGGTGGTGTTCTGAGCGTACGCCGAGAAGTTGTTGAAGACAGGTTCACGTGGTTTGGCGCCTGCGAACACTTGCGCCGAACGCGCGATGCCCGACAACACCGACCCCACCGTATCACTAGAACCAATACCCGCAAACACTACCGTTTGGTTGTAATCCAGTGAGTCGTAAAGTGGATAGAGGCGACGATAATCAATGCCAAACTTGAATTGCTGTTGGCCGCGACTGAGCGAAAAATTGTCGACGACGTTGAGCTGTCGTTGAAGATTATTGACGTTCTTTCCGATTACGAGATTCGTGTTGGCGCCCTGGCCCAGTTGGAACTGAAAGCCGGCATCGTTGAGTGAATCCGAGAAAGGAGTCGCGCCGCCAAAATCGTCGAGCAGAAAATCGGTAGCTCCTTCCGCGCGGCTCCAATTGGTCCTTAGCTCGTTGATAGCGTTTGTGCCCAGTGAAATGGTTGCGCCAACGGTCAGCGTCTGCGTGTTCATTTTGAGGCGGGTAAGATTGTTAAGACTTTGCGCCAGGCTCGGGTTCACAAGTGGTTCGCCACTGAAACCGGGAACAATCGTGCTGCCTCGTTGGGTCGTGGCTGAATTCGCATAACTGTAGCGAGCGAACAGCATCCATTGTTGACTGGGTAAAAGGTCGATGCGAACACTCGCAGCGTTCAGATTCGATGGATCGGAGTAACCCGCCGAAAACTCGGCCAGACCGGCTCCTGTTTCAGGACCATTTGGGATCGGAAATGCGTTCAGAAAAGATCTAATCAGGGCCGGCGCCGCCACGCGCGACGAGAGAGACGGCACTTCGGTGATCGCGAATTGCGGTTGTCGTAACCGCAGACCTTCGAATGATCCAAAGTAGAAGGCCGAGTCTTTTCGTATTGGCCCACCCACGACTGCGCCAAAGTCGTTCTGTCTGACATTCGCTCGCGGCAGACCGCGACTATTGGCGAACCAGTCGTTTGCATCCAGCGCGTCGTTACGAAAGTAATTGAAGGCGCGGCCGTGGATGTTGTTAGTGCCCGAACTCGTGATAATCGAAATCTGCGCGCCGGGAGTGCGGCCAAACTCCGGCGCGTAAGTGGACGTTTGAATTTTGAACTCCTGCAACGAGTCGACTGACACCAGGTTGCTCGTCGTGCCGGTGGCCGTTAACGCAGGCAACGATCCAACCGCCGCCTGACCCGGCGCGGCGCCGGCGCTCACGCCGATGTTTGCGCTTACACCGTCGATCATGAAGTAGTTCGCGTTGGCTCGCTGACCGTTAACGCTAAACTGGCCTTGCTCGCTGAAAGTAGAAGGCGATATGACTACTCCGGGGGCAAGTTCAAAGAGTGATTGAAAGCTGCGTCCGTTCAAGGGCAGGTTCGATACAAAGTCTCGATCGATCACCGTGCTTACCGACGGTGAATTTCGCGCTTCGGAGAATTCAGCGATGGTGGTCACTGATTCTCCGATTTGACCGACTTTGAGTTTGATTCGGAGCGACAGTTGATCGCCGGTGTTGAGAGTTATGTTTCTGATTTCGACCGGGGTGAATCCAGGGCGTTGGACCGTAACGTTATAACGCGCTGGTGGGAGTACGGGGATGACAAATGATCCGGTGTCGTTCGTGACTCCGTGGCGCAGCAGGGCCGTGTCGAGGTTGAACACAGTGATTTCGACGGCCGGAATTACAGCGCCAGCCTCATCGATCACGATCCCACTTAGTGTTGCGCTGGAAGATTGGGCCATTGCCGGCACGCAGCAAAAGAGAAGGACCAGAGTGAGTGCGAGCCATGAACGGTTGTGTCCCAATATATTCACCGGCGGAGAAGTCTCCCGCAAAGGCGCAAAGGCGCAAAGGCGCAAAGAAGAAACCTTAGAAACGCGGCAGCGCTTTGCGTCTTTGCGCCTTTGCGGGAGACTTCAGTTGGCGGTTAGTCGCTGGATCTCTCGCGCCAATTGTTCAGCCTCCGCGAGCGATTGCCACAATTGAACCGAAAACGCTGCCGAGCCAGAGGTTCCTTCCGCGACTGTGAACGCCCTGCGAATTACATCGTCATTCCTGAAGCTGATTCGGAGCAACTGAGCGCTGGCTTCCTGAACACTGCCGCCGTTAACGATAGCAGTAGCAGATCCGGCAGCGGGATAGACGCGCCGGAGGTCGTTGCGTACGGCAGCAACTGAGCGTTGATACCCTGTTACTTGCTCGCGGATCATCGTGCTCCATTTTTCCCGCGCGCCGGGAGACAACGACTGGACGTCGCTCGCCGAAAATCGCTGCACCAGCTTTTGCAATGCCGAGGCATGCAAAACTGCCTGTCGCGAATTACTCGTCACGGCTCGAGTGAACGTTCTTATTTCAGATTCAACCGCATCCGGAGGCACGCGACTCATGAAGTATGTTCGCAGTTCACTATCAGACGGTCCGCTATTGTCTGCGACTTCAACTTCGCGATCGATGGAGTCTTTTGTCTGACGCGTTGTATCCACTCTGCGTGCTGCTTCGGCGACAGTGCTAACCTCGACGTGCACCGCGGGATTGTTACGAACAGGCTCGAGTGCCTGAAGCACCTCTGCCTTCCGCGCTTGCGTTTCCGTGACAGCTTCGACGCGAAGTGCGCCACCAGGAGTTCTCGACACGCTAATCTGCTCACCGAGATTGGCTTTGATGCGATTGAGCAGGTAGTTCACTTCAATTTCCAGTTCGACGGACGCCACTGCTTCAGGATTGCTGACCGTCTTGCTATCACCGGGTCCGGGAGATCTTAAACTGGTATTTGCAATCCCGAACTCTTTATCAGGCTCGAACGCGCTCGGCGGCGCCGCGTCGAGTGACTTCTGCTCGAATCCGGTTTCGACAAAGTGGACCTCGCTCGTGACTCCGTTCTGATTGAATGTCAAAGTCTGCTCCACGGATCGTGTCGACTGCTTGTGAATGCGCAACGTCGCGTGCGTGATTAGTGCCGGCTGGTTGGCATTGAAGGTCAACAGGTAACTCGTCGGCTCTTCTTTAACAACAATGGAGTCGGAGTTCTTCAGCAAGGCTCTGAAGCTCTGGGCCGAGAGATCCAGTCGCCAATACTCCCCGGCTTCGATAATGGCGTCTCCGGCCAGCCCGGCGGAAACGCGAGACTCCGGCGATCTCCCCGGTTCATAAATTGTCGCCGCGCCGCCCGTTTGACTCCATTCACCTTTGTTCAATTTTCCAGCAGCGTCGTAAATCCGCCGTGAAGTCTTTCCTAATTTTGCACTGTGCCAGATCTCGACTCGTTGTTTGATTAGTTCTGCCCGGTCTGACCGGCGCGTTTCCAGGCTCAGCGTGCGATAAGTTGCGACCTCAGCGTTTTCAAGGATTGCAGCTTCCACGCTTGTCGCGCGATCGAGCAGTTCCGCGGCTGTGACAGGAGGAACCGAGAAGCGCACAAACAGCAAAACGGTTATCAGAATCAGTGCGACGGTTGCAGTGATTGCGGCGGGATTCAGCACGAACCGAAAAGCTTGTTTGAGTTGATCAAAAACTGTGGTCGCCAATGCGTGCGCCGGCGAAGTTGTGACGAGTCTCGGAGAAGCCGTGTCAGCTTGCGAGACCGCTGACAGATCGCGATAGACAACCTCGACTCTTGGATTCGTTTCATCGAGATCGACCGACAAATCAAGTCGTCGATCATCGCTGAATGCGATTCCGGAATGGAGCATTCCCGACGACGGCTGGTCCGTTAGCGAAATCATCAGCAGCAGAGTTTGCTGCTCGCTGAGGACTTCAATGAACTCGATCTCCTGGAGGTTATTGAGATTGAGAATTTGCGTGCAGCTATCAGAAGTTACGAGTTGTTCGGCTGCGACGTTTCCGTTAATGGAAATCCTGAGTGATTGAGGTCGCTGCTCGAGTACTTGCTGAGCACGCCGTCTGAATTCATGTATTTGTTCTTCCGCTCCAGCACCGCCCCCATCGCCATCGCCACCATCGCCGCTATTACCACGGCCAGTCGGTTTGTTTCTGTTGCGAGGTGGCTGATCGATTCCGATTGTGTCGGTGGGAAATCGATCGGCCAATGGCGGGAGGTCCAGGATCTGATTTGTTGCTTCCAAACATTCAGGACAACTAACCAGATGACTCAGCGTGGCCTGATCCAACTTACCTGTTCGACTATAGAGTTGCTTCAGTTCGCTGACGGGCAAACAAGTTCCTCGCCTTGAATCGAACACTTGTTGACGAAGCTCCAGCAGGAGTTGATCCACAGGCTGGACGAAGCCCGTCTTTGGCGCGGGAACTGTAGGTTCCGCTGGTTTAAGTAAGAAGCGCAGTTGCGTGGGGTTTTGCAGGAACTGTCGCGCTTCGTTTCTCGCCAAACGGAGTCGTTCTTCCACGGCTTCACGAGTGCACTTCATGACGAGCGCGATTTCACGCGGAAAATAACCGTGCAGGAATCGCAGGATCAAAGTGCTGCCCGCCTTGGAACTCTCCTTTCGGATGGAAGCGTAGTGACAAACTTGCCGCAAATCGTCCTGGTATCGAATCAGCTCGCGCGGATCGGCAGCGCGCAGACTGCTCTCGGCAGAGTCGAAATCAACCACAGAAAGTGATTGAACCTGGCTGTTGGCGCGCCTTCGCAGTTGCGAGATGTTGAGGTTGCGCAGGGTGCGGTATAGATAGCCATCGAGGTTGGTAATAGCGTCCAGGTTTGGTCGCGCGTGGACTAACTGAACATAAAGATCGTGAACGAGATCTTCCGCTCGTTCACGATCTTTCTGGGTCAGGGTGAGGGCCCAGTCGCAAAGACGCACGTATTTCGTGAGGAAAAGCTCCTCCTGTGAGTTTGTGTGCGTTGCTATCTTTGCGGGACTTGCCATAGCCCTTACCTAAGTAGACGCCGTTTGGAGGTGAGAACCCACGAAGCTTTTTTCGCTCAGACGAAAATTTTTGGCTTGACTGAGTTTGGTAAGTATACAGCGGGTATCGCCAATACCATCGCAGAATTCTGCTCGCCCGATTTGCATTTACTCGGCAGAGCTCATTTACTGTAACTACTGACAGATGTATTGCCTGACCACTCCTGGTATCGAATACGCTTTGCACAAGAAGTCCGAAATCTCCACGGTAGTGGGTGGATACGTTAGTTACTACCTGCGTGGAAATCACTGCTGCGTTGAATCCCATCAAAATTCAGTTGAGGATCCGGACGTATCGAGGAATTCGTAACGCGCCAGCATGACCGTTACGTTGTCTGTGCCGCCGCCACTCAACGCCAGGTCAATCAGGGAATCACACGCAACCTGCGCGGAACTTGCCTCGCTTAATACGGAGGCGATTATCTCAGCAGATACCATCTCGGTTAGTCCATCCGTGCAAAGCAAGACCTGATCGTTGTGAGATAGCCGAAAGCTCAGCACCTGTGGATCGGCACGTTCCGAAGAGGCGCCGAGCGCTGACGTCAGAACATGGTGCAGAGCCTGCGTAGCCGCATCACCGGGATTGGCTATACCCGCATCAACCAACGCCTGGGCCAACGTATGGTCGCTCGTCATCTGATGCAGTGTATTGCCTCGCATCACGTATGCTCGCGAGTCGCCGACGTGCCCGATCAGGAGCGTGCTGCCCAGGCTAATCGCCGCAGTCAACGTCGTCCCCATACCCTTCAGCGACCCATCTCGTTGCGCCTGAAATTTCAAGGCGTCGTCTACCTGTTGAAACCGCTGCGATATTCGTTGCATCACCCTGGCTTTGTTCTCGACCTGATTGAACTTCATGATCCAATCAGGTGTATTAACCACTTGCTCCACTAGTTTGCGCAGGGCCATCTGGCTCGCAACTTCGCCGGCGGCCAGTCCTCCAATTCCATCTGCGACCAACAAGCCATAGCCGATCTCGTCAAAGTTTCGCTCGATGGTCTTCTGTTCAAGGTTCGTGCAGAGAGTCTCGAGGGATCGTTGAAAACGTACCGCGAGGTAATGGTCCTCGTTGCGATCCCGAACGTGCCCACGATGTGTGGCGCCCGCGATGTCAACGTTTACATGTGATGATGTTTTACCTCGACGCATCGAACGCCCAGTCTAAGTATTTCAGAACCAACGTAACTACTGGCAATACGTACAGGTGCGGAAAAACTGTACAAAGAGACAGTTACTTCCCAACTCCGCACGTCGATAAACTTCAATCAACTGACAAAGCACCTCGAAGGAGAGGTCGAATGAAAAAACGCATCGCCTTAGTCACTGTTCTATTACTAATACTTTCCCTTCCTGCGTTGGCCCAGGAGCGTGGCCAATACATTCCCGGGACCGCCGGACTCAACTCTGGCATTCAAGCGCCAGAGGGTTTCACTTATGCAAACCTTTTCATCTGGTATCCCTCGACGAAGTTCAAGGATCGGAATGGCGACACTTCAGCACTCAATTTCGATCTCGATCTCCTCGCCGACTTCAACATGTTTGCCTACACGACCAAAGCGAAGTTTCTCGGCGCGAATGTAGGCATGGCGGTGGCGGTGCCGATTGTGAATACGCCGATTTCGTTGCCGAACCTGGGCGCTACTGTGAGTCCCACCGGCATTGCCGATATTTACGTTGAGCCTATCAACCTCGGTTGGAAGGGCAAGCGGGCAGACACGAAAGTGGCTTATGGCTTTGTCGCGCCAACCGGCAGATTCGATTCTGTTGGAAATGAGACGGTCACCACCGATTACTGGGGCCACCAACTCACTCTCGCCAGCACCATCTACCTGGACCAGACCAAGCTGACGCAGTTCTCTTTCAATACTAACTGGGAGTTCCATCACAAGAAGCGGCACGAAGATCTGAAGGTCGGAAACAACATGACGCTTGAAGCAGGCGTCGGAAAGATCTTTGTAAAGAACCAGGGAGAACAACTGCTTCAGTTTGGCGCTGTCGGCTATGCTGAATTCCAGTTAACCAACGACTCAGGGACAGCCGTTCCCGTTCTAACTGCCAACAACAAGGATCGTGTGTTTGCGATTGGGCCGGAATTCGGAGTGATTCTTCCGGCCAAGAAGTTCAGCTTCATGGTGCGCGTGCTGCCGGAGTTTGGCGCGCGAAACCGCACCCAGGGTGTGACTGTCGTTGCCGGGCTGGTGAAGAGCTTTTGAGATTCAAAGACTGGGAGGTTCGAAAATGAAAAAGATCATCGTGGTTTGCTTGTTGTCGTGCCTGGTTGGGAATTTGACGGTGACCGCGGCAGCTTCACGTCGAGGTGCAGGTCCTGAGCCGAGCGCGCTCGACAGCGCGCTCAACGCCGAACAGATGGATAACCTGCTCGCGCCGATTGCGCTCTATCCCGATCCACTTTTGGCGCAGGTGTTTCCTGCTTCGACGTTTGTCGATCAGGTTGAACAAGCGGCGCGCTGGCTGCGGGGCAACAATAACCAGGTCGCCGGTGTCGACAACCAGTCGTGGGACGTTTCAGTGAGGTCCGTCGCTCATTATCCGCAAGTGATCTACATGATGAGCGACAAGCTGGATTGGACCACGGCCCTCGGCCAGGCTTACGTCAATCAATCTACCGAGGTGTTGACGTCGGTCCAACGATTACGCGCCAGGGCCAAGTCCGCCGGCTATCTAGTCTCGACACCGCAGCAAACCGTGATTGTGGAAAAGGAAGTGATCAAGGTTGTGCCCGCGCAACCGACGGTGATCTACGTGCCCACGTACAACCCTCAGGTTGTTTACGTGCAGCCGGCGTCGTCAGGCCCTTCCACCGGAGACGTGGTCGCTGCGGCAGCGATCTCGTTTGGTGTGGGCCTGGCGATTGGCGCCTGGCTCAACAACGACTGCAACTGGCACACGCACACCGTCTATTACCACGGGTGGCACGGTTCCGGCTGGATACATGCCAGCTACGGGCACGTTCACGTCAACAGCGTCTACGTCAATCGCAGCTATTCAACTGTCCACGTCAATCACGCTGTGGTGAATCGCAATGTGAACTACAACAACATCCACCACTACAACAACGTGAATCGCAACGTGAACTACAACAACATCAACCGGACCAACGTCAACGTCAACAACGTGAACCGGAATAATGTGAACGTCAACAACGTCAACACGAACAACGTCAATCGCAACAACGTCAACAACAAGAACGTCAATCGGAACATAAACAGCGCCAATGTCGATCAGTACCGCGGGCGATCGCCGCAGGCGAGCACTGCCAACCGAGCGACGACACGGCCAACGTCGCACGCTTCGCAGCGTCAATCGGCATTCGGCGGCTACGGCAACGCCGCGGCGACAAGACAGCAGAGTCAACGCGGCCAGGCCAGCCGGGCTACACAGTCGAGTGGCGGCGGACGGCGCAGCGGCGGTGGTGGTGGCCGGCGTCATTAGTTGGGAAAGGCTTTATCTCAAAAGTCCTTTCATTCTCACCTGGCTTCAGCCAGGTGTTAGCTCAAGGCTGTATGAGAAACCGTTTAAACGGTTTCTCGATCTTGGCGAGTCTTACACCTGGCTGAAGCCAGGTGAGAATGAGAGGACTTTTTAAGGCAAAGCTGTTCGGAAATCAGAGACTGCTACGAAAGGTAAGAAATCATGACTAGTGAAAACAGAATGACGTTGCAATTAACGATCGCTTTGTTGACTTTGCTTGCCGCCGCGGCGGTGGTTAGCGCGCAGACCACCAACTCCAGGATCTTTCCGAATCCACAGGCGGCCGTACAAGCCGTAACAGACGCGACAAGAGCAAAAGATCGAGCCGCGCTGCAAGACATCTTTGGACCAGACCTCAAGAGCCTGCTTTCCGGCGACGAGGTCGCAGATCGCAATTCATTCGAAGAGTTTGCTCAATACGTCGGCCAGGCCACGAAGCTCGAGAAGGAAACTGACAACAGGATGACGCTGCTCGTCGGCAACGAGGAATGGCCGTTTCCGATCCCGATCGTCAAGAACACCAGCGGCTGGTCCTTCGATACTAAGGCCGGCACGGAAGAGATTTTCAACCGGCGCATTGGCGGTAATGAGATGGCCGCCATGCTAACTGCGCAAGCCTATGCGATTGCGCAATGGGAATATTTTAACGGCGACGATCGAGATCACGATCAGGTTTCGGAATACGCGCAGCGATTGTTCAGTTCGCCCGGCCGGCAAGACGGTCTCTACTGGGAAACTGTCGCCGACGACGAACCGAGCCCGCTTGGACCACTAGTGGCCTTCGCTCGCAAAGAGGGTTACACCGGAAAGACTCCGGTTGCCACAACTCAGAGCGTCGCGCCATTCAACGGCTACCACTTCAAAATACTTACGCGCCAGGGAAAGAGCGCTGCCGGCGGCGCGTACGACTACGTCATCAACGGCAACATGATTGCGGGGTTCGCTTTGGTTGCTTATCCGGCGACGTGGGGTAATTCCGGCGTGATGACGTTTGTTATCAATCACGAAGGCCGCGTTTATGAGAAGAACCTTGGTCCAGGAACGGCACAGCTCGCCGCGGCGATGACTGAATACAACCCGGATCCGAGCTGGAAGCTCGTGCGCGTCGAGTGGGAGTAGATGCGTTGTTTCAAGAGTCACACCACGATGCGCCCAAATGCTTTCGCAAAATCGTTGTGCCTTTTGTGCTTCTTCGCGGTCCTGGTGATGGGGACGCGAACCGGCAAAGCGCAAGAGGCGCGCAGAGAGTTCTGGCCGGAGATCGATGTTTACATCAACATCAAACCGAAGCTCAGACTTTACTTACTTGGGACCATCAGCAAGTCCGTTGAGGATGGAGAGCTTTTTAACGCTCAGAGTTACGAAGCGCAAATCGGAGCGCACGTAGATTACATCCCCAATAAGCATTTGATTCTCCGCACAGGTTATCGGTACGGAACAGCCGTCGGGGACGCTGACGACGGCTTCAGAGAGCACCGGTTAATAGCCGAGCAAACGCTGCGCAAGATGTTGCCGGGTGATTTCCTTTTGAGCGATCGCAATCGGGAAGACTTTCGCTTTCTCAACGGTGAATTTTCCTTTCGCTATCGCAATCGAGTGACGATTGAGCGCGAACTTCCCATCTTCAAGGGGCGCAACATCACGCCCTATGTTTCGGGTGAGATCTTTTACGACACGCGTTTTGACGTCTGGAACCGGAACCGTTTCGCCGTGGGAGTCCAGCACACCTTGCTTCGTGGTCCATTACAGAAAATGCTGCTCCACAAACGGCAGGTGGTCCTGGATGTCTACTTCATGAAGCAAAACGATAGCCGGTCGCAAACGCCGCACGTAAAAGCCTTTGGCGCAGCGCTCGTCTTTTATTTCTGAACCACAGATTACACGGATGATCACGGATCAGCAGAAAACTCTGAAGGACCAACCGGACTTCTCCCTCGTGCTTGGCGGTCCGCTGTTTCAATTGTTTTGTCGCACGCGTTTGTCGGGAGGCAGGCTGGAACTGGCGCGGCGGCGGATTGTGTTGATCGCCTTGGTTGCGTGGCTGCCGTTACTGGTGTTGTCGTTGATTGATGGTAATGCGCTCAATGGGAGAATCAAGATCCCATTTCTCTACGACATCGAGGCGCACGTTCGTTTCCTGATCGCGCTCCCGATGCTCATTGCCGCCGAGCTGGTCATTCATTCTCGTATCAGGCCTGCCGTGGGCAGGTTTGTTGAGCGGGATCTGATTGCAGTCGAAGACCGGCCGAGATTTCACGCCGCGATCGACTCGGCGATGCGCCTGCGCAATTCAGTGGTGGTGGAAATCACCATCCTCGTTCTGGTTTACACGCTGGGCTTGTGGGTTTGGCGGAGCCAGATCGCCACCGGGATCGAGAGTTGGTACGCGACGAGCGAAGGAGCGCGTTGGCACCTGACGCTGGCCGGGTATTGGTATGCCTTTGTCAGTGTCCCGATCTTTCAATTCATTTTGTTGCGCTGGTATCTGCGGTTCTTCATCTGGTTCCAGTTTCTCTGGCGCGTCTCCAGGCTGAACCTGCGCCTCATTGCCACACATCCCGATCGCGCTGGAGGAATCGGGTTCCTCGGCAACAGTTCTTATGCCTTTGGTCCAATCCTGTTTGCCCAGGGCGCTTTGCTTGCCGCGCTGATTGCCACTCGAGTCTTGTACGAGGGACAGGATCTGATGTCGTTTCGGATGGAAGCCGCCGGTTTGATTGTCTTTTTTATGTTGCTCATTCTGTGCCCGCTGCTCGTGTTCACGCCCCACCTCAACCGCGCCAAACGTCGAGGGTTGAATGATTATGGCCGGCTCGCCAGCCGCTATGTTCAGGAGTTTGATCGAAAGTGGATAGACGACAGCGAGTCCCGCAAGAACGAACTGCTGGGCACTGGAGATATTCAAACACTGGCCGACCTGGGAAACAGTTTCGGAGTAGTTCAGGAGATGCGCGCGGTGCCGTTCGGATTGAAGGACGCGACCAGGCTCGCCGCCGCTACTGCCGCGCCACTATTGCCATTGGCATTGACGGTCATCTCTTTGGAAGAGTTGGTCCAACGGCTGATCAAGATTCTCTTGTAAGGGTGTCAGTTCAAAGGGCAGACGATATGAAAAATTTTTTGTTAATGGCTCTCTTCGTTGCATGCGCCGGCATAGCAAACGCCCAAAACAAACCCAACGTCGTCATCATGCTGGCTGACAACGTCGGCTACGGTGACATTGGACCATACGGTGCGGGCGAAGTTCGCGGTATGCCAACTCCGCGCCTGGATCAGTTTGCGCGTGAGGGTTTGCGGCTCACTCAATACCTCGTCGAACCGGGCTGTACTCCGTCGCGCGCGGCGCTGATGACCGGGCGTTATTCGGTGAGGTCGGGTTTGAGCGCCGTGATCGTCGGTGGCACGCCCAACACCCTTCAGGCAAACGAGGTAACTCTCGGCGAGATCTTTAAGAGCCAGGGTTATGCGACCGGAATGGCGGGGAAATGGCATCTCGGCAGCAGTGAGGTCAGTTGGCCCACGAGGCAAGGGTTCGACGAGTATCGCGTCGGCGTTCTCGAGACAACTGACGGCACGCTTTATCGCGAAGCTATGACACGAGCCGGATTGCCCGAGGCCGCGATCGCCGCGGCTGAACCTTACGTCTGGGAAGGCGATGCCGGCGGCACGTTGAAGAAGGTGCGGCCCTACACGGTTGAGTACCGCCGCCAGATCGAAAGCGATATCGCTAAGTCCTCAGTTGATTTCATCCAGCGGAAGGCAAGGGCACAGCAACCGTTCTTTCTCTACGTCGGCTGGACACATTCGCACTACCCGACATTGCCGTCACCTGATTTCAACGGAAAATCGCGCATCGGCGCCTATGGCGACGCAATCATGGAACTCGACTTTCGGACCGGCCAGGTGCTCGACGCACTCAAAGCTGCCGGAGTCGAGGACAACACGATCGTGCTTTGGCTCTCGGATAACGCTGCTGCTCCGACCTCTGGTCCATTCGACTCGCGGCCCGGTTCGAATGGTCCATTCCGCGGTGAACTTGGAGACGCGCTTGAAGGATCGATCCGCACCGTCGCCATGATCAAATGGCCTGGCCAGATCACGCCGCGCGTCAGTAACGAAATGGTTTCAGTTCACGACTGGCTGCCGACGTTCGCAAACATCATCGGCGCCCAGGTTTCAACCGACCGTCCAATCGATGGGGTCGACGAAAGCGCATTCCTAACCGGCAAGCAGGCAAAGTCGAACCGCGAGAGTCTGATTAGCTTCATCGGCGAGGAAGTGGCGGCAGTGCGCTGGCGTCAATTCCGGCTCTACCCGAAGCAGTTCGTCCAGACGTCCGGAAACCCGCCGATGTATGGCCTCACGGGGGCTCGTCAAGAGGGCAACGGTTTTCCCGCGCTCTTCAATATCGAAGCAGACCCGCGCGAAGAGGTGAACGTGCTCGGCACAAACGCCTGGGTTATTGGTCCATACATGAGAGTCATCGGCGAATACTTAAAGACACTGGAGAAGCACCCGAATCCGAAAGCGGTGAACATGACGCAGTTCGGCAAGTAAATGAAGGAGAAATTCATGAATAGACTAAAGATTGCTATAGCACAGTTGCTCACATTCGCAATGCTCATCACGCCGCTGATGGCAGTGCGTGTTTCAGCCCAGCAGTCAGACACGCTGGACCGCACGAACTTGCCGATACGCGAACCGAAGCTGCCGGCCATCACGGAATTGGACGCGCGCAAGGTAAAGGCGCCGCCAAGGTTCGAGATAAAGCCGCCGAAAGGAGCGCCGAACATCGTCGTATTCCTGATCGACGACATGGGGTTCGGTCACCCCAGTGCTTTTGGCGGCGGCGTTCCGATGCCGGCGATGGAAAGGGTTGCGAACAATGGTCTCCGCTACAACCGCTTTCATACCACGGCGCTTTGCGCGCCCACGCGCATGGCTCTCATGACGGGGCGTAATCATCACTCCGCCAACACCGGCGCGATCATGGAAGTAGCGACTTCGTTCCCCGGCAACACAGGCATCCGGCCACAGAGCATTACACCCATCGCCGAGATCTTGCGTCAGAACGGCTACAGCACTTCAGCGTTCGGCAAATACCACGAGACGCCGTCGTGGGAAGTCAGCGTCGCCGGACCTTTCGATCGCTGGCCCACGCGATCGGGATTCGACAAGTGGTATGGCTTCTTCGGTTCCGAGACCAACCAATGGGCGCCTCTTGTTTACGACGGCATGATCAAAGTCGAGGTCGAGAAAACGCCGAATTATCATTTCACGATCGACATGACCGACCACGCGATAAGGTGGATGAAGAGCCAGAATTCGCTAACGCCGGACAAGCCTTTCTTTACCTATTTCGCCACCGGCGGCACGCACGCTCCGCATCACGTGCCCAAGGAGTGGATCGACAAGTTCAAGGGCAAGTACGACGGCGGCTGGGACAAGTATCGCGAAGAGACTTTCGCGCGGCAGAAGAAAATGGGGACCATCCCACAGAACGCCAGGCTTGCGCCGAAGCCCGAAGCCATCAAGGATTGGGCCACGCTTTCGGCGGACGAGAAGAAACTCTTCTCACACCAGATGGAAGTCTTCGCGGCCTATGCGGCTTTTACCGATCATGAGATCGGCCGCTTCATCGAAGCTATCGAGCAGACCGGCGAGGCAGACAACACGCTGATCATGTACATCGCCGGAGACAACGGCTCGAGTGCCGAAGGCCAGATGAATGGCATGTACAACGAGTTGACATACATGAACGGCATCCCGGAAACAGTGCCCGACATGCTGAAGAACATCGACAAGTGGGGCGGCCCTGAGACGTTCCCCCACATGGCGGCAGGCTGGGCGACGGCGGGTAACACTCCGTTCAAGTGGTCCAAGCAGGTAGCGTCGAATTTCGGCGGCACACGCAACGGGCTGGCAGTGAGTTGGCCGGCGCGTATCAAAGCAAAGGGCGAGATTCGCGACCAGTTCACGCACGTAATAGACATCGGAGCAACGATGCTGGAGGCGGCGGGTATTCCGCAGCCGAAGACAGTCAATGGCATCGAGCAGTGGCCGATCGAAGGCGTGAGTTTCGTCTATTCGTTTGACGATGCAAAGGCGCCGGGACGACACGAGACGCAATACTTCGAGATATTCGGCAATCGCGGCGTCTATCACAACGGCTGGTTTGCGGGCACGGTGCACAAAGCGCCGTGGGAAGGCGCGCCCAGGCATCCGCTTCTCGAAGATGTTTGGGAACTCTATAACGTCAACGACGACTTCAGCCAGGCCAATGACCTCGCGGCGAGCAACCCGGCCAAGCTGAAAGAGATGCAAGCTCTGTTTATGTCGGAGGCGGCGAAGTACAACGTGCTTCCGATCGACGACCGCGTTATCGAACGGTTCGACGCTGCTACCGCGGGCCGTCCGGATCTGATGGGTGGGCGCACGTCGCTTACTGTTTATGAAGGCATGACCGGAATCTCTGAGAACGCGTTCATCAACGTGAAGAACCGTTCGGTGACGATCACCGCCGATGTCGAGATCCCGCCCCGCGGCGCAAACGGCGTAATTCTCTGCCAGGGTGGGCGTTTTGGCGGATGGAGCCTTTACGTCAAAGATGGCAAACCGGTTTACACCTACAACTTCGTCGGGCTTAAGGAATTTACTACCAGTGGTTCCGAGGCGCTTGCTCCAGGCAAGGCGACGATCGTCGTTAACTTTGCGTATGAAGGCGGCCGCGGCAGAGGTGGAAATGTCACGCTCTCGGTTAACGGCCAACAGGTCGGCACAGGCCGCATCGACAGTACAAACTCCAACGCGTTTTCCGCCGACGACCTTGCCGATGTTGGCGTGGATGAAGGCACTCCGGTGAGCAAGTCATATGGGGAACACGGGAACCAGTTCACCGGCCGGATCGAGAAGGTTCGCGTCGACATTAAGTGAGAGTGGAACAAGCTTAAGAGCACAAAGGCACAAATGTAGCGGTAGACATTTGTGCCTTTGCAGTTCTGTAAGTATTGACAGTTATATCGCCGATCGCTTTCACACCAAAATATACCTCGTTACTCATTCAGCAAAGCGCGCCAGAACGAATAGTGTCAGGCGGCAAACCGAGACAGGAGAAGAGAACTGATGAATAGAATCAAGGCAGCGATAGCTTACCTGCTTGCAGTAATGCTGCTGGCGACTCCACTGATGACGGCGCGTGTCGCGGCGCAGCAACAGGTCGTTGGGCCGACGGACCGCACGGTGCTGCCGATCCAGCCGCCCGTGATCCCAAATATTACGGAGATGGATGCGCGGAACGTGCAGACGCCGGCGCGGTTCGAGGTTACGGCCCCAAAGGGCGCCCCGAATGTACTCATCATAATGATCGACGACATGGGCTTTGGCATGTCCGATTCGTTCGGCGGTCCGATAAATATGCCGACCGCAAGAAGACTTGCCGCAAACGGGCTCAGATACAACCAGTTTCACACGACGGCACTTTGCTCGCCGACCAGATCGGCGCTGATGTCGGGCCGCAACCACCACCGGAATAACTTCGGCTCGATCGCCGAATCTTCCACTGCGTTCCCGGGGAATACAGGCAGTCGTCCGAATAATGTGGTCTACGGCGCCGAAATGGTGCGCCTGAACGGTTACAGCACCGCATGGTTCGGCAAAAACCACGAAACTGCGGCTTGGGAAGTCAGTCTTTCAGGCCCGACCGACCGCTGGCCGACACGTTCAGGTTTCGACAAGTTTTACGGTTTCATGGGAGGAGAGACGAACCAGTGGGCGCCGTTCGTTTACGACGGCATGACACCGGTCGAGATTCCGGAAGATCCGAATTATCACTTCACAACGGACATGACCAACAAGTCCATTCAGTGGGTCCAGGCGCAGAAATCGCTGACGCCGGGCAAACCTTTCTACCTTTACTACGCTCCGGGCGCGACACACGCGCCGCATCACGTGCCGAAGGAGTGGATCGAAAAGTACAAAGGCAAATTCGACGACGGCTGGGACAAGCTGCGCGAGCGAACGCTGGCCAACCAAATCAAGCTCGGCGTCGTGCCCGCGGGAACCAAGCTTGCGCCGAAACCAGCAGACATCAAGGACTGGGACAAGCTCACAGCGAATGAACAGAAGCTTTTTGCCCGCCAGATGGAAGTCTATGCCGCCTTTGGCGAGCACACCGACCACGAGATCGGCAGGCTTATCGACGGCATTGAAGCAACCGGACAGCTCGACAATACGCTGATCTTCTACATCATCGGCGACAACGGAACGAGCGCCGAGGGCGGAATGCTCGGCATGTACAACGAGATGACCTATTTCAACGGCGTTCCGGAAACCGTCGAAGACATGTTGAAGAATTACGATAACTGGGGCGGCCCGGAAACCTATCCGCACATGGCGGCGGGCTGGGCAGTTGCAGGCAACACGCCCTTCTCATGGACCAAGCAGGTAGCTTCAAATTATGGCGGGACGCGAAATCCGGTTATCGTCCACTGGCCGAAAGGCATTAACGCGAAAGGCGAGATCCGATCACAGTGGCATCACGTCATCGACGTTGTGCCGACGGTTCTCGAAGCCGCCGGCTTGCCGCAGCCCAAAAGCGTTAACGGAACCGTGCAGGTGCCGTTTGACGGCGTAAGCATGTTGTACTCTTTCAATAACGCTAAGGCGGCGGACACGCACAAGACGCAGTATTTCGAGATCTTCGGCAACCGTGGTGTTTATCACGACGGCTGGTTTGCCGGCACTATCCATCGGCCTGCCTGGAAGCAGTTACCCACGCGTCCGCTCAAGGAAGACATTTGGGAACTCTACGACACCCGCAGCGATTTCAGTCTGGCGAACGATCTGTCCAAGCAAGATCCGGCAAAGCTGAAGGAGATGCAGGCGCTCTTCATGACCGAGGCGGCAAAGAATCATGCTCTGCCACTCGACGACCGCGTTCTCGAGCGTATGAATGCGGCTACCGCCGGCAGGCCCGATCTAATGGGGGGCCGCACCAGCCTGACGGTATACGAAGGAATGCGCGGAATGTCCGAGAACGTCTTTATCAACACCAAGAACAGATCTCACACGATCACCGCTGAAGTTGAGACGACTGCCGGCACTGCGAACGGAGTTATCCTGGCACAGGCGGGCCGCTTTGGCGGCTGGAGTCTCTATATGAAAGACGGCAAGCCGGCCTATACATACAACTGGCTCGGTCTGAAGGAGACCACTATCGCGGGGACGCAGGCTTTGCCGGCCGGCAAAGCGACGATTCGCTTCCAGTTTGTCTACGACGGCGGCGGCGGTGGTAAGGGCGGCGTGGTTAAGATCTTTGTCAACGAGGCAGAGGTTGCTACCGGCAGGATCCCCGCCACTCAGGCCAACGTGTTCTCGGCGGACGAAGGCGCCGACGTCGGGTTGGACGAAGGTACTGCCGTTTCTTCCACCTACACGGTGCCCTTCAGATTCACCGGGAAGATCAAAAAGGTGACAGTCGATCTGAATGCGACGACGACAGCCGATTTGATCGACGCAGATAAGGCTCGCAAGGACGTTGCTCGCAAGTTGCAGTCGTCTAACTAGAACGGAAACTAAACTACCGATCCAGGTCGGCTGTAACTCTCGACAGTTACAGCCGGCTTTGCGTCTTTGCGCCTTTGCGGGAGACCTCTTCCTCCCTTTACCACGCCTTTCTGTTAAAACTGACAGTTACGCCCTAATCCTCATCTCGCTAGACTCAACTCACCTCGGAGGTGTGAAGATGCCCAAGAAAAAAGCCAATTCGCCAGTTAAGAACAAACAGCACAGCAAGCACTTGCGCAGAAATCTAGTGGGCGCTGCCATCCTCTGCCTGGCGATCCTCGGTTCTTTGTACGCGGTAAATAGATCACGCCATCGGGCAGTGGTGAATGCGTCTGAGGCAGATACTTCCTGCGCTGCTGGTATTTCGTCTGCTCATGCTGCGCACGCCGGCAACTCAACCAACGAAGCAGAATCAATTGGGGTGCTTGAAGCTCCGGAAATCAATACGGCGAGTGCTCCCGGACCTGCTCCCGACGGCATGGTCTGGATCCCCGGTGGCGAATTCTCGATGGGCAGCGAAGATCCCGAGATGCACGATGCGCGACCGTTTCATCGCGTCGCCCTCGATGGTTACTGGATGGACCAGACGGAAGTGACTAACGAGC
>DATELZ010000053.1:0-56731 GCA_035276045.1 Pyrinomonadaceae bacterium | reverse complement strand
GCCACTATCAGGAAGATAACTAGAACCACCAAGACGCCGCCTACTATGAGCGCAATGGTCATCTTTTCACTCCGCTTGATAGCTTCGATCTGTTCATGACATGACCTAATCTCCCCGTTCAGCTTTTCAACTGTCATTAGCTCTTTTTTTATCCCCTGCATAGCCGACTCCAGGTGGGCGGGAGGGTTGCTTGTTGAGGCCGGCAACTGCAGGCTGGCAGGCGCAACATTCGGAACCTGCGAACAGAGCTTACGAAACTCTTCGACCAACCCCTGGGCACGATCGAAACTTGTCCAAACCTGTTCGCGCTCGGCAAGCAACTGGTTGACGTCAGGGGGAACGATCACGTTGGCGCTCGACATTATTTTTGCTCCTCATTATTCACAACCTGGTTATTCACAGGCTGAATTGGCTCTGTTTATAAGTTGCTGGATGGTGGGTAACTTTGACCGGGCGTCTGCGTTGTATTGCACAAAGACGTCGTAACTACTGTACGCATTGTCGAGGTCTTGTCTCGCAAACTGAATTCGCTCGGCGCCAGTTTTTGAGAGCTCGTCGGCCTGCCGGCTAAACTCCTTAGCAGCATGCAATTTGTGATCAGCTTGTTTCAGAAGTTCGGATTGCTGCTGCAGCTCATCTCTCATCGCAAGAGCATCCACTTCGTGAGGATTTAGGTAGCGGCTATTTATTTCACGCGCTGCCTCGTCTTCCCAAACGACTCTTATGTCGCGCCGCAGATCTTGCAGCACACGCAATTCTTGAGTTATCGACCAAATCGCATCGTCCATGCTGTTCAGATCTATTTCACTATAGACACCAGTTGCGGCCATCATGATTAATCCTCATCCGGCAGAGACAATCGAACCATGCAAATCGGGACGGTTAAGCAAATAAAGCGCGATCAAACGCTGTCCAATCTCAGACGTGCTTCCCTTGGCATATCGTTGGGCCGATTCCTCTAGCCGGTCGGCATTTGTGAGACGTGTGTTTGCTTCGTCCGTAAGTGAGAGTGCCTCGCGCGTAACTGTCATCATCGCTTCCGCCGCCTCCATTTCCTCCACAGCCTTAGCCTGTGCGAAGTACGCGTGTTGGCTCGCGGCGTTTGCAAATTCCAGACTACGTTCCACTGCGTTCACTGCGTGCTGTGCTTCTGAATATGCCTCGACTGCCAGGTTCACAGCCTGAGTGGCGGCGTCGACTGCATTTGAGCAACATTGCACTCGCGCCCGCGCAGCGGCTACCTCCGCCCGCGCGGCTTTCACTTCAGCTTCTGCCAGTTCGAGTCGATAAGCGGCTCGTTGCAGAGCTTCCTGTGCGGCATTTACAGCTTTCGCTTCGCTGTTGCAATTCTTTCGCTCGCGGTTGTTGACGCAGGCGTTGTAACGGGATACAGCGCGGTCAAGCTCCCTCTGCGCGGAGTGATAAGCGTCCCTTGCCGATTCGTACTCTGACAGGGCGCGCGCCAAACGTGCTTCGGCGCGCGCCAGCCACGCCAGTGCTATTTGAAGCTGTTCATCCCAAAAGTCACGCGTACTGTTGGCCACCTGAAGCGCCTCTTCACAAGCCTCGAGACTGAGTTCGGCATCATTTTTACCGGCAAGCGACTTGTCTACCATCGTCGCGGTGTCAGACAGCAGTTCAGCAACCAGTTCTTCATCCTGTTTTGCCCGGTCGAGCACGATACAGGCTTCATGCCACATACGCTCCGTGCGTTCCTTAGCCTGACGTTGGACGTAGACAGCTTCGGCCAGTGACTGACTGGCACGGACAGACCAGACTCCGAGTTCTTGAAGCAGGTCTTCAAGCGCTATCCCAATCACTCTTGGATCGTCACTACTCATCCGATCAATCCTGGTTCGGTTTTGTCGGCTTCACGTAAAGCCGCGATCCGTTCTTCCAAAATCCTTTGGATACGATCTGTCTGCTCGATATATTCCGTGAAGTTCTGGCTTGTCCGGCTCCACCCGGCTCGAAATTGATCCGCAGCGTCACCTTCATACACGCTGCTAAACTGCCGCCAGTGTGAGTCGAGATCGTTGAATTGAAACTTGAGCATAACCGTGTGCCGTTCCAGAGCGAGGCTATACTCTTGTAGTCCCTGCAACAGAACTCTGGGATCAGTTACCAAAGAGATACCTCCTTAGCGCTTCGCTCTTCAGGTTGAGAAATTCTTCGTAGTTAGGTCCCTCGGAACTGACATAACGCGCCATTGTTTCTTCGAATGGCGTCCAGATGGAGTCGTATTCCCTGCGCCATTGATCCTGCCAGTATGGCGACACATTATCGTGTTGCGCTTTGAGGTCGACGATAGAACTGCGGAGAGCTTCGTTGAAACGAATCAACAATCCGCGAAAGTTCTGCATTGAAAAGTACTGATCGTCCATGCTCATGGCTGTTTTCTCCGCTCTGAAAGGGTTTGGCCTAACAATGCGATTTGCGGGGTAAGTTCTTCACCCTGCGCGCTGACCGGAGTATCAACACTGTACGGTTTGAAGCGAATCGCAGCGTCGTTTTCGATATCAACGTACAGGGCGCAAATCGGCGATGGACCTTCGAGTTGCAACTGTGATGCTTTCCGGCTGCGCGTCAAAGTGTGTGAGTCGTCCTCCGACATTTGCAGCGCGACCCGGTGGCGGAAGTTCACCAGCCCGCGCCGCTCGTCAATGACATTTGTCATTGGGCGCACGCCAGAGAAACTCAGTATCAAATGAATCCCGAGTGGAGGTCCTTCGACGTAAAGTTGCCGCAGCAGCTCTCCAGCAGGCGAACTCCCCAACCCACCGTAGCTGTCCGGTTTTCGCCGCAGCGCTTCAACGGTATCGAGCTCAGTCATGGTAATGAACACCGACGGCTCAGCAACCTGCTGTTCTTCAGGAAGTCCCTTGCGACGATTCAGTTCCGTGACGAGGTTTTGTAAGAACGGCTCCGCTTGAGAGGCTTTGGTTTCGATCCGGCAATTGAATCCGGCAGGCTGGCAGAGAGTTTCAGTTACGGCCTGGAGAACACCGTTCCACCGGGAACCGCTGATGCTGCGATCGAATATCGCAAACTGCGTGTGGGATGGATCCAGGTTCAACGACAACCCCGCGATGATTGCGGCCAGCATGCCGTAACGCTCAGCATTGGCCCCACCAATAACCAGTGCGGATTCTGCTACCCGGCGACGAAAAACAATCAAAGCCTGTCCGCGCACATTAAACTGTTGGCCCAACCAAACGGCGCGCGGATGTTCTTCGACAAACCAATCGAAGATCCCCAACCCTCCAACCGGAATGGGTTGGCGAACAAAGTTGGTGAGTTCCGCCGGCGACATCCAGTCTGAGTGTCGCTGGAGATTGGAAATATACGGATTGTCAATCAACACCGGCTGGCTCTTGCCATTGAAGATGACGCGTCGAGGCAGGCTTCCATCCGGAAGTCCACTGGCTTTTTCATTTAATGACGTCAGCAGATCGTCCAACCGTGAAGGAAGCAGGTAAGCGACTTTGCCTGGGACGTTAGCGGCATCATCGCCGCCACGATCATTAACAACTATCTTTCCCGGTAAGTCACAATTCGCAACCAGTGCTTTACCTTTGCGGCCGAACTCTGTTAAGGCCTGCACATCAGTCGCTTTCATCTGCATCGCAAGCAGCAAATGAATGTTGCCAAAGATGCCGGTTTGATTAAGCATCCCCGCCGCTCCAAACCGTTGCGAAGCCAGTAGCATGTGAATGCCCGCGCTCCGGCCCTGTTGCGACAATTGGAGCAACTGGCTCGAGGCCAACCCATCCTTGTCTCCTTCAAATAACTCCTGATACTCATCGACGAGGAGAAGGATCCGCGGCAAATTACCTTCCGGTTGACCCTTGAGCCGGTAACTGGTGAAGTCGTTAACCCCGACACGGACAAACATTTCATTGCGCCGTTCCTTCTCCGCAATCAACTCAGTCAACACACTTCGCGATAGCTCTGGAGAAGAACGAAGTGAAACCACTTCAGCGTGAGGAAGAGTTTTATACGGCTGGAATTCAACGCCATCTTTTCCGTCGATCAAGTAGAACCGGAGTTCTTCAGGGCTGTAACGAATTGCGAGACCGGTAATCAATGCATGATAAAGATTTGACTTTCCCGCTCCCGTCATTGCGCCGAGCATTCCGTGAGCGCAAGGCTGGTTCTCGTTATTAACTCCAAACCAAAGCTTCAATTGGTCGCTGCCGCCTTTGGCGCCAATTGGAGCTTCGACAATCCTGGTAGCGCTCTCGTTCCACCATTGTCCTTCAGGCAGACCAACAACACTGTCCCACTCGATGATGCGCGGGGGCGGTTTGGCGGCACTTAACTTTTGGAAAATCGCCTGTTGCAGTTCCGGAACAGGGGCGACATCAGGATTAAACGACAGCCGCAGGGAACCCAACGTGCCATTGCCGCTGACGTCGAGATAGAAAACATTCTTGAATCCATCAAGGCCCATGTCTCGCGGGAGTTCATGGTTCTTGTTGTATTGAATGAACACGTAAACGCCGGCTACGGGACCGGTATTGGCGATACTCTGCAGAGCCTCAATTGCCCGGCGGTCGTAGCGATTGGGAAAATCCGCAGCGAACACAAAGTGAAATCTCTCGTTGATGCGGATTTCCTGCGGCACGTGCTCGAATGAGGTTGTCCCGGCATCGATATACGTTTCTATGATTCGCTGGATCTGGGCAATCACCTGGTCCAGATCTCGCCGGACATCTCCGGAGTGCTCCTGGACCATAGGCAGGAACCTTCGCATGGGAAAGGCGATTCCGTGGCCGGCTGGATCCAGCAAAGTGTAACGCGCCTGGTGAGGCAACATCAGCGCCGTGCGAACCAGGACCGACTGCATTAAGGCTGCGCTGGCCTGCACGGCATCCCCGCTTCCGGTAATGATGATGGTCTTATTCATCCCGATAAAAGGGATGTACCCGGGAAGACTGAACCCGCCATTGGAACGTTGCTCAACCAGATCGCCGGCGCGCATAAACGGCTCTGCTTCCGCGGAGTTGGGAGTCCATAAACTCCAACGCGGTTCTTTCCAGTCAGCAACACATGGCAGTGACCGCCCGGCTAAAGCTTCGTTGAACTTGTGGGAGTTCGCCGTGAGGAAAGTCTCAAAATATTGCTGGAACTGTCCTACCGCCTGTTCTCCAGAGTGTTGGAAGGCCTTTGCCCGTGTTTGATGTTCTCGGATCCTTTGGTCCAACCCGGAGATTTGGGCTTGGAGTTCAGAGATGCGTAACTTGTTATTTTCAAACATGCCATTCTCCTGTGGTGGTAGTTCCCCGTGGCTTATGTCGATAACGGCAAAACGTTACGCCGGTGGGGAAGTAATGAAATGACGTTTTTGACATTCCTCACGGACGCCTCACTGGGCGCTGGATTCAGAAACGTGTTTCAGAACATCAATACAACCAATACCGGCAACGCCTCCACCTCGGTAAAGCAGTTGCCGCACGAGCCTGGCTTCACCTGGGAACTACTGCTCATTACCTTTCTGGCCCTGGGCTTCGTCGCGGCAATCGCCGAATTCCTGATTCTGATAGCTAATGGTAAGGAACCTGGGCTAATCAAGGCCCTGATTGCTCTTTGCTCGTGCGTTCTGATCCTCACGGTGACACCCTCGCTCAGCAGAAAGTACCGCGCGCGCCGCAGACTCATATTTCAGCGTGCCGAGGAAGTAATAAGAAGTGACACGCGTCCACCCGTCCTGTATCTCCGCTCTTTTCAAGATGACGATTCGATCGCGCGCGCGATCGCATTCCTGTCAGTTGAACAGGAGATGAAACTGGTGTTGTTTGACATTGGTCCTTTCATTGCTTTCGCCGATCCGAACATTGAGCCGCCTGATCCCGGGGCGGCGCGCATGTATGCCTCGCAAGAGCACTGGCGAGAAGTAGCTTGCGAAGAGATGTCGAAGGCCCGACTCGTGATCATGCGTATGGGCGACTCACCCAGCTTTTGGTGGGAGGTGCGGGAAGCAATAGTCAGAGTCCCGCCGGAACGGCTGGTCTTTCTTGTACCACCCGAGAAAATCGCAGGGAAATATGAAGGTTTTCATCAAAAAGCTCAGGAATGGCTGCCTTGTCAGTTACCTGAATACAAGCCGAAGCGGTCACGATTTGGATTTGGACCGCACGGAGGCATTCTTTACTTTGAGCCGGATTGGACCCCACATCTCCGGTTGTTTAAGACTATATGGTTAAGGCAAACCTTCTGGAACCTGTTCGCGGCCTCGCTGAAGATCGGGTTGAAACCTGTTTATGAGCAACTTGGCGTTAAATGGACCAAGCCGCCGGTGCAGCCGATGCAAGTGCTCTTCATGCTGGTGCTGGTTCTTTTAGCGGTTCTGGTTCTTTACTGCCTGTGTGCACTCGCGATCTCCGCGCACCATGTGCTGACTCGTTAATACTCACGCCGTCCATTCGCCATGTCACTGCCAAACGGACCTTTTATTTTCATAAGTTATGCAAACGAAGACGCCAGCTTTGTTCACCTCGAGGTCGAACGTCTCGAGAGACAAGGTTACAGAGTGTGGTACGACGAGGGAGAACTTGAACCCACGCTCATCTGGGCCGATGAAATAAGTAAGGCCATCACAGCGTGTGCCTATTTCATGGTGTTCATCACGGAAGATTCTGTGCTCTCGGTGCACGTCTGTGAGGAGATAGAGCAGGCCTTAAGGGAAAAGAAACCACTCATAGCTGTCTATTGGGATAATGTCGAACTCCCCGCCTACTTACAAATACCAGTGCGTCAGATCCAAACACTCGATCGCTACCAGATGCACCAGCCGGTTTATGAAGAGCGGTTAAGCAAAGCGTTATCTGAACGTGTTCGGGTCCCACTGACTCCTCGCGTCAGGAAGGAAGTCATCTCGCTTCCACCTATCCCGCCAACGCCCGACATACTTCCCAAAGTGGTCTTTTTCGGTCTCGTCGCAGTAGCTGTGTGCTGTTTGTTTTTTGCTGTTCTACTCGCCATCACTCCGCTCTTCGTTTCAAAGTCTACTGAAGAGCTAACAACCAACTCCCTCATGGGACTAATAACTGCCGGGTTCTTCGTCGTCATTAGTTTAGGACTGAGTGGAGGAGCGCTCGCAGTATTCCGCATATACCTACGGAGCGATAAATGATCGAAATCAACCCTTACCGGCGCATTGCGCGGACCTTTGCCTTTATCTGTTATGTCATTGCGGCTGCGGTGTTCGGCGGCGGCATCTTCTTCTCCATCGTGGCCTTGACCCAAACGATGGACCATGTACGAGAAGAGGGCATCACGAACGCGCGATTCGCCCTGATAGTGGCGACTATGTTTGCGACGTGGACCTTAATGATTTTCTTATTCGGGTGGCGGGTTCAACGAGTGTTTGGGCAGCATCGCCGGACGGAGAAACCAGTCCCCCGAGCCGCAGTTGGATGTTTGCGATTAAGTAGTCTGGGATGCCTGTTATGGATGGCGCCCGGTCTGATGTTCATTATCTTCACTGGTCGATCCATGTTCATAGGAAGAGTTGGCAGCGCCGCGGAATGGCTGGTTGTGGCAGGGAATGTTGCCGTTGTGATTATCCTGATGTTTGTGGTGTCCCGTTTTATCACTGCAAACTTTCTAGCTCTTAACGATCAGGAACGTCTGCGGGCCTACCAGGCATATCTAAACGCCGTGCAGGTGGAATCACCCAGAATCGCCGATCCTGAAATACGAGCGTTCCTGCAAAAGCAAACGTCCTACGTTCTGCCCAAGCTGGACCACATTCTGAAGGGCACATTGCTGAAAGATCTCAGCAGATTGAACCTCCTCACTGGCAGTACGAGGATCGTGTTGCACAAGGCCGATTTTCGTCGCGCCGATCTTTGTTCGAGTGATTTACCTGAAGCGGATTTGCAGGAAATCAACTTAGAGGAAGCACAATTGGAAGGCGCCCTGCTTTCCCGAATAAATCTATCTAAAGCCAGGTTGAAAAAGTCTAACCTGAGTCGCGCGCGGTTACAGGAGGCTAATCTCCAGCAAGCTGATCTAACGGAGGCCGTGCTGAGCGATGCGAAGCTCCGGGCCGCCGACCTCCACGGCACGACCTTAGAAAAGGCGAACCTCAGCCAGGCGAATTTGCAGGGCGCCAATCTGAAAGACGCCAATCTGCGTTATGCGAATCTCGAGGGAGCAGTCCTGAAGGAAACAGACCTGCGAGGCGCGGACCTCACGGGAACCATTCTGACTGCCGAGCAACGCCAGCAAGCGAGACTATAAATAGTCTCTTGCACAAAAAGTGCTTTATCGGGAGGAAGATGTCTCCCGCAAAGGCGCAAAGACGCAAAGAAACCCTAAGTAACGCGGCAGCGCTTTGCGGCTTTGCGCCTTTGCGGGAGACTTTTTGTGCAAAGCCTGTTGGGAACGATAGCACCGTAACCGGTTGTGGTAATCGTACGCTTCGAGTTGGCTTGCCGCACAAATGAGCAGGCTCAGTTTCGGTAAATCTGATCTTTGTTTGGCCTTGGTCCCTACTGCTCGTAGACGTCTATTGCGATTTGGGTCAAGGTGTTCGCATCCGGAGCGCCGCGGTCGTCGAGCCATTTCTCCAGTTCCGCGAAGCTGCCCTTCTCCTTTTTGTTCGCAAACGATTCCGGATAGGCAGTGAAGTCCCGCACGTAATTGGCGGCAGCGTGCGCCAGGGACGACTCAGTCTCGAAAGTCAGGAATTGACCGTCGATATTCCATTGCTGTCTGCCGTTACCGTCCGCGGCTAACCTGATGTGTCCAGCTTTGTACGCGCGCGCGAAAGAGCGAAAAGCGCGCGTATGGGCCAAGGCTATTCGCAGCCGTGGCGGAAAGATTGGCAATGTTATCCGGTACTTGCTTTCCGCGCGGCTTCGCACTGCTTCCGCCATGCTCTCGCTCATTTCCACGAACGTGAGCTTAGACTTGGAATCGCCCTGGTCTGAAACTGCGCTTGCCAACTCCATTCTTCTCACGGCCGAGTGGTCGTTCCCACGTTGAGTAGTGCGGGGACCGTGCGCCGGCAGCTTGGGTATCGCGCCTTCGAACTGATCCAAAGCCTGCTGCTCATCAGTTCCCAAACCAACGAATTCCGGCAGTACCAACAACACCTGCTCCGGCCGGGTCTCCACCGGAACCAACCCGTTCGCCAGATCGCGTCGCCGCTCGTTCGACATGTGCGCGAGCACGCCGCTGATGCGAACGGTGGGAACGTGCAAAGCCAACGAGTTGGAAAGTTGGTCTATCGCCGTGGCGACTTCGCCGGCAGTCGCATAACAATGCGCGTCTTCGGCGATGTAAGACATGACGGAGGCCCGGGCGTTTGCACCCCCGGCCACGATCGCGAAGAAGAGGCGTTTGCGAATGGCTGAGACCGTGTCAGGCGTTCCCAGCCAGATCTGTAATCCATCCTGAGCCCAGCGCTTTATTTGCGATGGTTCAACCTCGAGATCGAGGTAACTCCGTCCTTCGAGGCGAAGAAGACTGCGGCGCGACTCTTCGAGCTGATCGCGTTTTGCGGCAACTTGTTCACATTCATTGCAGAAATCCGCCAGCCAGCGTGCCAGATCGTCGGCGGCTGTATCTGCCAGGCCGATCACCTGATCGACGATCTCAATCACCTGCGCGGGGGCATTACGCGCGGCGAGTTGCGGCTTCACGCTGTGAGTCAATTGCGAACTGAGCAGGCGCAACATCGCGACCGCTTCGGCCGGCTTGCAATCGCGCTCCCAGGCGCCTTCACCCACTGCGTGACCCTGCAACCGCTGCGTCAGCGATTGAGCGAAAGCCTTACTGAACCAATCAGGAAGTTCGTTGGAAGGCGGAGTGACGGAGCTTAAAAAAGCCGGCAGCATAGCTTGATCGAGCGCTGCGGCCAGTAACAGTTGCAGGGGACTGCCAGACTGTTCCAGTTGACTCCAATCGTGCAAGAGATCGCCGGCTCGATCACTCGACACCGGCTGTGGCTTTAGACCACCCTGCACGTCCGGAACGACGTCGAGCAGGATGTCTGGTCCAAGAATAGACAGGAAGAGTTCACATTTAACCTGATCGAAAATCACCGTCGGCAAGACGTGCGTGCTGTAACCGCTAGTCGCAACGACGACGGGCGCTGAAACCGTCTGCGCCTGGTCCAACAGTCGCGCCCGCGGCTGGCGTTCCACCATTACCGAGATCAACTCGCCACACTGAGCCGCAAGCGAATTTTTGTCGCCGGCGTTAACCGAAAAAACCCAGTGATAAGGACTTTGCGTGTCTGTCTGGTCGAGAAGTTTATCGTCCGGCACAAACGTGACTCGTTGCGGAAATTTCCGCGCCGCCTGAGCAGTCTCGAGTTCCAATGACAGCGCTCTTTCGTTTTCGGGATGCCGGCGATCTCGTTCCTGACACAGCACGCCGATCACGTCGGGCAGCGCTTCCAGCTTTTCCTGCTCGCGCGCGATACGCTGAAACAATCGCGCCACATCCAGAAACCACCCGCCGCCGGCTCCTCCATCAGCAGCTCCGATGATTACGATTTGCCGCGTGCCGTCTTCGGCAGGGAATTCAGCTAGCTGTTTGACGTGTTCGACGAGAACGGGAAGAAGACCATTCGTTTGCGAGAGCCATTGAAACAAGGCCAGCCGCGCAAGCGCCCTTTCTCCCTTGGCGCCGTCCGCAAGGTTTAGTTGGGGACTGGAGGCGTCGCGGTAGAGGTAAGGATTGAACCATTGCAGATGCTCTTGAATACGACCGGGTTCCGGTAGGTATCGAGCAAGCTGACGTACCGAAGGCGGCGCGATCGCCGTCTGAATGTCATAGTCTCGCCACTCCTCAAACGACAACTGCCGTTCGGCTTCCTGCGTGTCAGTATCGATCCAAAGGAAACTGTACGGCTGACCCGCGGCGCCGAGATGTGCCTGCTTGAGATCGGCGCGGATCGCGTGCAGCGCACGCCGCCCGGCCCCACCTAATCCTACAAAGACTGTAGGAACCGGCGAGAGTCGTTGCACCGAAAGTCGTGGCAACAAAGGCAACGGTTCGGGATAAGTCTGATCGACAAGGACTGGCAGAGGCCGCGGCTGCGGCTCTACTACTTCAGATTTCGAAGTAACTCGTGATCGCCGTGGCCACAGGTGAGCCGCGGTCCAGGCCAACCCCGGCAAGGCCATCAACAACAACGTCAAATATGTGATTCTCAGCAGAAGTGGACGCCGTTGAGCAAGGACCTGGTGTCTATCTCCAGCTTCGTCAAAGAAAACCAACTGCGGCGGTTCGACGCCGACATGCCACAATCCTGCAGAGAGTGGAACAAGCGGATGAGCATAGGTGATCGTGTCATCCGGCACTGGTCTGATGGGCAGGTTG
This sequence comes from Pyrinomonadaceae bacterium, assembly GCA_035276045.1. Taxonomy (GTDB): domain Bacteria; phylum Acidobacteriota; class Blastocatellia; order Pyrinomonadales; family Pyrinomonadaceae; genus PSRF01. The sequence continues at coordinate 45,391 of DATELZ010000053.1, read as the reverse complement.
AGAGCGTCTCCGCCAGGCACCCAATTGGTCCCGTCGAGCGGAGTAGCGAAATGCCGGCCATCGACGCGATGCGACAGTTGACCACTGGAAGGAAGTGGAGGAGGAGGGGTAGGTTGAACAACCGGCGTGGGCTTAAGCGAACGGCCCTTCGGAGTGGGAGTCGGACTGGGAGCAGGAGCGAGAGTGGGTGGAGATAGTTGTATCTCGATTTTCCGGAACATTCGCGCTAGTTCTGTATGATTCAAGGGATCAAAGACACGACTGGAAGAGCCGGTTATCACGGTCATGATGGCATCCGAGCCTTGATAGGGAATCCCAACCGAATAAAACTGCACCTTCTGTCCGAAGCGCATGTTTAGTGCTGTCGCTGTGATCTCAGGTATATAAATCAGCGGGCCATGAATCACACCGTCCGTATAGAAGATCACCACCTTTTCAGCTTTCGGTCGTGCTGTCGCTAACAACTCCTCCAGCTTTCTAAAAGCAACTCGACCATCGGTGCCTCCCTCCCGTGGATTTTGAGCGATGGCGTTCAATCCGTCGACGAGTTCCTGCGGCTTCTCAGTCCAATCAACCTGGATCTCAGCCGCTTCGTTGAAACGAATCGCGGCATAACGAAAACGCCCGGGCCGGTCTTTGGCAAGATCCTCGACCACGCTTTGCGCGGCACTTGCCATCGCCGCAATCGAGTCGATCATGGAACCCGATTCGTCTACGATGAAGACCACGTCGATTGGCGAGGGTGACGGTACCGGAGTAGGACTTGGAGCAGGACTCGGCGTTGAATCAGGACTCGGCGGGGGAGGAGGCGGAGGCGGGGGAGCCGGAGTAGGCGTGGGCGGCGGTTTAAATCCCGCGTACTCGATGTAATAAACAGCTTCCTCCCAGGGCAATACAACCTGCGGAGAAACCTTGGTTTGTAACTCTCCGCTCTGCGGCTGGGAGTTGGACATGTACACATACAGGGCAAACGCGGTGAGAACTAAAAACGGGGTCAGCAACAGGACAAACAGTCCGAGCCAGAATCTTCGCCGGCGACTCATGGTATTCACCTCATCGTTGAGAGCGTCACCTGGTTAAGGCAAGTTGACGCGATGTTGCAGCGCGGTGCGCGTGTTCGGATCACAGTAAAAAGTGAAGACCATCTTGAGCGGCTCGCGCAGGTGTTCCGGCGCGCGCTCGTTGAGGAATTGGTCCAACTTACATGTCAGAAAGGCGGCAATCATCTCGTCCGCCGTTTTGCCTTGCTTTTGCGCGTTATTGTCAACACTCTTGCGAGCGTCTTCATGCGAAATGGGCACCAGGGTATCGCGCCGTCCTTCACCTTGCTTGAGCCCGAAGATGACTGCGGCTTTAACGACGTCAGCATCGGGATCGTCTTTCCTGGCAGTGAGCACCAGGTCGCGCTCAGGTCCGTGCCAAATCCAACCACCATTCACAAATTCCACGGCCCCGGTTGCAATTCCGTGCACGAAGAGCTGCAACATCTCCGGGTCCTCCAGCAGTCTCACCAAACGCGGTGGCAGTGTCGGGACATCTTTCAGGTTTGTTTTATTCCCGTAGGAGCGCTCGATGTACCAGGCTTCGAGTTCCTGGCGAAAAGGATGAAACACCTGGGCCCGGCGCAATTCCTTGTCGTGCGCTTCATTGTTGTTCAGATGGCCGGCGCGCAGCGTGTAATAGTCGTCGCGGCATTCCTGAATATCGACGATCTCGTTGAGGCTTGGCTTCTTGATCTTGACGAGGGCGATTGCGTTCCGGTCGGAATAGTCCCGTTCGATTCCTTCCAGTGGTCCGAAACTGAGAATGAGATTAGCCACTAAGTCCTTTTTCTTGTCGCCCGTTGGCTCACGGAACACGAGGGTTCGCGTATCAGGCACTCCACCGGCATTGACAAGCGTAGTTGCCGTGCCGTCGAGCAGCTTAGCAACCATGTCCGGCTGGATGCCTTTGTGTTCGCGCACCCAGTCCAGATAGCTGAAAATATCGTCGTTACCCATCTTTTCATTAATGCGATCGTAGAAGAGGTCGAACAGCTTTTGCGGCAGCTCCCGAATGTTGCGGACCGAGAAACGAAGTTCCGTCGAATCGGGCAAAGCGATTACCAACGAGAGCGTGGGCTCTCCTTCGATCGTTCGGCCGGCTTCCCAGTAAGACTGATTGAGCAGCTTGTCGGCTAACCCGCTGGCAGATCGGTTGCGCAGTTCCTCGCGATAGCCGTGCATTTGCGGATCGGGATCCCTGCCGAAACTGATCAGGGCACTGCGATTGTGAGCAGCGCGATGTAACCGTTCGTATAACGTCCCTTTGAGTTGGATCTGATTGACGTTGAACAATGCCGACGCCTCACCTTCCTCGCGCGACTCGCGGCGCACGATTCCGTCGAAGAGTTGGCTAAGCAGATGTTCCCATTCACGCAGGCGCCGCTCGACATTCAGCACGAGCTGTTGCATGTCTTTAAGCAGTTCGTTCTTCTGATACCAAACGAGGTAGTTGGAGCACTCGTCTCGCGCTTCCACCTGATAACTCTCTACCCAGGCGCCGAACTCCAGGAAGCTTGACTTCTTACTATCGCGCAAATTCTGAAGCGCTCGCGTGTAACGATTGTCCCGATCCACTTTCTCTTTCGAAACAGCGGCCGCGATTTGACCAATCAACGCATGGACCTTTCGCAACGGCCCCGTATCGCCAAGCATCCAGGTCACTTCTGCGAGTAATTGTGTCAGCGGCGTACCCTGCTCCGGCGTTTTCGCCAATTGCGCAAATTCTTTGCGACGGCGCGTCAATTCTTCTATGAAAAGCTCGTCAACCTTTTTTTCCAGACGCTTGGATATTGTCTCCAATACGTGACGACGGCCTTTCTCGAAAGTGCGCTCGCCGCCGTTTGTATTCACGTACCGCTTCTTGATGTCTTCCAATTTGTCGGCGAAGCGACGGCGCGAGTCTTCCTGTTTTTCTTTCACTCCCTTTTTGTCCGCGGCATTCTCTTTATAGGTCTTGAGATCCCAGTCTGCGGATTCCTTCGGACGTTCAGGTTGCGTAAGCGAGTAGCAAGGTTCGGCGTACGTCAACAGGATCGTCTGTTCTTCAGGTGTGCGAGCAGTGCCAGTCAACTCGTACCAAAGCGTGACGATGCGACGTCCGTTCAACTCATCCCGCGCGAATACTTCCCTGGCGCGTTCAGTTTTATCTTCGAGGCTAAGCAACTCTTTGAAGAGGGCGAGCAAGTTCCGGAACTTGTCTGTTGCCGTATCTTCGCGGTCCTGTTTTTCACCGGAGTACAAACCCACCACTCGATCATCTGCTTCCTTTGGCGCAGCAGCGCCACGCAGGTACTCTGCGACTTCCTCCCAGGCAAATATCTCCGCCAGGGTTTCACTGGGAACGTAGATTCTGGCGCCGCCGAAAGCCGAGGCCGCAGCGCTATCGTTGACCGCTTTTTCCAGCAGCGCGGGCCCCGACCGATCGTCGAGGTAAGGATCGATGGCACTGGCGACCGAAGTGAAGAACCTCATTCGATCAGATTCGGTCGGACAAGCACTGCCCAGGTAGAACAGATCGTCAAACAAACGACTCTCGACAAGTGCCGCCTGCTGGCCGTTCTTGTCGTAAACCACTCGCGAAGAAACTAACCCGTTCTTGCTGATGTCAAGGTACTTGTCATCGCCGGGTATTCCCTGCTCCTGCACCCGCTCGAGTTCGCGCAGTAAACTGTAAGCCCGGCCCTGGCTAATGCCCCGCACATGCATATAGACATTGGGCAACACGATCACACCCGAGATTTTGAGCTTGAGGTTCTCACCCAATGGCGACTTCAAAGTTGAAGCCGCGAGCCGTGTGAGGTAAGCCGCATCAATCAAACAGCCGGCGCCGGTGCCGCCCGCTGAAGAACCGATCAGCCAAACATTTACATCCGAGCCTTTGGCTACATCGCCAAGTTCGCGAATGATTGGCCGCAGGTGGGCCACGATCTTCTCCGCGTTCTTGAACATCGCATAGCGGCCAATCTGCCGTTGTTGGGCCGCTCCGATCGTGATGCCAAGTTGGTGAGTGGGAACGTTCTCGCTGAGCCATGGTGCGTGCAGCCAGTCTTTCAAGTGTGGATGGGCTTCCGGGTTGCGGCGCGCGTCCAGGTAGTTAAAGACGTGCGTGCGAAGATCGGGCGCGAAGTCCGCTAACTGGAAATACTCGGTGCGTGGATCAAGCGAAGCTGCTTCGTCTTCGCTCTTGGCGGTGCGCTCTTCGGCCGCCCCGCCAACGATCTGAACTGACTTGCCGGGTTCCCAATCGGCGATCGTGTCGAAAAGAAGAAACTTGATGTTCTTCGGCACCTTTCCATGCTTGAGCAGGCTGAGTTCCTTGAGTGAGGTCAGTACGTGCGCTCCGGTGCCACCGAAGCCCATCACCAATGCTTGCATTGCCATACGCTGTCTCCGTTCACCACACTGAAATTACTGTTAAGGGTTCTCATCTAAAGTGATCGCAAAGTTGGAGCGAGGAAGTCCTTTGAGGCGTTCGATATTGCCTTTGCGCAGATTCACCGTGTAGTTCTTCGCAGGATCATCGTCCCAGCTATAGAGCACTCCCGCTTCAACGCGATCTACCAGCAGCGCACGCTTGATACGAAGCCTTACAGCTACGTAATCGCGGTCGTCCAGAGGAATGCTGTACGTGCGGTCGTACTTAAATGCCGCGCCTCCGGTGATGGAGAATGTCTTGCCCGCAACCCCATCGGGATCGATATCCGCGTCATAGATCTTCAGTGCAACCGTCCGGCCCATGTATCGATCGGCAACCCAGATCAATCCCTTTGGAAATGCCTTTCTGAGCACCATGAACAACGCCAGGCCGGCAATCACCAACGCGATGAGCAAGGCTGCGCCCAGAATGATCCAGGAGAAGCGCACGTTGAGAGCCAGTGCCAGCGGATCACCGCCAATACGTTGCGGCTCCTCGTCTTGTGACAATTGAATTGAATCGAGATAGTTGCCGGCCGCAATGCGTCCTGACTGCTCAGTCAAACGGATGTTCAAATGGCCCGGCGACCACCAGCCTTCGCCGCGCAGCCAGTCAAGTTTCGCCGGCAGCCTGGCGCTGTAGGTCCCATCGGCGGCTAACGAGAGGGGTGGTGGTGGACCACTCAACGCCGCGCCTGACTTGTCCACCAAATTCAAACTGAGCCATGACGCCGGATCATGGACCAGGCTGGCAAGGTTGGCGACCTTATTTCCCTTCGCGTCGACCACCACGAATCTCAATTCACTTTCGCCGCCTGGTTTCATAACGCGAAAGCCTGAAGCAGGCTGCGGGTCCTCCAGCCGGACAAAGTAAGCACGCAGGTTGCTCACATTTAATACTTCGTCATAGGAAGAAGCATTCGACTGAAAAACGTCGACCTCCGAACCATCCTTCAGCCTGACCAATCCTTTGATTCGCACTCGATACGCGCCAAGCGCAGGCGGCTGCCACTGACTGACTCCAAACTTGCCGTCGCCTAGATAGTCAGCCTTGAGTTCGATCGGAGAACCCGACGGTGGAGCGATCGTCACGACACCGTTGATCGGATACTCATCGAGCAACTCCAACGGATTGCCGTTGTTTTCTCGTGCTTGAAAGAGAATGCGAGCCGGCGCTTCAAGTCCGGTCGCTTTAGCGGGCGCAAGCCGTTTGACGTCGGCGGCAGTTTCTTCTACTCGCCAACTGTAACTACGAGCCGGATCGCGTTTGATCTTGTAAATTCCGACCTTCGGATCGTCGACGACGAACCGGGTGAAGTTACCCGGATTGGTTGCTGGTCCACCGGAAGACGCCGGAATGTCTTGTCCATCAGGATCAGTGACACTCACCGCCGAGCGAGGTTGGCCCATGTTGACACTGAAAACGATGCGGCGCAGGTAAGGCGGGCAGTTGTATTCGTCACCCTTCAGCGCAGCGCTCTTTGAGCCGAGCCACTCGTCGGCGATGTCCTGCATGATCGTGAAGATCTTTGAGGATGCAGTTTCCGCCAGGCGGGCGTGCCCTGGCGATCCGGTAACACTCTCCCAGAAAGCACCATCACCTTCGTTCCAATAGTTGCTCGCATCGTTGATCCCCACCACCCACAGCTCAACGTTCCGGGCTTTCAACGACTGTGCTTCGGTTTGAACCGCCGCTTGCAGGTCCAGCTTAGGACGGTTGGGCAGATCGGGACGACCATCCGTGATGAGGAGCAGTACCCGACGACGGCCGCCCAGGGCTTGCGCGGCATCCATCTTCTCGTATTCCCGCAGTGCGAGGCGCATTGCATCTGCGGTATTGGTGTTTACGAGTGGTCTTTCAATTACCACTCGCTCGACGACGACTTTGGCATCACGCAATGCACCACCGGGAGCCGATGGGTCATAGCGCATGACGTGATTCGAAAGCACTACGGAAGCGCTATCTCCGAAGTCGATAACCGAGAGCCGGTGCACGAGTGGCGTTCCCTCAACGTGCTCGGCCAGGCGGTAGATCAGGTTCTTGCTTTGCCCGATGCGGTGGGCGTAACGATCGTTTCGCGGGTTCTGCCACATGCTCGCCGATTGGTCCAGGAGAATCGTGACGTCCAATCCGGTGAAACCCGCTGCCGGAGTGGTTCCGCTTTGCGCCTGTAGCCGAAGAACAGTGGCTTGAGCGATTAGCAATAGCGGTAACAAGATCAATGCCCGCTGGCGCATGTCGGAACTCCGTTGTCCAGATAGTTGAGCACCCAAACAGGCAGATGCGGCCGGCTCTCGGGGGCTTCCAGAATTAGTTTCAGCCTGTCTCTGCGTGCGCGTTCAAAGCGGTGGTAACACTTGAGAGACCGCGGTGCTTGCGGCGGGATCAGCGCGAGGTATTCGAGATGTAGCTTGGGATCGAAGTCCCCGCCCCACGCAACCTTAGGTTGCCCCTCACGATCTTCGAGAAAACTGATCGCTTCGGTAAACCGTGACTCTTCCGCGTGCAGCTCTTCAAGAATTTCGACCAGTTGGTCTAATTCACAAGCACCCGATACAGGGAGCAACACACACGCTTCACGATAGATCGTCGACTCATACTCGGTTGAAACGAGCGTCCACATTGAGCCGTTGCGAGCATCCGCTTCGACAAAGATCTCGGCCGCCTTCCTGACGTAGCCGGCCAGGCGATGGAATAGCGATGGCTCGAGCACATTGAGCGCCTCTTTGCTGCAACAGCGGTCAGCGATCTCATGGATGCGCTGTTGCAGAGAAAAGAGATCCTCGCGCAGCGGGCGCAAGCGTTCCAACTGTTCCAGCATGTGGCCTCGGCTGCCGGTATCGCGCAAACGGAGCGCGCGCGAGTAGGCGTCGTCATAATCCTGTCCTGCCAATTCCCGCCGGAGGTCTGCGTCTTTGAGGCTGGCCAGTAACGTGAGTATGCGAAGCACCTCATTCACACGCTGCTTCGCCTGGATGAGTTTTGGAGACGGCTGTGGGCGCTCTACCGCATGAGGTAAAAGACTCAGGTAGTCGTCAAGCGATCGCCAGCGCTCCTCCTCCTGGTGTAAAGAGGACTGCAAAGGCTGGAGATCGTGTAACTCAAGGATGGCAGATCCGGCCAGGACCTTCTCTACGTCGTTTGCGATCAGGTCGCTTTGCTTAGCAAGACCGGCGACGGCCTCATGAAAATCGCGAGCGGCTGTGGTGACGCGTTGAAAGGCTTGATAGGCCCAAGCCAGCATGACGATATTGCCTTCGCTCTTCCAGTGCCGCAGGATTCTCTTCAGCCGATCATCCAACAGCTCACCACGTTCAGCGCTGCGCAGGTACTCGGCCAGTTGCTTGACACCTCGGGATGAGAAATTCCTGAGCAGCTCCTCTTCGATCTCAATCCACGTTTGCCATTCAGTTAGCTTTTGCGTCACCTGGCTTTCAGCCGTCTCTCGTAACAGACGGGAAATCAGCAGTGACATCCGGCGGACCGCCTCGTACTGCTCTTCCCGCCAGACTGCGCCGACCGTTTGCAACAACAATTGCTCGGGCTGGTCCAGGTAAGCTCGGACGTTTTCCCATTCGTGGAAGAGATAATCAGCGGCGGCCACGTTTCCGCGCCGGCGCGCCTGCTCAAACTCCAAACGTGTGCGCAAGCGGATGGCGTCTGTACTTTCGGGAGGCAAACTTCCCAACTCACTCGCGGCATCGTCGAGACGGCCATTGCCGATGTGCTTCTCGATTCGGCCGATGATTGCTTTGCGCAGCAGTTCCTGCTGGTAACTCTTCAGGTTGGAATCAGTGTCGTCGTCAAGCGACGCGGCGGCGTTTTCATATTCACGCGGAGAGAGTGGTTTGTCCTGGAGCAGCCGGTCCAGGGTTGCGTAACGTTCCAAACGACGCCGAGCAGACTGCTGGTCCAAGGCCGCGATCAAGGCGTCTGGCCTGGCTGAAGGAAGCCGCCTGGTGGCGGCGTGCCAACGCACCCACCAGTCTCCAGCACTTCGCCAGTCCTTTAGTGATGGCTGCTGGGTGAGGGTTTTCAGTTCTATAAGAACGTGTCGATAGGCAACAAGGGCGGTGTAAAGCTCGCCTGGACTATTGCTGTCGAACAGGTTGAAGAAGGATTCCACATTCCAACTCGACAGCGCCTGATCGAGTTGGTAACAAGTAAGACGGCGCGTGGCTTCATGTTGTAGTTTGCGGGCCAGGGCATGATGGGGAACCTGCGCGAGAATGCTCTCCGCGAGCCCCAGGTAATTTTGATAATCCTGTTCTCCCAGCGACGATGTCTCGTCGACTAGAGAACTCACCGCCTCGATTTGCTCGATCCAATCGGAGTAGCGTTGAATCTCAGCGGCGAGTGCCCGCGGAATCGGAAGCTCAAGGGAACCGTCTTCAGGCAAGGCAAAACTCTGCCCTTCCTCCATCGTTCTCCAGATCGTTCCGGTGCGATTTACATCGTCAGCTATCGTGCTGAGCCGTGAGGCTACCGGAGGAGGAATGCCAGCGGCGCCGGCACGCAGGCGGTTGGCAATAGCCGTTAACTCATCGGCATTTTTAGCATGCTCGACATCCCTGAAGGCAGTCGCAGCTAAAGCATCACCGACCGCGGCGAACCACTCATCGCTAAGTTGTGCACGGCTGCCGGCGTTGTCTACTTGCAGCCGTTGAAACTCGGTCCAGAAATCGCGCAACCGCGGTATCGTCACGGCTGCCTGTGCCTGCGCCCGGATGAATTGCCCGATGAACTCCGACAAACCGCCGAGTGCTTCAGCTAAACGACGGCGCCAATCTCGTGGCACTCGATTGTTAGTCCGGCACTGATCCAGTTGCAGTTGTAACTCCGCCTGTAATCTGGCTTCGAACCAGTTCTCCGGCGCTTGAGCTGGAAGCTGTCGCAGCAAGCGGTCGACGTTTCGTTTCAGGAGATCAATCTCATCGATCTCTGTCTTGAGACGTTCAACATCTGCCTTGAAGGTATCGGGAACAGGTTTGAGTTCGTTTATCGCCCGCTGAGCTTCTTCGAGTCCCCAACCGGCAAGAGCTGCATCAACACGCGCAGCGGTGGCCTGTAAACGTATTTGGAAAAGCCTGTCGCGCAGTTGTCCAAACTCGGGCAGTTCTTCAAAAGCCGCGACGCCGCGCACCGCCGCCACGAAGTCGTTAAGAGCGTTTGTCTTTGTCGAACTCGCTTCCGTGCCGACGTCAGGCAATACATCGGCGATCCACCTGCGCGATTCACGAATCACCTCGGTGCGTAACGGCACGGCCATTCCGTGATACGACTCAAGTCGTCTCAGAAAGCCGGCGAGGCGGGGATCGTTGAACCCCTGCATCGAGGGCCAGAGTCCCATCAGTTCATCCAATTCCGGATCGGGAGACTCCGGGGGTCGCCGCTGTGCGGCAATCAGTATCTCGAGTGCTTGTTCCGCGCAGACACTTCCAGCCGCCACCTCGACGACTTCACGCAGTATTTGCAGACCTCGCTCGCGTTGTTCCGGATCTGTGCCGCGCAGCATGATCTGAGCTTCGCGGATCATGTCCTCAGGCTCTTCCGTCAAACTGATGGACCTTGAATTCTTCATTTCACTTCGACCTGTGGTCCCCAGTAAGCCTTTTGCTCCGGAAAAAGAAATCGCAACCTGTAAGTCCCGGCTGGAACAATTGTTCGATCAGGCACACTGGCGCCGGCGATGGGCCGTGGACCACCGACCGCCATGCCTTCCTCTGGGGAAAAAAACTCGAAACTATCCGGAGCGTAGTTGCCGTCCAAAGGCTGGGCCGCCAGATCCAGACCGTCGCCGCCGTGCACCTGCAAGGGGACGGCTTGCCTGGTGAGCGCGACAATGGTTGCGAAGTTTTGCGTAGCCTTAACGTCGTGGCCCTTCAGCGCTACGCCGATACCGATGTGCGTGTACTTCTCGTTGAGAATGCCGTCACGATGCCTGGCGCTCTGCATCCAGTCGTTCATGATCGAGGCGGCGGTTTTTTTTTGATCGGACAGATCGATGTTCGTACCCATCCAGATGTTTTCACCGGTCACGCCGATCAATTGGCGATGTGCTTCCGAAATCCGATCGGCGGGCGAAACCCCGTCCGGGTCTTCATGAGCAAAATAGCCCCGCAGAAACATGTCGTCGCAGTGACTGCGTGCGGTCGTTTGCAACGTGTTATCAGGTTGCAGAGGCTTCCGTTGGGCTCGCGCGCGCACCTCGTTGACTAAATTCAAAATCTCCTGCTCGATCTCGTCCGCATGTGTTACGCCTGCCTGCGCGGCAGCCGCTGGACCAGGCCGGGGCACTGCTGGACCAACAGTTGAAGCGGCCGGCGTGTTGGTTACAACGCCACCCGCCGTGCCGTCTGCCACCGGCTTGCTCGGCCGCCCTGCAACTTTGGGCAGCGTCGGCGTCCCCCGCGAGCCGATCTTCGGGCGGAGCCACAAGAAGAGGGAAAAGAGCAAGCCTGTTATGAATGCGAGGATGACGATGCGTTTCATGCCAGCGGTACTTTCTTATGGTTGGAAATCAACAGAAGGGTCTCTCAATGCTGCCGCCATGCAGAAGGGTTAGCGAGCGCTGCACGTCCGCGGTTTTCCTGAACGCCCTTCACGAAATAGGGGAATGAGGTCACATCGACCACTAACTCTTCCGTCTGATTGTTCATGATCTTCAAACGCACTTTGTCTCTAACCGCCGGTAAATTGCGTAATCCCGAATAAACCGATTCGGTGTCCATTTCTTTCGGCCGCTCGCCGAGTAATGCGACCTCGACCACCTCAACTTGAAATTCGTAGAGGGCCGTCAGGATCGTCGAGCTAGCAAGAGAGACGGCCTTGCCGAGCCAGGCGAATTCTTTGTGGTCCGCGTAGTAGGTGCGCAGTAACAAATCCGCCCTGATCAGGAAATGAAGCCATTTTTCGCTGAATCCCTCGGACAAGCCTCTGTGCCACAGTTCCTCGCCAGCACACTCCTCCATCTGATTGAGCAGCTTCCGAATGCCGTCTTTCACCTTGTAGAGATGAAGCGCCTCTAACACCTTATTTCGGTCTTCATCAGAGCCGGTTCTCTTGATAGTTTTTTCTAAAGCGATGAGAGCGGAGGAAAGTCCCATTCTGAGTTGGAGGTAAACACTCGACTCTCTTTCTTTCTTTAATCGATTGAGAGTTTCGGTAATTCCCTCATCTCCTTTCGCGCGATCGGGCTTGAGGTTGAACTCATGGGCAATTTCATCAGCCAACTGTTTGCCCGCCGCAAGTTCCACGTCTGTCTGTTTCAACTTTGTCAGAAGGTCTAGGTTTTCAGCTTCCAACTCTCGCGCGCGCTCCGCTTCCGGTTTTGCTTTGAGGTATTCATCGACGAGTGATGTAACCAACTCACCGATTTTCCCTTCCTGGTTTGGCAAAGCCCGCTTTACCTGATCGATCACCGCCTGGTGATCGGTAACTACAGCGTCGAACGCTTTGTTCAGATCCGGCGGATACTTGTACTTCTCGAGCTTGCGCTGCACCTCTATATGCTCATCTATCAATTTCGTTACGACTTGAATTGTGTTCGGACCTGCCGTGTTAAGTCTGCGCACCTCGTTCTGGATGCTTCTGAAACCTTCCAGCCTCTCTGCATCGCTCGCAAACCTACTTTCTATCTGTCCCGCAACGTCCTTCAGAAAAGGCCATTTGCCTTTGTCGTCGCGGAAGTGGTTTGTCCTGATGGTGTCGAGCTCGTTAACGGTGCGTTTAAGTTGGGCTACTGCTTCGTGAATGGACCTGTCCGGGAAGACAGACCGTTCCCGCAGCCAGGTAAAGAGCTCGACGACCTGGCCCACGTCCTTAACCAGTGTGTCACCTTGTGGGCGTGGGTGTGGTGACTCGTACAAACGAGTGAAGATATGTTGCAGCGCATCGTAGCCCTTGGGGCGCGCGTTCAGCTTGCTCTCGAAATCGACCACGCTTTTTTTCATCACAGCAACGTCCGTAGTGAGAGTTTTGAGGATGCCGTTGATGTCCGTAATGCCGCTCGTGATCTCCGTTGATAACTTTGCTGAAGCCGTGGCCGAACCATCACCGAGGCCATTTGTGCGCGGGTCTGAAACTCCGGAGTTGTCCAGCGCCAGCAGACACTTCGTCAGACGGTTCTGTTTCTTTAGTCTCCGTTGAATAAGGACATGAATAACGAGGCCAAAGAAAACAATTCCGCCCAGCAATAGCACCGCAATGAACGGTAAAACGATAATCAGCCACACTGGGGTGGGGGACAGGAATCCGCCCTTTTCTTTCTCTAACTCCACTATCCGGGCTTGCGACTTGGCGTTTTCGGTTTTTAATTGTTCTACTTCGGTATTTTTCGGCTGCTCGGTGCCACCGCCACCTTTCGCAGACCATTTACGGGCGTAATCATGAATGGCACTGGCAAACCCAATCCCGTCCGGAAGGTTCTCAAAGAGCGCCGAATTCTGAGGCGAAAGCTGCTCTACCTGGTTCGCGCTTACACTCACTCCTTGGCTGCTCAGAACCGTCGCCAGATCCTTTAGAGCGACTGAACGGAGATAGCTGTTATGTGGTGGACCTTGGTCTCGTATTACGGTCTGAATTCCGGTTACCTGAGGATCGGTTGGTAAACACCCTGCCTCGGTGAAGAAGGATTGAACGACCGGTACGTCGTTGTATTTGCCGTTGCCGTAAGGGAGCAATGTCGGACTTGGCGCACCGGTTGTGTTATCGCGATTGGTAGGAGAAGAGTCCGGAGCGTCAATCCAATAGATCCCAAAGACTTTGCTCCCCGACTCATCAAAAGGCGTCAAGACGATCGCCAATGATTCCGCTAGTTTGTCTTTAATAGGAGCTTCGGCAATCAACAGCCGCAACTGGTACCACTTTTCCCCGCACTGGAGGTCCTGCGAACTCCTGACACTTTCGACCTTTTGAGCGACGCACAGGTTGAGCGCGCTCAAGATAACTACGAGGCTAACCAATAGCCTGCCCACTACTCTCCCGATCGAATAAGCCTCAGCTTCCGCAATATTTGACTGCGACATATTTGTTTTCCTCCAGCCTTCAGTCCTGCGGATTCAACAGAACGTTTCCAATGGGCCAGGGCGGCCTGGTAACCGTGTTGGCGCTCTGACTATTCTCCAGAAAGATCGATTGGGCGGCGTTCCCGTCTTTGCCCGACAGGTAGATGGCCAGTTCTCCGCGTTTGATCTCCTTGCGGACGTATAGAAACTTCTCGTCGCCGAGAACGTCATCGCGAACGAAGTACTGGTCGGCGAGATCGATATAGAAATGCCTGCGGAACGACTTCATATCCACGCGCGGATTCGGCGTTTTCAGATTGACTTGTACGAGCCGGAAGGTTGGGCTCGTCGTCAGATCGATGGGCTTGTCCCAATCCTTTTCCAGGACCAGGTCGTCGTCGTAGTTACGCAGCAGCCCAAGTTGAGGAGCAAGGCTTGCATCATCACTCGCGTCGGTGAACTGCTTGCTTAAACTCTGCCTCGCAATCGCTCCCAGCACGACTGCACTCTTCATCGAACCGCTGGTGAGCAGATCGGGTTTTTCAGCACGAGTAAAACGGTGCAGAACTTTTTCGCGCAATCCCGGATATCGAGCGCCACGGCCGGAGACAATGACGGTGTCGATATCGGAGTCTTTTAATCCAATGCTGCCCAGCGCCTCGTCGATGAAGTCTTCAGTCACAAACTCCATGAACTTCCGCATGAGCACGTCTTCGGCGATCAGTTTTGAAGGTATCGAAAGACAGATGTCCCCACGATCAACCACCCACAAGCCGGGCTCGCCAACCGGTTCATCTACATCAGGACGCCCACCACTGGCGTACCTGATCACTTCCAACTCTTTCCCGCCTCCAACCCTGACGTTGAATGGCGGACAGTCAGCCAGGGTTCCGCCCTGCTGCAACACTTCCCGGCACTTACGACTCCACTCGTGTTTGGCCTCGCGAATCCATTTCCAGAGACGGGTGATAGCCCGCCGGTACTCATGTGGATCTCTCTGGCCGAAAGATCGTCCGATGACAGGCAGGTAATACTCGAATCCCTTTGCCTGCACTATCCGGGGATCGCTCAACAAACGATCGATAAGCCGCGCGAGGATTTCGTCGACGTGGTTGCCGGCCACCGGCACGCCGAGTCGCTTTTCAACCTTCCACTCGATCGGGAAGTGCGGCGCATCGTCCTTCCACACGACTTTAATGATCGACAGATCCAGGGTTCCTGCGCCGAAGTCGTAAACCAGCAAACGCTCGGCGCCGGCTCGTGGCTGGGTGCGCATTTGTTCGAAGCAGTAGTGATGCGCAACCGCATCTGATTCGCTAATGAGCTGTATGCGCTTCATTAGCGGAATCCCGAAACGTTCAGGTTTGCCTAGGGCCCGGTGCGCAATTCTGTGCAGCAGGTCCTGATGCCTGCGTGTAAAGGTGTTAGGGTGAGTAATGACGATCTGATCTGCACGCCAGGCGGGCTCAAAGAGATAGGCATCGGCCAGGGCAGCAAAACCCGACTCAACCATTTTCTCCAGCGGCAGTAAGCGCTGAACCTGTTGCCCGTTTTTCCTGATCGCGATGGGGATATTCGGCGAGGCCGTTGCCAGCCATGACTTCAGGGAATAGATGATGCGGCCGGCGTGCTCTTCGAATTCATGGGTGACGGCCGGCAAGCCGATGAAGTCCGATTCGCCCGGCGTCATGGAAAGGTCTTGTGAGTAGTAACCCGGAAAACCTGGACGCTCTTTGTCGCCCGAGGGATCGCGGAGATCCCAGTTGCAGCAAATCCAACTAGGCAGAAGGTTACGATTATCCCGTTCTGCGTTCTCCGTATCGTGCTTGGCTAAGCTCAGTCCGTTTGCGACGGTGATGTCCTGCAGCGGGATCATCATCGCGCTTGGACCAGCACCCAAAGCAGCGCTAATCGCCGAAGTTCCGAAATCTATCGCCAGCCAATTCAACCCGGGCAGTTGCTCGATGCTGAACGGAATGAGGACCGTCAACACGCGCTGTCTCACTTCACCCTGGCCATCGACGACCTTGATGTTGAGGGTGATCTCGACGGCGATGTCTTCCGCTTCGATCCGTCCGGAGAAGATGCGTGAGACCTTTCCCGGGAATAATTTGATCGTGCGCGTCTCTTCCGGCTCGCCTGCTTTTATAATCGCGTCATGTTTGGAGACTCTGAAATCGTAGATGTCAACCAGGTCTTCCAGCGTCCGCCCCTCATCCATTTCGATAGCGTTTCTGATGGCAGCCTCGCAACGAATGCGAGTTGATAGCTCCACTTCAACAACACCATTACCCACGTCACAGGAATTGCCGAACTCCAGGCTGAACAGATCGCGCATGCCACCTGTTACCGGACTAAACTTTATTGACTGCGGATCGAGCAGGATCAAACTGGATCCACGAAGCAGTTCGTCTGTCTCCACACCATCCGGCAGAGTGCGAAGCTTTGTTTCGCCGTCGGGGGTCCAATAGACCTCTAGCTGACGTTTCGGAGAGATAATTCGCAACTCGATCTCTGCGCGAGTCGGGTCGCGATACAACGTGGTGAAGTACGGGCCCGGTTCGGAGTCGGCACTAAAATCTCCAAACAGTTTGAAGGAATATTCGCAACTAGCCGGATCGGGATTGGGGATCGTCTCGTTGTCGCAATGAATGTAAACAGGTATCTCGACGTCCGATTTCGGCGCCACCTGCACCGACGGTTGCGCAAGGCGGATCGGTTCACCGGTAAGCGGCTGGTTTCCCTGGAAACTTTTGATCGTGTAGCCCGTCCAGCGATAAGGACGCGCGAAGTCTTTGTCCGCCTGGCTCTTGAACCAAAAGCTGCCGACCTGCACAAGACTGTTCTTCTTGAAATACAGTTTGGAAACCGGGCTTGGTTTGTAAGTGACAACCGGGCGGCGCGGTTCTTCCGGCTTGAGGATCAGGTCGCACTGAAGATCTCCGCGCACGCTGCCCGGCCGCTCAGACGCGATGCGGCCCTTCAGCCAGCGCCAACCGTGATTAAACAGCGAACTGCGCGCAACTGAGGTGTTATGCGGCGCCTGCCAGTCCATTCGGGCCGTGATAGGGATCGTAAATTCCGCATCCGGCAGCGTGGTCTTATCAACTTGCCAATCGTTTCCAGCAGAACCATCGACAGGCCGAAAATCATCGATCTTCTCCGCCGCGAAGAAGACGTGCACTTCGCGCCCATCGGCCACGGTCTCAACGGTGGTGCGATCGAAGTCTTTCTGATGACCGTTTGCTCCCTCAGCGTGGACAAAGCCGATCGGATCTTTGTCATCCAGCTTGAGACCGCTTTGCTCAAAATAGTTGTAGTTGAGGGAAATCTCCGCGCGCCTTACCGGTTGCTCTTCGTTTTTCAGAAGTCGACCCAACCATCGAGCAGGCTTGGTATTTTCAACCTGGAGCGTGCCGACGAGTACCCTGCTGCTCGCCGACTGGTTGAAGTCGACTACTACTTTCCGTCCGGGCAGCCACTTCAGTCGTGGTCCAAAGGCGCGGCCGTGATAACGCAGGAAGACAAAGATCGTCGACGCCACAACCAGGACGACCATAGCGAATCCCAATATTAGAAGGCGCACGTTACGGGTGGCGAGGATCCGATTCTTTGCTTCTTCCTGCGTCGTTATGCCGTCGTCATCGTTGGTCCACTGGCCGGCGATATCAGCTTTAGTGATCCGGGATGAGGGCAGTATCAGGTTGGGTATTTCCGCCGGACGGGGGGTGTCGACGTTAATCAGCAACTCCGGCGTTTGCACGCAGAGATGATCGTAAATCTTGTTAACGTAATGAAAACCGATGTTGAATTTGATCTGGCCTGGTCCAGGATCCGGGGCTGAACTCGACACTTTCAAGGTGCGGCCTATCGCGGCGTCGAAGAGTTGGATGCCTGCCCTGTCGTTGTTAGTTTCGCATTGAGGGGGCTTGCATGGATTGAGGGCGATTGGTTCGGTTGTTTCGCTCAATCGCGGTAAGGTGTGATCGCCGATGCGCCAATCACCGCCCTGGTTATTTTGAAAACCGGCACGCAACCACAGCGGTCGAAAATCGAATCCTGCTTCTTTAACCTGGGAAATCAGTTGTATATCGCCGAGCAGTTGATCGTTCAGCCGGTAACGCACTTCACTTTTTGAGAGTGCCTGTGGGTATAGCAACGAGTTGCGTTGATACTGAATCACCGACTCCGGCATACGCTGCGAACTGTATTCGGCAGCCAGGTAGAAGACGTCGTTGACAGGGTGCTGGTCCGGAAAGATGTTGAGACTGAATAACTGTGAAACCTGGTTGAGTAACTTGTCCGCATCCGCTACATGATTGATTTGGTTCGTTTGGTGGTAACTAGTTAACTCATGCCCGGGCGTAGTGCGGGAATTGAACTTTCCATCCGTGACTTGTATCAGGATCGTTTGCGTGTGTAAGTCCCCTGGCGGCAGGCGCGATTGCAGGTAAGGCAAAACAAGCAGAGACGAGACCATAATCGGAGACCAATGCCCTTTGAAGTAACACTCATTGTTCATCCATTTTCGTAAGCTGACGGCGAAATCCTCTTTGGACTGAATGTCTCCGGTGAAGGCCAAATCGAAAATGTTTTTCGGCAACACCGAGTTTGGTTTCCGTGAGCCACATTGCTGGGAACCATTCTGAATGGTGAAGAACACTACCGACAGCGAGTCATTCTTAGGCTCAAAGGCCCTGACGCCTTTTGTCTCGCCGAACAAACGGCCGGGTAAATCAGTGATGATGTTCTCTCTCTTGTCGCGTGACTTCTTCTCGCAACCGGCCACACTGCATGAGTCGTCGATAAGCACTATGAAGTGCCGGCCACGCGGCAGTGCTGGTCGCGCGTCACCCGTCTGGGCCAACGTGGTCCAGAGACAAATGAGCACGCTCGCGATAACTAATGCGGGTCTAACAACCAGTAAGGTGATTTCTCGCACCGGACTCTCTCCTACAAGTCCTAATAGGTTGAACTCTGCCAGTGACTCACGGTTTAGAACTTTTGTGAGACTGCTTCGCTAAGCAGGGTTTGCGCAGGTGATTGTGAGGTTCCTCATGTTCGACGCGCGTGCCGGCGAATTGCACTAACAATACTCGCGCCGTTCCACCCGACAGTTTCTACATCCGCCCGGCTAAGGATTGCCGGCATTCGCACGCTGCCCCACGGCCAGATGGCGATAATTGGACACCCAATTCGCCGGGCAAAACTGATCTCAAAATCGATTGAATCGCTATGATTTACGTACATGCCGCCGATGATGATGAACACCTCAGCCGGTCTCATCTGGTTCCTCAACTCATATTCCAGGTCGTCGTTCGACAGCGGATCGTGCTCGGGCACACTCAAGTTTTCCCATCTGAAGTTCGGCGCCTCGTTGAGGAAACGAACCACGCGAGAGTAGTCGGAGCTGTATCGCCACGCGTGACTGATGAACACCCGGTATGTTCGGAGCAGGGCCATCGATTCCTATGAGCGCGCGATTCCTTTGGGCCAAACTATTTCGAGCCGTGTTCCTCGACTCCTCGCGTAGTCCACAATGTCAGCCGTGCCTCCCTTGCCCTTCGCCGGTTGTCCATCCCAGATCGCTACGACCATCTCCGACAAATCCACGACCCTGTGTCCCGCCGCCAGGTATGCCTCGTCCGACGGCTCGATGAAGTTCAGCGTCTCAATTCTTGCGGCCCTTTGGCGTAAGGCATGGAAGCTCTTCAGATCTTCCGGACATGAAAACGTGGTCTCGTAGAGACTGCATGGCAAGACAACTTCCAATCGGCCACCGCGCTCGAGCACAAGCGACGCAAAGAGCTGATCTCCGCCAGCGGCTAATGAAGAAATCCCGACCAACTCATCTTTCACCTGGTCCAGGATCCTGCCGGCGCCTTGCGTTACGTGCTCAAGCGCTTGGGGAGGAATATTCTGATGGCCTGTCACTCCGATTCTCATATGCCCCCTCGCTTAGCCATGGACCAATAAAGCTTCCCGAGTGGTGTTAAGCGACACGATTTCTCGTTCACTGCCGCGTAATACATGTGTTGCTCCCCAACGGGCTCGACGAGTTTGGCTGCACGACAACGTTGGAGAATCGCAAAGATGGCTTCGTGTTCCTCATTGCCCAGGTTTTCCGTAGGTTCGTAGGTGCGATCAAGAGGCATCTCCTCGTCCTGCGTGTTGAAGAATTCCGGGAGGCGACGCAGTTCATGAAGAGGAACAGCCGGAAAAGCACGCCTGAGATAGTGAAGCCTTTCGACGTTCGCCTTGAACATCGGCCGCTGATTCCACGAGTTAAACGACTCGGAGAGATAGGCGTAAACACCGGCAATAGTTACTTTGCCCAAAATATCGGCAGCGCCACCTTCCAAAGCACCGCAGAGATAGGTCGAGAACAATCCGCGTCCTTTAGGTGTTTCTACCGACACCTCATTACCGCGACTGGCGGTGAGTATCGACACTCCTGAACGCAACACAGCCGCCTCAGAGCCCAACTGCGGCACACCACCGGCAATACCTGAGAAACAACAATCCAGAATTATCGAAACTTCAGGAACTTGTGAGCTCTGTACCTTCGCCAGCACACTCGACATTGAAACGCCGAGGTCAGCGCCACAGCCGTCTTCTGTCAGGAGCATCACATCGTTATCAACCTGTTTTCCGTGACCAGCAAAATAGAACAACGAGAAGCGCGCGCCCGGAGCTAAGAGAGCATCTATCGCGCCAAGCAGGTTATTGCGACTGATGACTTCTTCACTCCCCGAAGTTTTAGTCTTGCAGTCAAAGTTGGGTGAGTCGTCCTCATTCCGGGCCAACAACGGCTTCAGTGCCTTGACGTCGTTCACGCATCCACTCAGCGGAGACGCGCACGCATACCTGTCAATCCCCACGAGCAACGCACGTTTCATTTCTTCCTGATAAAGTGGCAACACAACCTTGACTGGCATCAGCAGCTTCCTCCTTACATGGTGGGCAACGGAAAACATTACAAGCGAGGACTTTTCTACGGAGCCCGACTTCTTTATGATGGCGAGCGGTTTACGTTACAGCCTCAGACTCCCTGACTGGCTCTTCTGCTGCCCTAAATGACCAATTGGGAAGATAACTTCGACGCGCTGCTGGCCTGGCTCGATCGCGATCCTGAAAAGGCCGGTCGAAAATACGAGGAGATCAGACATTCCCTAATCCTCATCTTTGAAAGGCGCAGTGGCTATGACGCGGAAGATCTAGCTGATGAAGCAATCAGTCGTGTGCTCCGTAAACTGCCGGAACTCGCAAAGGAATTTAAAGGGGATCCGGCGCTCTACTTCTTCGGCGTTGCTAAACGACTCAATCATGAAGTGACCCGGCGGCAGCAAGCGAGAGTTGATCTGGAAGATCCGGACAAGCTGAGCGCTCCGTTAGTAATTGATGAGCTGGACGAACAAGATGCAGAATACGACTGTCTGGAGAAGTGCCTGGCAAAATTGACGCCCGCCGATCGGGAGTTGATTCTGCTTTACTACCAACAGGAGAAACCAAACATCAGCTTTCGAAGAGAATTAGCGCTTAGGTATGGTCTGACGCTTAACGCCTTGCGTGTAAAGGTCCATCGCATCCGCGAGTCGCTTGAAAAATGCATCAATAAATGTCTCGGAAATGCGACCTGAGAGTGAAATGGATCAATTAGAAAACCATGATTAGTGGAGGAGCAATTTCCCACCAAGTGCGGCATTCATGAAAGACATCGAACATGAACGGATAGTGATCAGGCAATATCTCCTCGGAGAGCTGGCCGAACCTGAGCAGGAACAGCTCGAACAGCGAGTGATTACTGATCCCGATTATAAAGAAGAGGTCCTGATCACGGAGGAGGAACTCCTCGAAGAGTACGTGAACGGGACGCTCTCTCCGCGCGAACTGGAATTATTCACCAAAGTTTATTCTTCGTCGCCGGCGCGACGGCGCAAAGTAAAGATTGCGCAGGCTCTCAACAAGTACGCCGCGAAACAGGCGGTCGTGGTCCAACCCATGGACGCCAAAAGGAGATCGTCCAAGTCTCTATTTGACCTGTTCAGCGCGAAAACTCGCTTTCATCAGTTCTCAATAGCTGCCTTGATAGTGGTCGCCGTCGGCGGCGCCATCCTGACTTACTGGCTGATAACTCACGAGTGGAGAGCTAATTACAATACCCTGTTGGCTCTCAATCAAGCCGGCAGTGAAATACTGCAACCGAACGGTTCAGTGGTATCAGTGTCCCTGCCGCCTCTGTTGTTTAGAGGAGCTGGTGAGCGCAAGAACATCAACGTCACGAAAGAGACGGAGACAATACAGTTGCGTTTGCCGGATCCTTCCGGCGGAACATCCGCGTTCCGAGCAGTCCTCAAACACAGCGATGGTTCTGAGGTATTTACGCTCGACGATTTACGCGCGCGTCAAATCGATCAACACTCAGTGCTTGTGCTGCAAATTCCGGTAACAATGTTGAAGCCGCCACCGGATTACCAACTGGAGATCTCTGAAAAACGTCCTGACGGCACTTATGAGAATGTAGCCGCCTATCCTCTTCACCTTGCTGAGGCTCCATAGAAGTTATCGCCCGGTTGTAACGTTTCTCCTGATTGCTCATTAAGGGTTGTCAATCGATCCTTTCAACTAACGGTGAGCAATCATGCAGAACACAAGCAACGGCCCGCGGTTTCATGCCCTTCTGATCGGCATCAATCACTATCTGCCCAACCGTCTGCCAAATGGCCTCTATTACAAGAGCCTTTTTGGTTGTGTGTCAGATGTGAATCTGGTTGAAGCTTTCTTGCGGCGAGAGTTACAACTCCCAAATGAAAACATCACCAAGCTTACTTCTTCAACACCAGTCACAGGCAATGAGCCACCGGAACCGAGATCGCAATGGCCCACCTATGAAAACATCGTGAACGCCTTTAAGCGTCTTACCGAGGTGGCCCAGCCCGACGACCAGGTTCTCATCCACTATTCGGGACATGGAGGTCGAGCCATTACGACCGATCAGTTCAAGGACGTGAAGGGGCAGACGGGCATTGACGAAGTCGTAGTGCCGATGGATCTTGGCGATTCAGAAGGACGTTATCTGCGTGACACAGAACTGCACTTTCTCTTGCAGAAGATGGTCCAGAAACAGCTCTACGTCACGCTGGTGCTCGATAGTTGTCACTCGGGTGGGGGCACGCGCAATTTGTTGGATCCCTACGATGGCAGTGTCGGTGTTCGCGGCGTGGACGTAATCGACACCATCCACAGGCCCAAAGAAAGCCTCGTCGCTTCAACACAGGAGCTTCGCCAAGCCTGGCAAGGCGGCGCGCCAGACGGCGAGCAAGGGGGCGTTCGTAATGCGGAGGTCGCAAGCAACTGGCTGCTTGAACCTCAAGGCTATGTGTTGATTGCCGCTTGCCGGGCTAATGAGTATGCCAATGAAGTGGTGTTCGAAGGCCACGAAAAGAATGGCGCCTTGAGCTATTGGCTGGTGGACTCTCTAAAACAGATCGGTCCTGACTTTACTTACGCAATGTTGCACTCACGTTTATTAGCCAAAGTGCACGGCCAGTTCGCGATCCAGTCGCCACAGTTGCAGGGTGAAGGCCAGCGTGTCGTTTTTGGCGCAACTGAACGGCCTCAACCGCGCTCGTTTCCAGTCATAAGCGCCGAGCCCAATGGACCAGTGCTGATCAATGCCGGTTTGGCCCAGGGCATTGCACAAGGAACGCAATTCGGCATTTATCCAACAACTGAAGCAGACTTCAGCAACAGCGAAAAAAGAGTTGCGGTTGTCGAGGTTACTGAAACAAGTCCGGTTAACTGTCAAGCCAGGATCGTGGACCACGATGATGCGCCGACGATTGAAGCTGGATACCACGCAGTGCGCCTGGACGGTGGAAAGATAAGATTGAGTGGCCGCGTGCGCGTGATACACAAAGATCAATCAGAGGATGCTGTAGCAGCACTGAAGGCGGTAGAAGACGCACTCGAAGCTTCATCCGGCGTTGTCAGCGCGGCTAAGAATGTCGAAGCGCCAGACTACCTGATAACGATTGCACGGGATGCGTTTGTCATCTGTGACGCCACCGGCACTCCAATCACCAATTTATTGCCAGCGATACGGGTTCACGACGACAACGCGGTTGCACGGGTGCTCGATCGCCTTATTCATCTCGTCAAATATACGAACGTGCGCGAGTTGGATAACAACGACTCGACTTCAAGGATCTCGCAGAAATTCATCGTCGAATTTGTCAACGCACCGCCGGACTTCACGCCGGGTCTGCCCATTCGGCCTCAACCGCTGGCGAGCATCGGTCCTTCCGTAAAAGTCGTCCACGGCGAATGGGCCTTTCTCAGGATCCGAAACGAATATGAGCCGAACGTCCTGAATGTAACAGTGTTGGATCTACAATCCGACTGGGGCATCTCGCAGATCTATCCCGCTCGCGCGGGAAGTTACGAGCCGCTCGACCCAAACCGTGAACTGATTCTGCCTTTGAAAATCACCCTACCCGAGGGTTATCAAGCGGGCACGGATGTCATCAAGGTCTTTGCGACAATCGATAGCACCAGTTTTCGCTCGCTTGAACTCCCTCCCCTGGACAAACCCGAGATGCGAGATCGGGTGTTTCGCGGCGCCCCCAATGCGCTCGAAGCGTTTCTCGCTAATTTTGAATCTCCGCATCGCGCACGAACCGCTGCGGTTGACGTTTGCGCCGCGACGGAATGGGCTGCGCACCAGGTGGAAATCGAGATCGTGAGGGAACATCAGCAGGCGTTCGGCGTGGCGTCGGCGAACCCATCAAGCGCGACGCCGGCGTCGCCGTCTCATGACGATCAGGAATATCAGAGATAGGACGCCAATTGAGATCGGAAGTATCAGCAGCAGCTTGCGCTCTACAAACCGCGTTCGTTCAGGAATTGCCGTTGCGATTCTCTCTTGATATTCGCCCTGCAATTGAAATGCGGCCCAATAGAAAGGCGCTCGATAGCGAGGCTGTTGCCACATACTGAGTTTTGCCTTGCGCAGCGCCGCCGACGTAGTGAGTCCTTCTTCAAACAAACCTTTATAAAACTGCGTCATGAGTTGCCTCGTTGCGCTATCGTCCACTTTCCACAAGGTGGCTACTACACTGCTGGCGCCGGCGTAAATGAAGCCGCGCGAGAGTCCGACCAAGCCTTCGCCACGCACTTCCTTTCCCAGCGCTGTATCACAAGCACTCAAAACTACCAACTCACTGTTCGACAGGTTCATGTTGTAGATGTCGTGCAGTTGCATTAAGCCGGGCTTGGCGTTTCCATCATGGTCCACCATGGACAAAACGATGCCTGACATTTCCGGACTCTCTACGTCGACGACTCCATGAGTGGCCAAATGGACAATCCTGTATTGTCCAAGCTCATTGCTGAGCGCCAACTTCCGATCGGCATCAAAGCCCATCGCGACCATGCTCGCTCCGCTCGGAACGATCGCCATGATGGATTGCGCCTCGTCTTTTGTAGCCGGCAGCCTGGACAGTGGAATACTCTCAGAAAATCGAGAAAGCGGCGGAGAAGGAACCGGAGCTGATTTACTGACCCGCGGATCGTCAGCGGAGAACACCGGATCCGCTACAATCGCAATTAACTTGTCTTCGTTAAAACCGGGCCGCGACGTTTGCCGGATCGTGGCGAGAATTGAGGCGGACGGCAAACTCACGATCTCATGTTCCACGATTAAAGGAATCGCTTCTGCCGACCCTTGAGGGATGGCCGTTCCGGGGGCGGGCAGCGCTGCAAATGGCAAATAGTGAATCGCCCCGTCAGCAACTACGATAATAGTTCTCCCCTTGATCGCATCTGCAACTGGTCCAAGCAACATATCGCTCAAGCGGCCAGCCTGCTGCCAGTATTCCGCGTCTGCTTTCGCGACCTGGTCGCCATAGATGTTCGGGTCAGACTCGTTCATTGTTTGCCGGGCGATCAGCAACTTACAAACAGACGTCACCAGGTGCTCAATCTCATCGCGCGCCTTCAACGGATAGGCAGTCAACGAATTCTTCGTTATGGCCCAAAGATAGCTGCGTTCAGCGCCGAGGGTGTACTCAAGCAAAATCGTGTCGTCCGACAATTCCGCCTGAATTCGCGCGAGACTGAGCGGCTGTGGTTGCACGAGATTGGCATAACGCGGGCTCTGCTGCTTGATGCGAGTTTCCAGCTCGCGATATGAAGTCGTAAGGGCCTGTATTTCTCCTGCGACTACTTCGAGTTCGGCGGGCGTGGCTCTGTCTGCGAGGAGCCGCATTTTTTGGATAGCCAGCGCGCTCAGCTTTTGCTGGAGCACTTGCTCCTGCTCAAGCAGCGTCGAATCCACACCTTGACGAATCTGAGCCGAGGCTTCGCCGAGTATTTCCAGGAGCGATCGCGCGTGGGCGTGCTCGCTGATCTCAAACGCACTCGCCGGCCCCGATTTGTCGCCGTTCGCCTGGCCAAGCCTCATCAGGAGATCGATGTAAAGTTCGGCATGCTTGCGGACTGAGGCATAGTAAGAGGCGCGCAGATGAGGACTAACGATTTGCGCGCGCAACGCTTCGATAACCTCGTTGGATTTCTTTACGTAATCGAGTGCATTGGCCAGGTTGCCCAACTTACCTTCGACAACGGCCAGTTCGTAAAGAGTTGCGGCCTCGCCCTGTTTATCATCCGCTGCACGAAACAGGTTCAAGGCGCGTTCGTGATAAGCGCGGGCCGTGCTGTTTTGTTCGAGGGAGTGGTGGATGCCTGCAAGTTGATTGAGAGCGCTGGCCTGACCGCGACGATCCCCGATTGTCTGATAAAGCCGGACGGCTTGCTGCAACTGGGCCCGTGCTTCGGCTTTCTTTCCGGCTTCGCTCTGGATCGCACTGATTGCGGAGAGCGCGTAAGCCGTTACTCGACGCTGACCCACGAGCTTACTATCCTTAACACTCTCATCAAAAAACTGAAGCGCGAGTTGCTTTTCGCCCATTCGATTGTAAGTTCTGCCGATGTAGTATTTTGTGGCCGAGGCAAACTCAGTATTTCCCTGCCGTTGATAGATCTCTAGAGCCTGCTTGTAGTTATTCAACGCTGTCGGCAGATCGCTAAGATCTTCATAAGCTTTGCCGATGCTATTAAGAGCGATGCCTTCTCCGACACGATCACCAATCACACGCAGCAGTTCCCTGGCCTTTGAGTGCTTATCCAACGCTGCTTGTTTCTTGCCTGCGAAAGAATTAGCACTTCCTATAGCAGTAAGAGCAAGAGCTTCACCACGCTTATCACCATCGGCCAGGTAGAGTGAAAGAGATTGGTCAAAAAGCGCCTGCGCTTTCTGCACCTCTCCCTTGTCTCCATAGCCGTAGGCAAGATTGCGACTTGCCAGAGCTTGCCCGCTCTTATCGTTGGCAGCAGTCCAGAGATCCAGTGCTCGCTGAAAGTGTTCAATCGAAGGATTGAGTTTGCCAAGCGAGTAATTGGCTTCCCCGGCGCAGTTCTCCGCTTCTGCTTCCATACTCAGAGCTTCCGCACTGCCGGCTCGACGATTTTGACGATGATAATTCAACGCCTGTAGAGCCAGATGGAGGCCCTTCTTACTTTGTCCCGAGTAAATGTGAACGTAGCCAATCAGATTTACAGCCCGCATTTCACCGGATCGATTTCGGACGCGCTTCCAAAAAGATCGCGCTGAACTGTATTGCTCGAGCGCGCTCTTATACTCGCTGAGCAGGAACTGCACATCGCCCGCATGCTTGGCCATTTCAGCAGCCAGTTCATAATCTCCGAGTGCTTGCGCTCGATCCTGCACCTCGCGGTATTTCGCAATCGCGTTGTGCAGGGACGTTTCACGCCATTCCGATCTGAGCACCCTGGCTTGTTCTGCAATAGCCGTTAAAGAATCCTGTTCGGTCGCAGTAGCTGCGCGGCGAGCACTTATCACAAAGATGATCAGAAGCACGCATACGGGAACGAGAGGCTCCCTCGGCAGACAGGGGCGAAAGTTTGTCATGAGCGGACGGTCGAGAGTAGCCATCGTGGAGTATGGTGTGGCCGAAACCGCCCTATCTAGCATGAATGCAGCTAGAGTTCAAACTTTTGTGGTGTTAATTAAAATGCGAGATAGGCCGACGTCTATCTCGCATGCCAAAGGCCAGGTGAGTCTGGGCAATCGATAGGGTCGTTTACTGGAATCACGACACTATAGGAATTGGAACGATTATTTATTGCCCTCTGCTTGGCTTGCGCCCTTAAAAATGCCGTCTCCAGTACAGGCGGCCCGCTGTTCGGGATCGGAATCGTGAGGTGAGGTGGCGGTGGCGTTCTCGCCGGCAGGTTCAACGACGGGCGCCTGGCTGGCGGACTTCCAAATGACATCGCCTCCGGCTCGTGGGGTAGCTACGTTCTCTTCTTCTTTTGGGTTCATTTGAGGTTTCCTTTCTGAGAAAAGATTTGGAGGTGATCGGCGACTATGCACGAAATCCGTCGCCGGCACTTTCCTGCGAAGTTGGTTATTCAACGTAAATGCTTTCCTGCCAAAAACATTACAGCTAACCGCGTACGATGAATTGATATTCTTCGGTCAAACCTGTTTCGCCATTCGCAGCGATGCCCCGCAGGCGGATTTGGTAATGTCCCGACCGCAAGAGGCGCGCAGGCAATCTTATGCGAACGGCGGAATTGCCTTGGCCTTCCAGTAAAACATAGCGAATCGTGAATGATTCGTCCTCGCCTACTCGGCGAATCTCTGCCTCGCAGACTGAAAACGGTTCCTTCTGAAACCACGGCAAGCGCAGCTCTACTAGCTGAACTCCCGCGCCTTTGTTCAATTCCACTCGGCCTCCAGCGCTTCTCAGCGTAACTGGCGGCAGTTCCAACGAAATAACCTGTGACGAGACCTCACGCAAACTCGCCGGAGCATTGAGTTGCGCCAGTTCCCGCTCGACGGCTAAACGGTCCTGGTGCGTTCTGTTCGACCAGCCAATAACAATAACTATTACAATTGCAATCGCGAGGCAAATTGGCATTAGCAGTATCGGTCGCAACGATAGCCGCTCTCGAAGACTATTCCTGCTCCTGGCGTTGGCTAATCCCGCCTCCGAAGCTGCACATTCTTTGATCAACTGCATGATCCTCAGATCTTGTCGCTGCTTAGCTGTTCGAACAAACACTGATACGAATATCTCTCTATCTGGTGGGGTAAGACTGTTTTCCAAGTAGTCCTCGGTCAAATCGTGTTCCGCCTCCAGAACTCTCTGTTTCGTTTCAGGATGAACTAGAAACAGGTCCTCAATTCGCGCTCGCTCCTCGTCATGGACCTTACCCAAAAGAAACTTACGCAACAACGCGTCACTTAAGGTTTCCTGTTCTATGGTCATCCGCGAGCTGTCTCCCGACCGCTTACAATGATCATTCATTTCACTATTGCCCCGCCTTGCGCTCGAAACAACGTTCAATACAGCTTTCCAGCGATTCTCGAATCCGATGAACTTTAACTCTCAGAGTTTCTATAGGTATTTCCAGGCTCCGGGCCAATTGGTGCCGATGATCGATTTTGGCCTGTTTTTCTTTGGCGTAATACGCGAGGATCATGTGACGCGTCTCGGTGCTGAGCTTTCGCAGGCACCGCTGAAAACACTCGGCAATAGCTTCTTCATTCGTGGTCGTCAAAGGTTGATCCGGAAGGTCCACGCCTTCCAGGGGAACGTGAGTGCCGAGCTTTTTGAGAGCTTCCTTAACCACATTATTCGCAACGGCGCGAAAGTAGAGGCGCGGGTCGCCTTCGTAGGATTGCCTGACGACGTGCACCTTCCTGGCCACACGATCAAAGACCTCATCCGTTAATCCCTCCGGATCGGAACACTTGCGCCAGATGAATATTCTTGCGAGATCCTGGCGGAGCTCTACATACATTTCCCCTGCCATCTCACGATCGGGATTGAGCCAGGTGAGAATCTCCTCGAAACTTTCAGGTGCGATTGCCGAGTCTCGGGCCATTTTTTTCGCGGTCTTATTTCCGTCGAGAGTTTCCAGTGGAGCCTGCGAGGAGGTAGCCCGGCGAGCTATCTCCTCGCGCTCACGGGGAATACAGTCGCCTTTCAACCAATCCTGCCAAGCCGGCGCTGATTTAGTCGCCTCACCCGGTTGCGCCTCCGTCCCAATCTTGCTGTTCGCGGAAATCGATCCCTTTCACTGACGCCGTTTCGAACGAAAAGATCGAATCCACGAACTCGCGGTATCCCCGCGAGAGCAACTTCCGCTTTAGCGGATCTGAATGCCGCCGGGATCGACTTGCCAAACCCAAGCGCACGGTAAAACGCACCGGCAAAGGTCACGCTCACCTTGTCGCTAGTTCCTTTGCCAATGCCGATCGAATAGTTAATTACTTCAGAGATGGACTGGACGTGCGCCTTCGTAAAACAAGCATTCAGCATGACCAGGCGCACGTGTGCGTTGTAGAGAGCGAATACGTTTGCCAGTCCTTGTTGAACTGCTCTCGGTCGCTGTGTTCGCCCAAATACGGCTCGGTATTTTCTGCTTCCGCATCCGCTGAAGTGAACGATGTGCGGTTCGTACATCAACAACAGCTTCTGCAGATCACTCGCGCCGGCGGCTGCCTGGTGGTGCAATTGAAACCGGTCGCGATATGGGCCTTCCTGAAGCCGTTCGAAGATCTCGTTGGCCTCTTCGTCCACAGAAATCCTGCTGTTGGCCCAGGTATTTGAAGATAAGACAAGTATTCTGATTTTTTTTCGCATCTGCTTTCTCCTCCTGTAAGAACAGGCGCACAAATGAAGCGGATCTCGTCATGTCACAGGGACTATTGCGACGCGATGCACTCGCAGAGCTGCTTGAGAGGAGACTGTCAGTCGGAAGTTATCGTCACTATCGATGTTTGATCTGTGCCAACGCAATCAGCATGTCGGTCTTTCCACGTGCGACAGCCGTCTGGTTGCCTTTGTAATGAAAAACTGTCGCTTTGAATTCGGCCTGTTTGGTCCGTAGAAACTCTTTGACTGCCACCAAACTCTCGCCAGTCAAGCCCCCACGCGCATGCTTTAGCGCTTCGGCTTTTGCGGCCTCCAGTTCACCCACGGGCCTGAGTGACCAAACAATCCAGAAATTCTCATCACCCGCGGGGCCCCTGAAAGTAATCCAGCCGGATTCAATAGGTTGATTGCTGCCGGCGGCGGACGATCCACCGTTGATTGCCTTGCTCGGATAGAGCATGACAAAGCTCGTGTCGCTCGTATCGGCCGGTCCCTCATTGAAGATGTATAAATAACCGGAGATCGGACTGGTGACACTCAGTCGAAATTGGTCGCCTTTTTCAAACGTGTCGTCTTCGCCGTTGGACTGAAAGAGTTCCCCGTATTCTTTTCCGTCAAACATCCTTTGAACCGTAAGAAAGTAAGTGAATGAGCGATTAGGCAGCGGAGGACCGTCTCCGATGAAATACATGCCAACCCCGAATGCCAGCAATGCAAGGAGCATCAAAGCACCGCCGACTTTTACCCATTTTGAAACTTTGAGTGGAGTTGTGTGGCCTTCTAGCAGAGATTCGGCTAGCAGAGCTTCGGCAAGTCTGTCTGCAAATTCACCGGCTGTTTTGTACCTGGCTTTGGGTTCGAACGAGAGGGCGCGAATGATCGTCCGGTCTGCCTTGAGCGAAAGGCTTTCTCGCAGTTGCCTGGGCCTCACACTCGGGCCTTCACGTTGTAACGCGACCAGATGTGCCGGTGAGCCAGGATTAAACGGACGTCGACCGGTTACCATTTCATAGGCGAGCACTCCGGTCGAATAAATATCACTCGCCGCCATCATCGGCCTGCGGCTAAGTTGTTCGGGAGACATGTAAAGCAATGTCCCTATCAAGGTATCGTTTGCCGGATTCGGAGCGACCACGGAGTCTCTTGCTTGCGCAATGCCGAAGTCAATGAGGACCACCGACTCTGTGCCTCGCTTGAGCATGATATTCTCCGGCTTTAGATCTCGGTGAAGAATGTCATTCTCATGAACGTGATCGAGAGCAGCGCCAATCTGCTTCAGAATCGATGCTGCACGTTCTAGATCCATCCCTTCATTCGAAATCTGTGAACGCAACGTCTCTCCGTCAATGTAAGGCATCACGAGGTAAGACCGGCCATCAGGCAGCGTGCCGCTGTCCTGCACTTTCACAACATTCGGATGATCGAGTTGCAACAGAGTTTTCAACTCCCTTTCGAATCTTTGCTTCGCATTCGCATCTTCGAAAGCTGCCTCGGAGAGGATCTTTATGACGACCTCTTTCTGTTGCAGGTTTTCAGCCCGGGCTAGATAGACCTGGCTCATGCTGGTATGGCCAAGGCTTCTTTCCACCACGTAGCGTCCGTCGATCGTCGTTCCTTCAAACGACTCGGAAGACTGGGTCAATCTGATGATTGGAGAACTCAAAAAATCGCCGAGTGAATCACCGGCCTTGAGTAACTCCTCAATCTCCCGCCGCAATTCGAGATTGCCGGCACAAGCATTGGCAACATAGGAACTGCGTTCGGAGTTGGATAACACCACGGCCTCCGCGTAGATCTCTTGCATACGCTCCCAGTTTGACGACTTCACTCGGCTGACTCCTGGCGAAGAATTCGGACGACGAAGCGACGAATTTGATCACACTGTAATGTTTGGGGCGGAATTTCATTACGGCCGAGGTTTACATAGGAGACAACCGGCGCAGGATTGAAGTCGATGGACCAAATAACCGATTTACTGAAAGCCTGGAACGATGGCGACGAGGAGGCTTTCGGTAGGTTGATGCAGTTGGTGGAACCGGAACTGAAAAGAACTGCGCATGCTTACCTTGCTAACGAAAGACCAGGGTGCGTATTGCAAACAACCGCTTTGATTAACGAAGCGTTTATGAAGCCCTTTCGAAAGGACGAAGGTTTCAAGAATCGCGGGCACTTCTATGGCCTCATCGCGAAGCGAATGCGCGAGGTTCTTATTGACGTTGCGAGGAAAGAGTTGGCCGCCAAAAGAGGAAAGCGGCCGCAACGAATTGATATGGCCGAATCGCGGTATGAATTATCCCAGGAACTGATCTTACTTGACCAGGCACTGTCAAAACTTGCCGTCGTCGACAAACGCCAAGCCATGATCGTTGAATGCCGGTATTTCATAGGTTTAAACCGTGAAGAAATCGCAGACCTTTTGGGGGTGGCGCCAATTACAGTCGACCGTGACTGGAAGTTTGCCCGCACCTGGTTAAAGCGTGAAATAGGGGGAACTTCGAAGTTGATTGATGATGCTTGACCGGCACTATTCTCAGTTGACGATCGCAGGTATATTAAGCGGCATGACTTTGTTCGCCGATATCGAAATACGACACCTCACAATGCAGGAACTCGAAGCAGCGTTGGACCACCTGCGCGGGGCGCCGAAGAATGATGGCGTCGTCGAGTTGATTGTGAGACGACCGCAGGTCGATCACCGCGAGGTGTTAGACCAGGCGGAACTCGATCCCGTTAAAGGCTTGATCGGAGATACGTGGCCCATCCGGGCGAGTAAGAGGACTTCCGATGGCTCACCACATCCCGAAATGCAGATCAACATCATGAATTCTCGGGTCACGGCGTTGATCGCGCAGGATAAGGACCGTTGGCAACTCGCGGGCGATCAGCTTTACGTCGATATGGATCTGAGCAAAGAAAACCTGCCGGCCGGGACACAACTCGCTATCGGATCGGCAGTGATCGAAGTCACCGCGCTCCCGCACACCGGATGTCAGAAGTTCGTCGCGCGCTTTGGCGCTGAGGCAATGAAGTTTGTGAACTCACCCGTGGGTAAGGAACTCTGCCTGCGCGGCATCAACGCGAAGGTAATTAAAGGCGGGGTTATTCAAGTCGGACAAACCGCGAGAAAAATCTGATCCCCAAATACAGGAACAGGTGCAGAAGCTTGGGAGGTTCTAGGCTATTTGTACCCTCCAGCTCTTGCACCCGTCCCGTCTGCTGCCCTGCTACGCAGCAAACTTGCGCGAGTAACGGCTCGCAGCAAACTCTTCAACCATCTTCTGATTGAACGCCGGTATATCCGCCGGCTTCCGGCTCGTCACCAGGCCGTGATCGACCACCACTTCCCGATCGACCCATTCAGCGCCCGCATTCATCAAATCAGTTTTCAACGACGGCCACGACGTGATCTTCCGTCCCTTAACCATCTCCGCTTCGATCAACGTCCACGGAGCATGACAGATAGCAGCAACCGGTTTACCCGCTGCAAAGAAGCCATCGACAAACTCCACCGCCCTCGTCAACATCCGCAACTTATCCGGGTTCTTCACGCCGCCCGGTAATAACAACGCGTCATAATCGTCTGACCGGGCCCGCGTCAACGGCATATCAACAGTAAATAAATCCGCTTTTTCATCGTGATTCCACCCCTGCACTACCTCATCCGCAGGCGATACAATCTCGGTCGTCGCGCCAGCCTCTTCCAACGCCTTTCGAGGCTCCGTCAACTCAATCTGTTCAAAACCATCGGCGACCAGAATCGCCACCTTCTTCCCTTTAAGACTTGTCTCCATACGGCTCCTCCTTGTTCTCACCAATTAGTTCTTTAGGCAACAGGAATGCCGCCGCGCAGCGACGTCTCAGAACCCTTTGTATGGCAGCGTACAGAGGAGCGGCGAGGTGAGAAGAAAGACAAAACGTAACGAACCCCAACAGACACGGTGTTCGGACTCGCTACTATAAATCGAGGTTTAGACGAGTTTGCGTTTCCAGCGCCCGCGCCGGAATAGAGCAGCACTCACCACGGCAAGCGACGAAAACGCCACTGTCATCGCAATGAAGACGCCGCGCGGTCCCATACCCATCACCGTACTGAGAACATAGGCAAGGGGAATCTCCCACAGCCAAAAGATAAACAAATTGATGATCGTCGGCGTCCAGGTGTCGCCGGCGCCATTGAACGACTGCGTGAGCACCATGCCGTAAGCGTAAAAAAGAAATCCGCACGCGACGATCCGCAAACAGTCGACGCCATACTGCGCCACCGCCGGATCGTCCGTGTAAAACCAGATGATCTGCGGCGCGAAGACGATAAACAAAATGCCCACGATCCCGAGAAAGATCATGTTGTAGAAGCCAGCCCGCCAAACAGCACGCTCTGCGCGCTCCGGATTCTTCGCTCCCAACGCCTGCCCGACCATCGTCGCCGCAGCGTTCGCCATGCCCCACGACGGCAACAGGGCAAACAGGATCACGCGAATACCAAACGTGTAACCGGCAACCGCATTACTTCCGAAACTCGAGATGATGCGCACCAAACCAATCCAACTCGCCATCCCGATGAAGACTTGAAACGTGGCCGATGCCGACAGTCTCACCAGCCGCGCCATAATCGCCGGTTCGATCCGAATATGACGCCAACCAATCTGGAAGCGGCCACCCGAGCGAAACAGTTTTACTAAAGCGATAAGCGCGCCCGTGCCGCGGCCGATATTCGTGGCGATCGCAGCGCCGACGATTCCGAGTTTCGGAAACGGTCCGAGTCCGAAGATCAAACACGGACCAAGCGCGATGTTGATCCAGTTTGCTATCCACAACGTGCGCATCGCGATCGCTGCGTCGCCCGCGCCGCGAAAGATCGCATTGACCATGAAAAGCAAAACGACGGTGAAGTTGCACGCGAGCATGATGCGCGTGAACCCGACGCCATGCTCGATCACCCACGGCGAGCCGCCCATCAGCGCGAGCAAACGCGGCGCAAACGGCGTCGCGACGATTCCGATCGTGATCGACACGAGTAACGCGATCGCGATCGCCTGCACTGCCGCGCGCGCCGCGCCATCGGGATTCTGTTCGCCGATGCGCCGCGCGATCATTGCCATCGCGCCGATACTCAAACCAATCGCAAGGGCGTAGATCAAGGTCAGCAGCGATTCGGTGAGACCGACAGTTGCGGCTGCGTCCGTTCCCAGATGCGAGACCCAGAAGATGTCGACGACGGCAAAAATGCTTTCCATCATCATTTCCAGGACCATAGGAATGGCGAGCAACAGGATCGAACGGCCGATCGGTCCGGTGGTGTAACTGCGGTGCGAGCCGCGAATGGATTCCTTGATGTCGGCCCACAAGCTGGTTGAAGCTTCGGGTGAGGCGTCAGAGGAATGGGGTGCGTCGATTAGTTGGTTGGGGGAGTCAGCCATGACTGCGGATTTTAGGTTCTGCCAAAATCATCCTGGAGACGCTCGATGTCGTCTTCGCCGAGATAATTGCCTCGCTGTACTTCTATAAAAAGGAGATCTTTGTCGCCTGGGTTCTCAACGCGATGAGCCGAGCCGACTGGAATGTCGATCGCTTCGCCGGCGCCAACCGTTATTTCACGGCCGTCGAGCGTGACTTTCGCTGTTCCTTCCACGACGAACCAATGTTCCGCGCGTTGCGAATGTTTCTGGTAACTGAGTCGCTTACCGGGCAACACCTCGATGCGTTTCACCTTAAACGTGCTTCCCTCTTCGAGCACGGTGTAACTGCCCCATGGCCGCTGATCGAATTCTCTCACTGCGATTGATCCCTTCTGTTGAGTCCCGGCAACCTAACACAAAAACGTCCACGGATCACGCGGATCCGTGGACGGAAGGTACGTCACGTTAGCTGTGATTTACGAACTCGGTCTTAACGTCAGGAACGTCACCGCATCACGTCTCTTTATGAGCAAGAGCGCGGGACGAGCACCCGACTGCTGAATCGCCGCAGCAAAGTCCGCGACAGTTCGCACCGGACGACGATTAATTTCCTGAATCAGATCACCCTGACGAATGCCCGCGCTGGCAGCACTGCCCGCCGGATCCACTCTCGTCACCAAAAGGCCCTGATCATCCGCATCCAGTCCATAACGGCTGGCAGATTGCGCGTTTAGAACTTGCAACGTGATGCCGTATTTCTCGTCGCCAGTTCCGCCTTCGTTGCTGCTGCTCTCTTCGGCTGGATCGCGTGGACGATCCGGCAACTCGGCCAGCGACACCGGAATACTCTGATCGCGGCCGTTGCGCAACACGGTCAACGTCACGTTCGCCCCTGGCCCCATGCCGGCGACCTGGTTTCGCAGACTGTTGTTGTCAATTACTGCCTGGTTATTAACCGCGGTGATCACATCGCCGCGCTTGATGCCGGCTCTTTCCGCCGGACCACCGGCTGCCACTGAAGTAACAATCGCGCCGCGAGCCGCCGGCATATTCAGACTCGACGCCAAGTCAGCGCTGACTGACTGAATCGTCACGCCCAACATACCGCGCCGCACTTTACCCGACTTCACCAACTGATCCATCACGGCCTTCGCCATGTTCGACGGAATCGCGAAACCGATGCCGATGTTGCCGCCCGACGGCGACAGGATCTGCGAGTTGATGCCGATCAGTTCGCCGTTGACGCTGACAAGCGCGCCGCCCGAGTTACCACGATTGATCGCGGCGTCTGTCTGAAGAAAATCTTCAAAACTTCCGTCACTCAATCCGGTCGAGCGTCCCTTGGCGCTGACGATACCCGACGTGACGGTCTGGCCGATTCCCATCGGATTGCCCAGCGCCAGCACGGCGTCGCCGACGCGCACCTTGTCAGAATCGCCCATCGGAATCGGCGCCGGCAGGTTGTTCGCCTCAATCTTCAACACTGCCAAATCGCTCGGGGGATCGGAACCGACCAGCTTAGCAATGAACGTGCGGTTATCCGTCAGTTCAACTTTGATTTCGGTCGCCCCATCGATCACGTGATGGTTCGTAAGAATAAATCCGTCGCCGTTAATAATGACGCCCGAGCCGACGCCCTGAACTTGTCGCGGCTGTTGCTGCGGCAACCGGTCGCCGAAAAACTCGCGAAACTGCGGGTCATCCATAAACGGAAACTGCTGCGCCGGACGAGACCGCTCGGTTGACCGGATGGTCACAACCGCGGGCGAGACGCGACTAACCAAATCAGCATAGGAATTCTGCATTCCTACCGGCGCGGAATTTGAAACCGCCGGTTGCGAAGGTTGCGCCGGCGCAAGATTCATCAGCCGGCTTTGCCCGCTGCACGCGGTGGACGAAACAACCAAAAAGGCCAGGCTCAAAAGAATGTTTACGCGGGTGTTCCCGCCTTTTAAACCTCTCATCCTATTCATCTCTTCTCTCTTTCTAAGAATCTTCATTCTTCATTACAACAACGCGGCACAACTAAGCCGCTCCGACTCACCGCCGGCGAAAACTCCATGGAAATTTAGAGAGATTTTCAACCTACTGGTGAGACTATTAAAATCAGGAGCTTGGATTCAATCAGCGACCATTCGGTTTACTGAACGGGTCCATTGCGTTTAATGATGTGTTATACTCCGCCGGTTAAAACGCCTGTAATTTCCCGGGATTTATTCATTTATCAATGCCGACCATCGCTTGAATTCGTTGCCGAAGCCGTACGTCCCCTGTTGCCCAACCAGCCACGGCACTAAATTGAGGAATAGCTCCAAATGCAAGGGGTAGAAATCTCAAACGGACATGAGGACAATTCCGTTTTGATCGTCAACGACGAGCCCGACCAGCTCAAGTTGATGGGGAGTCTATTG
This sequence comes from Pyrinomonadaceae bacterium, assembly GCA_035276045.1. Taxonomy (GTDB): domain Bacteria; phylum Acidobacteriota; class Blastocatellia; order Pyrinomonadales; family Pyrinomonadaceae; genus PSRF01. Next base: position 7,373 of record DATELZ010000053.1, on the reverse strand, counting down.
GCGAAGGCTGGCTATTCGGTCCTGACCGCATGTGACGGAGTCGACGGCCTCACACTCGCCAAACAGGAACGTCCCGATCTCGTCATCAGCGACGTCACCATGCCACGCATGAACGGCCTGGAGTTCTGCCAAAAGCTGCGCGCCGACAGCGAACTCAAAACAGTTCCGATTCTTCTCGTCAGCGCCCTTCAGAAAGACACCGAAAGCGCCGTCGCCGGTTTGCGCGCGGGCGCCGATGATTATCTCGAAGTTCCGTTCGACGCCGCGCGCCTGGTGGCGAAAGTCTCCCGGCTGCTCGAACGTTCGCGCCTCGAAGCCAGTTATCGCGACCTCGTCGAACAGGCCACCGACATGATCTTCACGCAAGATCTCGCCGGACGGCTAACGAGTATCAACGTCGCCGGAGAAAGATTTCTCGGACGAAAACAGGAAGACCTGGTCGGCAACTCATTCTTCTCGGTGTTCGGCGTGATTCCGGAAACAAACGGTTTCGCGGGAAGCCTCGGCCGGAACGCGACGGAGTTTCGTCATCAATTTGTCGCCCACTCCGCCGCCGGCGAGGACCGCTGGCTGGATCTCATAGTCTCGCCCATCAAAGATCGGTTGAATGAAACGATCGGGTTTCGCGGACTCGCACGCGACGTCACCGAACGAAAACGCTTTGAAGAAGCGCTCCGCGACTCCGAAGAACGTTACCGCCTGCTCTTCGAATCCACGCCGCAACCGATCTGGGTCTACAACGAAGAGACGCTCCATTTTCTGGCAGTGAATGAAGCGTCGACTCGCATTTACGGTTACAGTCGCGACGAATTTCTCTCGATGACGATCGACGATCTTCGTCCCGGCGAAGACATCCCGACGTTGATGATCAAGAGCGACGCCGACGCCGACGAGCTGGTCATCTCCAGTCCGTGGCGTCATCAAACCCGCGATAAAAAGATCATCTACGTCGAGATGAGTTCTCACCCGCTCGTTTTCGACGGCAAGAACAGCCGGCTCGTCATCGTCAACGACGTCACTGAAAGAAAGCTGCTCGACGAGAAACAGCAACAACTGTACACGTCGTTACAACAGTCGGCGATGGAGTGGCGGCAGACGTTCAACGCCATCGATTTTCCCGTCCTGATCGTCGATCTCGCCGGCACGATCAAGCGTTCAAATCTCGCAGCCGAACTGATCGTCGGCGTCGAAGCAGAGCAGATCCTCGACAAAACGATTAGCGAGTTGGGCGATCACCAGCCGTGGAAAAAAGCGGCCGCGCTGATCGAGACGATTCGTCACTATCACACGCCACTTGCAGAAGAAGTTAAAGACGAGACCAACGGCAAGACGTGGGCCATCACGCTTTATCACATCAACGAATTTGGCTCCGTCGGCGAGCGCGCGATCCTGATCGCGCAGGACATAACTAAACGCGCCGAGTTGGAAGCATCGTTGCGGCAGAGCGAAATGATGTCGCTGCTCGGATCGCTCGTGGCCGGCGTCGCTCATGAAGTGCGAAACCCGTTGTTCGGCATCTCTTCGATTCTCGATGCGTTTGAAACGCGCTTCAGCGATCGCACCGAATACCAGCGCTACACGAATGTGCTGCGCGACGAGATCGGTCGCATGACCGTCCTCATGGAAGAGTTGCTCGAATACGGCAAGCCCTTCCGCGGCGACCTGTACCTGGTTTCGATGGAGGAAATGGTTTCGCGATCGATACGCGCGTGTATGCCCGCGGCTGGAGTGGCCCAGGTGAAGTTGAACAATAACGTCGAAGAGTCGTTGCCGAAGATCATGATCGATCGCCGGCGGCTCTCAAAAGTGTTTGTAAACCTGATCGAAAACGCCATTCAGCATTCACCGGCGGGAAGCACCGTAAATGTCGAAGCAGTAAAGGTCGTCGACGGTGCTAACGAGTGGGTCCAGTTTGTTATCAGAGACTCCGGAGCGGGTATCCTGCCGGAAGATCTGACGAGGATTTTCGAGCCTTTCTTCTCGAAAAGACGTGGCGGCACCGGTCTGGGTCTCGCCATCGCTCACCGCATCATGCAGGAACATGGAGGAAAATTGATCGCGGGCAATAATCCAGAGGGCGGAGCATGTATGATAGCCCGGTTCCCGATACCTGCCGAGGGAGATCGCTAAATGGCCAGGAACAAGGTCTTGGTTGTCGACGACGAATCAGGCGTCAGGTTTGGTATTCGTGATTTCCTGGAACAGCACGGATACGAAATCGACGAAGCCGATAGTTGCCAGGACGCGCAACACATCTTTCGCACTTCGCGACCGGATATCGTCATCGCCGACTACATGCTTCCCGATGGGACCGCGCTCGATCTGCTGCCGCGCTTGAAAGAGATCGACTCGGGCATCCCGCTGTTGGTCCTGACTGCGCACGGCTCGATCGATCTCGCCGTGCGCGCGATCAAAGAAGGCGCGGAACAGTTCCTGACAAAGCCACTCGAACTTTCAACCCTGCTCGTTATTCTTCAGCGACTGCTGCAGAAGCAACGCAACCATCACAAGCAGTTGGCCAGCAAGTCTCGTCAGGTTCGCCAGGCGATCGATCCATTCATCGGCACCAGCGCCGCGATTCGCGCGCTCGCCGATCAAGCGAAGAAGATCCTGTCGACTGAAAGTCCGGTCCTGATTCTCGGCGAAACCGGAACCGGTAAAGGCGTGCTCGCTCGCTGGCTGCACGACAACAGCCCGCGCGCCGAAGAAGCGTTTGTCGATCTCAACTGCGCCGGTCTTTCTCGCGAGCTGCTCGAAACAGAATTGTTCGGTCATGAGAAAGGCGCGTTCACGAGTGCCACCGCTTCAAAGCAAGGTCTGTTCGAAGTGGCCCATCGCGGCTCGATCTTTCTCGACGAAGTCGGCGACGTCGATCTGCAGATTCAACCGAAGCTGTTGAAGGTGCTCGAAGAGAAACGTTTTCGGCGTGTTGGTGACGTGAGAGATCGCCAGGTCGACGTGCGGCTCATCGCAGCCACGCACCAGGACATCGGACAACTGGTTCGGGAGAAGCGCTTTCGCGACGATCTATATTTTCGTATCAGCACCATTCCACTCTCGTTCCCCGCACTGCGCGAAAGAATCGAAGACATTCCTACTATGGCCCAATACCTGCTCGACAAAGTTGCCGCCGATTTGGGCCGCGGTGAATTGCGTCTCGAAGACAGCAGCATGCAGGCACTGCAAGCTTACTCATGGCCGGGTAACATCCGCGAACTGCGTAACGTTATCGAACGCGCGGTCTTGCTCAGTGACCAGAAAAACATCACTCTCAAAGATCTGCACTTCGACGGTCATGCACAAGTGGGAACTCCATTTCTCGACACTCGCCTCACGCTCGTCGAACTCGAGAAACAGCACATCGAACGAGTGCTCAACGAAGAACGTGGCCGTGTCGAAAAGGCCGCAAAACGGCTCGGAATCCCGCGAAGTTCACTCTATCAGAAGATCAAGAAGCACCAGATCACAACGTCCAAAGTCTAGACAGCAGTCTCAATTCTAGACTCAAGGTCTGAACACTGGACAAACCTCCACGCTTCGAGTAAGTTCCTCGACCTCCAAACAGCTTAAAAGTGGGCCAATCCCGCCGTCGTTTGATGAAGGCGGGACATGGTCCACCCTTTGCATACGGTTGGCACGTGCCAATCTATATATGTTCCGGTTTCGGCCGGAATGTTGGCGAAAAACTCATTAGAGTAAGCATTGCCCCGCATACTCTGGCAAGTTCAAGCCTGATTGCTAATTCCCTTGGACCATAGAAGGAGTAAAGGAATGTCTATTGTTAGTCGCGTGAAAAACGCGATCCTCCCTTTATTGCCGGTTCTATTGGTGATTTGTGCAGCCTCCATTGAAAGCAAGGCGGATGCGATTGGAACATGTGCTCCCGACAGCCCAGCCCAATGTTCCGCAACAATCAATATCACCGGCAATGTCTTAACCATAACTCTCACAAATACAAGCCCAGCGCCCAACGGCGGCTTTTTAACCGCTGCAGCATTCAACCTGGCGCCGGGCACAGTAATCAACAACTTCACCACCACTAACGCTAACTTCAACGTGTTTGGGCCCAGCCCAACTGGATGGACAGGCAACGTTTCCCCCGACGGCACGCGCACTCATCTGATAAGCGCAACCGGCAATGATTACAACGGGGGTGGCAGTCCGAACGGAGGTACACCTACCGGAGGAACGGTTACTTTCACTTTGACTCTTGCCAGTCTAAACGGAAACACGGAGACCAGCGTTTTTAACAGCATGTTGATTCGTATGAGAGGATTCCAGGACGGTGGATCCGATAAGGATGCGCTCTTGGTCTCGTCGGTCCCAGAACCGGCCAGCATGCTTCTACTCGGAACAGGTCTGCTCGGCGCAGCGGCCGGTTTGCGAAAACGATTCCGGAAGTAACCCGAAGTCGCCCAGAACTACAGGCTTCGGCTCAGCAGTTTTTCTATCGTCCACGTGTTGTGCCGCCTGCGTTTGCCCCGCAGGTGTTACAACATAAACGTTAACCGAAGAGTGCCATGTCCAGAGCGGAGATAGGGTCTGCTCATCGATTTAAGTGCGAACCAATCGAATTCGATTTAGTGCGTGCGAATGGATCGAAGGAGATATTTGAGAGGGGATAACACACACATGGCACGTTTATTAAAAACGTCACTTTTGACCGCCATGCTGGTCGGCATGATGTCCATCGCGGCATCGACGGCCAATGCAGACCCGGTCACCTTTACCACGTCAGGAACCTTCACCTGCGCGGGTTGTTCAGGAAGTGGCACAAACTCCGTGACCTTTGCGGGCGGCATGGGTAACGCGCTGATGATCACGTTTACGGGTCTCGGCTCAACCAGCCTCAATACCCCAACAGGTACGAGCTTTGGCAACTTCCAGACTTTTGTGAGTGGCAACGGCGTCATTAACGCTTCAGGCACCTTTACGCTCACGATCACTCAGTCAGTACCGATTGCTGGAAGCGATAGTTTTTCCGCGACTTTCAGCGGTACCTTCAGCGCCAGTAATTCCGGCACCGGCGTAGTCAACTTCAGTGTGACCGCGGTGACCATTGGCGGCATCACTTATTCCATCACCAACAATCCGCTCAACCTTGTACCGCCCGCTTCCAATAACGGAATCACGACGGTCCAGGGACAAATCACCGGCAGCGCAGTTCCGGAACCGGCCAGCATGTTGCTTCTGGGAACGGGCCTGATCGGTATCGCCGGCGCGGTGCGTAGACGATTCAAGTCGTCTTCGGAATAAGCGAGGGTTCGAAATATGCACGCTAAACCAATGATCCTTCCCTTGGACACAAATGGTGAGATTTATGCTCTCCAGGACGAAAAGGGGAACACAATTGGAACCGGCACGCGCGAGGTTTGCGAAGTACTGCTTTACATCATTACGAAGCCGGCCTCGCAGAGTATTTCTGGCAGAGTGAACGTTCCCGCACCGCACAGAGGTAACGTACGGGCGGCTATTGCAATCTAGCTTTCGGTCCCAGCGGTGGACCCCAGTTTTTAATTTCCACCGTTTGCGAATGTCATCGTTATCAGTGCGGCAGAAACGGTGAGCCTTTCGGGAGCTGATCTTTTAATGACACGGGCTGCTGGCAAGCTGCGGCATTCGCTAATGCACGCAGCTTTCGGGCAGTCAAAATTGGCGGTAGTTCCCCCTTTTTTGTTGTTGCGTGTCTGCATCGGTGACACGGGCAACAAACCTCGCTGTACTCGGTATTTCTAAGGACACCTCGCCCGGAAGCCTCCAGCCCGACTGGCGGCTCTTCAGCCGGATTGTATGCGGCTGATGGTCCAAAACAGCAGTTACGTGCACGGGATGTGTTTTAAATCGAAATAATTGCTGGGTTTACCTGTTTGCGAGGTAAATCTAAAAGCGGGTGTGGCGAGCTTTAATCTGGAAATGATTAGCGGCAATAGTTCCTTGCACCCCGATACGTCTGCCCCAGTTTCGTGAGTGCCGTGAAACAGAGTCGATTCGGAGCCCTGAAAAGGGTCTCGGGTAAATTAAGACAATTGTGGTCCAGCCGAGACGAGGGTGCCTCGCGAGAGATACCCATGCCACGTCTCCTGATCGTCGACGACGAGGAGTCGATCTGCTTTTCCATGAGCGAGTATTTTTCGCTGCATGGGTACAAGGTGGATACGGCGCGGGAGATGGAAGAGGCGGAGAAGTTGTTGGAAGCCACCGAGTACAAGGTGGTGATCCAGGATCTGCGCCTGAGCATCAAGCGTAATGCCGACGGGCTGGAGATGATCCGGATCATTCGCGAGCAGAATCCGCAGGCCAGAATCATCGTGCTCACCGCCTACGGATCGACTGAGATGGAAGACGAAGCGCGCCGTTGTGGCGCCGACGCCTTCCTCAGAAAACCAAAACCCCTCTCACAAGTGGCCCAGGTGGTCCAGGGCCTCATCGAATCCCCTCCGCGCCAGGCCGCCCGCCCCGCTTAGCATTTAATGAAAATCGTGTGACTGCGTTGCAGCGACTTTAAACGACAGCGGCTGCACGTGATGCGCTTTCACTGAAATCACATTGTCCTGGTTCTGCAACGCACCTTCGATCAACAAGAATGGATGGTCCACCAGTTCGACCCGGTAACGATCGAACAGTTGCGGCGTGACGATGATGTTACTGACCCCAGTCTCATCCTCCAGCGACAAAAACATAAACCCTTTCGCCGTCCCCGGACGTTGCCGCACGATCACCCAACCCGCCACGCGCACAAAACTCCCATCCCGCAGCTTACGAATATCAATCGCCCGCAACGCATCCAGCTTGTTCAACTCGGCGCGGTGATAAGCCACCGGATGCTTCCCGATCGTCAATCCCGTCCCACGAAAATCGGCGTCGATACGTTCGGGGATCGACATCGGCAGCAACGGCGAATCGCCATCTTTCTCCGCCAACTCTTCGTACAACTCTCCCGCCGACCGCGTAACCCGTTCGACCTGCCACAACGCATCGCGCCGGTTAACAGCCCCGTCCTGAATAAAATTGAGTGCGCCAATAGCTGCCAATTTTCTCAACTCATGTTTGCGCAACTCCGGAACACGACTACACAGATCGTCGATGCCAATGAAAGGACGCCTGGCTCTCTCATCCACTATTGCCCGTCCGGACTGCTCGCTCAGTCCCTTGACATACCTCAACCCCAGCCGCATCGCGTGTCGTGAGACGGGGAGAAGAGGGGACGGGGGGACTGAGGGACGGGGGGAGGGGGGGACGCGGGGACGCAGGGACGCGGAGACGCGGGGACGCAGGGACGCGGAGACGCGGGGATGGTTCTCCCCGTCTCCCCTTCTCCGCGTCTCCCCTTCTCCCCGTCTCCCCGTCTCCCCGTCCCCGCGTCCCCGCGTCTC
>DATELZ010000052.1:0-51241 GCA_035276045.1 Pyrinomonadaceae bacterium | reverse complement strand
AGCTTTAGCCACAGATTACACGGATAATTCAGATGGCTTAGGGATAATCAATTGGAAAACACCGGACGGATTTCGCATACAGTGTCGCCCTCCGCTCGTCGCATCCTGTTTGGACAAACGAGTGGAGAAAGCGTTGCGGCTGAGTTGAGCTACGTCGCGCAGGTCGATCGTGCGCACGTCATCATGCTGTGCGAGTGCCAGATCATTAGTGAAGCGGCCGCGTGCCGTTTGTTGTCCGAGATCGGTGAGCTCGAAGCCAGTGGATTTGCGCCGCTCGCAAACGTGCAGACGCCGCGTGGGCTATACCTGGCGTATGAAGATCTTCTGATGAGGCGACTGGGCGAAGACATCGGAGGCGTGCTTCAGACCGCGCGCTCGCGCAACGATCTTAATGCGACCACTCTGCGACTGCGGCTGCGTACGCCTTATCTGCGCCTGCTTCATGAAGTCTTGAGATTGCAGGCGGTGCTGATTCGCAGAGCGGGCCGTTATGGCGGCGTCGTCATGCCTGCGTATACGCATTATCAAGCGGCAGTGCCTATCAGCTACGGTCACTACCTCGCGGGCATTGCCTCTGCTCTGGAACGAGATATCAAAGGCGTCTTTGAGGCATTCGCGGGATTGAATGATTGCCCGTTGGGCGCGGGCGCCGTCGGTGGAACTTCTCTGCCCATTGACCAGCAACGAACGACAACACTGCTCGGCTTTGAGCGCGCGGTCTCGCATTCAATTGATGCCGTCGCCTCCCGCGATCTAATCCTGCGCATCCTTGCCGCGTCGTCGGTTCTGGGCGTCACGGTGAGCCGGTTCGCATCGGATCTCTTATTGTGGACCACAGCGGAGTTCGGTTTTCTTTCGTTGCCAGATCAACTGGTCGGTTCGAGCTCGATGATGCCGCAGAAGCGCAACCCGTATCTTCTCGAGCATGTACAAGGACGTAGTGCAATCGTCCTGGGCGCGTTCGTCAGCTCCGCGACGGCGATGCATGCCAAGCCGTTCACCAATTCAATCAGCGTAGGCACGGAGGCCGTCAGTCCTGTCTGGAATGCTTTGCAAAGTCTCACCGAAGCATTGATTCTGGCGCGGCTTGTAATTGCCGGAGCAAAGCCACAACCAGCGGAGATGCTTCAGAGAGCAATAGATGGATATACGCCGGCCACAGAGTTTGCGAATCGGCTCGTAACGGAAACCGGCATGTCTTTCCGGAGCGCTCATCACCTTGTCGGCTCACTCATAAGCAACGCTGTCCAGAATGGACAAGAGCCGCTTAATCAGCTTGCCGCTCGCTGGCGGGAAGAGAAGAACGTAGGCGTTTCACTCGCAGGCCTGGATCCGGAAGCAGTTGCAGCAGCGACGAGCTACGGAGGTGGACCAGGCGCGGCATCGCTCCGATCGTGCCTCACGAACTTGCGTAATCAGTGGCGCAATTCCATGAATCAGAAACGAGCGCAGACAGAGAAGTGGAACGACGCTGCGAAGACGTTGAACGAGACCGCGCTCAAACTCTCTCACTCGTAAGCTCAAATACAATCTCAATCCCCTCCGACCCTCCGACCCGTCGAAATACGAACAGCCGCCTCACTTCCGGATCCAACCACTCGCCACCACATCGACCAATAGATCTTTGCCCACCACCGCGTTCTCGCACGACCCTCGCCTCAATCCGGAGCGTCTGCTTGAAGCCTTTATTATCACTTCCTACCGCGCCAGCACATGAGTGCTCGATCAACAGTCTAATCGGGATCGGTGTATGGACCGCTAACGTGAAGAATCGTGACCGTTCTTCCTCTAACCGTGAAGAGGACGCGATAACGTCCGACGATCAAATGCCGAATGGAAACACCAAATTGTTCGCTTTCCGGCGCGAGAGGACACGCCAATGGCAATGATGTGAGGTGTTTTCTAATGGCCCGCCGTAGCTTCCGCACCCACCGTTCCGCGTTTTGTTTTCCCCACGCTCGACAACCATTTGAAAGATGATTCGACGTCCGACTCGGCATCTGAATGGAGGATGATCTTGTACTCTTTCATCAATCTTCGATTGGAATATTATTCTGGGCGAAGAACTCATTGAAAAAGTCTTCCGCTGGCCGTCCTTTCTTACGGCTTCGCGACGCGAGGCGCTGACGCAGGACCTCGACAACCTCCGACCGCTGTTTAAGCTCAAGTAGTTTTTGATAACTTTCGGCGTCCTGGATTACCACTGCCGCTTTGCCATTAACAGTCAGAACAACCGGCTCTTTAGTTTTCTTCATTTGACGCATCACTTTGTTGCTATCGCGTTTGAAGGTCGACAGACTCATTATGTCCCGAGCAAGTTTCATGTGTTAGATCCTAAGTAGATAAATCTGCATGCAATTTCACTACGGTTAATCTATTGTGCACTAATGGGCCTGTCAAGATGGCTCCACATGGCTATAATGCGTCACGCGAACGACGGCATGCGGCGGTCGCGCAAATCACTGTGTGGGAGAAAGCGTGAAAACTACAGCTACCAAAGAAGTCGAAATCGTCGCCAAAGACTCTTTCATGAACCGTTTTCTGGGCGCCATTGAGAGAGCAGGGAACATCCTCCCGCACCCGGCTACATTGTTCGTCATTCTCGCCGTGCTCGTCATCATCGTTTCGGCCGTCGCCGCGTGGATGGGCGTCTCGGTTGTGCATCCGGGCACGAAACAGGTCGTCAGCGCAGAGAGTCTACTGACCCTGTCGGGTCTGCACCGCATTCTGACTTCGCTGGTGACGAACTTCACGGGGTTCGCGCCGTTGGGGACAGTCCTGGTGGCGATGCTCGGCATTGCCGTGGCCGAAGGAAGCGGGCTTATCTCGGCGGCGCTGCGCGCCGTGGTGCTATCGGCCCCGCGTCGTTTGCTCACGATGGTGGTCGTCTTCGCGGGCGTGCTATCGCATATGGCGAGCGACGTGGGCTACGTGCTTGTGATCCCCCTGGGGGCGATGATCTTCCTCGCCGTGGGACGACACCCTCTAGCGGGACTGGCGGCGGCGTTTGCGGGAGTGTCCGGCGGCTTCTGCGCGAACTTCCTTCTGGGGCCGACCGATCCACTGCTCGCGGGGATAACACAAGAGGCGGCGCGCATCCTCGACAAGCCTTACGTCGTCACAGCGGCCGCCAATTATTACTTCGCGGCCAGCTCGGCCATCCTCATCGTGCTGGCTGGAACGTTCATCACGGAACGAGTCGTCGTGCCGCGGCTCGGCGAATACCGCGGCGATGAGAAGCCGGAGGAGCTAAAGGAGTTGAGCGCGGCAGAGAAGCGCGGGCTGCGGTGCGCGCTCGTCATGGCGCTTGTGCTGATCGGGATCATCTTGTGGGGACTTGTGCCTGCGAGTGGATTCCTGCGCGACCTGAAGACGGGCGGCGTCCTGGATTCGCCTTTCCTGAAAGGCATCGTTGCGATCATCTTCTTCGGCGGCACGTTCGTGGGGCTGGCCTACGGCATCGGCGCAGGCACGATTCGCAGCGACTCTGATGTAATGAAGTCAATGGAGAAGGCGATGGCGACAATGGCGCTATACCTGGTGCTCGCCTTCTTCGCCTCGCAGTTCGTGGCCTTCTTCAACTGGACACACCTCGGAGTAATTACAGCCGTCAAGGGAGCTGAGCTTTTGCGTTCGTCAGGTATCGGCGGCGTTCCACTCATCGTCTGTTTCATCATGATCACGGTGCTGCTGGACCTTCTATTGGGAAGCGCCTCGGCGAAGTGGGCGGTGATGGCCCCGGTCTTCGTCCCGATGTTTATGCTCCTCGGCTACTCGCCGGAGTTGACGCAGGCGGGTTACCGCATCGGCGACTCTGTCGCCAACATCATCACCCCGCTGATGTCTTACTTCCCGCTCGTCGTTGCTTTTGCGCAGCGATACGACAAGCATGCCGGGATCGGGACCATCATGGCGACAATGTTGCCTTACTCAGTAACTTTTTTCTTTCTTTGGACGCTGCTCTTGATCGTCTGGTATCTGTTGGGACTGCCATTAGGTCCGGGGGCTGGCATCTACTACACGCCGGCAACTCCATCCCCTTGAATCGGACATGCAAGGATTTTTACTGTGGCTAAATACCTCAGCAGTACCAGAACTTAGGACGAAAAAGCTCTTGACAGTTCCAGTCAAAAGCATATGATCCAGTTCACGGTAGAAGTCTCATCCCACAGGAGGTACTGACATGTTCAATCCGAACTTGGATGTTCGCGGACGTTTGATCTGGATTGGTCGCCGTCGCCGACGGTAATCATTAACTATGATCCGAATCAGTCGGGAGCGTTGACTGAGATTCCAACACGGTCGGCGTAAGTGGTGGCATTGTTTTGGCCCGTGCTTCTGCGACACTAGTGTTGCAGTCCCGATATGATCGGTTGTGGGCGGGGGAGCGGTGAGATAAGTCGACTTTATTGCGCGACTCGCGACGACAGAAAGTTGTACGTTAAGTGAGCCTCACTTCCATGTCGCCCAAAGGATCCTCATTCTGAAGTTGCCAAAGAGACGCGTATAGACCTTTTCGGTCCAGCAGTTCCTGGTGGTTTCCTTCCTCGATTATCGTTCCTCTCTCAAGGACAATTATCCTATCGGCTGAGCGAATCGTAGATAATCTGTGAGCGATTATTATGGTGCTCTTTCCTGATGCCGCTTTCCGGAGAGACCTCTTGATACCAGCTTCCGTTTCGTTGTCGAGTTGGGACGTTGCTTCATCCAGGGTGAGCATGGCAGCTCCATTGAATAGTTTGAGGAGTGCCCGCGCGATGGCAACGCGTTGTCTTTCACCGCCAGAAAGACGCTGACCGCGCTCGCCGACTTCGGCGTCCAAACCGCCCGGCAAGGATTCGATCAAATTCAGAGCCTCGGCGTCGCGCAACACTTCAAGGATCTGTTCCTCCGATGCTTGTTCCTGGCTGTAAATCACATTCTCCCTGACACTGCCCTGGAACAAGTGCACATCTTGACTGACCAGACTGACAGCTCCTCGCAGATCCTGGAGATTCAATTCCCGAATATCAGTGCCATCCAACAGTATTCGCCCTGAATCGACATCGTAGAAGCGCAAAAGAAGGTTGAGCAGAGTGCTTTTGCCGGACCCGGTAGGGCCGACGATGGCGAGCGTTTCTCCCGCTTTTAAGGAAAAGGAAACATTATTCAGCACCTTGGCTGAAGAGTCGTAGCCGAAGGACACGTTCTCGAAGTCCACGTCGCCGCGCACTGTCTGCGGTAGTCGCACAGGTCCACTTCGGATTCGAGGACGCGCGTCCAGGACTGCTGCAAGATGCTCTGCCGAGTTAACAGCGCCGTGATATGACGCTATCACCTGCTCAATATCTTTGAGGGAGGCAACTAGCTCAGGAAACAAGACCGCAGCCATGAAGTACTGGCCTTTTGTGATCGTTCCTGCTGCTGCCAGGTGACCTCCGTACGCCATGGTCAAAAAATACCCGGTGTGCGTAAAGGCCAGGTTTAGTTGGGATTGAAGGGCCGACACTGACACGGCTGACAGCTCAGCCTCCGAAAGAACCAGGTTGCCACTGCCAAGGCGGAGAGCTTCTCGTCGCTCGGCTGTAAAGCTCTTGACATCGGCGATGCCGGTGAGGTTGTTTTCGAGCATCTGGGTGAAATCACCGGAGGCATCTCCTGCTACGGCATAGCGTTCGTTGGCTTTTCGCCCAAAAAAGTGTGATGAGACCACAATGAACGGCACGGTGAGAAAAGTCAGCAGTGCGAGGCCGGGCGAGGTTAAGACTAGCACGGTGCCGTAAACGGTGATGACTATCGCGAGCTCCAGGATATCGTCGCCAGCCTGCTCCACTAATTCCTTGATCCGTGCCGTGTCCTCAGTGACAAGTTTAACGAGATTGCCCGTCCCATGAGTGTCGAAGAACGCCATGTCTTGCGCTTGAATTACGGCGACCAGTTCAGTGCGAAGATTGTGTTGAGCTTCGTGTGCGAGTTTGCGCCACGCCTTCTTCCGTAAGTTCTCCGTCAGGAGTTCGGCGCCAACCAGAAAAAGGGAAACACCGGTCATGAAGAGGATGCGGGAGCGTTTGCTCACCAATCCCAACGCACTCAGGAGGCGAGATCCTTCCCCCGCGGCGGTATTGAAGATTGCTACAAAACAGAATGCCAGGGTGACACCGGCGATATGGCCCACAATAGAAAGAAGGGCCGGTCCAACCAGCTTCTTGCGATCTGGCAGGGCCAGCCTGAGAATACGTGAAATTGGTGAGGCAGTGGTTTGGTCTACATCCTCATAGATAGCTCGAGAAGCAAGATCACTCAATGCTTCTCGAAGCAGGGACTCGACATGAATGCCAACCGTTTCTGGCTCAAAAAGGACCAGAGCCCTACCTGAGACGGGATTTGCCTTTACCTCAAGAACACCAGGGTATTGCAGCAAACTCTTCTCGAGTGCCCGCGCCAGACCGGGATTCCGCCCAATAGCCTTTACTTCCCATCGTTCGCGACCCTTTATGGCTGACAGCAGCCGTGGTATCCATGTTTCCGGTGGAGAGACCTCTCTCCCAGGGATCATTACATAACCTCCCGGTCATGCTCTGAAAGTTCTTGATTGGCTTCGGCTGTCAGGTCGCTAAAGTCTTCCATGGCCTGCTGTGAAACTTCTTTGACCTTGGTGCTGGCCTTGAGACCAAGTTTGATCCCCTCTTTTGTAATGACACGCCAGTGTTGGGCAAGGAGTACACCCGAAGCAAGGCCCGCGAGGCCCACGAACAATGTCCTCATTTTCATGTTATTTGTTTGTACTCACTCCGCTTCGACTGACTACGAAACAGCCATCGGAAGCTTCCTGTAGTTAGCTAGAAGGTTTGTCCGCCGGCCGTCCACCAAGCGCTTCATAGATATGGTGACCTGTCGATGCTTTCGTAAAGGAATTGGCAGCGACTATGAGGAGACCTGGTAACCCGAAAACGGATTTGGCAAGTACACCAAGGCCCAGATGAAGTACGCCCTGGCCTAAGTCGCCATTGATCAGATTGCTGCCTCCCGGAATCACGATTTCACTTGCAAACTGCAGCCCAGTTTTAAGCGGTTTAACGTCCTCTGTTTTCGTCGTCGGCATTTCTATCCTCCTGTTGAGTTTCTTAGTGAGGCTCGGCTGTCTTTTGGTGGGACTCTTCACCTCACTGTACTCCTACGCCGTTTCTTATTGAACTGATTCGTTCCCGCTAACTGTATTCTGAATGCTCTTGTTCTGCAAGAAAATTTTCATTACCTTCTAAATCCTTGCTTGGCCGTTGTTTGTAAACCGGGCGCTTTAGGGCGAGAGGCGAAGCTTTCGCCGCGAAGACCATGGGAATAACCATTGACATTGAAATTTGAGGAGCGTATAAGCCACTCGTTGGACAGAGTCTCCGACCCTCACTGTAAGTCGTGCCCAGATGAGACTTAGATCCAATTAGCAAAGTTTTCCAACTCTGGTGTTGAGCTCTCAAGCCGTCTACTCCTCCCAAGCAGAGACTGTTGAAAGAGTAACCTTGATACATGGTTAAGGTAATCGTCGCGAGCGGCAATTGCCGGCGACAGTGCGGGGAATTCCGTGCCGAAATGTTGGATCGGGCGCGGGCACGAAGTATTCATGAAGACGAAACCACAACGAATGTCTAGCCTGGAGCGAGCCGCATTTTCACTGCTACTGACATCCGATCCGGATAAGGGCCGACTTTGAGTTTGCTATCCGCGACCTCCAAAACCAGAGCAGTGAGGGCACAGCCGCCAACCTTACGAGGGGCGTTAACAGGCATTCATTATGAGGGCGATGACACTTCTACAAAAAGAACGCGAAACACTTGAACGATTTCTCCCAGGGCTTGACGCTAAACTCGAAGAGATTCCCTTACTGGAACTAGAAGCTCCGGCAAGCCCTGGCTTGCAACTGTTTCGTGAGCACGGCGGCCCGGGACTATTGGTGCCGACGGAATACGGCGGTCTGGGCGCTAATCCGCTGGAAGTCGCTCAAATTAATCGTGCGCTCGGCAGCCGGTCACCGTCGCTGGCAATCGCCACGAACATGCATACCTGCACAGTGGTTGCCATTCCGCCCTGCGCGTCGACGGCCGAGCTGTTGCAGGGCATCGCGCAAAATAATCTCTACCTGGCTTCGGGCTTCGCGGATGGTCGCGCGGGTAAAAGCGTGCTCGCGCCTGATTTGATGGCTGAACCAACTTCCACTGGCTGGCTTCTGAGCGGCAGCAAGAAGCCGTGCAGTCTCTCTCAATCAATGGACTTTCTGACAGCCAGCGTTCTACTGCCATCACCTTCCGGGAACGGCGATCAAGAGTTGGCGCTTGCCACGATTCCAGCCGATACCCCCGGAATAAAAGTTATGCCTTTCACTGACAGGTGGGTGCTTGCGGGGTCTGAGACCAATGAGGTTGTGCTCACTCGCGTGGAAGTGCCGCATGAATACATTTCGTACTTTGGTAATGCCGAGGAACTGAATGCCGCGATTTCGAAAGCCTTTCTTGTGTTTGAGTTATTTGTGTCAGCTTGTTACCTCGGGGTAGCCAGTGCTCTGGTGGAGCGCGTCTTTGCCGGCAGGAAAGGTTATGCGGTTGAGCGACTGTCGCTTGCTATCGACTTAGAGGGTGCAATGGCGGCGCTCGAAGGTAGCGCGCATATGATAATGCGAGGCGAGGACGATGCCGCCGCCGTTGCCAAATCTCTTTTTGTGCGCTACTCGGTTCAGCGCTCCATTGAAAGAGTAACGGCGCAAGCGGCGGAGTTACTTGGCGGTATGGCGTTTATGGGTTCGAGCGACGTGGTCTGCCTCTACGCCTCAGCGCGAGCATTGGCGTTTCACCCGCCCTCCCGAATGAGCATAGCACCGGCACTGGACAACTACCTGATGGGCCAAGCGCTCGTTATGCCTTAGCGTCTCGGCGAAAAGTCCTTATCGTAAAGAATTTTTGATGATCATTCTTCGAATCACAACCCTGCTGTTTATTACGCTCGTACACCTGGTGGTTTACCTGATCGCTGCTGCTCGCTCCAGCCGTGATAAGCGCGTAGCGATACAGGCAGAATGGTTGCGCCGTTACCTGGTCCGATCAGGTCCTGTCTACATCAAGATGGGGCAAATCATCGCTACCCGTTCGGACCTCATCCCCGAGGAGTGGGTGCACACGCTCCAAACGTTGCAGGACTCCGCGCCTTACATGAACGAGGCACAAACGATCAAGATGATCGAGCGAGAGCTCGGACGTCCGATAGACCAGGTGTTCAAGGAGTTCTCAGTCAAACCCATCGCCAGCGCCTCTATCGCCCAAGTCCACAAGGCCACTCTGCTCAATGGCCAAAAAGTCGCGGTAAAACTTGTCAAGAAAGACATTCCTCAACAGATCTACTGGAACCTGCGCATCATCTCGGGTTTTGTAAGACTCGCACATTCGCTGGCGCCCTCTGCTCGACGGCTAAATCTGCCCAAACGTTTCGACGAACTCAGCGTGCTGATCGTCAAACAGGCAGACATGAAGCACGAAGCTCACAGTCAAGAGCTTATCTATGCGAACTTTCTGGGACATCCTTACGTGCGAGTGCCGGCCGTTATTCCGCAACTGAGCAGCACGGGAATGCTCGTGATGGAATTTATGGAAGGCATCAGCGGACAAAACGTCCACCTGGTCCGTTGCCCTCGATCCGTGCTGGCCCAGCGCCTTCAGGACTCCATCTACACGATGCTGTACATGCACGGTATATGTCATGGCGATACGCATCCCGGCAACGTCTTCTTTAGCGAGACCGGCGACCTGATTCTGCTGGACTTCGGCATCACCGTGGAATTAAGTGAGGACGAGAAATGGGGCCTGTCTTCATTCTATTACGCCTGTATGCGCAAGGAATGGAATATTGCCGTAGAGCGGTTTACAAAACATTTTGTCACCAATACCGACGAGCTGATGAAGCAGTGGTCCAGCTACGCCGCCGAGATTGAGAAGGTGCTCCAATGGCATTTTGATATTCACTCAACGCGGTGGTCCACAATCAGTTATTTCAAGGACGTCAACGCCATACTGCTCAAGTATGGCGCGATGTACACCACGAACTTCACCAAGGTAGAGTTGGTATTTTTGTCTTGCGAGGGCTTCGCTACGCAGATCGATCCGGAGATCGATATTTGGAAGAACGCCCGCATTTTCACGGACCGTTATTCGCCCTACATAAGCGGCAGCGTCAAAAGCGCATTCGATACCTATTTCGAAAAGGCGATTCCTTCGTCTCTGGGAATGCGTGAGACGGCGAACGATTACCTGGTGGCCCCCACGCACATGCACCGGTACTTTTTCCCCAGCGCCTATCCGCTCTTCGTGAAGACTGCCAGTCGCGGTCGAATTACGGACGTCGACGATAATTGTTACGTGGATCTATCGAGTGGCTACGGTCCCCATATACTCGGCTATGCTCATCCGGCGATTACGGAAGCCCTCTGCGCGAGACTTCGCTCGGGCTTCGTGAATGCTCTGGGCAACGACTCGGAAGTGGAGTTGGCCCGACTGATAGTCGACGCGTTCGCTCCGAACGGAAAAGCTATTTTATGCAACTCGGGAACAGAAGCGGTCCTGATTGCAGTCCGTTTGTGCAGAGCGTACCGGAAGCAATCGAGAGTCGCGAAGCTGGAGGGACATTTCCACGGCTTTTCGGATATGGGCATGGTCAGTTCCTGGTTCCGTTTTGCCGGGTCGAGAAACCGGCCTGAGCCTATTGCAGGAACGGAAGGCTCTGACCGTCGAACGGTCGAAAACACCCTGATTCTTCAATATGGTGACACCGAAGGACTGGAGCGGTTGCGCGAGGAGGCCGCAACACTGGCCTGCGTCATCTGTGAGCCAATGCCAGCCTCTTTGGCGAATTATGACAAGGAGTTTCTACAGGCGCTTAGGAACTTATGCACGGAGCTGGATATTCCACTGATCTTCGACGAGGTCGTGACCGGCTTTCGCGTGGCCTATGGCGGTTCACAGACGCTGACGGGCATCACTCCTGATCTGACTTGCGTGGGGAAGATCATTGGCGGGGGCCTTCCTTGTGGCGGCGTGGTCGGCTCGCGGAAGCTGATCGATATTGCGCGAAGTTCGCAGGATCCTTTCTTTGACTACGAGCACAAAGTGTTCGTAGGCGGAACAATGAGCGGGAACACCCTGAGCTGTGCCGCCGGTGTCGCCGCGCTAAGCCACCTAAAGCAAAATCCGGAAATCTATGTCGAGCTTGATCAGAAAACCAACTGGCTGGCAGACGAGTTCCGTAAGATTGCGACAAGCAAAGGCGTATCGTGCCATGTCAATGCGCGACACTCTATCTTTTCGCTGAACTTCACCCATAGAACCGCCAAGTTCTATCGTGACAAGCTCGCCGGCAGTAACTTCAAAGCGACTATCGCCCTTGCGTACTACATGCGCAAGCACGGCGTCTACATGCCGGAGTTGCATAGTTTCCTGCTCAGCGCCGCTCATACGCAGGAGGATCTGGAGACAATTGCAGTTGCTTTTAAACAGAGCCTCGAAGAGATGCTCGCAGACGGACTATTCGTAGTCTAGCTTGAAAGGCAACAGCGATCTGGGAGTTTACTGATGCATGCTAATGGCCAGGAAAAATGGATTCTATACAGCACTAGTGATGAGGACAATACTTCGGAACTTCGAGCGTTGAATCTCACCTCGGAAGACGACGTGATCAGCGTCACCGGAAGCGGTTGCCGGACACTCAGCCTCTTGACTCAGAATCCACGAAGCGTCGTCTCGGTTGATTACTCACCGGGCCAAAATTATCTTCTGGAGCTGAAGCTGGCGGCCATCCGGGAGTTTTCGTACGACCAGTTGCTGCAATTCTTCGGCGTAGACGAATGCACGACTCGGTGGACCATGTTTGAGTCGCTGCAAGATAAAATATCTCCCGAGGCGGCGGCGTATTTTCGACGCCATCGATCTGCAATTGAAAACGGAGTCCTGTTTTCCGGGAGACATGAACGGTTTTACGTGAGAGTGGTCGCTCCTATGATCCACCTCCTGTACGGCCGTCCACTGAAGAAGATATATAGCTGCTCCAGTATAGAAGAGCAGGGAAGGATCTATCGGGAAGAGATTGATGGCAGGCTCTGGCGCTGGCTAATACGCAATGGTTTTTCGGAACGAACTCTGCGGATGATTCTCAACGACGACAAGTATCATATCGAGATCCACGTCCCGTCGATTGGCGATTACATGCTCGATCGCCTGGATCACACGTTTTCCCATCACCTCGCCAAAGACAACCATTGGATCAGTTTTATGTTGAATGGGAAATACCCGAGCAGAACGTCTCTGCCGCATTTCCTGTTATATGAAAACTACGATGCGATTCGGCGTGCCACAACGAAGCTGACGACCGTTACCGGCAATCTAATCGATTATTTAAAGTCACTTCCGGACGGATCGGTAGACAAGTTTTCCCTATCTGATGTGACTAGCTGCATCAACAAAGAAGAGTTCAACAGCCTGCTGAACGAGGTGAAGCGCACTGGCCGGGACGGAGGCCGGCTGTGCTATCGAAACTTTCTGGCAAAGTATTCCGTCATGGGGGATCGCGATGTCAGACTGCGCCGCGAAGAGGCAGTTTCATCAGCGCTCGATCGCGATGATCTCGCCTTTGTATATTCTTTTGAGGTTGCCACGATTGCAGCTCCCACATGAGTTGGTCGTTCAGGCGCGCCCATCAGAGCCAGGTCAACAGGGTAATAATATGTGCAGGGAAGAAGGTTATGACTACAAC
Organism: Pyrinomonadaceae bacterium; assembly: GCA_035276045.1. GTDB lineage: Bacteria > Acidobacteriota > Blastocatellia > Pyrinomonadales > Pyrinomonadaceae > PSRF01. Next base: position 38,479 of record DATELZ010000052.1, on the reverse strand, counting down.
TCCTCAGAACAATGAACAATCTCATCTCACGCTTATCGAAGCAGTATATGAACACTCAATCAGTAACCCGGAGGGATTGGCCTACGGGTGCATCTCATCGGAAGGAACGTTAGAGAGCGCGCTAACCTATCGCGAGTTGATCGGCCGATCTGAGAGTGTGGCGGCAGAGCTGCTCGGGTCGTGCGAGCCTGGCGACAGGGCCCTCTTGTTATTCCACGGCGGCACGGAGTTCATAGTTTCGTTCCTTGGATGTTTGATTGCCGGCATTATTCCAGTGCCGGGCTATCCGGTGCGCGTGCCGGCGTCGTCCGCGCAGCCGGCAAGGAACTTTGTGCGTCTGGTTCCGATCATCCGCAATGCCGAGCCAAAGGTCGCTCTCAGCACCCGGCAAGTCGTGGATCGACAGGCAGAGTTGAGTGCTGCAGAGTCGGTGTTTTCCACCCTCAAATGGATTGCCGTCGAGGAGATTCCGGATCAGCGCCTTGAGGCGCGTCCCCCGGTGGCGCCCAGTGACCTCGCTTTCCTTCAATACACGTCCGGGTCAACGTCGGTCCCCAAAGGGGTAATGGTCAGTCACAGCAATCTTGTGTCGGTCTTCAAAGACATGGACGCGAGTTGGGCACACGATGACTCATCGGTGATGATCACCTGGTCCCCGGTGTTTCACGACATGGGTCTGATCCACGGAATCCTCTTTCCCTTGTACTTTGGTTTCCCGGTATACACGTTGGCGGCGGCTTCGGTTTTGCAACAACCGAAGCGTTGGCTGGAGGCCATCACGCGTATGCGTGGAACGCATTCGTCGGGACCAAACTTTATCCTTGACCTCTGTCTTAAACGCATCGGCGAGGCCGACATGAAGGGTCTCGATCTTTCCAGTTTGCGTGCCTGCCTGACTGGCGCGGAAGCTGTACGGCACAAGACACTGCGCCAGTTCCGGGAGACGTTCGCGCTATGCGGTCTTCGGCCGGATGCGATCCAGCCTGGATACGGCCTCGCGGAATTCACCTTAACGGTCTCAAGCATAGATATTGGGCACACGCCACGCACAGTGCATCTCGATGCTTCGGCGTGCGAACAAGGCCGTGTGATTCTCAGGGACGCAGAGGAGGGAACAGGTACACGGAGTTTCGTTAGCTGTGGCTGGACGCACGTAGGCAGCGACATTCGGATTGTCGATCCGCAGAGTCGTCGCGAGTGCTCGCCGTTCGAGATCGGAGAGATCTGGGTCAACGGGGATAACCTGACACAAGGATACTGGAAAAACCCGGACGCGACTGAGGAAACCATGCGAGCCCGGTTGAATGACCGCAGCGGGCTGTATTTGCGTACGGGCGATCTCGGCTTTGTTATCGATCGTGAAATCTACATTGCCGGACGCCTTAAGGATCTGATTCTCATTCGTGGTCGCAATCTCTATCCACACGATCTTGAAGCCACGGTCGAGGAGTCGCTTCCTGAAGTGCGCCCTGGCCGTTGTTGCGCATTTTCGATTGAACGGGAGGAAGGCGAGGCCTTAGTCATCGTTGCCGAGGTGGACAGGGTACAACGCCACAATTTCAACGCCGCGGAAGTTTTGACGCGGCTCCGCGAAGAAATAAACATGCAACACGAGGCCGAACTCTTTGACGCGGTCTTCGTGCGAACCGGTACATTTCCCCTGACTTCGAGCGGCAAGGTCCAACGCCAGCGAGCCCGTCAAGAGTATCTTGACAGCACGCTGCAAAGCATCGCCCGGCTCAGGGAACCGGAAACTCCAACGAGTTTCTTCACGAATGATCTGAACGAAGGCCACATCGCCGAAGTACGCGCGTGGCTGATCGGATACCTATCCCGGAAGTTGAGCCAACCTGCCGAGAAACTCTCTACTAAACGGCCCTTCCAACAGCTCGGGCTTGATTCACTTTCGCTGATTGAAATGGTAGTGGAACTGGAACACCATATCGAACAACCTCTGGAGACATCGATCGTCCTTGACCATCCCAGCATTGAAGAACTGAGCGCTTATGTGGCACGCATCCATCCGGCATCGCAGACATCCGCGACGGCTCATGCGTCAAGCCCTTAACGTGGCCGCGTTGCAAAGCCATTCCCGTAGTCTTACAGCCTTAACGAAGAACGCCGCTCCAGGAATAGCCAGGGGCTGGAATAGCAGGAGGACAGATGAAGCTTGCTGGTATTGAGGCAATCATTCCGTCACGCACAATCGACAATCAAACGATCAAGGCGATGGTAACGGACCAAAGTGCCGACGTGCTCAAGGAGCAGTTGCGGGCAACTATGGGCCGAATCGATTTTTACCTGACGTATTCGGACGCGAGTAAGCGCCAATGGCTGGCGGACGACGAATCGCCCTTCGACCTGCTGGAAAGGGCGGTCGAAGGCGCTCTCGCGCAGGCTTCCGTCAGGAGATCCGAAGTTGAGTTGATTATCTACACAGGTGTCGATCGAGGCTTCCTGGAGCCGGCAATGGCCTACATGGTCGGCGCCGCCCTGGGAATGCCGACAGCTCATTGTTTCGATATCGTCGATGCTTGCATGAGTTGGACACGCGCGGCCTTCATCGCTTCGAATCTCCTAAAGTCCGGGCAATACAAGAATGCGCTCATAGTCAACTGTGAGTGCAATATGCGTTACGGTGGACGGCTCAATCCGGGGTGCTTCCGTCTTCGCAGCGCTGATGAGGTCGAATGGAACTTCCCGGCATATACCGTGGGTGAAGCGGCTAGCGCGACGTTTTTCGTGGCGGACGATTCCAGGCCGTGGGAATTTCACTTCTTGAGCGCCGCGAATTTCAGTGATCTTTGTAACTTGCCACTCGATGGTTTTGATCGCTACTGCAAACCCGGCCCACGACTGGGCCGCAACGGGCCGAACCAGTTGACCTCCTTCGGCTCCGATTTGTTCCGGGCGGGACGGGGACTCGGTGTTGAAGTCTTCAATCGGCTCTCGACTCCGCGCGATGAAATTAAGGCGATCTTTCCGCATGCCGCTTCGAAACGATTGTGGTGGGACATGGGTGAGGAGATCGGAGTGGCTGAGAAGATTCACTTTATATATCCGCGCTACGGGAACCTGGTCTCGGCCTCCGTTCCAACGGCGATCGCTGAGGCGTTGAATCAAGGCACGATTTGTGAATCCGACACCCTGGCAGGCTGGGTCGGCAGCGCCGGGATATCCTTTGCTTCATTCGCGTTCAAACTTTGAAGTCGCATACTTTCAGTCAGGCAGCAAGGAGGCGCGAATGGCGCAGGTTCCAGATTCACCATTGAATGACGACCAAAGACGATCCATTTTCCTGGTTGGTGACCAACCTTATAATACCGATCGCGTCATCAAGGAATCACTCGAGGCTGGCTTACAGGTTGTCGTCACAAAACTGGCTTCGGATCACTCAGAGGCCATCCTCGCCCAAATTCACCGGGACTCAGACGATCATGAAACCCAGGCTCAGCCACATGCGATCGAGATTTTGCCGGATGACGTAACCGCTATTACAGACGCCATGCTCACTCGCCTGCGCCACGATTACGGCGACAACTGTTTTGTCATGCCCTTCAATGACTACGTCATGGAATACGCGGCCGTGATTTCGGGTCAGCTTTCAGGTTCCTGTTATCCACCTCGATCGGCCGACATCACAAAACGTAAACACGAGTTGCGCGCTCTCTGGAATCGACTCGCCGAGCAACCCGATGCAGACGACCTTCACAGCGTCGAATATTGCTATGTCGAACAGCGCGCTAATGATGTGGATGCATTCGATTATCACCCCAGTTCCGGTTTTGAAGCTTTGCCTGAGAACACACCGCTTATCGTGAAACCGGATGAGTTGAGTTCTTCAATTGAAATTCACTATGCGAAGTCCAAGCAGGAAGCAGTCTCGCTGGTAGGCGCGGTCTGTGCGCAACTGCATTCTAAATGGTACGCAGTCGGCCAGAGTATCGGTACTGAGGTACGGCCGCGAGTGATCATGGAGATGGCCATTCCAAGATCTACTGCCTTACATCCGGGAGCGGAGTTCAGCATCGAATTCGTTTCTTTTGAGGGGCAGCATTATCCGGTGGGAGTTGTTCAGAAGTGGCTTGGACCAGACTTCATTGAGATGGGTCAGTTCTTCCCTGCCGAGTCGTTTCCCGAGCGCTTGAGGCCGGCGCTTGAACGCGCGATTCACCAACTATTGGAGCAGCTTGAGGTCAGATACGGCGTGAGCCACTGGGAGTTCATCATTACTCCTGATGAACGAATCGCGTTAGTCGAGGGCCATCTTAGACCGGCGGGCGGCAGGATCATGGAACTGGTCGAGCACAGCACAGGCCGGAGTCCAACGAGCCTCCTGTGTGAGGCGATGGCGCAGGGAACGGCAGACTTTTCGTTTACCCCGCGCACGTCTTGCGGCATCTTCTGGATGATTCCTGAAACGCCGCTAACGACAGTAACTGAAGTCAAGGTGGCCCATGATGCGACAGATGCGCAGTGCAAGGATCTGTACCTTAATGAGCAAGGCATCTTAGCGACTCAGAACTGGTCGCAGGCAACGGACTGGATGACGCGTTTCGCCCATGTGATCGCCATTGGCGCCAATCTCGACGCCGTTTTGGAGCGCAGCCGAGCTGTGGCGCAAAGTGTAATCCTGTCGGGCAATACGAGCGACACGCCGGCCCTGACACCGCTCAAGCTGGCGATAGATCAATAACTAACTTGTCAAACTGGATAGTCGAGATGGCATCCTGAATGAAAATGCGTCGGCCCTCAAGCCACGCCTGAAAAACACCCTCAACCCTAACTCATCACACAAAATAAGAGGAGACCCGATATGCCAATGATCCCCAATCTGTCCCCGGAGCAACTTGAGATGCTGCGCAGCGCTGTACAAGGTCCTGCAATGCGTCTCGCTGCGCTGCCAAAGGCGGAGGCAGAGTTCATCGCCTGGCCCTTTGTGGACACACTTTACGATTACACACAAATCTTAAATTCGACCCCGCTAGCGTCCTTTCCATCCGGGCCGCCGCAGAACCCGGTTTTCATCGTAGGCGCAGGCGCGGCTGGGATGGTAGCCGCCTACGAACTTCTCAGGGCGGGGATTGTTCCGATCGTGCTTGAAGCGTCAGACCGCATTGGCGGGCGCAACTGGTCTCAAGACTTTCAGGGCAGTAATCTGTTCGCGGAAATGGGCGCCATGCGAGTGCCCGTCTCTAACAAAGTCTTTTGGCACTACGCCGGACCGGGTATGTTCAACCTGCAAACAGGGCCGTTTCCGGATCCCGGAGTGGTTCCGACGAACCTGTATTATGAGAACACCCTCTACGATTGGAAACCCGGTACGCTGCCTCCAAGTCCATTCACGAAGATTACCGCAGATTTCTACGGATTCATGGGCCCCTTGTTGAAGAACATCTGGACTCCGTGGATGCAGGAGCCGCCCGACCTGTCGCAAGTTCAGAAGGTGTGGCAGAGCTATATTGACAGATATGCGAATATGAGCGTCTTTGAAGCTCTCAGGCAAGGCATCCCCCAGTGGACGACGGAGGACTTCACCGCTTTCGGAGCGTTAGGCGTTGGAACGGGCGGCTTCGGACCTTTCTTCACAGTCGATTTCCTGGAAATGCTTCGTCTCCTCGTGAATCAGTTTGAGACGAGCCAGAAGTTCATCGTGGACGGGTTCAGCCAATTAACATGGAACTTCTACACTCAACCCGTCACTATGCCCAACGGAACAAAGGAGTCCCTGCAAAGTCTCAATGCAGTTTTGTTCAATGCTCCTGTTAGTAGCGTGGGACCGGGAACAGGGACGAATCCCTCAATCACCTACCTTGACCCGAATAGTAAATCGCCAATCACGACGGATGCATCCGCCATTATCGTGGCGAACACTACGCGTTCGATGCAGATCTCACTGGGATTAACCATCCTCGAGAAGCCCGTAATCTCGCAGCCGGTCAGAAACGCCTTGAGAGATCTACACATGATGGATACATCCAAGATGTTCATTCGCACGGCCACAAAGTTCTGGCTCGATAAAAACGGGCAACCGGTCCCCGGCATCCCGCAGACCATTCAGACAGACGAGTTGCCGCGTGGTGTTTTCTGCCTCGACTACCCTACGACGCAAAACGGAATCGTTCTCATCAGCTACACCTGGGGGGATGATTCCAGTAAGCTCCTGGGGTTGGACGTGCCCGCCAGATTCGAAACGTTCAAGAATATCCTGAACATCATTAACCCGCAGTTTGCGCAGTTCCTCGTGCCACTTAACAACGAAATCCTCAACGTAGACTGGCAAGCGGAACCTTATTACTTCGGCGGATACAAACTACAGAATCCGGGACAGGAGCCGTACATAAAGGCGGCCAACTACCAGTTCCTCGACGTGCTGAACCCGAGCGTGGATACCGGCATCTATCTCGCCGGCGACGGTGTCTCCTGGTCTGGAGGGTGGACGGAAGGCGCGCTTCAGACGGGGTTGAATGCGGCCTGTGCGGCAGCGCAGCGCATCGGCGGCACGGTAGTGGCTGACTCTCCGCTGACGCAGGATCCGAATCGCTATGACTATGGCTCCTGAGTAGTTTCGTTTCATCATCTGTATTGCTGTCTCTGTCTGACGGCTTTGCACACAAAGTCTCCCGCAAAGGCGCAAAGCGCTGCCGCGTTACTAAGAGTTTCTTTGCGTCTTTGCGCCTTTGCGGGAGACATCTTCCTCCCGATAAAGCACTTCTTGTGCAAAGCATCCGCTGGCAAATCATCTGTTAACGCGCTCTTGCCTTCGTGCGTCTGAAAATAGGGTGGTATCTTAGTTCAACTCTGCGTTCTCTGCGTTCCTTTGGGCCTCTGCGTAAACATTCACTTTAGGTATGTTTAAACGCAGAGCACACAGAGACACGCGGAGAACGCCGAGCAAAATAATGACTTGAAGGTTTAGGCCGAAGTGCGTTTCGCTGAATGGATCAACTCTAATGACGATAAAAAACTCCTGGTTCGTTTTTACCCTTATCGCAGTTCTTTCAAGTGCCGTCCCGGCTCAGGTTCCCGACAAAGCGAAGGTCGTCGCCGGCGCTGAGCGAGCGTTCGAGAAAGTTGCGAAGGCGTACGTCGCACCGGCGCCGGGTTGTGCCGCTGCCGTTTCACTCAATGGAGAAACGGTGTTCGAAAAGGCTTTCGGACTCGCAGAGTTGGAGCACAACGTTCCGAATACTCCGCAAACGATTTTTGAGTCCGGCTCAGTGGCGAAACAGTTCACCGCCGCCGCCCTCGTACTGCTGCAACAGGATGGGAAGCTCAATCTCGACGATCCAGTTAAGAAATACATTCCGGAACTCCCCGATTACGGTTCGCCTCTTACGATCAGGCATCTCTTGAATCACACGGCCGGTCTGCGAGACTGGGGCACGGTCATGAGTCTCACGGGCGCGGGACGAGGAGAGCGAGTTGTCAATCAGGATCTCGCCCTTGACGTCATTACTCATCAGCGGGCACTCGACTTCAAGCCCGGCGCGGAATACTCCTATTCAAACAGCGGATACAATCTCGCGGCGATAATCGTCGAGCGCGTTTCGAAGCAGAAGTTTCCCGCTTTCGTCGAGGAGCGGCTCTTCAAACCACTCGGCATGAAGAACAGCTCGTGGAGAGACGATTACCAGCGCATAGTCCCAGGCCGCGCTCACGCGTATTCGCGTCGAGGCAACGAGCCGTGGCGGCTCAACATGCCTTTCATGAACGTTTATGGAAACGGTGGCATGCTCACGACGGTCGGCGACTGGATGAAGTGGAATGCGATGCTTGATTCGCATTCGCTCGGTGCGCCGCTTGTCAATGCGCTTGAAACCCAGGGAGTGTTGAATGACGGACGGAAGATTGCCTACGCGCTCGGGCTCACTGTCGATAAATACAAAGGACTGAAAGATGTCTCGCACGGCGGCGCGACTGCCGGCTATCAAACTTTCCTGGCGCGTTATCCCGACAACAAGGTTTCAGTCGGTGTTATGTGTAACGGCACGGCGCCAAGTGCAGCAGGAATCGCCGCAGGCATAACGGATGAGATCTTTGGTCCATTTCCCGAAGCTCCGACGACCGAACCCACCAAAATCTCCGAAGACGAACTGAAGAAATTTGTCGGTATCTGGCGGAATGAAAAGACGCATGGTCCAGCCAGATCGGTTATCGAGAACGGTGTGTTGCGCTGGAGCGGCGCGCGTCTTGTGCCCAGGGGAGACGGGCAGTTCGTTGCCGGCAGCAACCAATTCAAATTTACGCTGGATAAGGACGGCAAGCCGGTGTTTGCCGAAACTGTCGACGCCGATGGTGAGGTCAGACGCTTTGTTCCGGAGACGGAGTGGACGCCAACGGCAGCGGACCTCGCAGCATTCAAGGGAGATTGGTTTAGTGAAGAGGCCGGAGCGACACTCACTTTCGCAGTCGAAGCTGACAAGGCTTTTATAAAACAGCGGCCGGCAACGAGTTTGCCACTGCAACCGCTGTATAAAGATCATTTCATCGCGCAGGGAAATGTTGTTTGGTTTACACGGGATAAAACCGGCAAGGTCGATGGCATGCACGTCGGAGCGTCACGAATGCGCGACATGCCGTTTGTCCGTGTGAAGTAGATCAACACTCGCCTCTTGCCTCAGTAACACCCGGGTGTCTCCAAAGGCATCGCTATTGCTGGTGTGTCTTCATTCATCCCGACATTTATATAGATTGGCGTAATGCCTTGAACGATTAACAGACAGGTGGTGTACGTAAAGTCATGGCACAGACATCAAAAGCAAAAGCGCAAACAATGCGGGCCGTAGCTCTCGATCAGTTCGGCGGCTCGGAGGCACTAAAAATACAAAACTTACCCGTCCCGCGAATCGGGGCGCAGGACGTTCTGATTCGGGTCGAAGCTGCCGGCGTCGGGGCTTGGGATCCGTTTGAGCGTGAAGGCGGATTTGTCCAGCTAATGGGAACCAAACCGACATTTCCATACGTGCTTGGCACCGATGGGGCAGGAACGATCGCGGCAGTCGGCAAAAACGTAAGTCACTTCAAAGAAGGCGACCGTGTTTACGCAGCGGAACTGGCGAATCCGAAAGGCGGCTTCTACGCTCAGTACGCTGCGGTTAAGGCCGATAATGTTTCGTTGATTCCCGGACACTTGACCGTCGAGCAAGCGGCGGTATTGCCGACGGATGCGTTGACGGCGCTGGTTGGTTTGGACAAAGTCCTTGGTTTGAAATCAGGCGAGTCGTTGATGGTCTTTGGCGCGAGTGGAGGCATAGGACATTTGGCTTTACAACTCGCCAAACGTCTTGGCGCCGATGTGTTCGCTATCGCTTCGGGTGACGACGGTGTGAAGCTGGCTAAAAAACTCGGAGCTGACGATGCCGTCGATGGACGTGGCGATGATGTTCTCAACGCAGCGAGAGAATTCGCGCCCAACGGAATCGATGCCGCACTAGTCACGGCCGGAGGCGAGAAAACTGATCAAGCCTTGTTGGCGATTCACAAAGGCGGACGGATCGCGTATCCACATGGCGTGATGCCTGAGCCGGCTGCTCCTGATGGTGTCGGAATTGAGGCATACGATGGAGAAGCCAGCCCGGCCCTCATCGAAAGACTCAACGCGCTGATCGATTCTGGTCCATTTGAGGTTCACGTGGACAGAACGTTTCGGCTGGAAGAAGTCGGCAAGGCGCACGACGCGCTTGCTGAACACCATTTGGGCAAGATTGCGTTGCTGATTGAGTGACGATGTAACTTGAGACGCAACTCTGTGTTCTCTGCGCTCTCTGAGTTCTCTGCGTAAAGCTTACTGTCAGCACAATTTTACGCAGAGCCAACCGAGATACGCAGAGAACGCAGAGGCAAATAAGCCACTCAGCATATGAGCAGATGTTAGCAAACTTTAACTCGGCTACTCCTTCGCCTGAATCGATAGCTGATCCAACATCTCCACCAGCTTCGCCGGTTGTTCCAATCCAAACGTGCGCTGCCAACCTCCGCTTTTATCGTCGACCACAAACGCAACCGGTGTGTGAAAACCACGCCGCGGTCCTTCGCCCAGAAATGCCCGCAGCAATGTTTGCATCGCTGGTGTCTCGCCGGTCACAAACGTCCAGCCGGATTTAGGACCGTAGCGTTCGCTCCACGTCTTCAATTTGGCCGGCCTATCCGTCTCGGGATCGGTGGTGATCGAGAGCAGGTAAACGTCCTTTCCGAGTCGTTCGCCCAACAGTGCCTGTAACCGTGCAAAGTTGTCTCCTGTCAGCGGACAGTAGGCGGTGCACGTGGTATAGATAAAGTTGATCACTACTTTTTTGCCTTTGACCAGATCGGTGAAGAGTCGTTGTTTCTTTCCGTCCTGATTCAGGATTTCAATGTCAGGGATCGAGAGTCGGCCAGGTTGCAGCCCGCTTTGCGCGGGCTGCTGTTCCTTGTGTGGTCCATGCGAGTGGCTTGTAGTTTGAGCTTTTGCCGGCATCGCGCATAGCACCAGCAAGCAGCCGCATATTAGTAACCCGCTTTTCATATTTGCTCCCTCAGACTGAGTTCACGACACCTTGATGATCGACGCTACCGATGGCACTCCCGCGCTGTTGACGATGAACAGCATGTAATGACCGGGAGGGCAAAGGTTCCCGTTTGCGGGCATCGTAACGCTCAGTCCGCCGAGGAACGGTGTAAAGCTCAGATTGTTGAAGCGCTGATTCTGGTTGAACGAATGGGTCGTCGACGAGAGCCGGACCAGGGTCACCTTGGAAATATTCTGTGCCGCCACGCCGGTCCTTCCGACGGTGATGACTTCGTTGTAAGTCGCCTCGGATGGCGCTGAAGTGATAGTCGGCCGCGCGACTTCATCGCCGTTGGAGTCGAAGAGATATGGCGGCCAGAAGATCTCCGTTTGTTGTATTTGGTCGGCAATTCCCGGACACCCGTCCGCTGGATCAGCAGGTGTGGTTCCACCAACCAGGACTCGGCCATCCGGTAACAGGACTGCTGCTGAGTGATAAAGTCGCGGCTCTGTCGCGGCGGCTGTCAGCGACCACGTATTCAAACTCGGATCCCATATCTCACCAGCCATCACCTGATTTGCAGTGCACGTATTATTAAACCCACCGCCACTCGTCCCTCCGGTTACCAGCACCTTACCATTCGGCAGGATTGTCGCATTCAGGTGCCGGCGTCGATGGGTCATCGATGCCGCTGATGTCCAGCACGGTGGACTTGGACAGGTAAGCGTCACGGTTGTATCAGACAAGTTGATGGTTTCGGCGGTGTTGGTTGGCACTACCGCGCCGCCGGGTCCTTCAGGTTTGTTGCCGCCGCCGACAATCAGAATCTTGTTCGGTTCATACATGACCGACGAACCCTCATCACGATAGCCATAAATACTGGTTTTCCCCTGGCTCCAGCCGCCGGTGCCGCTCGTCGTGATGAAATAGGTCGACTGATTTGGTCCAGAGTTATAAGCACTGCCGTCAGCCGCCAGATGCATCCACGGATAGAGTGGAAGCGGCGAGGGAGTTGCTGCGTTTGGTATGTCGCGCCAGCCGCCGCTTGTTTGCCAGACCTGCGGGTAGTTATTGAACATGACAGTGCTGCCGCGCAAATACGATCCGGAAATGGTCAGCGTCTCGCCGTTACCGAGGGCTACATTAGTTGGATACCAGCGGGGCAGGTACATGAAGTGAGCGGGATTGTTGGTGAAGGTATTGTTTGAGGGATCAAAAATCGTCGTGTCGTATACACCGCCGTGAACCGGGCCTTGAAAAAAAGTGCCACCCGTAATCAGGAGTTTACCGTCAGGCAGCAGCGAATGGCCGCTACAGAATAGATCGACGTAATAATTGTAGAGCGTTGAGACGCTCGTGTAAGGCGGATCGGAAATTCGCACATACGTCTGCACGGGCGGAGGCGTACACGTAGGGCAGGGCGCTGCGGCTGCCGGAAACTGCGGCCATGACAGGACCTTGCCATTCGGCAGAAGGTGTAAGTGGACCGTGGCGGCGGTGAAGAAACCGTTGGTCCATTTTCCATACGTGCCGTAATTCGGTGGCGCAACTCTCTTTGTGCGGCGTGGCTTGTTGGCCAGTGCCGCGGTTGGAAGAACTGCAAGACAAACCATGATCACAAGGGCGGTCGAGAGGATCCGGGTCGCAGATGGAGCAATAGCAGAAGGGTTCCGTGACATAGATATTCTCCTGTGGTTAGGTGCGTTGGGTCGGGAGAGAAAAACGCGAAAAGGCTATTCAGGTTGTTAAGCGGGACAAAGACTACGTGTTTAATTATCGCTTGTCACGAAGTATTTTTACGGATCGAGAGGTCTAATTTCGTTCCTTCGATCTGATCACTTCCATCATCTCGACCAGCACTCTGCCGAGCGGTTTTCCGAGACTGCGTCCGACGCTTGTGTTCACTTGCACGGCGATTGCGACTTTGTACTCGGGGAAGTACATCATGTCGGTCATGTAGCCGGGGAAGAAACCGCTGTGGCCGTACGATGTTCCGATTGTTGTTTTGCGAATGATGACGCCGAGACCATATTTGGTTTCACGTCCCAGCATCGGCGCCGCGACGCCGTCGACGACTTGCGGCAGAAGATCGCGCGAAAAAGCCCGGCCGTCGTAGAGCATCCTGGCCCAACGCGCCAGATCGTGCGCCGTCGAAGCGTAACCGCCGCCGGTCCACTCGAATTGCGGATTGATCGCAAACTTCCCGTTTACGATCATCGCGTCTGTGCCGCCAAAGGGATTGTTCGGACCGGCGTAACCCTGGACCACGCCTTTGAGTCTTGGTCCATCCTGGGGAATCGTGTCGGTTAGTTTCAGCGGTTTGAGCAGCCGTTTGTTTGCTTCGTCGTAGAACTTTCTGCCGGTTACTTTCTCGATGATCATTCCGAGCACGATGTAGTTCGTGTCGGAATAGTCCCAGCCCTGGCCGGCTGCGAATGGTGGCCGTTCGCCAAGCAAGTAAGCGACAAGCTCTGCGGGTTTCCATGACTTTTCCGGATTCGCGGTCAGGTCTTTCGTGAACTGATCTTTGAATTCATAACGCACCAGGCCACTCGAGTGGTTCATCAACTGGCGCACTGTGATGTCTTTGGCGTTGGGCAGTCGCGAGAACCATGGTTCGCGGCCGAGGTATTTTCCGATCTTGTCGTCCAACCCGATCTTGCCTTCTTTGACCAACTGCAAAGCAGTTGCGGCGGCAAATGTTTTACCTACGCTGCCGGCCAGCATCCGATCGGTAGGCCTCAGCGGTGTTCTCGTTTCGCGATCGGAGAAGCCGACGGCCAGACCGAACGATTCGCCATTTGCAAGGATGACGCCGAGAGTCGCCCCCGGAAAGCTTCCGGCTTTGTGCCATTCGTCCAGTTTGAGTTGAAGCGCAGTTTCGAGGGCAGTGTTATTTGCAACGCGTGTTTGCGCGTGAACTGAAACATTCAGGAGCAGACAGACGATGACGAAGACAATTGTTTTCCGCATTCTTTGTATCCTATTTACCAACGCAGGTTCTTGTTGACGGTTTTGGGAATTCGCTTACATAATCAATCGTCACTCATATTAACTTCAGGAGCATTGTTGAGTCTGCTCGTGTCAATTCTTCACACCGCCTGAATTCTTACTCTTCACTAGCGAATTCCCATAGATATTCAGGCAGCTTCAAGTCAGGAGCTCAAATGAAAGTCAGAATCTTAATCTTCACTGCCTCAATCACACTCTTTTTTCTTGCCATACCTCAAATAGCGCAGGCGCAGAAAAATGGCGAGGCCCAAATGGTCATTTTGGATGAGAACAATCGCGCTACTCTCAGATTCTCCAATCAGAATCCCGATCAGCAACAGTGCGGATTCCACGTCAGTAACTTGTTGCTGGATAAGGAAGAGAGTCTTGCCATAAGAGTTTCGCGCCTGACTCAAATTGTTGATATGCCCGAGATCGGTTGGCTCTATATTACTGCCTCTCGGATTGTCTACCGTATTCAGACCGGAGATCCAGCATTTGCGTTTGCTATTTCACGAAAAGACCTGGACGAGAAACCCGGTTCAGTCGAAGACCTTACGCGCTATACCGACGACACACGTACGTACTTTTCGCCGGGTCTGAAACTCCGCCTACATGACAGACCAGAGCAGCAGTTCGCTTTTCGTACTTTTACGCGAGATAACAAATGCTCCGTAAAGAACCAGAAGCCATATAAGAAATTCATTAAACGCGCAGTCAACGACTTTAGCGGCGCGATGGCTGAGTTCAAGCAACTTACGACTTCCTTACAGCACGCCGGCAAATTTCAGTTTGGCCCAAGGCGGATAACGTCAGCCAGCCAGCCCGGTAATGACGAATCAGCAATTCCACTCCCTCCGCCTGACCCGAATTTCAATCGGGGACGGCAGGGTATGTACTATGCCATGCTGAGTGTGATGGAGTCCGGAAATGGACGAAAGCAGCAAGCCAGGGAGCACGCGGAAAAGGCCCTGCAACTGCTGGATAATCCAACAGAGGAAGCTGAGTTCTATGCCAAGGGCGTGGCTCAATATGAACTCGGCAACGACGACCTGGCCATTGTTAACTTCGACAAGGCCATTCAATTAGATTCGCAAAAGGCCGCTCGATACTTGAGCCGAGGTCTCGCTTATTACCGCAAGAAAGATCATGACCGGGCCATCGCCGATTTCGACAAAGCCATTCAGTTAGAGTCTGCCTTAACAGGTGCGTACGTTAATCGGGGCGAGATTTACAACGCCAGAGGTGAGTACGACCGCGCGATCGCCGACTTCGACAAGGCAATCGAGATCGAGCCTCAACAGGCGAGCACCTACATGAAGCGTGGTAACGCATACTTCATGAAGAATAACCTCGACCGCACCATCAGCAACCTCGACAAAGCCATTCAACTAAACCCGAACAATGCAGGGTTCTATGGTCTTCGAGCCACGGTTCATGCCATGAAGCGCGACTACCTTCAGGCGATTCTTGACTGCGACAAGGCCCTCCACCTGGATCCTGACGATGTGCAGACATACTCCGTCCGAGCCAATGCTTATTCTGATATAGGCGACTACGATCGCTCGATTGCAGACTTTGACAAAGTCGTCCAATTAAAACCTGACGACATCAAAGCTTACCTGGGCCGTGGCAAGGCGTACTTCGAGAAAGGCAACTACGACCGTTCCATTGCAGACCTCCAACGCGCTATTGAACTAGACCCACAAAGCGCAGAAGCTTACATCACACGAGGCATTGCTTATGCTCGTAAGAACGACCTGGACCGCGCATTTGTCGACTTCGAAAAGGCTATTCAACTAAGACCTCAATACGGTTTTGGCTACTACAATCGAGGCAGGGTTTATCACTTTAAAGGTGACTACGATCGCGCGATTGCCGACTATTCAGAAGCAATCCGGCTCAAACCGGAGATCCGCATCTATCAAAGTAGAGCAAGCGCATACGAAAGTAAGGGTGATAAGGACAAGGCTCAAGCTGACCGAGACAAAGCTGCCGAATTGGAGAAGCAGCAAGCGAAACCGTAATCGAAGAGCGGCGATGGAGATCGAAATTATCGTTGACATTTTCTACTGCACGCGAATATGCTTTCCGCTAATCGCAATTCCAAGTTGGACCTGAGCCAATTTTCGTCACACCGAAGTCTTAGGAGGATGCTTATGAGACTCGTCAGAGCGATTGCAACTCTCTTCTTTTTAGTAACGATCCTGATCGGCAGTTTCACCGAACCGGCCCGCGCCTTCCAATCGTGTCAAGTATTCTGTACCGACCGTTTCGACAGGTGCAACACCAGGGTCGAAATCGTTTACCAAGCATGCATCACCAGTTGTGACTCCTTTTTACCGTTCGGGAGTCCATGCCATATACAATGCTCTCTCAATCAACAAGTGGGATTAGCACAGTGCGCAAGTGACTACAATGCGTGTTTGAGTAGTGGTATTTGTCCGAAGTAAGAGATCGTTTCGCCAAACCGGGCTGTCAGCACTCACTCGGCTTCGTGCGCGAGGGATAACCACTAACGTGATGGGCGCGGCAGCCTCACATGAACGATTTGATTTTGAGGATGACGATTAAAGATGCCGGTGCAGAAGTTTCGATCGATTGAGGAAATGAATAAGGCGCCAGTGCCGAGATCGTCATCTGACTTCGAACGGTTTCTGCGACACTGCCATCGTTACTGGATGATCTCACCCAAGCGTTATCCGCGAGGCGTTTTCAAGTTTCGCACCATCGAGGAGGCACAGGAAGCTCGCAGCAAGCACACCGCCGCGTGAAACCTCCAAAGACCCCGCAACAATCACTTACGGTTGTGAGCCGACGTCTTTACTGAACACCATGTACATTTCGGCCAGCCGATCGGCTGAGGCCGGATCACTTCTGGCCAGGAGTGTGATTACATCGTCTCGCTGATTGAGCACGGGTTTGAGACTTTCCTTTTGCGCCGCACTCAAGTCTGATTGCTTACCAGATTGATCCACTTGTTCGCGCAACGCTGTGAAAAAGTTGCTGGCAGCCAGACGCGCGCGCTCGTATTCACCGCGTCGGGACAAAACGGCGGCTGCCAACAGATTCTTCTCAAGCCCGCAAAGTCTCAAGTTGCGCTGTGCCGTGTCGCGCTCGGCTGCGTGCCCGCGAGCTGAAAGCCACATAGGTATCAGGCCGACCAGAAACCCAACCAGTAGCACAACGGCATAAATTCCCAGGCGGCGAAGCAGCGGCGGGAGACCAGGTCCATTACTATTTACGGGATCAGTAGTGCTCATATTTGTTCCTTTCGTTTCAGCCGTCATTCTCGGTAAAGTGTATGTTGATTATTACAAATTAGATGAAAACCTACGAATTCGTCACTATCTGGCGCGTTGCGGCTCCGATCGATCGAGTCTGGAATGAGATCTATCATTCGCGGGATTGGCCTGCGTGGTGGAAGGGTGTCGAGAGTGTGGTTGAAGTGCGCAAAGGCGATGAAATCGTAAGCCGTGCCGAAGATGTCTCCCGCAAAGGCGCAAAGCGCTGCCGCGTTACTAAGGGTTTCTTTGCGTCTTTGCGCCTTTGCGGGAGACTTTTTGTGCAAAGCCGATCCCCGCTCATCTCTGCTTACCGCTTTGCTTTCCCTTTAATGATCTCGATCATCCGGCGCTCGTGCTCCGCCGGCGTCAGGCGCGTTCCCGGTTGACCGGTGAGTTTCGGTTGCGAGTCTGCCCAGGCTTTTAGAGACGCAGGCACCCGCAGCGACTCGATCGAGCGCGGCGTGTTGTTAGTGGAGATGAGTCCAGTCAGCCACGGCGCGGCGGCATCGCGTGGCGTGAGCGTCGACGTGAGACCAAACTGCTCGCGCAACGTGGCAATAATCGTCGTATGGTCGCACGGATAAAACGCTCCGGACGATGGTTGTGCCGGCCGGTAGATCGTGTTGGCAGGGATCATCGGATTGACAAAGAACGCCGGCACACGAACACCGTAACGATCGTAGTTGAAATTGTCAGCCGTCTGCGGGAACGGGCTGACAGCCGTCGATGCGAACGGGCTCGAATTGGGCGGAACGTGATCGTAAACACCGCCGTGTTCGTCGTACGTAACGATCAGCAACGTCTTGTTGAAAACACTCGGAAAGAGACAGAGTGTTTCGTACACGAACAACAGCAACAATTCGCCGTTTCTGACGTCGATCGGCGGATTGCCTATCGGTGGATAGTTTGCCGAGCCCGGATGATTGCTGTTTGGCGACTGTCCCGAGCCAGAATAGTTGTCGTAGTAACGCGGCTCGATGAACGCGTAGGCCGGCAGCTTGTCGAGGGCGACATCGTCGAAGAAGGTGGACGTGCCGTAAGGCGGATTGTAGTCGCTGTCGTCGTAGCTGGCGACGCACGGTGACTTAGCGTTCCAGGCATCGTTGACATACTTATTGATCGCAGACATCGGCCAGTCGTGAAAGTAGACTTTCCAGTTCGCCTCGCTTGGTTCATCCCCGCCATCCAGTAATTCAAAGATGCTCTTATCTTTCACCTTACCGGCGAACATCTCCATGCCAGAGCCGAGGAGATCCTCGATATAGTCGTCGTCATTGAGATACGCGTGCAGCTTGCCGGAAAGGTGGTGCAGGTGATAACCGGGCGTGCCGCAGTGACAGAACATCCGGTTGGGGAATGTCTGCACCGGGCCGGAGGCGAACCACTGATCGCAGACGGCGAAGTTGCTTGCGAGAAAGCTCGTCATCGGCATTTGGTCCGGCGTGAAATAGAACATGATGTCGCCGGGTTTGCCTGTGAGTATGTGCTTGTCGAAATAGTTCTGGGCGAAGCCGGACATGTCCGCGACCTGGCTGCCGTTGTAGCCGAAGATCTGTTTTGTCATGTCGTGAAACGACTCGCCTGGATCGGGATAAGGAGTAATGACCGGCGCATTGCCCGAAGGCGGCGTGTTCGTCACCGTCACTGTGTGCTTAAAGGGATCGATGTAAGTGTTGCTGGAATCGAGCGGCAGGCCATCGAATGATGCGGACGGCGGATAGAGTGTTCCGAGCACGTTGTCAAAGGAGCGGTTCTCAAACATCAGGACCACGATGTGCTCGATGCCAGGGAGAGGAGCGTTGGCGCTAACCGTCAGCTTTTTCATTGTTGGATCTCCTTATGTTGGGTGTTTGGATAGAAAAGCTTGCCAGGTTGACAGCTATCGCTATGCCAAACAGATGGGACAAAAGTGCTTTATCGGGAGACTTTTTGTGCAAAGCCGTGTCATAACTGACACTTCCGACTGTCGCAACTGACACCGTGTCGCAAGCACAGCTAAGGAGTCGTTTTGTCTTTGAACAGGAAATTCTGGTTTACCCAACCTGAAAGTTCGTTGTGTCTGATCGGCACCCAGATCGCGCGGCCACTTAGTTTTCCCGCACCAGTGACAGTTATGTTTTTGGCGTCAGAGGCCAGCCGTCCAACTTCTTTCGCCTTGACCCCAGGCTGCGCGCGAACCACGAGGCCGTCGCTGGTATTGAACACGGAATAGCTTGCGCTTTGGTCCAGCCGTCGCGTGGTTGCTGGTCCTTTCTTCCCGGTTGCGACGTTGAGGACGACCCAGGTCTCCGGCGGCGCGTTTCTTGGCGGATCGGCGCCCGTTGAATTGATGCGGAAGTAATAGAGCTTCGTTCCGTCAGTAGACCATTCCAACTTGTCGTCGAAGATCACGTCCCATCGCGCGGTAAACTCTCGTTTCCGCGTCCCATCGGCGCGAAAGAGAAAGCCAATGTTGTCGGTGCATTCATAACCGCAACCAATTACAACAAAGTGCTTGCTGGAAGGCGCGTAAACGATGCGATGGACCCTCATGAACCCGTCGCGATCGTGGTCCAGAATTACTTTATTGCCCAGCATCACTTTCAGTTCGTCGTCGCTGGCAACGGCACGAGGAGGCTGGCCGTGAGCGTTTACAAGTGCTGCATGAGTGAGCACTAAAATACAGACCAGGAACAAGAGCCTGGCGCAGATCGATTTGTGATTCATTTGGATAATGTATGAGTGAATGTAATATTGACGCAAGGCAGATAATGCGGCAGACCTCCGGGAGATGACCGATAGTCAAGATCACTCTCGCCGTGATATGTGTAAGCAATCAATCCGCACAAGGAGAAGTGAATGGAACGTAAACAAGCAAGCGACTATCCACAGGAGTTGCTGGACCTATTTCACGAATACCAGCACGGCGACATCACCCGGCGCTCTTTTCTGGATGGCGCCGCGAAGTTCGCAGTCGGCGGACTGACCGTCGCGACAATCTTTGAGAGCCTCAGACCCAACTACGCGTGGGCGCAGCAGGTTCCGGCGGACGACAAACGGATCAAGGTCGGTTATGAGACCGTGCAGTCGCCGGAAGGGAACGGATCGATCAAAGGCTACCTGGCTCGACCGGCAAAGAGTGGGAAACTGCCGGTGGTGCTCGTCATTCACGAGAATCGCGGGCTTAATCCGTATATCGAAGACGTCGCGCGGCGATTTGCGCTAGCGAACTTCGTAGCGTACGCGCCTGACGGATTAACTTCGGTGGGCGGTTACCCGGGCAATGACGAAAAAGGCGCCGAGGCGTTTCGCAAAGTTGACGGCACGAAGATGACGGAAGATTTCGTCGCGGCGGCGAAGTGGCTCAAAGCGCGATCCGACTCGACACGCAAACTCGGCGCGGTGGGTTTTTGTTTCGGCGGCGGAATGGTGAATCAACTGGCCGTGCGGCTGGGTCCCGACCTGAACGCGGGCGTCGCGTTCTATGGCCGGCAGGCTGCGGTAGCTGATGTCCCGAAGATCTCCGCGCCGCTCTTGTTTCAGTATGCCGGCAACGACCAGCGCATCAACGAAGGCATCGCCGCTTATGAGGCGGCGCTCAAGGAAAACGGAAAGGTGTTTCAAAGCCACATGTACGAGGGCAAACAGCACGGCTTCCATAACGACACGACACCGCGTTATGACGAAGAAGCCGCGAAACTCGCGTGGACGCGCACGATCGAGTTCTTCAACAAGTACCTGCGGTAAAGCGTTGTCTTTCTGTTGGCTAGTTCGCGCGATCGGAGCCCCTCATGGGGCTCCGCGTGTTTGATCTCCATCGATGCAGAATCTCCTGATCCAATACGTCTACCTGATACTGATCATCCTGGGCCTGGTGATGATCGCGAATAAGCTGCGGCTGGCTTATCCGATCGTGTTGGTGGTGGGTGGATTGGTGCTGAGTTTTACGTTCCAGTTTTCAAACGTCACGATCGATCCGGAACTCGTCTTCTTTATCTTTCTGCCGCCGTTGCTCTACGAAGCCGCCTGGCAAATATCGTGGAAAGAGTTTTGGAAATGGCGGCGGGTGATCTCCATTTTTGCCTTTCTGATCGTCATCATCACGGCATGTGTCGTCGCGTTTGTTTCGTATGCGCTGATTCCCGGGTTTACGTTAGCGCTGGGATTTTTGCTTGGCGGAATCGTCTCGCCGCCCGATGCGATCTCCGCCACCACGATCATGCGCCAGGTGAACGTGCCGAAGTCGCTGGTGAGCATCGTCGAAGGCGAGAGTTTGCTCAACGATGCGTCGTCGCTGATCGTGTTTCGCTTTGCGTTAGCGGCGATCATTACCGGGCAGTTCCATTTTGATGAGGCGGCGCTTACGTTTGTGGTCGTCATCGTGATGGGGATAGCGGTCGGACTTGCGATAGCCGTTGTCTTCTATCTCATTCATCGCTGGCTGCCGACCACCCCAAGCATAGAAACGATTCTTACGCTCGTAACTCCGTACTGCATGTATTACTTTGCGGAGCACTTTCATTTCTCGGGTGTGCTGGCGGTGGTGAGTGGCGGGCTCTTCTTATCAAGCAGGCGGCAGAAGCTGTTGACTGTTCGCAGCCGGATCGAAGCCGTGAACGTCTGGTCCAATCTCGTGTTTGTTCTTAACGGGTTGGTGTTTTTGCTGATCGGACTTCAGTTGCGCGCGGTCACGCAGCAGCTTGGAGACATCAGCGTGGCCAGCGCGATTAGCTATGGCCTGATCATCTCCGTTGTGCTGATCGTTGCTCGTTTGCTTTGTACGCTTGGGTCTTCCTTGTTTACCACTTTCATCAGCCGTTTCATCACGGTTGCCGACGCTCATCCGGGATGGAGAAACCCGCTGATCTTCGGTTGGTCGGGAATGCGAGGCGTTGTGTCGCTGGCGGCTGCACTTTCGATTCCGCTGTTTATCAGCGAAGGCGTGCCGTTTCCTTATCGAAACCTGATTCTGTTTATTACTTTCGTGGTCATTCTCGTCACGCTCGTTTTTCAAGGGATGACGCTTCCGTGGGTAATCCGGACAATCAAACCGGAGGACCGATACACGACGATTCCCGAGCATCAGCAGGAGGTACTGATTCAACAGAAACTCGCGAGCGCCTCGCTGCGATTTTTGAGGGAAAGATACGGCAACGAGCGGTCGCACAACGAACACCTGAATAGTCTGTTCTCCAAACTGCAAACCGACCTGAGATCTCTCGACGGTCACTCTCACGAACCCGCTAACGCTAATCAAAGCGCCCTCACGGAGTACCAGAAGGTTTATCTGCAACTGTTGGAAACACAGCGAAAACTGTTGGAGGATATGAATCACTCGACTGAGTTTGACGAAGAGTTGATCCGCAAATATCTTTCGTTGATCGATCTGGAAGAGTTCAACATCCGTGAGCGCGAGGTAAGGGAAGGCGGCTCCGAATCCGACCCGGAGGCGCCACAAACGTATTGAGGTTTCTCTTAGGTACGGGCAGTTGGTAATAAGCACCGAAGGTGCGGAAGCCGGTAGTAAAGCGCCACAGGCGCGGCAGTTGGAAGTAAGCACCGCAGGTGCGGAAGCCGGTAGCCAGGGGCAAGCGCGTAGCGCGCGGCCCCTGGTGTGATTGGAGAAGCGTGAGAGCTCTGAAAGAGCGACAGAAACATCGGTTCTATCGCACTTTCAGTGCTCGATATTGTTTGTTGTGATCCAGGGGCGACGTGCTCGCTTCGCGCGCACTTGCCCCTGGCTACCTTCTATTGCGCCTTGCGGCGCTCAGCACTGGGAACCATTCCACCTCAACCCGCACAGCCTTCCTGAAATAAAAATTGTCCTCTGATCATATATAGGTGAAGACTCAGATTTCATACCCTTTTGAGGCGGGATGGTCTCGGAAATGGAGAGTTATGGCTGCACCCGGACACAATCCAGTTAATAACTTCAACGGCCAAAATGAATCTTTTGTCGCTCCCCAGCCCAGGGCTCCAGTGACGAATCGCGAAACACTTAATTATTACACCCCGCCACCAGAACGGGCGCAGACGACGATGAACGAATCCTTCAACGAAGGTTTCACAGGAGCAACCCCCAACGAAGCGCTGCCGGATGTGTCCCTCGCTAGCTTCGGCAGTTCTTCGTTGCTCGAAGTCGTCCTCGGCAATGACGATCGCGTCAAAGTCACCCGCGATTCACTCTCGGACAATCCCTGGCGCCAGATCTGCTCCCTGCGAATCCGCTCTAAATCAGATCGAGTGTATGTCGGCACAGGCTGGTACATCGGCCCGAAGACACTGGCGACGGCAGGTCACTGCGTCTTTCTGCAGGATGATGGAGGATGGGCCAAATCGATCGAGGTCATCCCTGCCAGGTTCGGTCCGGGCGGGCCATTTGGCACCCTAAAAGCCAAGCGCTTTTCGTCCGTCGACGGCTGGACCGTCCAACGACTGCGCGATTTTGATTACGGCGTCATCCATCTCGACAGCGACGAAGTGGGACAACAAGTCGGAAACTTCGAGGTCGCTGCTTTCGACGATGCGGTCCTAAACGCCGTTAACGCAAAGATCTCCGGTTATCCGGCCGATCGCGATCAGGCGCAATTCCAGTATTTCCACGAGCGGCCAATCCAGAGTGTGACGCCAACGCGTCTGGCTTATGACATCGACACGTTCGGTGGCCAGAGCGGAAGCCCGATTTGGCAGGACACCGTCGAGAACGGTCTAGTTGCCATCGGCATTCACACCACCGGCGCGGTGTCCGGTAATTCAGGCACGCGCATCAACGACCACGTTATTACAAACTTGATTTCCTGGTTGGAGGTTTAGCGATGAGCAACGGTTTACGAATTCCAGGAAGGCGAGGCACGCTCGCGCAGCGTTCCTCCGGACCTGGTTCAACTGGAACACCGACCATTCCGTCAGTGCCTGCCACCACCGTTGCCAAACTGGTGCGGGTTAACGGAAACCTGTTTGTCGAATTGGACGGCAAACGTATTCCAGTCGAGCCGGAGACTGGACAGCCCTCACCAGGAACTAAGAAACCGCCACAGACCGCCGTCTCGGCGTCCGCACCGGCAGCACTTCGTCCCGCCATTGAAGCGGCTGCTGAAAATCGCGCGGAATTGCTTCGCAATCCAAAGATCGCAGACGTGCGCGCCGGTTATCTCTTCAAAGATGGAGCGATCACTACAACACCGGCCGTGGTTGTAGCTGTGTTGACTGTGCCTGGAGGCCAGTTCGACAAGGCGAAAATCGCGAGCGATCTCGGGATTCCAAATGGGTTGAACGGCATCCCGGTCGATATCGAGATTGCCGATCCGTTTCAACGGCTGGCGCGGACTGCCGGCACTGAGTCTGCACTCCTGGCCGAGCGGCCTTCGCTGTTGATCGACGAAGTTCAGCGTCCTGATGAAGACGATGCTGAAGCAGTGCGCGTGATCACCTACGAACCACCGGCAGGAGGAAACCTGAATCCGGTCACCGGCCCTATGACGATCACCTGCCACGTTTCTCCGGATGCCGGATGGCGTGTGCTGAAGCCTTTTCTCGAGGGAACTGAGCGCAAGTTGCACGTCGGGATGTACGACTTTACCGCGCCGCACATCTATCGCACGACTCGCACACTATTGAAAGAGTCAGAGGTCGAATGGCAACAGGTGCTTGGTCCCAACGAATCTCTCCCAAAAGAAGACGACGTCGACTCGACCAAGGCGGATGACTTGCCAGAGAGTTCAATTATCAAAGGACTGCGGCGAGTCGCGTCGGATCGTTTTACAAATGCCTTTGCGCGCGTTGGCACGGGGCGGACGTTTGCTTCCGCCTATCACATCAAGGTGGCAGTGAGAGACGACCGCGCGTTTTGGCTCTCCAGCGGAAACTGGCAGTCGTCGAATCAACCGGACATCGACTTCTTCGACGAGAACGTCGATCGCCAGCTCATCTCCCGGTACAACCGCGAGTGGCATGTGGTGTGTGAAAGCCCGGTTCTTGCCAAACGTTTCCAGCGTTTCCTCGATCACGATTTCGAAACAGCCTCGACCGGTGAAGAAGCGGCCTTCGAAGCAGCTCCACCGCTGCCGGAGTTGCTCGTTCCGGTCGACGAACTGCTCGAAGAAGAAAAAGCCGCTGTTGGTATTGAAGTATTCGCGCCGCAGAAGTTTACGTTCACGACGCAATCACCCCTCACGGTCCAACCCATCCTGACGCCTGATAACTATCTCCAGGTCGTGCTCGAGTTTCTGCGACGACGGCCGAAGCGAACGCTCTACTTCCAGAACCAGTCTTTGAATCCAAACAAGACGCCGACGCCTGAATACGCGCAGTTGATGGACCTGCTGGCCCGGTATTCGAATGACGACGGCCTCGACGTCCGGTTCATCTTCCGCAACATCGGCTCGGTTCGTAAGAAACTCGAATCGTTGCAGGCGGCGGGATTCAACATGAGCCGCATTCGCATGCAGGGTGGCTGTCATACGAAAGGCATCATCGTCGATTCGGAAAAGATCCTGGTCGGCAGTCACAACATCACGAACGAAGGCGTTCAGGCCAATCGTGACGCGAGTTTGCTGATCGAACATGCCGGTATCGCGCAGTACTTCGAGAAGGTCTTCCTGCATGACTGGGAGAAGCTTTCCCGGCCGACCATCAGAGAAGAAGCGGTGCCCATTCCCGCTGGTTCGGAAGAGGCGGCTGCACTCAACGGCAATCTGGCGCGAGTTCCATTCTCCTACTTCGAGGAAGAGTAGGTCTTCTCTCCGTGAACTCTGTGCCGGCTGCGTTAAATATTGGTTACAACTAAGTTTGACGAGAGGACACGGAGAAGGAGGGTTTCGCAGAGAGCAAAACCAGTATCGCAGACTATGCTAACCAGAGAAGAGCGCGCACAAGTCATCGACGATCTTGCCGGCCATGTTGGACCAACCAACTCGATCGGAGATCTGCTTGCCATCGTCTTCCAACCGCCACAGCGCACCGATCTGGGCGCTTTCCCGCTCAACTTGAACAACGTCCGCGATCAGTCTGCCTGGCTCGTCGACGCTTGTTTAGCGAATCGGTGGCGTCGAAACCCGTCGTTGCTTGAACTGCTTTTGGATCGGCTCACCGGGCAGGGTGGAGTGGGAAGGCTGATGACGATCCTGGAGCGCGTTCGCCTGGGGACCGATCCGAATCCCGATCCCTTTGGGTCGTTATGGGTGCTCTCGCAGCAACCATTTCTCGCTCGTGGTCCATTGAGAGGCGCCGCTCGTCAACTGGTCGAAGACAACACCCGGCCCATTCTGCGCGTGAACGGCCCGTCGCGTTCCGGCAAAACTTACACGACCGAATTGTTTCACTTTGTTGCGCAAGCGCGGCCGGATCTTCACGTGGTGCCGGTAGAACTCGCGCCGGAAACTGGTCCAACTTACGAAGTCGAGGAACTCGCCGAAACGCTCGCGATGACGATGGAAAGGAGAGATCCTTTTCCGCAGCGCAGCAACAGTTCTTACGCCGGCGCGCTCGTGCGCTGGATAATCAGAAATGCTCATCAGAACACCGGCATCTGGATCTTTGTCTTAGACGGTTTTGGCCAGCAGAACCTCAAACCGGAAGTCACGGAATTCATTCGCCTGCTGGCCCAGCAGGTTGCCATTCCCGAAATCGCGCGGAAGTTGCGGCTGATTCTGCTTCATTTCGATCAACCTCTCACGGGTAACTGGCGCGCCAAAACGGTTGACGATGGACCATTGACGCTCGGTTCGGTGACGGCCACCGATCTGGAAGCGTGCCTGCAAGAGTTCAATGCCCAGATGCGGGCTCTTAACAAGCCTGAGAAAGTAATCGCCGCGGCTGCCATTCCCACGATCGCGGCGAGAATGGTTGCCGATGCGAACCAGGCGCCCGGAACGCAATTGCCGGCCTTGTATGAAGCGCTGCTGGCAATCGCAAGTTGAGAAATATGACGCAATCATTTCGCACAGCCGCTGACATTCTGGCTTTGCTCGATCAGAGGGCGCAGGCGAAGTCTGCGATCGACGAAAGCAAGAAGCGTTTGTATCGCCAGGCTGCGGCGGTGTTGGTCTCACTGAAACGCCCCGAGGCGCTACAGCCCGTCGGCGGCGGCGGTTCACCAGATGAAGGTCGCAACGCTTTAGCGGATGAATTGATCCCCGCTACCGGTCGCAAGTTTGAAGGCACGTTGATGCTGCATCCGGACTCGCGGCGCGCTGCTATCAAAGAACTCTCGGACGTGGAAGCTCGTCAGCAAGCGCTGGCCGCAAATCCTGAAGAACGAACCGGCTCACTACAGCGCCAACTCGAACGATACCTGCTCCATGCAGCGACGCCGCTCGACGAACAACCTGCGGAACAATTAGACGAGACGTTTCAAATCGTCACGTGGTTGGAAGACGCGCTTGAAGGCTTGCCATCGATACGTGATGTGCAGGCGCTGTTGAGTCAAAGGACCTTTTTATCACCGTTCGAGGCGCTGGCGGGTGACGATATTTTCCGTGGCCGCCAGGCTGAGTTGGACCAGTTGCGCAGTTACATCGGCGTGCTGGAACCTGCCGCACTGCTGCGACGTCTCGCCAGCCGAGCGCTCAGTTGGACCAGGCCCACGGCCCAGCCTGCGCTCAGCATCAACGGTCCCGGAGGCGTGGGAAAGTCGGCCCTGGTCGCGCGCTTCATGCTGGAACACTCACGCCTGGCGTCAGATGCGCGCATACCGTTTGCCTATCTCGATTTCGACCGCACCATCCTCAACATCAGCGAGCCCGGAACGCTGATCTGCGAGATGCTCACCCAGCTCGACATGCAATTCGAACGGGAAGGTTACTTTCGCCGGTTGCGTGATTTCTTCACGAGCAACATGGGCACCGGTGAACGGCTGGAAGGAATCAGCACTGACGATTACAACTCGCGCGTTCGCAGCGTGATTGCGGACATGATGGGCGTCCTTGAAGTTCGACTTGGCCCACGCCCGTACGTGGTCGTCCTCGACACTTTCGAAGAGATTCAGTATCGCGGTGAGAATCATGCCTTCGCGTTTTGGGAATTGTTGGATGAGATGCAACGCGCGCGGCCGTTTTTGCGCGTCGTCATTGCCGGCCGCGCGCCGGCCAATTCTTTACTGCTGGGCCAAAAACCACCGCAGCACCTGCAACTTGGCGAACTCGATCGCGAGGCGGCTGTTGCTTACGTACAGGGTCAGGGAATTACAGACCCGCAGATCGCGGAAGCATTAGTGAAACAGATCGGCGGTGTTCCGCTCTCGCTCAAACTTGCGACTTCGGTTGTCAAACGTCAGGGATGGAGCAGTGTCAGCGACATCTCCGGCAGATCGACGTTTTGGTTTTCGACCAGTGATGAAGTTGTTCAGGGATTGTTGTACTCACGGATCCTGGGCCATTTGCACGATCCGGCCCTGGAAAGGCTGGCCCACCCCGGCCTTGTTTTACGACGAATCTCGCCCTCGTTGATTCTGGAAGTGCTGAACAAGCCTTGTGAACTGGGGATCTCCACTACGCAGGAGGCCCAGGATCTCTTTGACAAGCTGCGCCGGGAAACCTCGTTGGTGGCTTCTGACACCACTGACGGAACGTTGGTCCATCGGCCGGATCTCAGGCGGACCATGCTCAAGCTGCTGGTTGAAAAGATGCCCGACCGGGCGAAGCAGATCCATGAGGCGGCGGTTAAATACTATTCACAGGAAACTGGCTGGAGGGCCAAGGCTGAGGAACTCTATCACCGGCTCAGCCTGGATGAGTTGCCTGAAGATCCGTTGTTGGAGCATCCGGATGTGCATTCGAGTTTGCAGACCTCAATTTCTGAACTTTCACCCCACGCGCAGAGATTTCTGGCGACGCACGGTTATAAGATCGATCCGGAAGTGCTGAAACAGGCAAGCATAGAAGAGCAGGAACTGGCGCTGGCTGCGGAGATCGAAGATCTGCTTCCTTATGGATCTCGTTCAGTGGCCTATGCCGAAAGCAAGCTGAACAACGGCCCCAAACTCGATCATGCTGGTCCATTGTTCTGTTCTGCAGCTCGTATCAAGTCACAGCAGGATGAGTTCTGGGAAGCGGCGACGCTGATAGACCAGGGACTGGAGTTGACGCTCAAGGCCATGCATTCCCGCGAAGTGTTGGTGTTGCTTTCGGAACAGGCGTGGCTGAGAAGGCGCAAGGTTAAGCTCGGCGAAGTGACGTCTATTCTTCAACTGCTCGAAGAGTATGCTCGCCGGCATGATTCGTTGAAGATGCAGCTTCAGCATCGGATCCAGAAGTATGAAGGTTTGGACCGGAAGACGTCTTCGACTGACGAACGCGCAACTCTGTTGCGAGACATTTCCCAACTTGCCAAACGTCTGACGCCCACTGAAATGTGGTCAGTGTTTCCGCTTTGGGAAAACGTCATCGCGGAGTTGGATGAAGACTGCCAACAAGTTCTTCTGTCGCTCGTTCACAATGATGAGTCGCCCTTTTACCGGGTTCAGTTCATAACGCGAGAAGCGCAATACGCCGGCGTGCAGCTAACAAAGGCAGACACTATTTCGTCCTTCGTGCCGGCCGTTCGGAAACTATGCAAAGTTTGGCCCTATAACGTTCTGGACGTGAAGCCGCCTTATTCGAGTCATTCGTATCGTTCAGACTCCGCAGCTCGGTGATCCACAATGGCTTTCGCTGGTTACTTATCCACTGCTGAGATCAACAACCTGGTACAAAAGGCAGTCTCCTCCGGTTTGGTCACGGTCGATCGAACACTGCTGCTCCAGGGCATCTTTGCGCCGTTCGCCCTGGGATTGAAGAAGTCGAACAACGACCTGGACCAGTTTCAACTCGACCTCGTCAAGCTGAATACCACCGAGCGGCTGTCTGATGGACAAATCCCGTTGGTCCAGTTTCTGCGCAATGCGGCCGATTATCTCCGTCTGCGTGGATTGCCGGAGGCTGAAGACTTCGAGCGAGTCGCGAATGCGATCGGCAACCGGACCGCTGGTGTTCCCGCGATGCCCGATCCGGCTCAGCTTCGGGAAGTGATTCACAACGAGGCGATCGTTGGTGTTGACGACATGGTTGACTTTCAATTTCTGGCTAGCGGCGTGACTGTTGGAAGATCGGTTGCGAGAATCTCAGTGCCACGATTTGAGAATGGCGCGCCGGTGCAAGCTGCGAATGGTGGTCCATGGATCATGCTCGGAACTGCGTGGGTGATTGCGCCTACGCTCGTGTTTACCAATCACCATGTGATCGCTGCGCGCCAGTCGAACGAAGCGCCGCCATCTGCTAACGACGTCGCGTTACAAGCCGCGGGAAGCATCGTCGAGTTCGATTTCGACAGTAGCGGCGCTGTAACGCAGAGCGTTCAGGTTTTAAGAGTCGAGGCAAGTTCACCAGGGCTTGATTACGCGGTTCTTCGCCTTGCGCAACCGGCGAATCGTCAGGCACTCGTTTTCAACCCGCAGCCGGTGGTCTTTGGTCCCGCCAGTTACCTGCCGCTGAACATCATTCACCATCCGCGTGGCTTACCGAAGAGAGTTGCGATACGTAACAATCTCCTGACCGGCGCTGACAACGAAACGATCCGTTACTTCACCGACACCGACTCCGGATCGTCAGGCTCGCCGGTTTGCGATGACAATTGGCGCGTCGTAGCGCTTCATCGTGGCGGCAAGTTTGTGAACAACGTCTCGTTTCAGGGAAAACCTACCGCCTACGTAAACTACGGCAGTCAGATTCAAGCCATCCTGCAAGACCTGGAGGCTCAAAATCACGGGCTCCGCCAGGAGATCGTTTAGAGCTTTTGCACAAAAGTGCTTTACGGCTATGCCGCCGGATGTGAGGCGAGGCTTGCCTCGCCGTTTCGGCTTAATAGGATAGGGGCTGTGCCCCTCGTTCGAGCTTTGCTCCGGTATTTGATTGGGCCGAAGGCCGAACCAAGGGCGAAGCCCAACCTCTTTCACGCAGTCGCCGGCGAGGCAAGCCTCGCCGCACATCAGGTGGCATAGCCAAGACCGCAGACTTTGAGGCAAAAGCGTCGTGGTGGGATTTCCAACTTCTCGTGCAAAGGCAATCGTTTAGTCGCTTCTGATTATTCTGAATGCTTCCGCGAAGAGACGGGCGCGGTCTGGATGATCTGTCAGCATTGCGCTCAAGATGGGTACGCGCTGGCGGGAGTAGCCGCTGGCGAGGTGCTCGACCATCGATCGCAGCGCTGCGTCTAGTGGATGATAACGGTACTTGAGAGTCTTTGATTGAGCGACGAGTCCGCTTGCTTCGAGCGCAGCTAGTTCATGTGCCGTAGTTTCTTTCTCGAAACCAAGCTCATTTGCTACCTCAGCCACAGTGAAGGCCCGCGGTTTATGCCGGTGCAAGAGGATGAGAACCTCCAACCTGAGAACCGTTTGGATCTTCTCTCTGATCAGCCGTTTGAGATCTTCGGAGACGTTCTGTTTAGTCATTGCACCATCGGAAGCATAACCCGATTGGCGGCGTTCTGTTGTGAGTGAAATCACCTACCAGGTAGGTACGATCGCGGTGAGAGGGAACTCAATTCTTCTGTTCGAAAATATAGCGCGCGATTTCCACGCGATTGCTAAAGCCCTTTTTGTCGAGGATATGACTGATATGGTTTTCCACCGTTCGCACGCTGATCTCTAACTCCGCGGCGATCTCTTTGTTGCTCAAGCCACGCGAAACAGCCAGCGCGACACGATTCTCTGCTTCAGTCAGCGCTTCATCTCGAAAACTCACCGCCGCCTCGTCCGCATGTGCTGAACTGACAAGACGCGCGATCTGTGAGTGCGTTCTTTCCACACGACTGAGAATTCCGTTAACCACCGCAATCAACTCGTCAGGCTCAAAGGGTTTTGTGAGATAAGCGTCGACGCCGGCGCGAAAGCCTTCGATACGATCCGTAGTCTCATCCTTCGCTGTAAGAAAGACGATCGGGACGAGCGCGGTGCGCGGCGCGCCGCGCAGTTGCCGCGCCAGCTTGTAACCATCCATTCCCGGCATGCGAATGTCGCTGATGATGAGGTCCGGAACTGTTTCGGCTAATTGCATCAGCGCTTCGTGCGCGCTCCGCGCAGTGCTCACCTCGTAGTTTTCAGCCTTGAGGCAGGCAGCTACTGCGCGCAGGAGATTTGGCTCGTCGTCAATTACCAACAAGCGCTTTGGCATCCGCACTCTCACTTTCTTCTGCGACTATAGGATCGATCCACCGTGGCAATGAAATATGAAACGTCGTCCCCACGCCGTGTTCGCTTTCGACAGTAATCTCGCCGTTCAGTTGACCGACGAAGTGTTGCGCGAGGTATAACCCGAGACCCACGCCCGGTCCCGCCGTTCCGGGTGGCTCTCCTGTTTCTGAATCAGCGCGGTAAAACTTTTCGAATACACGCGGCAGATCGTTCTCAGCAATACCTTTTCCAGTATCGCTGACGCTGATCATTACGCCGTCGGACTGCTGTGCGGCTGAGACGGTAATGCGGCCGCCTTGTGGCGTGTACTTGATCGCGTTATCGATCAAGCTGCGAATCACCCTGCGCAATGCTTCGAAGTTACCACTAACGGCTGACAATTCAAACGGAACGTTGGTGGTGAGTCTCAAGCCAAGCGACTCCGCGCGATAACGTTCGATATCGACGCAGGAACTTATCAACTCCGCGACGTCCACTGGCGACTTTCGCAGTTTATAAGCGCCTGATTCGATGCGAGACAGATCGAGCAGATTGCCGACGAAGTCGATCTGCCGGTCACATTCAACCGCAATGTTTCGCGAGTGTTCGAGCTTTTCTGCCGCGCTGACATCATTTCGCTGCAGCAGGTGGGCCAGCAGTTTGATCGTCGTCAACGGCGTCTTTAGCTCGTGCGAAACACTGCTGACAAATTCTGACTTCAATCGATCCAGTTCAGTCAATCGTTCTTCACGTTCGGCGATCTGCGTCGCCATCGTGTTGAATGCGGCCCCGAGGTCGCCGATTTCACCGCCTTCATGCCGCGGCGCTCGGGCGCTTAGATCTCCCGCTCCGAGACGCTGTGCGGCGGCTCGCAGACGGCGAATCGGCAGCACGATGCTTCGCTCGATCACGAGCGCCGCGGCCATGGCCAGCAACAACGCGATCAATCCTGTGAGCGTGTAGCGGCTAAGACGCTGCCGCGCTGGTTCATACAATGTTGAACTCGGAATACCGATCATTGCGATCAGATCGGTGTCTGTTACGTGCGTCATGCCATACACGCGTTTGATACCGTCGATGGGACTGGTCAGTTCGACAACACTGGTGCGTTCGTTTTTGAGCACGGAAGAGAGTGGCGCCCAGGTCACGTCGGCGTCGGAAGGCGCTTCGGAACCACGACGGCGGTAAACAACACGCCCATCGGAATCGACTACAGAAATCACGACCTGCGGCGAGAGTTCGATGGAATCGAAGAGTTGATTGATCGCCGCGCCGTCGATACGGGCGATCACCGCGCCGCCCTTCTTGATCGGCACGGCGATGATCACGATTGGACGCGCTTCGTCCACAGTGCGATCCGTCACGACCGCCCATGAATTACGCTCACGCATTTCGGAAACCAGGTAGTCGGCGAGCGCGCTCGGCAGGATCTCGCGGCGGTTTGGCTGCGACATCAGGGTCGTGCCAACCGAATTTGTAATGCGCAGGTCGAACCAGAAGGGTCTCGTCAGCAGAACGTTTTCGAGGTTCTCACGAATCGCGGGAGTGCGTGTGTCCTGGTCGCCGGCGAGAGCGGCGATTGCGTCCAGGGCCTTCTTCTGATCGTCGAGCCAACGCTCGAGGGCCACTGATGCGAGATCGACCTGTTGCTTTATCGAGTCGTTCAATTGAGAGCGACTCAGCCGCCACATGTTTCTCAGGTCAAGGGCGCCGACCAGGGCCAGCGGCACCGCTATGCCGGCCGCAAGAAGCAATAATTTGCCGCGTATTCCCAACGTCAACTTCCTGATTCAAAAATTGGAGTTAGAAGTATACCTTCTTCGAACATTGGTATCACTCAAGAGTTCATGGGTGTTTACACGGATTCGCAATAGCTCAATTGCGAGTAGGATTGCCGTGGTTGTCGGGCAATGGGTGGGAACAACAAAGCCTGGCATCTATTCCATGCTTCTCCTTTTAGAGCTGTAAGAGAGGTAGAGTTGGTGAGAGCGGTGGGGCAACATGCCGCCAATGAGAGCAACGTTTTGAGTCCGAAGTTTTCGGCACTTGCAATCCCCTGGAAGCGTGTTGCCCTATACGCGACGTTATGTGTTGGTTTCTTTCTGCTCGGCTTTGCTCCTATGTGGTTTAAATCCACGCGCGCGATCGAGCAGCGCGACGCGGCGCAGCGAGGCGTGCGTTTGGCCCAGCTTCAAAACACGCTCGCTGCCGCCGTGATTGATGTTCAACGCGGTCAATACGAACCGGCCCGCCAGCTTACCAGCGACTTCTACACAAATTTACGCCGCCAGATCGATAGCGATGCTGCATCGCTCTTCACGCCAGTGCAGCGCGAGGCATTCCGATCTTTGCTCGTCGAGCGCGACGAATTGATAACACTGCTGGCGCGAAGCGATCCGGCAGCCACCGATCGCCTGATCGCCGTCTACTCCATTTACAATAAAGTCGCGAACGACGCCGCGTAGCCTGCGCTACTTACCACCTACTTATTAGATACACTCACAACCCGGTCGTGAAACAGCGAGTTAAACAGGGTCTTCGCCAACGGGTGCCCCATGATCTTCAAACGATTGTATTGCGAGAGGGCGCAATCGCGGTTCGAGCGGGCGAGACAAACCATGCCAAGATTGTATTGCGCAGTTGGATTGTCCGGCTCTAAAGCGATTGCTTCGCGCAACGTGCTTTCAGCTTTCACGTAATCTTTCATCTGCGCGTAGGTCGCTCCTATACCCACCAACGCATGTCTCACTTTCGGATCCAACGTCCGCGCGTGCTCGAAGCTCTTTATTGCCTCCTGCGACCTATTCAGCTTGAAATAAGCAAACCCTAACCCCACATGGATCTTCGCCGCTTCAGGTTCGAGACGAACCGCTTTCAGAAGCGCGCTCAGTGCTTTATCAACCTCGCCAAGATCCAGGTAAGCAAGCCCGAGAAAGTATTGCGGCACTGCTGAATCGGGATCGCGGACCGCCGCATTGAGACAGGAATCGTGAGCTTCCCTGGCTTGCCCGGCAAACGCCTCCGCGCTGCACAAACCATTTACGGCCGCGAGGAATTGAGGATTAAGCTCGACAGCAGTTTGAAACGCAGTGACCGCCTCCTCGTATCGGCCCACATACAGGTAAGCAAATCCCAAATTATTGTTTGTAACCACATCTTTGGGCGCGAGCCGTTGCGCCTCGTGGAAGGCATCAACTGACTTCTCATACTGCTTCTGATAGTAGAGCGCGAAACCGAGGCTTTGCCATGCAAGCGACGACTTCGGACGCAGACGCAACGCTTCTTCGAAGGCCAGCGCCGCACGTTCGTATTGCTTCGCACGAATGAGCGCCAATCCTGAATCAAGTTGCGCGGAATAGGCGGGAGCTTCAAGCGAACCGTGATTGCTGATCTTCGCACGCGTTATGTCGCGAGCAGTGGGTTCGGTTAATTCCGTGTCGAACGGAACGTGTTTGTCATTTTCTTGAGCGTTGGCAAGACTTACTACTGTCAGTGCGATCAGAAGCGATCTGAGAATATGCATGGCGTCCCCTAAGTTGTGGTCGTGATCGATACAACAAACAGGGCGCGCCTCCGCGCGTCGCAACGAACGTGCCAGCAGATCGCACTACACATTTTACCGCAAACGAATTACTGAATTCGATCCATAATGTTCGCCACGGTACATAACACATCGCAACTCATGTATATCATCCTGTACCGTTTCGAGTGACGGATGTACTACAGATAAACGTGACCCCAGTAGTGCCGCCGAAGCCTCGTTTGTGACCCGGCTTTTACTCCCCACCCCACATACATTACAGCTCTGACTTGATTGGGAATTCCGATCAATCAACGTGCGTGCGTTTCGAAAAGATCAAGGAGGGAACGATGAAACGTATATTTTCTGTTGTGAGTCTGTCGGTTATCTTCATCGCAGGCTCATTTACTGCCGCAGCCCAAGCGCCCGCGGGTTCACTTTCCGGCAATGTCGTGGATGCAAGCAACGCCGCAGTTGCCGGCGCTACCATCACAGTAACTGACAACGCCACCAACCGAACGAGAACTGCCCAAAGCAACACGCAAGGGACCTTCGCGGTCCCGCAACTCGAATTCGGCGTCTACACCGTAACCATTACCGCGCCGGGTTTTAAGACCTACACCGCGACCGAATTGAAGATTGACGTCGGAAAAGAGTACTCGCTCAACATCGTGCTCGAACCCGGCGCCGTGCAGGAGAGTGTCACGGTCATCGCCGGCGCTGATGTGCTCAACTCGACGTCAGGTGAGTTGAGTTCCACGGTCGGTCAACGGCAAATTCAGGAGTTGCCATTAAATGGCCGGGATCCGCTGGCGTTGATATCACTTCAGCCCGGTACGGCGTCGAATGGCGCATCGAATACAACCATCAATGGCCAGCAGAGTTCATTCACCAACATCACGCGAGACGGAATCAATATCCAGGACAATTTCATCCGCGCAAACGCGACTGACTTCGCGCCCGATCGTCCAAACGTGGATGACGTCAGTGAATTCACGATCACCACACAAAATGCGGGAGCTGAAAAAGGATACGGCTCGTCGCAGGTGGAACTCGTTACGCCTCGAGGCGCGCAGGACTTTCACGGCGCGCTCTTCATCTACAACCGCAACTCGAAATTCGCCGCCAATGAGTTTTTCAATAACGCCAACGGCATCGAGCGTCCATTTCTGAATCGAAACCAGTTTGGCGGACGCTTCAGCGGCCCGCTGCCACTGCCGCGCTTCGGCGAAGGAGGACCTGCCTTGTATCGTGACAAAGCGTTCTTCTTCGGTTCGTACGAAGGCTTTCGACTGCGCCAATCGACGACTACAACGCGCACGATCCTGTTGCCGTCAGCACGGCAGGGAAACTTTTCTTACGTTGATGCCGCTGGCGTAACGCGCACGATAAACATACTCGCCGCTGCTGGCGTATCGGCCGATCCCTTGATCGCCAGCCGCATACTCGCAAATGTTCCCGGCGCCGGAAACAATGCGACCGTCGGCGATCAGCTCAACACGACCGGTTTCAGTTTCAGCCAGGCACAGAACGTCGATCGCGAGAAGTTTACATTTCGTTTCGACGTTGAACCGAGTTCGCGACAAAGCTACTCGCTGATCATCAATCGTGGCACTGAAACAAACCTGCGGCCGGACATCGATAACGGCGGTTTCAATCGGATACCGTTCGCCTTTCAGAGTGCCGACCGGCAATCGGTGATCGGCGCCTGGAGTTTCAATCCATCCGCTACTTTCACCAACGAGCTGCGAGGCGGTTGGTTCTACAGTCTTCCGATCTTCGAGCGCACCGATCAGCCGTCGGATTTCTTTTTCATACTGCCGTTGATCGACAGTCCCGAGTCGACGCTTGAAAGACAAGGACGCGATTCGCATCAGTACACAGTTAACGACAATGCTGTGTGGGCGCGAGGAAACCACTCGATCAGGTTTGGAGGACAGGCGCAGTGGTTCCGGCTTAAGCCTTTTGGTCCGCCGTCGTTTGCTGACTCGACGATTCCGACTCTTACGGTCGGGACGGGACCAGCAACGCCGAGTTTGCTGGCGAGCCAGTTCCCGGGCGGCATCAGCGCGACCCAACTCGCTACGGCCAACGATCTGCTGTCATTGCTCGGCGGGTTTGTAAGCAGCGCCGACGTCACGTTCAACGTGACCAGTCCGACTTCGGGCTTTGTTCAGGGCGCATTTCCGACACGTAATCTCCATTTCGAAAACTACTCCGCCTACATCTCCGATAGCTGGCGCGCAACACGCAATCTGACTCTCAATTTCGGTTTGCGGTATGAACTGTTTTCACCCATTCGTGAAGCCGATCGACTGGCTTTGGAACCGGTGATTCCGAATGGAACAGATCCGGTGGCGGCGATCCTCAACCCAAACGGCATTTACGATTTAGTCGGCACAAATGCGGGAGGGAAAAATTTCTTCCGCTGGGACAAGAACAACTTCGCGCCTGTTTTTAGTTTTGCCTATTCGCCGAACTTCAAAAACCGGATGCTCGGCGCAGCTTTTCCCGGCGAAGGACGCACGGTGATCCGCGGCGGTTATCGCATCAGTTACGTCAACGATGAATTCGTGCGTGGCGCTGACAAC
This sequence comes from Pyrinomonadaceae bacterium, assembly GCA_035276045.1. GTDB lineage: Bacteria > Acidobacteriota > Blastocatellia > Pyrinomonadales > Pyrinomonadaceae > PSRF01. The sequence goes on along the minus strand of DATELZ010000052.1, from coordinate 476 downwards.
GCGCTCACCGGAAACCAGGGCTTAACGCAAGGTGTGGCGTTGACCAATCTCGATCTTCGTGCCAGCGGAGGCAGTCCGCCTTTCGACACACCACCATTCCAGGTGCCGCGCAGTTTCGCCCTGAACAATGAGCTGGCCGGAAATTTCGGCACGGTGTTCGGGATAAATCCGGACCTGGAAGTCCCGCTGACACAGGAGTGGAACTTCGGCATACAACGCGAAGTCGGTTTTCAAACGGCGATCGAGGTTCGTTACGTTGGCGGCAAGAGCGACAACTTGATCCGCTCGTTGGATTTCAACCAGGTCGACATTTTCAACAATGGGTTCCTGGCTGATTTTGAAAGAGCGCGTCGGAACCTCAGTAACTTCGGTAATCCTGCTTGCACTCCGGCGACGGCCGCTACAACGGGATGCGAAGTGTTGACTGTGTTTCCGTCGATCGAAGCAGGCGGGCTGTTGAGTAACGGCACGATTCG
>DATELZ010000051.1:0-14850 GCA_035276045.1 Pyrinomonadaceae bacterium | reverse complement strand
AAGACCAAAGACCAAATGTCTTCTCACTATTTCCTGCCCACGACAGCCATCAAACGCCCGACTTTCCCATGCACATTTTTTTCCTTGCGATAGGAAAAGAAAAGATCCGTGCGACACATCGTGCAGATCGGCGCGACGTGGATTCTCTCCCGCAAGACGCCCGCTGAGATCAACTGATCCGTGTTCGCTTTCAACAGATCGATTTTCGCATGACCAGGGCGCGTTGGCGCGAATAAGCCGTTCTCGCCAAACTTACCGTTGAACGCGTCGATCACCTCCGCCCCGACTTCATAACAACATGGACCAGCCGACGCGCCAATCGCGGCGCCCAAGTTTTCCGGTTTCGCGCCGTATTCGTTTCGCATCCGGTCGACGCCCGCGATCACAGCCGTCGCGAGTGTGCCACGCCAACCCGCATGGACCGCGGCGAACGCGCCTGTCACCGGATCGCCGAGCAAGATCGGCACGCAGTCGGCGGTTTTGATACCGGCCAATACGCGCGGCGTGTTGCTGACGATGACGTCGCAATAGATCGTGTCGCCCAGTTCGTTCTCCGCGGGTTTCGCTTCCTCAATCGAGTGGACGACGCGAACGTCAGCGCCGTGAACCTGCCAGCAGCCCGCGAGCGACCATTCGCCCGGAAAAAGCTTGAGAAAGCGGCGACGATTCTCCAGAATGTTCTCCGCTCGATCGTCGTTGAATCCTGCCAGGCTCAATGCATTTGCCGGCATGTCGCTGACGCCGCCGAGACGGGTGGAGAAGCCGTTAACAAAACCGTCGTGTTCGAGCGGCGCGCAAACGAGAGCGCGAACGCCGTCAGTTTCGCGCCAGTAGAAGCCGGATGCTGTTAGTTGGTCGTCATTCGTGATCATTTCCATCGGGATAGACATTATCGAAGTTGCACGGATTCGCGAAGTGCTCCTGCGCACGCCGCGTTTCGTCGAACGCGTTTACACGGCGGCGGAGCGAGAATACTGCGATAGCCGCGGCGTCGTGTCAGCGCAGCATTATGCCGCGCGTTTCGCGGCAAAAGAAGCGGCGTTGAAAGCACTCCAGACGGGTTGGCGTGGCGGAATCAGTTGGCAGGACGTGGAAGTTTCAGCACACGAGAGCGGCGCGCCTTATTTAATCCTCAGCGGACAAGTGTTGGAAGTTTTCAAAAGATTTGGCGCGACGAGCACGCACCTCTCGATCTCGCACACGACCCAGCACGCGATCGCCCAGGTCATCCTCGAACGGTAGTCATTTTCCATTTTCCATCGATCGTTTGTCATTTCTCATTTAATGACAAATGACAAATGGTAAATGGAAAATGGAAAATGCTCACTCTTCGTCAGCGAACGGACTTCCGCGGCGGAGCGGCAGGTTGCCGTGGAGATAGCATTCGAGATGTGGTGAAGTTTGTTCGGTCACCGCGATCAACTCACGCAGCGGACACCAAACAGTCGAGATCAAACCGTTGGACGAATCGATCTCTACAAACTTGATCCCTTCAGGACACTCGAAATTCAAACCACCGAGATCGGGACGCACTGCAACAGCTTCCTTCATGAACTCCGCCCACGCCGGTAATGCTGCTTCAGCACCCGTCAATCCGAGCTGCGCGTTGTCGTCAAAACCGATCCACACCGCGCAAACGAGGTTCGGCGAGTAACCGACAAACCAGCCATCGCGTGACGTTCCCGTCTTCCCGGCGAGCGCCGTTCCCGGCGCCGCGCCACGAGCTTTGCGCGCCGTGCCGCGATCGATAACGGCGGCGAGCATGTTTGTGATCATGTAGCTGGTCGTGGGACTAATCACCTGCTCGGTCGACGGCAAGTTGTGCGTGCCCGGCGGCTCTGACACGCTTGCGATCACTTTCGGATCTACGCGCCGCCCTTCATTCACAAAAACCGCGTAAGCCGTCGCCAGTTGCAGCGGCGTCACCTCTTCAGTCCCCAACGCGAGCGCGGGATAGCGTTCGGGTTTTGGCAAACCAAATCGCGTCGCCTGGTTGGCGATTCGCGCCAGTCCGGTTTGCAGCGCGACGTCGACCGTGACCACGTTGAGCGAACGCACGAGACCCGTGCGCATCGTGACTTCGCGCATCGAGTAACCACCGCCGTAGTTCGCCGGTCGATAGATCTTGTTGCGGTCGTAGATGAATTCCCGCGGCGCATCCATGAACGTCCGCACCGGCGACATGCCGTCTTCGAGTGCTGTCGCGTAAACGAAAGGCTTGAACGTGGAACCGGGTTGCCGGCGCGCATCGGTCACGCGATTGAGCTGCGACTCGGCGTAACTGCGTCCGCCAACCATCGCGAGAACATTCCCCGTATGCGGATCGAGCGCGACGAGCGCGGCCTGCGGTTTTGCCTCTTGTTTAGCGTAAATCTTATCGAGCCGCTCCATCTGACGCTTCAGCGCCTGCTCGGCGAGTTGCTGCAACTCCAGATCGATCGTCGTGTAGATCCGTTGCACGTTTCCCGACGTTTCAAACTCAGCTCGCGCGACACGATTCACGTAATCGACAAAATACGGCGCCAATGAATTGTCGAGACTGCGATCGGGCGCGAGCGCAACCGGTTCCGCAGCAGCCGGCGCGAGTTGCTCCGCAGTGATCGATCCGTTTTCTACCATCGCAGCCAGCACGATGTTTCTGCGAGCCTGGGCTGCTTCGGGATGATGAACCGGCGAATAACGAGCGGGACTTTGAATCATCCCCGCCAGTGTCGCCGCTTCGGCAAGCGAGATCTGATTCAGTTCTTTCCCGAAGAAAACCCAGGCCGCTTCCTTAACGCCACGGACCGAAGCCGCGCCGCGCTGGCCCAGGTAGATCTCGTTGCAATAGAGCGCAAAGATGTCTTGTTTGGATAGCCGCCGTTCGAGCGAGAGCGACAGCATCGCCTCGGCATACTTGCGGCGCAGAGTTTTTTCGGGAGTTAAATAGGTATTCTTAACGAGCTGTTGCGTGATCGTCGAACCGCCCTCGCCCATCTTTTCGTCGCTAACGTTTCGGAGTAGGGCGCGTACGAGGCCATTGACGTCGACACCCGAGTGCGTGAAGAAGCGACGATCTTCGATCGCGAGTATGGCCTGGACCAACACGGGCGGAATCTCGTTATAGCTGAGGACTTCGCGCTTGCCGGCTTTCGAAGATAGATCGTTCGAGAGGATTTCCGGTTCGAGCGTGAACGACTCAAGCGTAACGCCATCGCCAGTAAGATCCGCGATCCCACCGTCTGCAAACGTCACGCGCACGAGTTGCGGCAGATGGTCGCCGGTTCGGCTTGGCCGAATCTCGACGACCCCACCGCTCGCACAAAAACTTCCACTCCAAACGCCGCTGCCCTTCGCTTCGACATAACCAGCACGCCGCAACGTGGTCAGCAGCTTCTCAACCGAATACTTCTGGCCCACCCGCAACACGCGCGGCGCAGCGTAAAGTCCCGGCCTGCTGGTTAAGTAACCGGTCGCCAGCCGCGCGTCGATGATCTGCGAATGGTAGTTATAGGAACGGACGACAGCGTCCGCCGCAAACATCGACACAGTCAGGGCCAGAAAGACGACAACAGTAATGATCCGATTGCGCACGCGGCGCCGATCGGGTACAGAGGTAACCTCGATTGACATTGACAACCCGCCAACCAACCTTCAGTGCTTCGAATATCGTGTGATCTTTGTAAACGATTAAAGGGCTGCGGATTTCACAGATGACGATTCTATGAGGTCGAGAATCTGCGAAATGTTTTCGTTTGCCGCGGCGTAACCGGCGTCCATCATTTCATCCGCGCGGCCCATTTCGTCCCAGCGAATGTGGCCCACCTGCGGCGTGATAACGTGATCGGCGGCTGCGATCTGATAGTGAGAAGCAGTCTTTTGGACCACGAGCATCGATTGCAACACGACGCCGATGATGGAACTCGTCGGACCGATGAACGTCGCGCCGGCAGCGTTTACGTCAACAGCAATCACGATGTCCGCGCCGAGCGAACGAGTTACAGAGACTGGAACCACGGCGACTAAACCACCGTCGACGAGTTGACGCCCTTGTTCGTCGATTACGGGAACGTACCAGCCGGGAATAGAACAGCTCGCCCTGATCGCAAACGGCACGTCACCTTCGTCACGCAGAATGACGGCTGAACCGGTTTTGAGATCAGTCGCGACAGCGGCAAACGGCAGCGAGAGATCTTCAAATCGCGTGACCGGCAAACGTTCTCGCAGATACAGTTCGAGACGTTCGTTGCTCTGCACGCCAAGGCGGGACATCGTCACGCGTCCGATGTCGCGCCAGCGCAACGCGCGTCCGAATTCCGCAATCTCTTCCACTGTCATCCCGGCAGCATACGCGCCGCCGACAATCGATCCGGCAGACGTGCCGCCGATGCAATCGATCGGGATCTTGTGTTCGACGAGCGCGCGCATCACGCCAACGTGGGCCATGCCGCGAGCAGCGCCGCCTGAGAGTGCGAGGCCGATTTTGGGGATAAGAGCAGTCATTTTCCGTTTGTCATTTTCCATTCGTCATTTGTCATTTTTCATTTAAATGACAAATGGAAAATGACAACTAAACCGGACTAAGTATCACAATCTCCGCCCGCTCGCGAGCTGTGTCGAGGAACGCGTCGGTGTCGGATTCAATCTTCGATTCCATCAACTCTGTTTCAATCTCCGCCCTGATCTGGTCGAGGTTCGGAACGATGCGACTCGGAAAACGGGCCTTGAAACGAGGTACGTAAACGTCGTTGTAGTAATCGGTAACTTCCTTCTGATTGATCACTACGAAATTTCTAAAGCGAAAATCCAGGTATTTTTCCATCTTCAGCCGCTGCTCGACGATCTCGTCCAGCCGTTCACTGGTCAAACCCACGCGCACGAGACGCTGCTGAAACTCTTCCTGCGTGCGGAAGTTGCGCGCCAGTTCGTTACGCGCAGTGGCGATCTCGGCCGGCGTCGGCACGATCGTCGGGAGCTTTTCCGCTTCCTGGAGAATGAGCCGCTGGTCTATCAACAGACGAAGCGCGCGATTAAGATCCGCCGACGTCGGGTTATCCAGCACGCTGCTCGGTTGCAACGCCAACTGCCACATCAGATCCGAATAAGTGATCAACTCGGTCTTTGCGCCCGCATTAACCGTCGCAACCATCTTGTCGACGACCTGCTGTGCCGCGCACGGCGAGAACGTCGCCAAAACAAGAACCACGCAACTGATCAAACCCAATCGCTTCATACTCAAAACGTCTGCGTAATACGAAAATGCAAATTACCGCGATGCAAACGGAAGATGGCCGGCGTGCCGTCGAAAAGCACGCCGCCCGTTCCACGTTGCGGTATCAAAAACTCGGGCGGGTTCAACAAGAACCCGTAATCAACAGCCAAAGCGCCGCCGAACGGCGTCTGCCAGCGGAAGCCTAAACCAACCGTGTTGGTCCATTTCGCTTTCAAGTTCTCCGCCTTGATGAAGGCAAGAATATCGCCGGGCGGGACCGGCGCCGGATCGCTCTTGCCAAACAGATCGCCGACGCGGCGAAAGACGTTGCCTCCGTCGTAGAACGGCACCACCTGGATGCTCTTCGTCAGCGGCACGCGCGCTTCCAGGTTCACAACCGCCAGCGCGTTCCCGCCGACCGGCACGGTAAACGGATTCAGAAAGACGAGATTGTTGTCCTGATCGCGAAACTGGCCCAACGGAATCACGGCCTCACGCGGTCCGGCTTCTTCGAAATTGAAGCCGCGCAACGTGGTCGAGCCGCCCGAGAAAAATCGTTCGCTGATCGGCAACGTGAGATCGATCTCGTCGATCGTTCCATTTTCATCGCGATCGCGCGGATTGAAAATGTTCGCGAGACCGAGCGTCATGTTCCCGGCGAAGACCGTATCGCGCAACGCACGCATTTTGTAGTAACGACGGTAAGTCGCCTGGAATCGGTTGAACGAGATGTTTCCGCCGAGCTGTCGCAACGCAACAGCGTAATCGATACTCAAGAAACCGCCGCGCGTCGCATCGACCTGGTTGTAACGGCAAACTTCGCCCGGCTCGCCGCGTGATTCACCTTCGTCGACCGCACGCGCGCTGAAGAAACCCCGCTCGCAACGCTCCCGCGTGTCGCGCACAAACGAAGCGCCGATCCGCGCCAGCCGCACTTTCTTGTCCGGTTCGAGAATCGGTCTGACGACGAGACTTTCGAGATTGTAAAGACGAACGTCTTCGTAGCTGATGCGGCCAAAAACAATCGTGCGCGTGTCGCGATCGAGCACGCGTTGTGTTTCGAGCGCGGCAGTGAAGCGATTGATAGTGGGCTCATTAACCCGCGCGCCGAAGATGTCGATCGGGTTTCCATCTTCGTCGAGCCGTTGCACGATACCCATCGTGCCGCGATCGATCGCCGAACGGAAGAAACGCGTGACCGTCGAGTCGCGCATGTACTCGACAGACGCAGCAAGTGGCGCAAACTGTGTCTTGTTATAACGAGCGAAACGCGGATCGAGATATTCGAGCCTGACGAGTTGCTGCAACCGGCTGCCGCGCAAACGGATCGCGCCGTGTCGCAACCGGTTCATGAAGTTGACGTTGCTGATCTCAAACAGGCCCAACGCGCCGGCGTCAGTCGAATAACCACCGCCGTAGTCCATCACGTTCGGCTGTTTCTCTTCGACGTCGATGATCACGTCACGGCGTTGATAACCGGACGTGTTTTCGCCGGCAGGCTCGGTGCGGATGATCACCTGGCGATACGCGTCGGTGAGATACAGTTCGCGCTCGGCTTCTGAAATACGATCCGCACGCAGCACGTCGCCCTCAGTAAGCGGAATCGCGCGCAGGATGGCGTTGCGTTTGTTGCGGCGTGCCGTGCGGTCGCCGGTGACTCCGTTGACGAGAATGTTGTTGATGAAAACTTTGTTGCCTTCAGTGGTGACCGAGTAAATCAGGCGCACCTGCTCGTCCCCTGCCTTCATCGGCAGCTCGACAACTGAAAAATCAACTCGCGCTTCAACGTAGCCCTCGCGCGAATACAAAGCCGCAACGCGATCTCCATCGACGCGCGCCTGCGAACGCGAGTACGGAGCATTAAGCACCGTACCCAACTCCCGGCGGATTCTTTCGTCGGTATAGATTTGGTTTCCCTTCACCTCGACGCCCGCAACGCGTGTCAACGGACCTTCGGTGACCCGGAAAGTGATGATCAGGTTTTCGCCGTCGATCGAAACGCCCTGCAACACTTCCGCGCGCGCTTTGCGATAACCCAGGTCGCGCATAAACGCCTCGACCGTGCGACGATCCTGTTCCAGCAACGTGAGACTCGTGTAACCGCGTCCGTAACCAAGAAACGGAATCAAGCCGATGGCATTCGCCTGCTGGCTTCTCAGTTCGGCCCCGATGTCTTCGTATGACAACTTGTTGGTGCCGGTGATGCGAATGTCATTCAGTCGAAAGCGGCGGCCGCGTTCGACCTGGTAGTTGATCTCGAGGTTGTGACCGGTTAACGCGTTCGGGTTGAGGTTCTGGCACGTTTCTTCGGTGCCGTTGGCGCCGATGTCCGCGGGCGGATTGCTGACCGTGCAGGTTTGCGTGACGTCGGCGAAGAAGTAACCGTCTTCCTGAAGCTTGTTTCTGACGCGTCGCCCGCCTTCGATGATGGCGGAATAATCGATATTTCCTTCGCGCTTGACCGGCAACAGTTCGCGCTGAGTCTTGTCGCTCATCTCGTAGTTGGCGACCACAACGCGCACCTTCGGACCCTGAACTCCCCGCACCCCGATGCGAATCGTGTTTTTCTCCGCGTCTCTTTCAATACGCGGATCTTCGAGCACGGGTGACAGAAATTCAGCCGAGATCAGCGCATCGCGAATCTTGCTGAGATCGGAAGCAAGCGCGTCACGCGTGAATGGAGTTCCGGGCTGCAAGGCGAGTGAAGCGCGAACCGGCGCCGGATTGAAACCTGCAATTTGAATGTCAAAGGCATCGACGCGCGCCTGCTCGCCGGGGTTGATGCGATACGTGACCGTCGCCCGCACACCGCTGGCGTCCAATTCTTCGACGCCTTCGACCGTTGCGTTGTAGTAACCACGGTCACGCAAGTAGACCTGAATCTCGTCGGCGTTGCGCGCGATCAGTTGTTTGGAGAGACGCGTTCCGGGAGCAACGAAATTCAAACGAGCGCGGAGTTCGTCGTCGACAATCGGAGTGCCCGTGACAGGCGCAATCTCGAGACGGACGTCGCTGATCTGAACCTGCCGATGGACCACGAAGCGCAGTCTGACTGGTCCAGTGCGGCTCGAACCGGCATCGGTAACTTCGACTCGCGCATTCGCCACGCGTCCCGAGTCAAACAGTGCTTGTAATGACTCCCGGACACGCACCGCCGAATACGGTGTGTTTGGCGCTACCCGCAACAACGAGGCAAACTGCGCCTGTACCGCCGGGATCTGCCGCGAGCCTTCAAACACCAACTCGACCGCCACGATCTGCCGGCCTTCGTAGTCTTGGATCCGGGCTTCTTTAAGAGTCGCGCCATGCACTATCGAGCAAAACAAAATCAATAGAACGATGGGCGCTAAGCGAATACTGGACATCAGTCGCAACAAAGACGAAACTCCACCCCTTGCTCAAAATCTCTTTCTGAAACGAATCTCAAAATTGAAGTTGTTAGTGCGTGCACTCAATCGCCGGGTGGAAGCCTGTTCATACTGAGCTACAAACGACAGCCGGTCAGAAACGCGATACTCGAGCGCCAGGATCTGGTTCGGATCCGAAGTGACATTCGTGGAATAAGTCACCGTCACTTCTTTGCTGATGCGTCTGCCCAGAACGAGACGCGCGGCGGGAGTCGAACCACTCGTGCCGCCGATGACCGGGTTGATTTCAAAACGCGTAAGACCAAAGAGCTTGCTCGTGGCGCGTTGCGCGGGGGCGTTGATGAGCGCGTCCGTCAACAAGCTCGTCGCCGCTCCGACTTCCGACTGGGCCAGGATCGAAGAACTGGTGTCGCCGGTAGAAAGTTGTCCGGTAGTGATCAACGAAACGACGTCCGATTGCGGCAAGGCCGGCTCGGAACGCACGGACGCTTGCGGCTGTGACAGTGGTCCAGTCAGGCCGACGATCACGCGATAGCCGCGAATCTGCGATTCGGCCTGGACGTTGACGATCGGATCGGCGTTTCGACTCGGCGGAAGATCCACGAGGGCGCGTGTGATGTCGTAACGATCGTTGCGGAAGTTCAACGTGCCGCTGGTCGCGGAGATACGGCCGGAGATCGTCGGATCGTTGACTGGTCCATCCAACTGCAACGATACGGAGCCAACCAGATCCGCCAGATTGTTGCGCACGACGAGGGCGTTTCTTCCTTCAACGCGCAGCGACGCAAACACCGCCGTGCGCGCGAGTTCGACCTCGGTGCCTTGCTCGATCGACTCGCGCCGCGTGTTTATCAAGTCGGCCAGTTCGATGTCGTTCGTGTATTCGGTGCGGCGCAGAGTCACGACGCCGCCGATCAACTGCTCGCGTGACGAACCGCGAATCTCGACGTCTGCGTCGAGTGTCGAACGGAAGTCGGGCGGGAATGGAACGGTGACGTCGTCGCCCTGGAGATTGACGCGAAACGCGGAAACTGTGAAACCGTCGAGCAGCGCGCCGCCGCTGGCCGTGACGCGGCCGCCGCCGATCGTGCCGCTGGCCGAATCGAGTTGCGCCTGGTTCGCGGTGAAACGCAGTCCGGCCCGCAAGTTCGCGACGGTCCAACGCTCGTTGCCGATCAAAACCGAGACCGATGCGTTGTTGACTGACGCCGTTCCCTGCACGCGCGGATCTTCGAATGTGCCGCGCAGGTTGATGGCGACTTGCGCCGATCCACTCGAAAAGAAATCAGGCGAAACGCCGTTCAGGACGCGAAGATTCAGGTCGCCGTTGACGGCCAGGTTTTGTGTGCCGCCTGTGCCGCTGGCGAGCGTGCCGTCGATGACGATGTTTGTGCCGGGACCGGTGAAACGTGTCTCTTTGAAAGTGACCTCGTTTGGTTTGAAAGCGATTTCGAGCGGCGTTGTGGCGTTGAGTTGAATGTCTTCGACGCGAAAATTTAGCTCGGAGAACTTTGCGGAGCCCGACAGACCGGCGAGCGAGAAGTTCTTTTCATCGTCGAGCAGCGGGCCCTGGGCTGTGATCGATCCGGTCGTCCGTCCCGAGATCCTGACGCCGGCGCCCGGCGCGGCGATCTGAAACAGGTTCGTCAGGTCGGCATTGGTAAAGTTGGTTTCGATCTTGGAAGTCAGAAACTCGTCTGCCAGGTTGATCTGCGCGGCGACGAGTTGCGGTTGAGCGCCGCCCAACAGGCCGGTAGTTAAACTGATGTTGAGATTTTGATTTTCAGTTCTGCCGGTGAGCGCGATCGCACCGGCGGGACGGCCGTTGATCGTCACGTCACGTCCTTCACCGTCGAACGTGATCTGATACGCACGGAAGTCTTCCGCAGCGAGATTGCCGGCGACGTGTGCGTTGAAGTTGGCGACGCCGGTGATGGCCGGCATCCCGGGACGGCTCGCGAGCGTGGCGAGACGCGCGAGTTGAACACCTTCCGCACGGCCCTGGAAGTCGAAATCGTTGCTCTTCATGTTGAGCGTGCCACTGGCCGCGATTTGACCGGCGACCAGACGAACGTCAACGCTTTCGACGTTCACGATTGGACCATTGAACGTAGCGCGGGCGGTCATCGACTGAAGCGGTTCCCCTGCGAGCCTGCCTGCTCCAAGACGCAGATCGGCGCTGCCGCTCATCGCGTCAGGAATGCCGGTGACTTTTATCTGTCCTGACAAATCGCCTTCGGTGTTCGAAGCCAGTTGCTCGTTGTAAGTTGGCGCGAGCGCCAGCAGCGCGCGCGCGTTCATGCGATCGAGAGTCGCTTCGACCGAGGTGCCGTTTTCCACGTTGCGCGGCGACACGAGTGAAAACTGAACGCCGCCGCCGTCTCTTTCAGTCAAACGTCCATCGGGAACCCGGATCTCATTCGCGTTCATCGCGATCGACGCCGACAGCGAGCCAAACTCGATTCCCTTCACATACAACGAACCAAGCGAGAAGCGCCCGGTCACGTCCGGCGATTTCAACTGGCCGCGAATATTTCCGTTGAAAGCGAGTTGCCCTCCGAGACCAATCTCCCAAACGCGCATCTCCTCTTCGATATCCGGCAACAGGCCGGAAGAGATGAGCACGGTTTGCAGCTCGGCGGCGTCAGAAGAAGCGAGATCGACCTGGAGGTTCGAGTCGTTTTCAAACGAGAACTGGCCGGATGCATTCAGCCGTGTCGCCGGTGTTTGCAGGTTCACTGCCTGAATGTCGAACAAGCCGCGATTCGCACGCACCGAAACTTCGCCGGTGATCGGAATCCGGTCCGCGCTTGTTTCGCCGGCTTCGGCGGTGAGCTGCGTCGTGACTGTTCCGGATGCGAGTTTGAAGTCGGCGCCGGGGAAACTGAGATCGACTCGCCCGGTCGCGCGGCCTGTCAGCGGCACTGCGCTGCCGGCAATCGCCGTGAGTGGACCAGCAACGTCGACGTCGTTGAAATCGGCGGTGACTTGCGACGTGCCGCCACGCGCGATCGCCACACGCGCATTTCCACTCGCACGGCCTTTGAATACGTCGGCAGTGAAGTTGTTCAACTGGATCTCGCGATTGGTGGCGACGACCGAAGCGCGTGCCTGGCCCATCTGCATCTGGCCCAACACGCCGCCGCCGATGCTCAAGTCGGCAGACGCGCGATAGCTTCCGGAAGGCTCGACTACAAACACCGGCCGCGTGAGTTTGACGTTTTCGGCCTGGCCGCCGGCGAGCTTCACCGTGCCGGCGTCGATGTCCGAGGTTGAACCTTCGATCCTGCGATTGCGCACCGACAAACGAACACCCGCAATGTTCAGGCTGCCAATCTCGGCCCCCGCCGCGCTGGTCGCGCCGACTTGCACGTCCTTCACGTTGACACTCGTAACACCACCACGATCGACGACGTCGATACTGTTTGCCGTGACACCTTTGACTTGCGCGCCCGAAGCAGAAATCGTTCCCGCCTTCACACTCGCGGCGCTCGCGGTCGTGACGTCGTTCTCGTTGCGCACGCGCAGGTCTGACGCAGTGATGCCATCCACTTTCGCGCCTGACGCCGTAAGTCCGTTTGCGCTGAACTGACCGGAGCTGGCCGTCAACACGCCACCTTTCATCTCGGCACGCGCGTCACGCAGGATCAATCCCGTGAGTGTCGTGCCGTAACTTCGTTCGGCAACCGCGCGCAGTTCGCCGACCCAACGGAAATCCGTGCCCGTGCCCATCACGTTTCCGGCGATTTGTAGCGCATCAATCTGGAAATCACCTGCGTTGAGCAGATCCGCGACGGCCTTCCCATTGATGTCGTAACTGCGCCCGTTGACTGATCCGTTCGCGCTTACGTTCAGCCCCTGCAAACGCACTCCATCAGCCGCGAGCGCGTCGGATTTGATCTCGCCGGTGAGTTTGAACTGATCGCCTTCGCCTGTAACCGTGCCTGAAAAATTACCCGCGCCGCGCAACGTCGCACTAGGTTGAAACGTGTCGGAGATTTGCGTCAGGTCGACTGACGACGTGATCTGCATCTGGTAACGAAGCGCGCGCCAGTCGTCCATCGTTCCCTGCAAACGCGCTTCGGCCACCGGAGATCGCAACACCATTTCGTGAATCTCGGCGCGCGTTTGATTGACGCGGCCACGCATGTGGATGGCGATGTCGTTGACGGGCCGGCCGTCGTACGTGAAATTCGAATCGGTGAGATTCAACGTGACCGTGTTCATCCAACTGTCCACCGGCGCGTTTGGATCGTCGGGTTGAATCGTCGCTTCGAGGTTGCGCGCCTCGCCTGAAATCTCGTGACGCGCGTCACCGTAATGAATCACGCCGTTTTTGATCTCGACGCTGGCGGTTGAGTAAGCAAAAAGGATGCGTTTGTTTGGTTCGGGCGCCGGAATGCGAATGTTGCTGAAGTTGGACCGTCCCTGCTCGTCAAACGTTACCCACGCTTCGAAACCTTCGACCTTTAGATCTTTCAGGTTGATATTGCGCTGGAGATTGAACGCGTAGAGATCTTCGATCCTGATCGTGGCAGTGAGCTTGTCGATCTTTCCAAGCTGGGCGCCGGTTTGCGCGTCGTAGAGTTCGACGCCGGACATCGTCACCGTGTTGGGCGGCAACGCCGCGTGAAACTCCCGGATCTCCGCGCGAATCCCGTAGTTTGCGAAAGTCTGTTTGATCTGTGCTGCGATGTAGCTATCGACGAACCCGAAGCGGTAGAGAAAGAACGCCAGCAGGGCCACCAGCACTACGCCGGCCACGACGATCACTCCGGCGAGAATCGCATGACGGCGCGTAAAGTAGCGCCAGCGTTTTCTCACCGAGTGATGCTTCTTCTTCTCGGGCGAGGGCTGAGGAATTTTTTCCGGGTTATCCGTGTTCTTGGGATCGTCTACACTCATAACACACAGCCGCTATGCGATTCTCGGAACTGCGAATGCTTGAGGGAGAGACCGAACAGGTGTCAGCTTTATACTGCACCGCTTCACACGGATAAAGCGCTGGACCACCGGGTCGGATGGCCGAAACGCTCAGGTTCGTTGCTCTCGATTGTCGACGCCGGACGCCTGCTGGTCCTTCAAAGACGCAGGCTCGCCAAGCGGCACGTTGCCGACCACCGAAAGCTCAAAACCTTCCAGAGCTGCTACTTTGGGGGGATGATTCGATAGCAGTAGTATCTGCCGCAAACCAAGATCGTGGAGGATCTGGGCGCCTACGCCGTAATCTCGATCGACTCCGTAACCTGTCTCCAAACTTGCGTCTCGCTTGTTAAGACTCTTCTCCTGCATCACGTTGTACGTACGCAATTGGTTGACCAAATCGAGACTGTGTTCGCGCTGGCGGAGATATAGGACCACGCCGCGCGCCGCCGCAGCGATCTTTTCGAGCGCTGTGTGCAGTTGAAAACCGGTGTCGTCGATTAAGGATCCAAACATGTCGCAGGTGACGTTTTCAGTGTGAACACGAACGAGAACCGGATCGTCAGTTCTCACCTCACCCATGACCATCGCGAGATGCACGTCGCCGTTGATCACGTTTTCGTAAGCGATGGCGCGGAATCTTCCGTAGACCGTCGGCAGATCGGTTTCGACAATGCGGCGCACGAGGGCTTCCTTGCGGATGCGATAGCGCACGAGTTCGGCTACGGTGATGATCTTGAGATCGTGTTGCGCGGCAAAAGTTTCGAGCTCCGGCAGACGAGCCATCGTGCCGTCTTCGTTCATGATTTCGCAGATCACGCCGGCGGGATAAAGACCGGCCATGCGGGCGATGTCGACACTCGCTTCGGTCTGTCCGGGACGAACGAGGACGCCGCCATCCTTGGCGCGCAACGGGAAGATGTGACCGGGACGCGCGAGATCCTGTGGCCGAGCGTTCGGATCGACCGCGACCTGGATCGTCGTCGCGCGATCGGCGGCCGAGATGCCGGTGGTGATACCGCGACGGGCATCGATGGAAACGGTGAACGCCGTGCCGAGATACGAAGTGTTGTCGGCGACCTGCGTGGTCAGGTGCAAATCGTCGCAACGCTCCTCAGTCAACGGCAAACAGATCAGGCCGCGGGCGTGCCGGGCCATGAAGTTAATGATTTCCGGCGTGACCTTCTCCGCCGCGCACACGAGATCGCCTTCGTTTTCACGATCTTCGTCGTCGGTAATGATGATCATGCGTCCGTCGCTAATGTCGGCGACGGCTTCTTCAATGGATGCGATAGCCACGAAAGTTATGTTAACCGAAAGCCCGGAATTGATAAACCACCCGTGTTAAGAGACGCGGGGAGGGGGGGA
>DATELZ010000050.1:0-6295 GCA_035276045.1 Pyrinomonadaceae bacterium | reverse complement strand
CAGAGTTGAAATTTGTCCCACTAAGATCACATGCCGATGCCTTTGAGGTGGTAGCGCTCGGTATCGTAATAGCGGTCGACGTCCACGACATTGATATTGCCTTGCACGGTTGAGACGTCGACCAGCGACAGTTCGCATGCGGGCGCGACGCCACGCGCTGAGACCATCTTGCCGAAGTCTTTCGCGGCCACTGCCTCGGCCGCGCGCGCGCCGAACATCATTCCCATGATGCGATCGATCGGACTGGGTGGGCCGCCACGTTGCGGGTGGCCCAGGATCACGGCGCGAGCTTCGTAAGGCGTCTCGCTCGCGATTCTTCTCGCTAAAACTTCGCCGATGCCTCCAAGCCGCACGTGACCAAACGCGTCGTGCCGGTCGTCAATCGTCACGATCTCGCCATCCTCAGCACGCGCGCCTTCCGCCACCACGATCACCGAATAACGCGGGCTGCGGCCCAGACCACGGCTGAGATCCGATTCACCCAAACGTTCACGCAGCAGGTGAAACACTCTTTCGTAACGAAACGGCTGTTCGGGTATCAGGATCAAATGTGCCTGTCCGGCAACGCCCGACCACAATGCGAGATGGCCGGCGTGCCGTCCCATAACTTCGACGATCTGCACCCAGCCATGCGAGCCGGCTGGCGTGCGCGAGCGTTCGATCACTTCGGAAACGTTTCTTAACGCGGTGTCGAAACCGAGCGTGTAGTCAGTGCCGTTGAGATCTTTGTCGATCGTCTTCGGGACGCCGACGATGTTGACTCCTTGTCCCGACAGTTTCGCCGCCACACCCAACGTGTCTTCACCGCCGCAGACGACGAGGGCGTCGAGTTTGAGTTCGTTGATGTTGTCGAGAACTTCCTGCGAGCGATCGATTGGTTCGCCGTCTTCGTTCACGATTCGGAACGGATTGGTGCGTGACGAACCGAGATTTGTGCCGCCGTCGCGGTCCCAGCGGCGCACCGTTTCGCGATCCAACGTCAACGTCTTCGGCGCTGGATTCATCAGGCTGCGCCAACCATCGAAGAGCCCGACAACGCTGAGGCCGGCTTCCGATCCGCGATAAACCAAACCTTTAATAGCAGGGTTCAATCCGGGAGCGTCTCCGCCGCCCGTAAGCACCCCGACGCGCATTTCAGTCATGTGTCCTGTTTTTTCCTCTTGCCTTAAATCAACTCTGCGTTCAGAGTATGACGCGATAGCGGAACCCGCAACTCAGATTAACAAAAAATTCGAGGATGACGACGCTTATGAAGCATCTCTTTGTAGTGGCCACAATGTTGGCGCTCGCCGTGACGATTACAGCAGCATCCGTGTTACAGGATCGACCGACGGTAGTCACCGGATCGGATCTGACGCGACTCGTGCCAACGAGTTATTACTTCAAGGGACAAAGCGCGCCCACCCAGATGCGCAATACTTCGGCGGCGAAGTTTGGCGCCGAACGTTATGTGATCGTCGGCCTCGTCGATACGTCCGGCTATTCGGCGGAGGTGCGCGCGAAGTATGAAGGCTTCTTCATCACCGATTCGCCGATCAAGATCAATGGAGAGACGCTTCCGACTGGCGCTTATGGGTTTGGTTTTTCAGATAACGGAAAGATGAACATCATGGATATAGCGGGAAACGACGTGCTGTCTGTGCCGTCAACTAACGACAAGGCGCTGCGGCGCCCGCGCCCGTTGATGATGACGGCTTCAGAGCAGGGAATTCGTTTCTATAGCCGTCGCGACTACGTAGTGATCACAGCCAATTAATCCGTGGGTAGAACAAGCGGTATCCTGCTTCATCCGACTTCGTTGCCGAGCCCTTTCGGCATCGGGGATCTTGGACCAGAAGCTTACATGTTCGTCGATTTTCTTGCCGAGGCCGGTCAAACTCTGTGGCAGGTATTGCCGTTGGGACCGACCGGCTACGGCGACTCACCTTACGCCTCATATTCCGCCTTCGCCGGTAACACGCTGCTGATCAGTCCGGAACGCCTGGTAGACGAAGGGTTGTTGGACCACGCGGATCTCGAAGAGCAACCAGTTGGGCCGGTTGATTACGGCAAGGTCCATGAGCGCAAAACGGATCTTCTGCGCCGGGCTTACGGGAACACGGATAAGACGGATCTTCGATCGGATTTTGAGACGTTTGCGCGAGAGCAGTCGCAGTGGCTTGATAAGTACGCTCTGTTTCGGGCGTTGAAAGATGAGCATGATGGCGCTGCGTGGACTGAATGGGATAAGGCCGTCACCGGTGATGATGATGCAGTCGAGGCGCAGAAGTTTTACCAGTTTCTCTTTTTCCGGCAGTGGGCGGCTTTGCGCCGGTATGCTCACGAGCGTGGCATCAGGATCATCGGCGACTTCCCGATCTTCGTGGCTCACGATTCGGCCGATGTTTGGACCAACCCCGAACTGTTCAAATTAGACTCGAGCGGTAACCCCATCGTCGTCGCCGGTGTTCCGCCAGACTACTTCAGCGCGACCGGACAACTCTGGGGAAACCCTTTGTACGACTGGGAGCGCATGCGGACCACCGGATTCAAGTGGTGGATCGAACGCGTGCGCGCCGTGTTCGGGTTGGTCGACATCGCGCGTGTCGATCATTTCCGGGGCTTCGCGGCGTCTTGGGAGATACCCGGCGGCGATAAGACCGCAGAGCGGGGAAAGTGGGTCGAAACTCCGGGCCGAGAGTTATTCAACAGCATTCGTGCGGCGCTCGGCGAACTGCCGATCATTGCCGAAGATCTCGGAGTCATTACTGATGACGTGGTTGCGTTGCGTGAAGAGCTTGGTTTTCCCGGAATGCGAGTGCTGCAATTCGGTTTTGGCGGCGATCCGAAGAAGAGTGTCGACTTGCCGCACAACTACATCCGCAATGTCGTCGCTTATACCGGAACGCACGATAACGACACGGCTGTTGGTTGGTTCAATAGTGTTCCGGGCGAGGGATCGATGCGGACGGCGCAGCAGATCGAAGAACAGAGACAGTTTTGTCTGAGTTATCTGAATGCGAGCGGCGGCGAGATTCACTGGGATTTCATTCGCGCCGTTTGGGCCTCGGTTGCCGATCGGGCGATCGCACCATTGCAGGACGTGTTGGGGCTAGGGAGTGAGGCACGAATGAACTTGCCTAACAGCACCCAGGGAAACTGGGCCTGGCGTTACGCGCCGGGAACCCTGACGGCCCAACTGGCCCGGCGGCTGAAAGAGTTGAACCGGCTTTACGGCCGTAACTGATCGGGGTCAATTCAATGGGCCTCGCCCGGATGTTGTCACAGCCTTGTTACATGTTTGTACAAACAGTCGAATGTGCGGTAACGCACACGAATACCAACAAGGTATGTGGTATTAAACACCTACCCTAAACCCCCTAGTCAGTGCGGCAAACAATGTAACTGGTTAATCCGGAAGGATTGGTATGTCTAAAGCAAAAGGGTTAGCTCTTTGTTTAGGTGTCTGTTTTGTATTCGCTGTCGCAGCTTTGCCGGCCCGTGCCGATTCGATCTGTGCCGACGACATGGTGGTAAAGCTGAAGCATGCTGGAGATAGCGTGTTGGATCTCCCGGACGTGGGCCGGGCAGGGACAGGCGTTCTGTCTTTTACAGAAACCTTTGAGAACAACAGCGGAAGTTACTTTGGATTTAGCGCGGCGTCGTCAAATCGAGGCGGTGTAAAATACGGGCTCATCAACAAAAAACTGCCCGGTGATGGGAGAGACACCACTCCAAATCCCGAGCCGGCAGCGGTTTTCCTGCTAGGAACCGGTTTGGCGGCTGCTGCGGGTTACGCTCGAAAACGGTTCCGCAAGGACCGCAAAGAGGGATCGTCCGAATAGGTCTTTTAACCGGGCTGGTCTGAAATAGCCGGTGGAACGCAGTTGCCCCGCGACTCAGCCGGTGGCTGTTCCTTCTCTTGAATTTCGACACCTATGGCCCAGCACTCTTCGGGGTGGTGGGCCGTAGTTTTTGGTCCAGGAAGTTAATGCGTCAAAAAGAAGCACGGAATGGGTGGACCTATGGTAGACTTCCGAGGCCGAAAAATTACAGCTTGGGCCGACACAGTTTTGTGGCAAACTAACGCCAAATGATTGTTGACAGTAGGCTTGTATTAGTGTAATAAATCCCAAGTGTTACAGCCTTTCCGGGCCGTAATTTTTCATGCATTAAGGGCTTTGGACGGGTTCGGAAGTAAACCGAAGATAATCCCACGACTGTTGAGCGTCGTTGCGGTACGCAATAAAGACCTTTGTGTTTCACTATACGGGAGGAAAGTTGATGATTAGCAAATCTTGGAGCCGCAAGTCTATCGCGACTGTTGTGGCGGTTGCCGTTTTGAGTGTTTACTCAATGGTGGTATTGGCCGCACCAGGCGCCAAGGCCTCGGGCGAGTTGTCGGTCTCCGGGCAGGTTACGGTGAACGGCCAGGCAATGGTTTCTGGTGGCACGGTATTCACCGATTCGACGATTAGCACTGCTCCTCAAAGCAGCGCTTCGGTAAGTATCCCCAAAGTTGGTCGCGTTGATCTTTCAGCCAATAGCAATCTCCGCCTGAGCTTCTCGGAGAACAGCATCACAGCGATGCTCGAAACCGGCAGTGCGCAGGTATCGACGCTGGTTGGCACGACAGTTAATCTGACAACCAAAGATGGAACGGTTATCGTTGATGGCAAGGAAGCCACCAGCTTTTCGGTGAGCGCATCACGTGGCCGCACCTCGATGACGACTTTGTCAGGCATCGCGCAGTTCCGCACTGGAACGACCATGAAGCAGGTTGCTGCTGGTGAGAGCGCCGTCGCAGGCACCCCGAACCCGCAGACCGATGACGATGACGACGATATGAGCGGTGGCGCACTTGCAGTGTTGCTGCTGGCAGTCGGCGGCGCGGTGGCAGCAGTTCTCTACGCCACACTTCATGACAACGACCTCAACTTCGGTGGTGACGTTACCGTAGTCAGCCCGACCAAGTAAGTCGTTCGCTTTGCACGAAAAACACTGTGGTGCTGAGCAACAGCTCCACGGTCAACAGATTAGACCTTGCGGGTCACGCGCTAATCACTCGCGCGTGACCCGCAAGGTTTTGATTGTAAGGTCCATTCAAATTCATTTAGGGAAGATCTAAATGCACATTGCGGTGATCGGGACGGGTTATGTCGGACTCGTCACCGGAGCATGCTTTGCCGAGTTCGGCGTCGACGTTACCTGTGTTGACGTCGACGAAGACAAAATAGCCCGACTCCTCCAAGGCATAATGCCTATCTACGAGCCAGGCCTCGAACAGCTCGTCTCCAAAAACACCCAGGCCGGAAGACTCAGGTTCACGACCGACGTGGTCCAGGCGGTCCAAGAGGCTCTCGTCATCTTTCTTGCCGTCGGCACACCGCCCAAGCCTGATGGTTCACCGGATCTCAGTTTTGTCGAAGCAGCCGCCGGCTCAATCGCGGACCACATGAACGGTTACAAAGTGATCGTTACCAAGTCGACGGTCCCTATCGGCACGGGCGAACACCTGCGCGAGTTAATAAGCGCGCGCAAGACGACGAAGGCCAACTTCGGCGTCGTTTCGAATCCTGAGTTCCTGCGTGAAGGCGCGGCCATCAACGACTTCATGCGCCCGGATCGCGTGGTAATCGGCAGCCGTGACGAAGAGGCGGTTGCGATCATGAAGGATCTATATCGCCCGCTGTATCTCATCGAAGCGCCGTTTGTAATCACTTCTCTCGAGGCCGCGGAACTGA
This sequence comes from Pyrinomonadaceae bacterium, assembly GCA_035276045.1. Taxonomy (GTDB): domain Bacteria; phylum Acidobacteriota; class Blastocatellia; order Pyrinomonadales; family Pyrinomonadaceae; genus PSRF01. Next base: position 572 of record DATELZ010000050.1, on the reverse strand, counting down.
CGAAGTACGCCGCCAATGCTTTTCTCGCCACCAAGGTTTCATTCATCAACGAGATCGCGAACCTGTGCGACCGGATCGGTTGCGACGTTCACGACGTGGCCCGCGCAATCGGCATGGACAAGCGGATCGGCAGCAAGTTTCTCCATCCTGGACCAGGGTTTGGCGGCTCGTGTTTTCCGAAAGACACGCGCGCCCTCGCGTCAGTGGCCCGACAATTCGACTGCTCGTCGCGCATCGTGGACGCAGTCATCGAAGTCAACGAGCAACAGGGCGAGAACATGCTGATCAAGATCCGTAAGCTGGTCGGAAACCTGAAAGGCAAGACGATCGCCGTCCTGGGCCTTGCTTTCAAACCGGAAACGGACGATATGCGGGAAGCGCCGGCGATTGGAATTATTAAGAGTTTGATGGATGACGGAGCGGCAGTGCGTGCCTACGATCCGGTGGCGAAGTCGGAAGCTATGAAAGTGTTGCCCGACATTGTTTATGCAGACGACGAATACGCGGCGGTCAACGGCGCGGATGCGTTGGTGTTCGTTACGGAGTGGAACCAGTTTCGCGCGCTCGACATG
>DATELZ010000049.1:0-95274 GCA_035276045.1 Pyrinomonadaceae bacterium | reverse complement strand
ACGACGAGGTTGTAGTTGTTGATCGACGCTTCCCACTTGCCGTCTGGCGATTTCACCGGACGTTCCGGACGGTTTCCTCCTTGAGACGGCGGATCGACTTTCGTGCAGCTCGAGTCGGAGATCGAACAACGGATGTTTGTGCCGTCGATGGTGGCGGTGAATGAACCGATCGAGTTGTCGAAACGGAGTTGGGCTAGTGATAGATCATGCGGCTTGTAAGTGTTGCCGGTTAGCTGCGAAAGGGAAGTCGCGATCTTGGCGTGATCGAATGCGGGCTGTTTCTTGAGTGTGTCGGCGTCGAAGATCACGAACTCGCTCGCGCCGCGCGACAGTTTGCGATACCAGAAGCGATGCGTGGTTCCGATCCACGCAGGCTGGCCTGCCATGTCGATTGCGGCCGCTTCGTATTTCGCTCGCAGGCCGTTGGCGCGATCGTAATCGGCAATCGTGCCCTGCGCGTGAACACTGGTTGCGATGAACAATATCACTAAGAAGGCGTTCTTCATGGAGGGCTCCTATTTGATGGCGATGGGGTTGACGATTGCTTGCACGCCGCCGGTGATGCGGGCTGGACCAAGCGTGAAGAGAAATTCCCACGCCTGGTCGCGGACCATCTCTTCGGTGTTGGCGTTTTCGAGTATGTGAATGCCGTTTAAGGGGATCAGGATTTGGTGGACTTCGAAGACACCGGCGTCCTTTTCGAAAGGAATGACTTCGAAACTCCACGTGTCGGCGCCGGCGATTGCGACTCCCAGCGACGCGAGATAGCGCGCGCCGTCGCGGCCCAGTCCCGGAGCGCCGGCGCTGTAACGTTTGTTGTCTTTGCCGAGTAACTTGAGCCAGCCGGTGTAGAACAAAACGACGTCGCCTTTTTCGATCGCCTTTATGCCTTGTCGTTTCATTGCGCCTTCGATCTCGGCGCGGTTGAATGCCGTTCCTTCTTTAACGATGTCGGTGTTGAAATAACCGGCCATGTCGAGCAGCACGCCGCGTGTGGCTACCGGTGGCACATGCTCGACGCCGAGTTTCTTTAGCCCGTCAGTCATCGCGAAATCGATCGCGCGGTTGCAGTTGTAGTAGAGACTGTCGACGCCGATATGGCCCAGGCCGTCGAGTTGAGTGCCGACTCCGGCCCAACCGTTGATGATGTCGTCGTTGTAGGTGGTTTTGGTTGGTCCAAGTGTCGCGCCGGCATTCTGGCCGGGTTGGACGATGGTGACGGCGAAAGTGCGTGGTGGATAGGCGGGCGTGTCTTTGTTCGTTTCGATGCCGAGCCGGTAACTCCTGCCTTTCGTGACGAGCTTGGTGGCGGCGAGTGTTTTTTCGGGCGTGACGTGATTGAGGTTGCCGATTTGATCGGTTGGGCCAAACTTCGAGGCCGTCAGGCAGGGACTCTGCGCGTAAGTGGTCACAGTCAATAGAAGGACAGAGATAAACGCAGCCCCGGCAGAGTTAATTGTCATGAGTTCTCCTTTTGGAGTTATCGGGAGTCCGAAAACATATACTTAGATTACTGGCGCAGGTCAATCTATCAAAGTTCTCGAGTAGTATCTTATTTTGGCTCTGCGTTAAATATTTGGAAGTCAGTATTTACGCAGAGATCTCAGAGCTACGCAGAGAACGCCGAGTTGAAATTAAGACACTACCAAGTTCTCGATAATGCACTCTTAATTCGAACGGATTGGGAGGTGTTCGATGAGGATTTCGGGTTGGTAGTTCTTGGTGTCGTTTGCAGGAGTGGAAATGAATTCGATCTTCTGGCGCGCGAAGTGTCGGCCGTTGAATTTGAAGGTCAAGCGGGTCAGGTTTTCGATATGGAACTTTCCTGATCCAAGTGATTCCTGCACGGGTCGGGGACAGCGTCCGAAAAGTTCCATCACGATCTGCTTGGGATTTGCAATCAAAGATTTCAACCCGCAGCCGTAAGCTGTCGAGCCCGTTTCGTACTGCCAGATCGTTCGCAAGCCGCTCTTCCCGGTCGCGTAAACACGAAACAGAGTCGCGCCGCCATCGCAGGATGCGCCACATTGAACGAGTGAGAGCATGACGATCGCCTCGGGATTACCGTCACCCGTTAAATCCGCATAGTAAATATCGCCGAGGCGAAACCAGCCTCGCACCTCTTCGAAGTTGTATTCGTATTCGCCATCTCGGAGAGTGAGATTTATTCGCCTGCCGTGCGGGAATCGGTAGCCCCCGTATGAATAGTTCTTGAAATCGGTTCCGGCGAAGTGTTTGGGTGGATCCTGATTCGGATACAGATAGCGATAAACGCCCTGCCCGTTAAGCACGTCTTTGATTCGGGCGGTGATCTCTTCCTTGTCCGGGCGGCGGTAGGCTTCTTCGAAGAAGGACCAGCCTTGCTTTTCTTGTCCGGCGAAGATGTAACGCAGGAGGATGTTAAGCCGCTTTGAAAGGTAGCGCTCCTCCTCATTCAAGGCATGGATTTGGTTATCAAGTCCTCGAAGCGCGTAATCGGGGTGCACGTGATTGGCCGGCAGGTATTTCTTCTGCGCAGGGTCGTACTTGAAGAGGATCTGCGGCAGCGGAATCTCCCCGATGTACATCTTGTCTTGCATTTGATAGAAGGCAGTTACTTCAAGCGAGATCTCGTAGACGCCGTCTTTATCGACATCAATTACATAGAACTCCTCACGGCCGACACCGTAGTCGCCGCTATCAAACAGCACGCCGACTTCAGGATACAAACTAACAACCCAATGCCGGCCGCCTCGCGGAACGGTCGTCGAGATAATCACCGGCTGCGTTCCATCGCCGAGAAGATCGTATCGTCCGATGTCGGTGAAGTTACCCTCGGGATGGTAAAGTTTTCCTCTGAACTCCGCGACGATCTTATTATCTCTTTTGATCACAGCGTAGCTGTTCTTTTTTCCCAGAACGCGGATTTCATACCCATGATGAACGAGGGTGTCGCTTTCGTAGATGTCGTAGAGATGTTCGGGTTCTTCTTGTGGCGGCGGGTGAGGGGATTGTGAGAAGGTTCGTCGCTCGCACGCGATCGAGAGCGTAAGCAACAGGACCAGCATTGAGAGTGCAGTGTGATTCATTTCAAAGAGCGAACAGTAACGTCGAACCCCGATGCGAAACAAAGGCGCTATCCTCGTCGCCTTCCCGTAATAGCCACACAGCCGTGGTCCAGTAGTGTCTTATTTTTGGCTCTGCGTTCTCTGCGATCTTCGGTGAACTCTGCGTTAAATATTTGGAAGTCAGTATTTACGCAGAGATCTCAGAGCTACGCAGAGAACGCCGAGTTGAAATTAAGACACTACCCGTGGTCCAGTGTTGTCGACAGTGGGCGCTGATTTGTGTCACTCTTTCCCGAATCTGGAGGGACACGAAAGATAAACGATGGCTAAAGCCAAGCGAGTCAAAGGGATAAAGTGTAACGACGCCGCCCTGACAGGGATCCGGCTGGTACTTACAACCCGGTTTGAAGAGATGTACGACTTCCAAGAGACTGCCCTTGATTTCAGCGATCCGGAAGGCGTTCACTCGATGCGCGTCGCCTCGCGACGACTGCGTAGCGCCATGCGCGACTTCACGCCGTACATCCGCAAACGAGAACTCACTTCGTTACTGAAACAGACCAAGAGCATCGCCTCCGCGCTCGGGGAAGTGCGCGATCAGGACGTCGCAATCGCAGCCCTGGAGAAACTCGAAAAACACGCGCCCGCCGAAGCAGCAGCCGCGCTCAAACAACTCATCGGCGTGCGAAAAGACATTCTTGACGAAGCACGCAAGAGTTTGAAATCGATTCTCGCCGCCAACAACATGAAGCAGTTGCGGACAGAGTTCATCGCCGGCATCGACAGCGCCACCACGTTGCGCAAACCGCGCGCTCAAGCTGACACGCCACTGACGTTTATCAAGATGTCTGCCGACGTAATCGACGAACGGTTGAAAGAGCTGGAAGTGTTGAGCAACAGCTTGTACAAACCGTTCGAAGTCGAAGCGCTGCACGAGATGAGAATCGCCGCGAAACGACTGCGTTACGCGCTCGAGTTATTTCAACAGTGCTGGGGCCGGGCACTTGCCACCCACACAAAGAACGCCACGCAAATGCAAAAGGCGCTCGGCGATCTTCACGACTGCGACATCTGGATCGACAGCATCGGCGAACAAGTCAACGAAGCGAGAAAGCAGAAACACGGCGAGCTCGAAGGTTTGATCTGGCTGTTAAGTCATTTCGTGAAGCTGCGCACTAAACACCTGCGTCAGGCTTACGATCTGTGGCGTGAGTGGGAAGCGAATGATCTGGGCGATCAGTTGCGGCAGACATTTGCGACGCACGCTTCGGGATAAAAACCTCGCGCCGGCCAAACATCCGCGCATCGACGGAAAGCCCACCTGGTCCAAGCAAGGCGATCGCGAAAGTCAGTACCACCAGTTCGACGCCTGCGCTATTCGTGAAAACCAGCACGAAGCTGATTAGTCCAATCAGCACCGCAACGATCGGCGTCATAAATCCAACCAACAAGAAGCCGGCGCCCGTGAGGACTGCCAGAGTCGTAGGCCAGCCTGACAATGCCAGCGCGTGCCTGACTAAAATGAACACAACCAATCCACGCAACAGCAGCAGACCAAATCCCGGCCAGCCGGTGGGGAAGGCAGGAAATAGTTTTTGCAGAACAGTCTCCTTTCTCGCAACTGCCTGCCACTCTACCGTTTCGTCCCGCCTGCCGAATCAAGAGAAACAGGTAACTTTTGATACCTCTTTGGTGTTATTGGTTTGCACAAAAAAGTTTCCCGCAAATGCGCAAAGGCGCTACCGCGTTTCAAGGATTTTTCTTTGCGCCTTTGCGGGAGACTCTTTGTGCAAGGCAAACCTAAAGTTGAATGATCCCGCGACGCACTCCGATCGCCACCGCCTGCGTGCGATCGGTGGCCCCGAGCTTCTCCATGATGTGCTTGATATGGACCTTCACGGTCTCTTCCGAGATGAACAACTTCTTCGCGATGTCGCGATTTTTATTGCCGTCTGCCACTTGGCGCAGCACTTCGACCTCGCGTTCGGTGAGGCTTTCGTCGCTCATGTGTTCGGCCAGATGCGACGCGATTGCAGGCGGGATTCGTTTCTTACCGGCATGGACCTGGCGGATCACGTCGAGCAACTCGGAAGGCGGCATGTTCTTGAGTAAGTAGCCACGTGCTCCGGCCTGCAACGCGCGATGGATCTCCACGTCGCCTTCAAACGTGGTGAGTATGATCACGCGAGCTTCGGGAAACTCGCTGCGGATCGCGATCAGGATGTCGATGCCGCTCATGTCCGGCAGCCTGAGATCCAGCAACGTCACATCGGGCATGTGTTGCTTGAATAGCGTAATCGCCTCAGCGCCATTCGACGCTTCGGCCACCAGCGTCATATCCGGTTGGTTGTTGATAAGCGCGGAAACGCCCTCGCGCAGCAAAGGATGATCGTCGACACTAAAAACCCGGATCTGTTCGCTCATTTCTCGCCCTCCTGCACTACGCTCTTGTTACGTCGTAACCTGTGGAACCATCCTCTCGAAGGCGTCGACACAAAAGCGATGTGACCGGGAATCGACAACTCCACTTCCGTTCCGGCACGCGCCCGGCTCCACACTCGCAAGCGCGCGCCAATGCTCTCCGCCCGTTCTCGCATACCCGCCAACCCCCAATGTCCATCGCGACCCGATTGCAGCACCTGCGGATCTATTCCCGCGCCGTCGTCGCGGACCAGCACGCGCAATTGCTTCGGCGAGTATTCCAGTTCAACTTCGATCTTACTGCCCTGCGAATGGCGAAACGCATTCACTAGCGCCTCGCGTCCAATGCGATAGACTTCATCGCGAATGATCGGGCGCAACGGTCGCTGCGTGCCTTCGACGATCACTCGATAATCGCCTCGTCCATTTGGCGCGAGTTGTTTTCCCACTTCGGAAAAAGACGCTTCCAGGTTGTCTGCATTCTCCGCGGTTGAACGCAGCCCGCGAACCGCATCTCGTCCTTCCTCGATAACCTGGCCCATCAGTTCCATCACGCGCCCGACCATCGGTTTCGCCGGTGAGTCCGGAGCGAGGTGACTGTTGGCAACGTGCAGTTGCATCGATGCGCTCACGACGCCTTGCAACAAAGTGTCGTGCAGATCCTGAGCGATGCGAGTCCGTTCCGCGAGTCGTTCTTCGAAGCGCAGGTTGAGTTGGGCCCGAACCCGGTGCAGGTGATAACGATAAAGCGCGAAGAGGCCAAGCAGCCCAATCATCACCAGCAACAGGCGGAACCACCACCTGCGCCAGAAAGGTGGCGTGCCTTCGACGACGACAACGGCAACCACGCCGCCGGCTTCATCCGGCAACTCGATGATCGGCGATACCGGAACGTAGCTCGGTTCGACGAGCAGCGCGGCGTACTCGGTGCCGAGATGCGTTGTGTTGGCCCAGGTTGAGTCAGGCCGGATCTTTGTGAATGGTTGATCCGCCCAGGGCTGGACGTACCACACGCCGTCGCTGCGCGCGTATAGAACGATTCGCCGATCGCCGTGCGCGCCCGTCACGCGTCCGCCGATCGTATCGAGCTCCGTAACTCCACCTCGATCCTCTCTCGGAATCGAGGTGAACTGGATCGACGGTTTGTTCGTCTGCCGCGCGATGCAACTGCCGAATAGCAGCACGAGCATCACGCCTAAACTGAATCTGAAGAAATGCACAGGATTGCTGCCGGAAGCTCGTACCACCTTCGAGGTAGTTAAAAAGACTTCAATCGAGTGATGCGTTACTTGTTCAAAGCGGGAACAATAATATTTCAAAATTACAAATTTAAGGAGCACTCATGGCTACTATTTCTACCAGGGACGGCACGCAGATCTACTACAAGGATTGGGGCTCGGGACAGCCGGTTGTTTTCAGTCACGGTTGGCCGCTCTCCGCGGATGCGTTTGAAGATCAGATGTTCTTTCTCGCAGCGCGCGGATATCGCTGCATCGCGCACGACCGGCGCGGACATGGACGTTCCAGCCAGCCGTGGAATGGAAACGAGATGGACACTTACGCCGACGATCTCGCGGAGCTGGTCCAGGCGCTCGATCTGAAAGACGCGATCCACGTCGGTCATTCGACTGGCGGCGGAGAAGTCGCGCGTTACATCGGACGGCATGGAACAAAGCGAGTGGCGAAGGCGGTGTTGATCAGCGCTGTGCCGCCGTTGATGTTGAAGACCGAAGCCAATCCCGGTGGTTTGCCGATCGAAGTGTTCGACGAGATTCGCGCGGGTGTCCAGTCGGATCGATCGCAGTATTTCAAAGATCTGAGTGCGCCGTTCTACGGTGCGAATCGAACGGGCGCGCAGGTGTCGGAGGGATTGCGTGAGTCGTTCTGGCTTCAGGGAATGCTGTGCGGCTTCAAAGGCGCTTACGACTGCATCAAGGCCTTCTCGGAAACTGACTTCACTGAAGATCTCAAGAAGTTTGACGTGCCTACGTTGATCCTGCACGGCGACGACGATCAGATCGTTCCAATCGGCGCGGCGGCATTGCTCTCGTCGAAGTTAGTCAAAGGCGCGCAGTTGAAGGTTTATCCCGGATACCCGCACGGAATGTGTTCGACGCACAAGGATCAAATCAATGCAGATCTGCTCGCCTTCATCAAGGGCGAGAAGTCTGCCGCGGCTTAATTACAAACAATTTCTTAAGGAGTTATAGATGAAGAAAACCACAGTTGTTCTCGTTCATGGAGCTTTTGCGGATGGAGGTTCGTGGGGCGACGTGATTCCCCTGCTCGAGAAAGAAGGGTACGAGGTGATCGCGGTGCAGAACCCGCTTACTTCGTACGCCGACGACGTCGCGACCACGCGCCGCGTCGTCGACGCACAGGAATCAGTCGTACTCGTGGGCCATTCGTATGGTGGCGCGGTGATCACCGGCGCGGGCGCCGGCGCTGCGAATGTGCGTGCGTTGGTCTATGTCGCCGCGTTTGCTCCGGATGCGGGTGACAATTTGCAGGCATTGCTCGGGAAGTATCCTTCGAAGATCGGCACTGCGCTGGTCCCGGATGCAGCGGGGTTCCTGTATATCGATCGGTCCAAGTTCGAAGAAGTGTTTGCGGCGGATGTTCCCGATCGAACCCGCAGCATCATGAACGCGTCGCAGAAGCCGGTGCATTCATCCACATTCGCGCAGCAATATGAAGTCGCGGCTTGGAAAGAGATTCCGAGTTGGTATTTAGTAGCGACTGAAGACCAGGCGATCAATCCTGAGTTGCAACGCATGTTCGCGCAGCGGATGAATGCGACGACTGATGAAGTGACGTCAAGCCACGTTCCCTTCGCTTCGCAACCGGAAGCTGTTGTGACTATCATCAAGAAGGCTGCGGAGGCGAGCCAGGAACGCGCTGCTGCCGGGTAAGCCGTTAAACAAGGAGGAATCCAGTGGCTGCTAATATTTGCGCGCACTTGCAGGAGATTTCAACGCTCAAAACGGCCAAAAAGCGCGAGTGTGAAGAGTGTGTGAAGATCGGCGGCCTCTGGGTTCATCTGCGGACGTGTCAAACCTGCGGCGCGACGCTCTGCTGTGATTCCTCACCAAATCGTCATGCGACGAAACACGCCCACGCCAGCGGACATCCCGTCATCGCTTCAGCCGAACCCGGTGAACGATGGTTGTTCTGTTACGTTGACAATTCTTTTGCGGAGTATTAATTCTGCGTATCTCTGCGTAAAACTCCGCGTCCTCTCCTTACACCGCCCATTAACCGCAGAGGCGCTGAGGAACGCAGAGAACGCAAAGGTAGTTCAAGGCCCGCGCACTACCGTTTCCAACGCAGTCGGCACAGCGTTGGGTCGAGTGTTATCATGAATCCGCAATGTCTAATCCGGTTCACATACTGCTGCAAACGACGATTCCGTTTGTCGAAGACGATTGGAATATCGGACGCTTTTCCTTACTGGCCGAATATCTCGCGTCACTCAAAGACGAGAATGGCGCTCCGCTTTACAAAATAACTACACGCGATCGAGAAACGGATGCAGACGGCAACGATCCGTTGCTGAGCACGCTCGACGAAACCGACTTTCAGCAACTATGGCTCTTTGCGGTCGACGCCGGAAACGGTTTGACTAAGACTGACTGCGAGGGAATCACGCGTTTTCACCAACGAGGCGGCGGAATTCTGACCACGCGAGATCACCAGGATTTGGGTTCGTCGTTGTGCACACTCGGCGGCGTTGGAAGGGCACACTTCTTTCACAGCATAAACAAGGATCCTGACGATTCACGTCACGCTCGCGACGACGAGGATACCGAGTCAATTTCATGGCCCAACTATCATTCCGGCAGCAACGGCGATTACCAGCACCTCACGCCGGTTGGACCAGTTCACGAACTGCTCCGCACGGGTAATGGCGGCGCGATTGAATATTTCCCGGCGCATCCGCACGAGGGAAGTGTAGGCGTTCCGGCAGACGAACATCGTGCGCGCGTGATTGCCACCGGCGTCAGTAAGACGACGGGACGCGACTTCAATCTGATCGTCGCGTTTGAATCAAGCGACGACGCGCACGGCAATCGTTTAGGCCGGGCGGTGGCCCAATCGAGTTTTCATCACCTCGTCGACTACAACTGGGACACATCAAAGGGCTGTCCCACTTTTCTGTTGGAGCCGCCGGGCGATCAGATTCAACGCGAACCGGAAAAGCTGAACGATGTGAAGACATACGCCGGCAACGTGGCGAGTTGGTTGTCATCCGAGAAGTGAACTTAAATTTGAACTCTGTGAGTCTCTGCGTCTCTGCGGTAAATCTATTTTCGCAGCCAAGGTTAACCGCAGAGACGCAGAGCACGCAGAGAAAATCCAACCAACATCGTGAGCCGCGTGCATGAACCAGGCTGCTCGCAAAGTTCAACGCACGTACCTCACGCTCCTGCTATTCAACACGCTCGCCGCCTCTTTAATCTGGGGCATCAACACTCTCTTTCTGCTCGATGCGGGACTGAATAACCTCGAAGCGTTTGCCGCGAATGCGTTCTTTACCGCGGGCTTTGTGCTGTTCGAAATCCCGACCGGCGTCGTGGCCGATCTGCGCGGCAGGAGAGCGTCGTATCTCCTCGGGCTTCTAACGCTCGCGATCTCGACGTTGTTGTATTTGTACATGTGGTACGTGTCCGCGCCGTTTTGGGCGTGGGCGTTGTCGTCGTTATTTCTCGGGCTGGGTTTCACATTCTTGTCAGGTGCTTTTGAAGCATGGCTGGCCGATGCGTTGGACCATGCCGGCGAGAAAGGAAAACTGGAGGCAGTGCTGGCGAAAGGCGAGGTCGTCGAAGGCGCTGCGATGCTGGTCGGATCTGTTGCCGGTGGAGCGTTGGCCCAGGTGACGAACCTTGGCGTTCCTTACGTCGTGCGCGCATTCCTGCTCGCGTTAAATTTCATTTCCGCTTTGTTCCTGATGAAGGATCTCGGGTTCACGCCCAGCGGTGGAACGCGTTTGTTCGCCGAGGTGAAGAGCTTGCTGCATGCTTCGGTTGAGTATGGTTTACGTAATCGTCCCGTCAGATGGCTGATGTTTGCCGCGCCGTTTAGCAGTGGTGTTTCGATCTACGCGTTTTATGCCATGCAGCCATACTTGTTGGAGTTGTATGGCGATCCGCACGCGTATGGTGTCGCCGGATTGGCGGCGGCGATTGTTGCCGGCGCGCAGATCGCGGGTGGCTTGTCGGTTCCGTATGTTGTGCGTGTGTTTCAAAGGCGAACTTCGGTGCTGCTCTTGTGTGAAGTGATAAGCGTTGTCGTGTTGGCGGTGATCGGGTTCGTGCCGAACTTCTGGATCGCAGTGGTGCTGCTCGTTTTGTGGGGCTTGATGTTTTCGGCAGTGATACCGATCCGCCAGGGATACCTCAACGCGCTGATTCCCTCGCAACAGCGAGCGACCGTGCTGTCGTTCGATTCGCTGTTTGGATCGACTGGCGGCGTCGTTATTCAACCTGTGCTGGGCAAAGTCGCGGACGTTTGGGGCTATCCGGCGTCGTACACGTTCAGCGCCGCTTTCCAGGTGTTCTCGATTCCATTCACCTGGCTTGCGCGACGCGAGCGAGCGAAAGCAGATGCGATCAAATGATCGACGCCTCGCAATGATTCTTCAAACGTGATCGGCGATAATTATGACGAAATATTTCCTGGAAGGAGTTTGATAAATGAAATCACGAATAAGTCAACCTGCAATGATCCTGCCCGGTGCTATGGAAGCAATGTTCGCTTTGAACACGGCTGCCGAACAAGGTGGAGTGCCGGCGAAAACGATACACATGGCGCACTTGCGTGCGAGCCAGATCAATGGCTGTAGCGTTTGCGTTGAGCTGCATGCCGGCTTGGCGAAGCAAGCTGGTGAAACTGATCAACGACTCATTGCTGTCGGCGCCTGGCGTGATGCGCCGTATTTCGACGACGCTGAAAGAGCTGCCTTAGCACTGACCGAGTGTATTACACGACTCAGCGATCGTTCCGATCCTGTGCCCGACGATGTATGGAACGAAGCCGCGAAGCACTACGATGAAAAAGGTTTGGCGGCCATAGTTCTGGCGGTTGCGACCGTGAACGTCTGGAATCGTTTGAATGTCGCTACCAAACAAGTAGCAGGCGAGTGGATGAAAACACCCGAAGCAAAAGAGTGGCTCGCCAGCCGCCGCGCAGCTCGCGCGTAATCTGTTCCTCGTGTTCTCCGTGTCTCTGCGGTTTATTTGTTTCGCGTCATGTTTACCGCAGAGACGCAGAGAAACCCCTTACAGCGCGTGGCCGACACGGCGCATGATGTCGGTGAAGCGCGGATCGGAACTAAATTGGGGCGCACAGATCTTTAGCTGTATTGTTCGTGGGAAGCTAGAGCGTTTGCGGCGAAGGCGCGGGATTATGTTTGCATCACGCGCTTAACTTCCGGCGGTTCTTCGCCGAGCCACTCGGGATGTGACGCGGTGCCGTCGTAGACGGAGGTGGTTTTGAAAAGTTCGTATTCTCCGCGAGCGGCTAGTTGTTTGGTCTTTGCGAGGAGGGTATTTACCTGGGCTTCTGTCATCGGTTTAAACGTGCGTGCCGCGGTTAATGCCTGTTCGAGATCTGCCATACTCTCACAGCCGGTGATCACGACTGACGACGGCAGGTTCATCGCATACTGGAGACACTCAATCGCGTTCACAACCTTCGACTCCAGGATCGTTCCGTTTGCCAGCGTCTTCATCGCCAGCACGCCGATGTTTTGTTTGACGAGTTCGGGCAGGACCAATTTCTCAAAGCTACGGTAGTGCGCGTCCATGACGTTGAGCGGCATCTGCACCGTGTCGAACTGAAATCCGTTCTCGTTCGCGACTTCCAGCATGTACAAGTGAATACGCGGATCTTTGTGACCGGTGAAACCGATGAAGCGGATCTTGCCCGCGTCACGTGCTTCGATCAAAGCAGCGTTCGCGCCGTTGTCGTCGAAGATGCGATGCGGATCTTCGAAACGAAGGATCTCGTGATGTTGGACCAGGTCGATGTGATCGGTTTGCAGGCGTTTGAGTGATTCGTCCAACTGTTTGGCGGCGTCCTGTTTGGTGCGGCCGTCGATCTTCGTCATCAGGAAAACGCGATCGCGATAGCCGTCGCGCAGAGCGTTGCCCATGCGAATCTCGCTCGCGCCTTCGTTGTAATCCCAACAGTTGTCCATGAAGTCGATGCCGTTATCGATGGCGGTGCGAATGATGCGCACGGCGAGATCGTCGTCGATCGACTTGAACCCGAGATGCCAACCGCCGAGACCGATCAAAGAGACTTCAACTCCGGTGCGGCCGAGCATACGGCGCGGCATTTCAGACTGCGATCCTGCTTGATTAGACATCGTGTCTCTCTTTCACGGGGCGGTTAATCGATTGCGGGGGATGTGTTTATGAATAACACCGTGAGGTCATAAACACAACTGCTTCCGCGAGTGGGTGAGACCCTACATGCTCAGCGTTTCTCGGCGCACCTCTGTGTCCTCTGCGTTCACGTATATCATGTTGAATTTCAACGCCGGGGACACAGAGGTGCGCCGAGAAACGCCGAGCAGAAACTAGGGCGCGGCCTTCGAGTGGGCGCGCGCTCTGTTGCGGAAGTATCCGGAGATGTAACGCTTCATTCTGAAGTGCCAGAACTTCATGCCGCGATTCTCTGCTTCGCGTATGGCTTCCTGGTCCGTCCAACCGTCACGGCTGATACGATGAAGAGCGACGACCATGCCCGTGCGGTCCTGACCTCTTTGACAATGGATGAAAACGACTCCGTTATCTTTGTCGTCGATCAGTGAGAGGACTTGATCGACCTGGGCTTCGGTTGGCGGACCGCGTCGATTGAAGGGCACATTGAAGTAGCGCAGTCCGGCTGCTTTTACTTGTGACTCTTCAAGCAACGCGCGTTCGTCGTCGTCGCGCAGGTTTATGACGGTATCGATTCCGCGTTGGGCGAGTTGCTTGAAGCCTTCCGTTGTTGGCTGAGCGCCGCGATAGAGTCGTTCGTTGACGCGAGCGAATCGAGGCAGTGCTTCTGACTGCTTCTGATCGAAGTCGGCGTCCTGTGCGCGCGTGTGATTTGTCGATGCACACAACAACAAGGCGCAGACAATTAAAGTGATTTGCCGCGTTCTCACCATAGTTGAAACTCTGACTACGGCTTGAGTGTACCAAGTGAAAGATTAACGGAAGTTAAATCGATCGGGAAGGGAATCGCGACAAACAAAAAGGGCCGCTCACAATCGAGCGACCCTTCGGGAAACGGATGACTTAAGGATGACTTTAAGGTTTACTTATTGACGGTCGCTGCCGCAGCGTTGACCTGTTTGCTTTGGAACTCCTGCCAGTAGTTCTTGACGAAGTCTTTCTGTTTTCCGTGACCGAAGCCCGAGCCGAAATCGAATTTGTACATTTCATCCATCGCCTGCTCGAGATTCCAGCCATATTTATTGAACCGGTATACCGCTCCGACTACACCCGTGCGATGCCGTCCGCCGGCGCAGTGAACGAAGAACTTGCCGGTTTCGGGATCATTCGCGACTTTCAGAAACTCTTCGATTTGAGCCATGTCGGGATAGCTCTTGTCCTTCATGGGAATGTTGATGTAGCGGAGTCCGGCTGCTTCGGCTGCCGGTTGCTCGACCGCGCGCGAGTTATCGGTCAAATCGATAACTGTCTTGATTCCCATCGCAGCGAGAGCTTTGAGATCTTGTTCTGTGGGACGGGCGCCTCGATGGAAGTGCTCATCCAATGCGCCAAAATTCTTGATCCTGACATTGCCCGTGGCCTTCTCCTGTTCCTGGGCGAAAGAGATGACGGAAAGAGCGAGAATCAACGCTGGCAGTGCAACAAAAGTGGGCGAGATCCGTTTAATAAGCTTCATTCAAACTCCTTAAAAGCGGTTAAGTCGATTTGTAATTGTCGAGCTGGTTAATTCCGTAAACCGGATGTTGAGATTCATTAACCAGACCATCACGTTGCCAAAAGAAAAGTCTTGACAGGCTCGCTATTGATACTCTATACAAGTCCGCTCGCGCGAAGCCATGAACGCTAATTCGCGCATGTGAGGAAGAAAGTTTCAATGATGACCTTGAGAACCAACAAAGAATATTCGACCAAGTGGCGGCAGCGTGCCGGCATGTATATGGTCGCGTGTTCGATGGGCCTCAACCCGTCCACGCCCAAAAATTTCGCCGGTAGACTCGAACACTTAGAGTCAATAAATACGCGGCAAGCCAGGCAATAATAAGCGGGAGCGGACTCCCGCTCCCAAATCTCAAAAGTAAATTCAAAGAGACTTAAGGAGCGGGCAGCTTCCCTCGGAGGCTAAATGCCCGCTCCTTAGTTTTTTGATAATCGAAGTACTTATTGCGAGAGATGAAGGCAGGGAGCCTTCCGGATGATGAACTCGGTGCTTTGCGAGAGTCCATGAGTTCGCCATCCTCAGGAGAAGTGTGCCTCGAAGTGTATTCGCGACGACGTTCTCACTGCCTTCATCTGTTTTTTAGCACAACTTTACCGGCGTAGCCCAATTGGCAGGAGGCGCTAGTCTTAGAAACTAGGCAGTGTGGGTTCAAATCCCTCCGCCGATACCAAGCTTTTGGGGGGCGAATGCTGAGTGTGACTACATGGGGAGATGTCTCGTCACGCTCGCTCACTTGTCGCCCCTTCGTTTGTGCAGCAAACAAATTCGGGGTGTGGTGTAACGTCAGCATCCGAGTCCTGGGAACTCGTGGTGACAGTTCAACTCTGTCCACCCCGACCAAATTTCTCTCAAGCAAACACGCGCGCGTCGCCAAGCGGCTAAGGCGCCGGATTGCAGATCCGGTATTCGTGAGTTCGAGTCTCACCGCGCGCTCCAACTTTCGTGACCAGAATTACGTGGCTGTGTAGCTCAACCGGAAAGAGCAAGCGTCTCATAAGCGCGAGGTTGGTGGTTCGAATCCACCCATAGCCACCAGATGGAACTGAGGATAGATCAACCAATTGCGGGATGGTGTAACCGGCAACACGTCGGGCTTTGGACCCGAAGACTGAAGGTTCGAGGCCTTCTCCCGCAGCCATTTCTAAAACTCGCGATAGGTACTTCGAGGTGAGGTAGACAATGGCAAACAAGAGTCTATTCAAAGCACTATTCGGCAAGCTCGTTCCGGCGACTGATGCCGTCAACGAAGAGCACGCCCCGGCGTACGCTCTTTCGCCAAAGCAACAACTGGCTCAATACGCAGCGACTGGCTGTCTGAACAGCACGTTCTATGCTTCCGCGGAAGACCAACTGAAAACGGTACTGGATCTCTGCGCCGAACTCGACGCCGAGTTCATCGCGAAGACAGCCGTGTTCTGCCGCGAGCGTGGTTACATGAAAGACATGCCGGCACTGCTTTGCGCCGTCCTATCGGTGAAAGATCGCGAACTGCTGAATACGATCTTCCCGCGTGTGATCGACAACGCAAAGATGTTGCGCAACTTCGTGCAGATCATGCGGTCGGGTGTAGTGGGCCGCAAGTCGCTTGGTTCGGCGCCGAAGCGCCTGGTGCGTGAGTGGCTCGATGCTCGCACTCCAGCGGCATTGTTCAAAGCTAACGTGGGTCAGGATCCTTCGCTGAGCGACATCCTGAAGATGGTCCACCCAAAGCCAAAGGACGAGAGCCGCGAAGCACTATTCGGTTACGTCATCGGCCGCGATTACGCGTTCGGAGCGCTGCCGGAAGTGGTGCGCAACTTCGAAGCGTTCAAGAACCGCGAATCGACCGAAGTGCCGGACGTTCCGTTTCAGATGCTGACGTCGCTGCCACTGAGCACCGCAGAATGGACCGCGGTTGCCCGGCGCGCTCCGTGGCAGATGACACGCATGAACCTGAACACGTTTGCGCGCCACGGTGTGTTCAAGGAGCCCGGCCTGACTGAGATCATCGCGAACCGTCTGCGCGATCCGCAGGCGCTCGCAAAGGCCCGCGTGTTTCCGTACCAGCTATTGGTCGCGTACTCGATGGCTACCGCGAACACCGACATCCCGCGCGAAGTTTGCGAGGCGCTCCAGGATGCGATGGAGATCGCCACCGCGAATGTTCCCGCGATCGACGGACAGGTTTATGTCTGTCCTGACGTCTCAGGATCTATGTTGACGCCAGTAACGGGTCACCGCCAGGGAGCGACTACGAAGGTGCGTTGTATCGACGTAGCTGCACTTGTTTCGGCGGCGATGTTGCGGAAGAACCCAAACACGCGAGTGTTGCCATTCGCTTGTCGTGTCGTGAAGGTGCGGCTGAACCCGCGCGACAGCGTGATGACCAACGCCGAGCGGCTGGCTGCGATTGGCGGCGGCGGAACGAATTGCAGCGCGCCGCTGGCACGGCTCAATCGCAAGAAAGCGAAGGGCGATCTCGTGATCTTCGTTTCGGATAACGAGTCGTGGATCGATACCGGCCGCGGCTTCGGGATCCGGGGCACGCAAACGATGATCGAGTGGACCATGTACAAGCAACGCAATCCAAACGCTCGTCTCGTCTGCATCGACGTGCAGCCATATCGCACGGTGCAAGCGAAAGAGCGTGAGGACATTCTCAATGTCGGTGGCTTCTCCGATCAGGTATTCGATCTGATCTCGGAGTTTGCGTGCGGTCGTTTGAACGCCGGCCACTGGATCGGAGTGATCGAATCAGTGGCGCTATAAATTCAGGGGAGCAAAGCTCGCACCAGGGGCAAAGCCCTTATTCCATTTTAGCCGGACGGCGAGGCAAGCCTCGCCGCACATCCGGCGGCAGAGCCGTAAGCACTTTGGGTTCAAAGCATCCCCAGTGTAATAGGAAACTCAGGCTGTTTGCGTGGCGGCTAGAACCGGCGCCGGAATCGGTTGCGTGAACTGTTCCTGTTCCGTCGAACCATTCAGCGCCGTCGTCGACGAAGTGCCGCCGCTGATCGCCTGGGCGATCGAATCGAAATAGCCGGCGCCGACAAACGACTGGTGCTTCACCGCGCGATAGTCGCTGTCAGCGGCGCGCTCGAATTCGATCGACTGAAGTTCCGCGTAAGCCGTCATGCCCGAGTTGCGATACTCCCGCGCGAGTTCAAACATCGCGAGATTGAGCGCGTGAAATCCGGCGAGCGTGATGAACTGAAACTTGTAACCCATCGCGCCGAGTTCTCGCTGAAACTTCGCAATCGTCGCGTCGTCGAGTTTCTTCTTCCAGTTGAACGAAGGCGAACAGTTGTAGGCGAGAAGCTTATCCGGAAATTCCGAATGGATCGCTTCCGCATAACGGCGAGCTTCTTCCAGGTTCGGTTCCGAAGTCTCACACCAAACCAGGTCAGCATAAGGCGCGTACGCGAGACCACGCGCGATCGCCTGGTCCAATCCCGCTTTCACCGAGTAGAACCCTTCGACTGTGCGGCTGCCGGTGAAGAACGGATGATCGCGTTCGTCGACGTCGCTGGTGATCAAACCAGCGCCGCAAGCGTCGGTTCGGGCGAGCAGAATCGTCGGCACGCACATCACGTCAGCCGCCAACCGCGCGGCGATCAGTTTTTGAATGAATTCCTGCGTGGGCACGAGAACTTTGCCGCCCATGTGCCCGCATTTCTTCGCGGACGCGAGTTGATCTTCGAAGTGGACTGCCGCAGCGCCCGCTTCAATCATCGCCTTCATCAGCTCGAACGCATTCAAGTTGCCGCCGAAACCAGCTTCGGCATCGGCAACGATCGGCGCGAACCAGTCGATCCCGTTTCGTCCTTCCGCATGATCGATCTGATCTGCGCGTTGAAACGCCTGGTTGATCTTTCGCACCACTTCGGGAACGCTGTTCGCCGGATACAAACTCTGATCGGGATACATGTGGCCGGCGAGATTGGCATCGGCGGCGACTTGCCAACCGCTCAAGTAAATGGCTTTCAATCCGGCCTGCACCTGCTGCACGGCCTGGCAGCCGGTCATCGCGCCTAACGCCGGAACGTATGGCTCGTCATGCAGGAGTTTCCAGAGACGTTTCGCTCCTCGTTCGGCGAGCGTGTGCTTGATATCGATCGAGCCACGCAGCTTGAGGACCGTTTCGGCGGTGTAACCACGCTTGATGCCGCGCCAACGACAGTCGTAGGTCCAAACGTTTTCGAGTGCAATAGGATCAGACGCGTTCATGATTGTCCCCCTTGTTATTTAGATAGGATCAAATTCGCCGTTACGAATGAGGGATTCGCTGATGTTGCGGGCCGCACGAAACGTCTCTCTAGCGGAGTCGCCGGCATCGAGGGGAAGTTCGCCAAGAATTCGCTTAAGCTCTTGATCGAACATTTTGCTGATCGCTTCCGGCGTGTGGCCGGCGGAGAGCGATCCGAGTTGGTCGCGATGCCTAATGCGCTGCGCGATCATCAGGCGATAAATACGATCGGTCGCGAGATCTTCCATGTAGCCGTCGAGCAAACTGGCGCCTTTTCCGTTCAGCACGCCGTTGCGATAGCGGATGATCGTGCGGATCGCCGCGCGCGTTCCGTCGAGGCTGATCGTTCCGATTCCTTTTGGCGACGGCCGCAGACGGGGCCGTGTTTCGACGTCCGATTTGCGCGCCTGAAGTTGATTCGGAAAAGGAAACTGCTCTACGGCGATCTCGTTTTGATCGGGATGTCCGGTCCACGCTCCGTCCATCAAACAGGCAGCTTCGTTATGTTTGTCTTCGGCAAGCACTCGCAACGCGCGCTCATTCAATTCGGGATTACTGCGATTCGGAAAGAGCGCCGTCATGCCGCCAATCGCCAGCATTCCGTGCTTGTGACAAGTCTCGGCGAGTAACTCCCGCAGCCGTTGAAAGAATGGAACGTTGTGCGGGATCGTGTTTCGATCCGGAAGGACCCACTCCGCATCGTCGAGCGTGAAGTGGATGAGGCTGGCCATGTAGTCCCAGCGCCCGAGATTCAAACCAAGGATGTGATCGCGCAGGTTATAGATAAACTCTTCCATCTGATACGCGATCGGATGCGATTCAACCAGCGCCATGCACTTGATGTATCCGCGCGGCCAGCCCTTCGCCTCTTCGATCTCCTGGAACAGATCGCGCCACCACAATGCCTCTTCCGCTGATTCAGATTTCGGAATGTAGAACGTGAGCGGATGGCGCAACTCAGCGGCATTTAGTTGATAAGCGACCATCGCGACGTCGAACAACGAAGCCGGTATCAACTCGTCGTTCAACACGCCCGCCTGGCTCAGGTGCAGACCGCGCGGACGCACCAGGACGACGGTGTTGCCCTGGTTGAGGTGAACGTCGGTGTTTCTTTTCGTGTCGAAATAGGTGAGTTCACCTTTGAGCGCGGCGATGATGTTGTCGATTCCGAGTCTCAGATTGGACCAGGCATTGGCCATCGAGTCTTCGAGATCCAGCATGACTCCGGGTGCGCCGGAATTCAGCATCTTGACGACCAGTTCCGCGTCGTCGGCGGGACCGGTCATCTGGTTTCGTTGATCCGCGCACCACGCGGGTAGTTCGATGCGCCAGTCTTCCTTCGTCGCTTTGGACGGCGGTAGATAGTTTGGCTTCTGGCCTCGATGGGAAAGCGAGAGGACCTCGGCGCGCTGTTGCACGTGCAATTTCTGGCGCTCGCCCAGCCTTGCGTGAAGCGGCAACATGAACGTCAGAAATCCCGGCGGCAAATCCGTTTCCGTCTCTTTTTTCAACCCTGCGGACACCATGCTGCATTGTCTCCTAACGTACCGATCACACCGCGATTTTCGAACTAGTATTCGCTACCGTTCACCATTGTGAACAACCCCTCGACGTAATGAGGGCGGAGGTTTAGCATGCTCCATCCCCCACACGCAACGCAGCAATCAGAATGGTGAACAGCTTTCTTTCGATGGACATTCAGGCCATTGATTCTGGTGGTTTTGTCATAGATCAGAAAATCCGTAGTTCAGTATTGTGAACAATAAATCAAACGTCACATCAGTCGAACGTGCCTTGTCCATACTTGAATTGCTGGCGAGCCGGAATCACGGACTGAGCACGTCGCAGATCAGCCGCGCTGCGCGGGTGCCGAAGAGTTCGACCAGCTATTTGCTGCGGACGCTCGTTGGCCGTGGCTATGTACGTCGCGACGTCGAAACGGGAGAACATACGCTCGGGATCAGGGTCTTGAGTTTAGGCGGCCAGGCGGTGCAGGGCATGGCTTTACGAGAACTTGCCATGCCGCAACTCAGACAGATTGTCGAAGCGACGCGTTTAGGCGCGCACCTCGCTATCCTCGATCATGGCGATGCGGTTTATATCGAAAGGATCGAGTCGCCCGGTTTCATCAAGATGGACATTTGGAGTGGCCGTCGTGTTGCGCCGCCTGCGACCGCCGTCGGCAAAGCGCTGATCAGTCATTTGAGTCGTGAGGAAGTGCAGGAGATCGTCGCGCTTCATCCGCTCAGTCCCGTATCGGCGCGGACGATCGTCACGCTGCCTCATCTGTTGGAAGAACTCGCGGCGATCCGTCGACGCGGTTATGCGATCGACGACGAAGAACATGCAGTCGGCGTGCGTTGCGCGGCAGCGCCGGTGTTTTCCGCGAGCGGCGAGGTGGTTGCGGCGATTGGCGTCAGCGGCACAGTCAGCCAGCTCAACGACGATTATCTTCCCTCGGCCGGCAAGATCGTCCAGGCAAGCGCACTAAAACTCTCGGCGCAACTCGGCGGCCGCCGCAATCGCTGACAAGTTAGTCATGTCGCAACGCTTCGGTTGGATCGATCTTCGTCGCTTTGTAAGCAGGGATGAAGCAGGCGAGCATTGCGATCGCGATCTGTAGCAGCGCGATCACGACGTAGACAGACATGTCGCTCCCCGCGTCAGCGAATAAGAACGATGCGATCAGTCGGGCGGAGACGAACGCCAGCAGCAATCCGACGACGACACCGGCGACGACGATGAATAAACCTTCCTTCATGATCATGTGCAGTATGTCTGCGCGTTGCGCGCCCACGGCCATGCGGATGCCGATTTCACGCGTGCGTCGTGTGGTGGAGTAATTCACGACCGCGAAGATTCCCACCATCGCCAGCGCGAGTGCGAGCAGACCGAAGATTCCGGTGAGGGTCGAAGCAAGACGCAGCGAGAGCAGCGAGTCGTTCAGTGGTTCGGACAGTGGTTTCGGATCGCGCAGGACCACGTTCTGTCCGAGGGCTTCGATCTCGTTGCGCACAGGCGATAACAGCGCCATCGGATCGCCCTTGCTGCGGACGTGCAGAGTCATTCCGAGCGATGGGTTTTGCAGCAGTGGCAGATAGAGAAAGGGCGACGCGTCCTTTTCGAAGATGTATGCCGTTGCGTCGTTGACCACGCCGATAACTTCCAAGGGCTGACGTTTGCTGCCGCCGAGCGTGAGATGTTTTCCGAGTGCGTTCTCGCCGGGCCAGTAGCGTCGCGCAAGTGATTCGTTGACGATCGCAGTGCGTGGCGCGCCGTCTTTGTCGTGTTCCAGGAACTCGCGTCCGGTGGTCAACGTCATGCCCATCGTTCGGAAGTAGTCGGGAGCGACGACGCCGATTCTCACGTCCATGTTTTCGTTCGTGCGCGGAGTGTAATTCTCGACGCTGATAGTGGAGCGGCGGAGTCCGCCTCCGGAGGGGATGAAATCCGCCAGACTAACGGCTTCCACGCCCGGCAGAGTTCTGATGCGCTCGAGCACCTGGTTGTAGAAGACGAGCTGCGGGCCTGTATCCCGATTGTCGAGAAACTCCGCGTCGGGCCTCACGGTAAGAACGTTGTCGACGTTGTAACCGAGATCCACTTGCTGCGCTTTCTGCAAACTCCTGACAAACAATCCCGCGACGATCATCAATAACAACGACGCCGAGATCTGGGTAATCACGAACAGGTTTCGCATCCCAAACCTTCTTCGCCCGGTTTGCATGACGGATGATTCGTCTTTCATTGCGAGGTTGAGATCGGACTTGCTGGCGTGCAGCGCAGGCACGAGGCCGAAGATCAATCCGGTGAACAATCCGATTCCGAGCGTCAACAGGATCACGCGTTGATCGATGCCGATGTCGAACGGAAGTTCGGTAGTCGAACCGGGAAGGAAAGCGGCGATGAGGAGTTTGATGCATATCGGCGCGAGAAGAATTCCGAGTACGCTGCCGATAAGCGACAGTTGCAGACTCTCGGTGAGTAGCTGGCGGATGAGCCTGCCGCGGCTGGCGCCGAGAGCGGTGCGAACGGCCATCTCTCGTTGTCTTGCAGTCGCTCGCGCGAGCAGCATGTTCGAGATGTTGCTGCACGCGATTAGCAAGACGAGTGCGGTTAAAGTGGTGAAGAGACCCGCGAGTCCCATCAGGACGCTTCTCACTTCCGGACGAACCCGCGCGTAGCGTTCGGCGATGACGCTGATTTTGCGTGGTTCCTGGTTTCGCTCTTTCCAATGATCGGGATACGCCGCGGCGAGTTGGCCTGCGAGCAGGTTGAGACTGGTTTGCGCCTGATCTTCAGACACATCGGATCGCAGTCGTCCGAGAACAGAAAACATACGAATGCCGCGACTGGTTATGAAGCCCGGTTCGAGACCAACCTGAACGTACATCTGCATCGGGACGAAGATCTCCGGCGAGCGTCCGAGATCGGTGCCGGTGAAAGTTTCGGGCGTGATGCCGATGATGGTGAAGTTGTTGTTATTGAGAAAGATTGTCTTGCCGATCAGCGAGGGATCGCCGGCGAATCGCGTTTGCCACAATTTATGACTGATGACGATTACGGGATGCGTGCCCGGAGTTTGATCTTCCTCTGCGTGGAAGGTGCGGCCACGCGCGGCTTTCACGTCGAGTAGATCGAAATAGTTTCCGCTAACTAGCACGCCGTCAGTACGGTCTGCATAGTTTTCGGATCGCAGTGTCGTGGAGATTTCGGTGAAGGCGGCGACGTTTTCGAAGACATTGGATCGATCGCGGAAGTCGACGAAGTCGGGGAATGAGGACGCGCTGTATTGCGAGCCTGAGTAATCGCTCGTGTAGAGCGAAACGAGACGTGACGAATCGCCGATATTCATCGGCCGGAAGAGAATGGCGTCGACGAGACTGAAGACAGCGCTGTTGGCGCCGATGCCGAGGGCCAGCGAGAGCGAGATGCCGGCGGTCAACAACGGTCGTCGCAAGAGCATACGAAGACCAAATTTCAGATCCTGTGGGAAGGCTGCCATGGTCGTTCTCCTAATCGTCGAAGACTTGTACGAAGAGTTTCCCGCAAAGGCGCAAAGCGCTGCCGCGATTCTAAGGGTTTTCTTTGCGCCTTTGCGGGAGAAATCTCTGTCGTCGTCCTGGTCGCTTGTTCGAAAGAATACGCGAATGAGAGCAGATTTGCTTCGCCAAAGTTTGAGCCGGCGATTTGCAGGCCGACCGGCAGGCCGGCTCGCGTGACGCCGCAGGGGATGGAGATCGCCGGGAGGCCGTAGACGTTGAACGTTCGAGTATTCCTGAGCCAAAGTTCACCGGCGAGTGGTGGCGACATGTTCAGTGCTTCCTGGATCGTTATCGGTGGCACCGGGCTGGTTGGCGTAACTAAGAAGTCGACTTCCGAAAACACGTCCACGACGGCGCGTCGCACGCGATCGAGATCTTGTCGCGCTTCGATGTAAGCGACAGTGTCGATTGCGGTGGCCTGTTGCAGTCGTTCGCGGATCCAGCGGCCGTAGAGCTGCGGTGATGCGGCGAGGTCTTTTGCATGCACGGCGTAGACTTCCGGTCCTTGCACAGCAGTTGGTATGGGCGGCAGATCGATCTCTACTACATCGGAAGCCAAGCCTGTTAACACCTTCAGCGCTTCAGCCATCGCACTCTCGATCTCCGGATCGAGGTCGTCGAAGTAAGGCTGGCGAACAACACCGATGCGTGGTCTGGTTTTCGTTTTAAGCGCATCTGTGTATGAATCGACCGGCACATCCACCGTCGTTGAATCGAACTTGTCGTAACCAGCGATGACCTGAAGCACAAGTGCCGTGTCGACGACGTTGCGACAAAGCGGGCCGACATGGTCCAACGACAACGACAACGGAAACACGCCGCGCATACTCACGCGCCCATAAGTAGGCTTCAAACCAACGATCCCGCAGAACGCCGCCGGCTCGCGGATCGATCCGCCGGTGTCAGTTCCGAGCGCAGCGAAGCACATGCCGGTCGCCACGGCCGCAGCCGAACCACCCGACGAACCGCCGGCGATTCGCTCCATGTCCCACGGATTGTGCACCGGGCCAAAGTAGCTCGACGTCGACGTGCCGCCATAAGCAAACTCCTGCATGTTCTGTTTGCCGATCAGCACCGCGCCAGCATGCTTCAAACGGCGAACGACTTCGGCGTCCTCGGTCGGAACGCGATCGGCAAACAGCGCACTGCCGCAGGTCGTCTTCACGCCGGCAGTGTCAAACAGATCTTTGAGCCCGATCGGAATGCCGTGTAGTGGTCCACGCCAGTTGCCTGCGTGAATCTCTTCGTCGGCCTGACGCGCCTGGGCCAACGCGCTCTCGTGCATGACCGTGATGAAAGCGTTGAGCGTGGGATTGAGTTCTTCGATGCGCTGGAGACAGGAGGTTGTGATGTCGAGCGCCGAGATTTGTTTCCGGCGCAGCAGTTCAGATGCTTCGGCTATACCGATGTCAGTCATGGCTCCAGTGGTTCGCCTCTTTTGATTCGCCGTTCGATCGTCTTGACGTTCGCAAAATCTACCAGCGGATTGGCTGATAATACGAGGAAGTTGGCTTCGTAACCATCTTTGAGATGGCCGATCTTCCGTTTCGGAAAGATAGCCGCGGCGGTCGTTTCGCACCACATCTTCAACAACGTGAGATTATCAAACGCCTGAAGCCTGGCGATACTGAGCGCTTCCACCAACGCCGTTTGCCGGAAACTGTCGCTGCCGATCGCGATGGGCACGTTGTGTTGGTGAAGCACTTGTAAGTTTCGAATCAGCATCGCGCGCACTGCCAATCGCTCGCGTTCACCAAACTTATTGCTGAACGTCTGCTCGACCGTCTCGCCAATCGTGGTTACTACGACGATCCTCTTACTGCCGGCGAACTTGGCGTCAGCTTCGAAGATCTGATAGCGTTCGAGATCTGCGTAATTGGCAACATCGTTCCGATCCGGTCTGAAACCCGGCAGATGATTGATCTCATCAACACCTGCCGCCACCGCATTATGAAAATCGACCGCAGTTTCGACGTGTGTAGAGACGCGCAACCCATCGCGATGGGCCTTGCGCACGATCTCCGGAAGAATAGCTGGATCTAGACCTTTCCAGCCGTCGTATGCTTTGTCGTCTTTTCGTTTGGCGTACTCTTCGGAGTACATCAAGTAAGTCTTGATGAAGTCAGGCTTGCCGGCTTTGATGGCGGGCCACTTGAGTTCGAGATCGGCGGCATTGTCGATGACGTAATAGAACCCTCCCTCGCCGTCGTCGGGTTTGAAGCCACGTTGCGGCGTTACGATCTCGATCGGATGACCACCCGACGCTGTTAGACCACCATTCGAGAGTATTCCGTCGACACTCGTTGGCAGATTGATCCTCGCCGACGTGGGCGCTTTCGATCTGAGCAGGCTGTTCGGGTTCTTGACGTAGAAGATCCCCGCGTCGAGATACATCTTATTGATTCGCGCGAAACGTTCGTCGCTGGACCAGTCGAGGTTGTGATTGTGAGCCTCGCCAAACGGCGGCACGACATACTTGCCGGAAAGATCGAAAACACGATCGACGCGCGCAGGTCGCTTGCTCGTCAACGTGCCGCCAACGGAATAAAACGTCCGGCGCACAAACTTCTTTCCGTTGAACCAGTTTCCGTTAGCGAACTCGTAATTGTGACTGGTGGCGGGAACTTGTGCGTGGGCAGAGAAGGTTACGAGTAAAGTAATGACTGCGAGTGCTTTCCTCATGCGGATCTCCTTCGCTCACTTTAACACCGCCGGGCGAAAGATTAGTGCATGAGACGTTCTTAACATACAACCGCCGCTCGCATTACCAGGGAAAGCGGCTGGTAACCGAGCGGCGGCAAATGCCACTTACTGTGACCTCTTACCGGGCGTTATCGAGGCTCGGAAACGATTCTGATTTCGCCGTCAGCTCTAAGCAGGGTGGCCCAGTCGTAGGCGCGGACTGGATGAACTACACACGCCCTGAGCGTGCCGGGAATCAGGTTGGGTGAAGGTATGCCGACGTCGTCTCTTCGCTCCGCGTCGGTGGCCCACCAACTCATGAACGCTCCCTGATCGCCGGGAACTTCAGCGTCCGAGGGAATCCATCCGCCGAGGTCCGGCTGGCAAAAGGACCAACCAAATTTGTCGGCGACTTCGCGTCCGTCGTTATCTTCGATCACTAGCTGAATCCACTTTCCAACGTAGCTGCGATGGCTCGACTCGCGGATCACGCCGCTCATAACGGCTCTGTTTTGGTCGATTGTCATTTTGTCGAGCGCCGCGGTCATGAAAAACGGCCCTGGCTCATCTTGCGGTTCCCCGGTGCCGTCCACATCCTGAAAAATAACTCTCGCGTCGTCAGTAAACTTCATGAAACCCGAGGTATTGCCTCGTGCATCCGAGCGGGCTTCGAAGTCGAGAGTCTTGTTGGACTCTTCATCCATGAAGAATTTGAATTTTCCAGTCGCCAATCCAGCCTGGGCAGAGGCGATGGAGGGGGTGGCGACAAACAAGGTTAGTACGAAAAGCACCGCACATACTCTATTCAGCATGAGGTAACTCCTTCAATAAGATCAGGTAGGTAATTCTCTCCGTGTGTAACGCGCAAAATCCGCGCGAGAAAGACCAGTGGGTTGAACAGAAGTGAAAAAGATCTTCGTTCCCTTGGGGGAGGGGACTAGTTCGGGGCGGAGTTTATATCACAAAGATTTTCGTGTGCCAATGAAAGTTGAGGCCTAAACCGGGCAATCCGCTTTCAACCCAACTCGCACTTCTTTTATTGATTTCTCGAATGCCTGCGTGATACCGTTTTCCAACTTGCCACCCCGATGGCAACCAGCCCAAGGCCTCCCGCCCAAGACGTACTAAAGGAACAAACTAATGCCGAACAATCAACGCCGGACTGTTCCCGGGGCGGTCAATAAGCCCACTTCATTTAATAAGACGCCTTTATCTAATCAGCCGCGAGTCGCGCGCGTTAAGCCAACTCAACCGCGCCCACCACAACCGCCAATGCCAAGGCAGCCCCAAGTACAGCTAAAACCGGCCCGGCAAGTTCCAACTGCGCCCGCTCATGCTCATGGCGTTGGTTCACAGATCGCTTCACAAACTGGTCCACAAACCGGTCCACACATCAATCAACATTCGGCCCACCTACAGCGCACGGTGCAAATGAAAATGGGCCACCCGCATGCCGCAAACAGATCTGTGTCACCTGCGAGCGCGCGTGCCGCGGGAGCGGGAGTCGTTCAGCCGGCGTGCATTGCCGACTTCTTCAAGGCCGCCTGGCGGAAGATAAGTTCATGCTGGTCCTCGTCGCAGTACGAAGAAATCCCCGATCGAGGCGTCGAGTTAAGACCCGCAGCCAGACCGGCTGCCAGACCCGCAGCCAGGCCGGTTGCCGCAGCCAGAGCGGAAGTGCGAGCGCCGGCGCTCAAAATGGTGGACCAGGAACAAAAAATCAAAAACGTGCCTTATCCGGCAAGTGTGAATGCAGTCTTAGTCGCCGGCTGTGCCCTGGTGATCTTCTGTGGACCTGACAGCTTCGATTGCTATCACCCATCAGGCGGCAAATACAACGGCGGTCATGGACTGAGGGCTAATCCGACGAGGATCTACTATGTGTACAGATCGCTCGAGACCGATTCACAAGCGTTTATCGAGGACTACAACGCAAGTGCCCGCCGTTACCAGCAGGACGGCGGAAGAGCGCCGATGAGAGTCCTGGGCCAGAGGGGTGTCAGGGCCAACATCTGGGTCGATGTCATATCGGAAACGGAGATTGGTCCAAATATGGGTTCGTTTATCTAGTAGCGACTGGCGGCATCATTTTAAGCCGCCACAAATCAGATCCTCCCAAACTTGGTTCTCACGTGAGCTCAGCACGTCAACCTTGACCTGCATTCCCCTACTTATTTGACGTTCGATCAAGAGGGGCGAGCACCCAAAACTGAGGAGGAAAACTCATGGCACTTACGACTAAGCCAAATAGTCGCAGTCGTTTCTCGTCACCTGCCAGAAGGATCGCGTTTCTGGCACTGACTACAGTGTTACTCACCGTGACCGCACAGGCTGCGGCGCCCGTGGGCCAGACAATCTGGATCCGCGCATCCGCAACCGGTCTCTTCGTTTCAGCGGATCAGAACCGCGGCGCATTTGCGCCACTGGTTGCAGATCGCTCGACGACCAGCGCGTGGGAACAGTTTCAAGTGGTTGATGCGGGCGGTGGTTTCATCGCCTTCAGATCCATCGGCACCGGTCTGTTCGTCTCGGCCGATCAAAACCGCGCCAACGCGCTGGTCGCCGATCGCCCGAGCATGGGAACGTGGGAACATTTTGTCTGGACCGATATCGCAGGCGGCGCGTTCACTCTCCGCGGAAGAGTGACGAACCGTTTCGTTTCAGCCGATCTCGCTCGCGCAACGTGGGCGCCGCTGTTTTCAGACCGCCAGGCCGTGAACACGTGGGAACAATTTACGTGGGGTTCAGTCGGTTCTCAGCCGCCTCCAGGAGCACCGCCGGGATTCTCGAATTTGGTTTGGTCGGATGAGTTCAACGGCTCGACGATAAACGCTGCGAACTGGGGTTTCGATCTCGGCGGCGGTGGCTGGGGCAACAACGAGCTTCAGAACTACACCAACCGAGCGGTGAACGCACGAATCGAAAGCGGAATGCTCGTGGTCGAGGCGCGGCGAGAGAACCTCGGCGGCAACCAGTTCACTTCGGCGCGTCTGAAAACGCAGGGCAAACAATCGTGGGGCGTCAACACGTGGGTCGAAGCTCGCATCAACGCGCCTGAAGGTCAGGGAGTTTGGCCGGCGTTCTGGATGCTCGGCAACAGCATCAGCACGATCGGCTGGCCGTCGTGCGGCGAGATCGACATCATGGAGATCCAGGGCCAGAACCCGTTTAGAAACTTCGGCACGATTCATTGGGCAGATCCCGGCGGCAACCACGTCTCATTTGGCGGAATCTTCAATTCGGGCGTTTCGCTATCGGCGGGTTTCCATACGTTTGCGATCTCGCGTACTGCGACTTCGATCAAATGGTACGTCGATCGAATTCAGTATGGGGAAGCGAACATCGCGGGCGGAATCAATAGCACGTCCGAGTTTCAAGGTCCGTTCTTCATCATCCTCAACGTTGCAGTTGGCGGAAACTTCGTCGGCCCGCCCGACGGCAGCACTGTATTTCCGCAGCAGATGCAGGTTGATTGGGTGAGAGTGTGGGGAAATTAAGACTCCGCGAACGTTTTTAAGATCGCGGATCTGATCGTAGACGCGATTTCTCGCATACGGATTTGATGGGAGTTGCCCTTAGGGCCTCACGAAAGGTGTGACTCCCAATGGATCCACGCGTGCAACAAGCTATAGATCTGCTTTCCGAAGATCTCAGCCGTAACGTAGACATCGAAGCCCTCGCAACGTCAGTAAACCTCTCTGCTTCACGGCTGCGGCACTTGTTCAAAGACGAGACCGGACTAACACCCGCGCAATACCTGAAACGACTGCGTCTCGAACGAGCGCGGGAGTTGATCGACGGTTCGTTCCTGCGTCTCAAAGAACTAATGCCGCAGGTAGGAATAACTGACGAGAGCCACTTCGTAAGAGATTTCAAAAAGAAACACGGTCTGCCGCCAATGAAGTATCGTCACCGCCATCGCAAGCGCCGCAGGCCGTAGCCATCCAGGCCAATTTTTAGCAACACGATCAAACCAATTAACGTTGCGGAATGCCGCACCCAGCCCTAGAGTGCACGGACGTTTATGCGTTGCCTCCCGCAATCTTAGTTCTCATGCTCAGTTGAGAACGATCAACTCTGAAGCTTTTTTATCATTTCAGATCGGGGCCGAGGTGTGTCTCCCGAGATAAGAAAGTTTCCCCAACTCTGACAGGAGCTTCAAATGATGAACTCAAATTCGACGGATTTTACGCTGTATTCCCTCGAAGCTCGCTTTGAAATGCAGTATCAACTGCCCGAAATCATCGATGGCGGTGGCGGTGGTGGCGGTAGTGACTATGGTTACTACGGGGACAGTTGGGGCAGTTATGGCTCTCAGCCAACGGGTTACGTTGGTACGTACCAGGTAGCCAACGACAACTCTGGCGCGATGCTCGACGACGGGACGTTCACTGACGGCTCGACGGGCGCGTTTCCGGCTTTCACTGACCCGCACATCTGCCTGGCCGATCCAAACTTCTTCGGCTGTCCACCACAACCTAATACACCCTCCCGCTGCAATATTTGCCGTTGTTAGTCTCGAGGGTTTAATCAATTCCACCATTGAAGTCAGTGCCAACTGCCAGGGACTACCCTTGGTCCCACGCATTACCGCAGGTGGCACTGACCTCATCTTCACGAAGGAGCCTGAATACTGTGCACACGACGACAGATTTTTCGCTGCACGCTCTGGAAGCTCGTTTTGAGATGCAGCTACATCAACAGGAATTTGTTGCCGACGACGGCGGCGGTGGCGGCGGCGCCTATGGTTACGGCGGAGGCAGTTGGGGCAATTACGGATCCGGCGATGGCTACGTAGGTAATTACCAGGTAGCCAACGACAACTCCGGCGCGATGCTCGACGACGGAACGTTCACTGACGGCTCGGGCGGCGGTTTTCCGGCTTACGGCAACCAGTCGCTCCAGTTTCCGAACGATCCTCCAACGACCACTGTCTCTCGCTGCACCATCTGCCGCTGCTAAGTCAACGGAGCGAAATAAGCAGTGGAACCAACTAACAGCAACGCTCTGCCGAAACTAAAGAGCGACGTTCGCATCGCGCCGTTTCACGATGGCGATGCAGCAGGCGAACGTTATCTCGTCGAGGTAGGCGAGGTCTGTTTTGTGGCCGGTAAGTCTATGCGGGACGTGTTGGTTGCACTCGCGGACAAGCCGGCCACACTTGAAGCCCTCGCCGCAACTTACGAACAGCAAACAGGCCAGACGATCTCGGTCGAGGTGCTCGCCGACCTGATAGCCAAACGCATTCCCGAGGCGCTGTTTGATCATACGCCCGCGCCGAAGAATAAACGTCCCTTCGTTTTCAGTTACGATCTGATTCCCGCATCGGTAATTCGTCCCTTCTCGAATGTGTGCTCGGTTCTCTTCGCCAAGCCCGTAGTCATACTTGTTTGCGTTGCGTTCTTGTTGTGCGAGTTGCTGATGTTCTCGCATTCGCTGAGCGCGATACAGCATCCGTTTGGCTTCTCTGACCTGGTGATCTTTTACTTTGCCAGCATTGCCGTCACGCTGTTTCACGAACTCGGGCACGCGTCAGCTTGCCGGCGCTTCGAGGTTCCGCACGGCGACATCGGTTTTGCGCTCTATTTGATCTATCCCGCTTTCTATACTGACGTGACGAAGATCTGGCGTCTGCCGCGACTCAAGCGCGCGGTCGTCGATCTGGGCGGCGTTTACTTTCAGGCGATCCTTTTCATCGGTCTCACGCTTTACGTCCTGTTTACGCATGACCTGCTGACGCTGCGTTTGTTGTGGGCGATGAACTTCATGATGTTTCTCACGCTCAATCCTGTTTTCAAGATGGACGGTTACTGGTTGCTGACTGATTTGAGCGGGCTGAGTAATCTGCACCAACAGATGTCCGATGCGTGTATTCGCATCGCGCGGAAGTTATTCAGGCGTCCCGCGGTCGAAACTGCCGTCCCGCAAGCACACGGCCTGCGCCTCAAGGTGCTCTACGCCTACACGGCGCTCGCCTTTGTCTATTTCGCGTTCATCATTCAGTTTCTTTATAGCGCGGCGGGGGACGTTGTCATGCATTACCCGGCTCGTGCGAGTCATTTTCTGGGAATGATCCAGGTGGCTTTTTTCGCCGGTGAAACAGAAAACACCCTCTATTTCGCTGTGGGGCTGGTTCGCGCCAGTGTGTGGCCGCTCATTTTGTCGCTGGGGTCCGGGTTCATTTTGTATCGGGTGGTGAGTTTTTTGCGCCGCATGATTGCGGCGAGTTTTGCAGGAGTTACGTTGACGATCTCTACGCCGCGTTGGATTTACGCGATCGCGAATTTGAAGTCACGTTGGGCCAAACATGGTTAAAGACGCCGGAGTTTCTTTATGAAGTCGTTTTACAAAAACTTTCGTCAGTCGATCGATTCTCGACTGCGCCTGCACTTCGCGAACAAGGCGTACTCGGAAGAGATGGCGTATGCGATGAGCCAGATGCTCAAGCTGCCGTTGCAACAAGCGATCGATTTAGCTGCCGCGGGCGCGAAGCAGCGCGCGCAAATCAACCGATTGCCGCAAGCGAAAGATTTTTCGCGCGCTTTGCACGAGCTTCGGAACATGCGGGTGCCACTCGACGTCACGCAAGCGTTGACCGAGCTGGAAACGCACGCCAACTCTGCTTATCTATTGGCGCTGCCATTTACCGTGTCCGCGATGTCGCTGCTGGCGCACCTGGTTAGCGACTCGCGCCGCCGGTTCTGCATCGTCGATACACCGTTGACGCGCTACTACTTCTATTCCTTCGTGATGGCGCCTGAGACACGCGAGCGAGTGCAACTGCTTGCTCCGGCTGCAATGCTCAGGCACAACCGCGCCCGGGTCGAGACGTCGCCGGCTGATAACAACGTCACTTATGTAACTTTCCCCGATCTCGAGACGACCACTCTCGACACGGCGCGTCGCGTCACTTTCTTCGGCGAAGATTATCAATTCTCGACGCTCGAGCCGTTGCTCTTCTTTCGCGGCTTGTCTCTCTTCACCTTCGACGCGGCAGAGTTTGCCGCCACGCGTCATCTGCGACTGATTGCCTGTCCCCTCGCGAACCGGCCGGCGGTGAGTGAAGACGACGTCGATGCATTATTAATGTGGCTGGCGGAGCGCATGGAGCAGGTCTTCCGCGCAGTGCCCGCCGACGTGCTTTCGTGGATCGACACGCGGCTGCTTGCCTACAGCATGAAAGCCATCACTGCTGTAATGAAGCTCAAGATGGTTGAGGGTTACCTGCGGGCGTGGAAGGTGGCCGATCCGAGTTTTGCAGAGGTGACTTTCAAACGTTCGATCGCGGAATTACAAAAAGCGCAGGAAACGATCGACAAAGAACGACTGGCGGCAATCGTCAGCGCCTGAGTGGAGTGAAAGAAAATGTCGCTGTACGAGAATATCAAGAAGTTCTATCGCTTGCCTTTGGCTCCCAGCCTGACGCGAGCACTCTCGCCGGCCGGCGCTGCTGTGCTCGATCGAGTGGCCACTGCTTATGAGTATCTGAACGCCAACGAGACCAAACAGCTCAAAGAAAATTTCTCGCTCGCCTTTCCCGATCGTTCGGATAAGGAACTGCGCGATCTTGTTCTCAGGTTTCGGCGTTCGACGTTTCAGGGGGAGTATGAACGCCGGCTGCTGGACCTGATGCCTGGTCCACAATTGCGCGATTTCTGCATGAAACGTGTGGAGATCGAAGGCGTTGAGCACCTGCGCGCGGCGTGTGAGGGGCCTGAAGCGGTGGTGCTGTTCACGCCGCATTACGGCAGTTTTGCAGTTGGCACGATGCGCGCGGCGATGGACATCGCGCCGCACAAGCAGTTCAGTGTCTTCTACGACTCGCCTGAGAAAAATCCGACGACGCACATATATAAAGGATTGATCGATCGTCTCGAGGTTGGCACGAAAGTGCTCTACAACGATCGGACGGCGATTCTTGCCGGGGCACGAGCGCTGAAGAAGGGTGGCGTGCTCGGCATCATGCCTGACGTTTACGAGTACAACCTCGGATTGATGTACGTGCCATTCTTCAACGGTCTGACCGTGACGATGGGTGGCACCGCTTTCTTTGCGTTGAAAGCGAAGGCGCGCTTGCTGCCGGCGTATTGTTGGCGGCACAAACACGGGCATTTTGTCGTGCGCTACGATGCGCCGATCGAACTGAGCCGCACGGGAGATCTGGCCGAAGACATTTATCACACGACCGTCCGCATCTTCGCGAATTTGCAGGCCCAGTTTACCGCCGCGCCGGAACACTGGGTCTACTGGGATCGCTTCGCAGCGCGTATGAGCTACGACGTCAAGCTTCCACGCGCAAATGAATCGTGGAGCGAGCAATTCAGCAGGTTGCGGCAATCACTGGCGACGGAAAACTCAACGCTCGGCCGTTTCCTCAACAACCTCGAAGCTGGTTTTCATGAGGATGAACTCCAACAACGCAAGTTAGCCAGTCGCTGAAGTTACATATCTGATGTTGAAAGCAATTGCCTTAGTCGGGTTCTTACTGGGAATGTTGATGGCTCTGCTGTGCGCGCCCGTCGTGAACGGCGCGGAGGAGGAGGAGAAACGGCGTGTGCTGCGGGGGCGGTGGGACGTGGTTTTCGAGATGCCGCAGGGAACTTATGAAACGCCAGTTGAGTTTGCTATCGCACCGAACGGCGCGGTGACAGCTACGATCCTCGGTCCGCTCGGAACCTTTCACATCAGCAACACGTCAGGACGTCTCGACGAAAACAAGCTCACGCTCGTGGCTGAAACCTCTTACGGCAAACTCAAGCTCGACGCGACTCTCGACGGCGACCGGCTGCGTGGCCGGTGGTTTCACGAAGGCTTGGTCCAACGATTCTTTCTCAACGGTGCAGTGCGCGGTCTGCGCAATCGCGCCCACGTTTCCCAGCCGCCGCTCGAAGTCTTTGACGCAATCTGGTCGCATATTGAACGCGATTTCTATACGCCTGACTTCAACGGCGTCGACGCGCACGCAATGCGCCGCCGCTATCGCGCGCGAGCCGCAGCAGCGCGCAACGATGGCGAGTTTCTTACTCTCATGCGCCAGATGCTCACTGAGTTTCGCGCCTCGCATCTCGATTTTTTCGCGACGCCTTCGTTGAGCAACGCAAGCGTCGACCAATCGGAAAGCATAACGTGGCGACAACTCGCGCCTGCGGTCGGTTATCTTCGGATCGAGAGCTTTGAAGATGGACCAGCAGTCGTAGCGCGTGTCGATCGCGCCTTTGCCGAACTCGATCGTTACTCGTCACTCGTGATCGATCTGCGTGGCAACGGCGGCGGCACGCTCGCCGCAGCCATGCGACTGGGCGACTACGTCTTCCCGCAAATGCAGCCAGTCGGCTATTTCACGAGCCGCAATGGTCTAACTCGACATCGCGCGCGTTCCATCGATCAGCTCAATCCATCGACGCTGCCGGTTTTCTCCGGTTACGACTCACAGGCATTTGCGCGCGAGATGCAAAGCAAAGGCGCGTTGATGCTCGCAACAGGCGGACGCGCAGAACGCAGATATTCCGGCCGCGTCGTAGTCCTGATCGACGAAAACTGCTTCAGCGCGAGTGAAGCCTTTGCCGGCGTTGTCAAAGAGACGCGCGCCGCAACGCTCATCGGACGCCGCACTGCGGGAGCGATGCTGTCCGCCGTCCCGCTTCCTATCGCAGGCGGTTGGACGCTGCTGTTGCCGGTTTGGGACTTTCGCACGGCGAAAGGCGTTCGCGTCGAAGGCCGCGGAGTCGAACCTGACGTCACCGTGAAACACGGTAAAGGCGAAGACGCCGACATCGCTGCCGCTTTGGAATTCCTGAAAACAAAAGGGAACTAATGAAGGAGCTTCTTTTGCGCACCATGCAGGTCTTCACTTTCGTCGCGCTCATCCTCTTTGCGTGTGCCTCGCCGTTGGTCCATGCGCAGCAACAGCCGGGAGTCGTCTCAGGGCGCGTCACGCTTGACGGCAAAACAGCGGCGAGTGTCGAAGTCGTTTTGTTGACCGAAAGCAACGACCGGCGCACCGAATTGGCGAAAGCGTCCACCGATGCCGAAGGCCGCTTCCGGCTGAATGTCGAACAAGCCGGGCGCTACCGGGTGATGCCGCTCGCTCCCGCATACGTGTCTTCAAATCCGCAGAGCGTCGCGAAAGTGATAACGGTCGCTCCCGGAGACGAGATCAAGGAGATCGACTTTTCGTTAGTGCTCGGCGGCGTCATCACCGGCCAGGTGCGAGCGCCGGATGGTCGACCGGTGATTGCCGAACGCCTCAGCGTGACGCCCATTGCTCAGCCGGGGCAGAGCCGAGCTTCGCTGGACTTGCCGGGCAGCATTCTCGAAACCGACGACCGGGGTGTCTATCGCATCTTCGGTCTTCCGCCCGGACGCTATCTCGTGAGCGCCGGGACTGCGAGCGAGAGTGTTGCCGCCAATGCGTCGGGACGCCGTTCGTCTTATGCGCGAACCTTTCATCCAAATGTGACCGAAGAATCGCAAGCGACGACGATTGAAGTTGCTGCGGGCGGCGAAGTGCCCAACGTCGATATAGCCCTGGTGCGTCGCCCCGACGGATTCGCCGTTAGCGGCCGCATCGTCGACGCGCGCAGCAATCAACCGCTGTCCGGTGCACCGTTCGGTTATGCGGCGGCACGTGCGAACGGAAGGGTGTCGGGCGCGCCTTTGCATGATCTGCGCGCGGATGCAAAAGGCGAATTCCTGATCGAGAAGGTTACGCCCGGCCGTTACATGCTTTTCGTCACGGCGAACAACGAGAATGCCGCATACAGCGAGATGTTGCCGTTTGAGGTTACGAGCGCGGATGTGACGGGCCTCGAATTGAGAGCGGAACAGGGATCGAGTGTGAGCGGCGTTGTGGTTGTCGAGGGTGTGACGGATGTGAGCGTGCTGCGCAAGCTCGCGGGCGTCTCGCTGGGTAACATCCTCTATCAGCCTGAGCTGCTTATGACGGCACAACAGATGCCGGTCGTTAATGCCGACGGTACTTTTCGTCTCAACGGTCTACGTCCCGGCAAACTGAGAGTTGCAAACAGCACGCAACGGCTGCCGCGCGGCTTTTCTGTGTTGCGCGTCGAACGGGATGGTATCGCTCAACGTGATGGTCTCGACATTCCGGCTGAAGCGACGCACATCGGCGGTGTTCGGATCGTGATGGGATATGGCAACGGCATCATACGCGGTCAGGTCACGATCAAAAGCAGTGACTTGCCACCGGGCACTCCGCTCGTTGTGCTCGCGCGTCGTGCGGACGCACCGGCGATAACGACATTGGCCGAAGTGGACCCTCGTGGAGGTTTCATCCTGGAGGGGCTCACGGCAGGCGAGTATGAAGTAACCGTTGGGGCGCGCCAGGCGGGAACGCCAAATGGCGTTCGCTGGTCCACTATGCGTCCGACGGTTCGCGTCTCTGACAACTCAACTGCAAACGTCAATCTCGTCTTCGACTCGGAAACGAAATCCGAACCATAAACATGGCTATACCGTTACAGAAATTATTTTTCGGTGAAAAGCTTCAAGACGTCAGGTGTTCTTATGAACCGATTCTTATTGCTGGTGTTGCTGGCACTGGTTGTGAAACAGGCGCCGGCCCAAACTCCTCTCGAAGTTGAGTCCCAACAGGCGCGGTCTACTACGATCATCACGGGACGGGTCGTGGCGAGCAGCGGTAATTTCCCGATCGCTAATGCGCGCGTCTTAGCGCGCGCGGCTGGTGGGCCATCTTCGATGCGCATGGCCACTACTGACGATGACGGAAGATTTCAATTAACAAATCTCACGCCCGCTAACTATGTCATACGTGTAGTTGCGGCGGGTTATGTTGCCGATCTCGTTCAGGCAGACACACCCGCGGAGTTTCACCGTCCCGGCGAGAACGTCACGGTCAGAATGATCAAGGGCGGCGTCATCACAGGGCGTGTTGTCAACCAGAACGGCCAGCCGATGGCGTTGGCGCGTGTGCGCGCGGTGCGCGTGCGAGATGAGGCTGGTAACGCGGTGCGCGATTCGGTGGCCCGCGATTGGACCACCGACGATCGCGGTGTGTATCGCGCTTACGGTTTGGAACCGGGCGCTTATGTAGTTTCGGCAAATCTGAACAGCCAGTTTCGCCAGAATGCCGAGGCTGGGTCTGTGGGGCCTACTTACCATCCTTCAGCCACACTTGATACTGCGACTCCGGTTAACGTCATCGCCGGCAACGAGAGCGGTGGGATTGATATCAGGTATCGTCCCGAACACGCTTATGCAGTGCGCGGTACAGTGGTGGGCAACGCAGCGCAAGGGCCGCAAAGCGCAACACCAGGGAACGCGCCATTACGACGTTCCGTTATCGCCGTGACGCTCTCACATGCAGCGACCGGCGTTGCGGTCGCATTTACGACAATCGTTTCGACTACTGCAACCAGCGTTTTCGGTTTTGACGCCGTTCCCGATGGCGCTTACGAACTGACGGCGCAAGTCGCCCCTGGCAGCAAAGACGCCGCGCTCGCACCTCCACAGCGCATCAACGTACGCGGCGCGAGTGTAAACGACGTCGTGCTCACGCTTACGGCGATGGGGTCAGTGAGCGGCCGCCTCGCGCTTGAAACTCCAGGCTCCGCCGAAGGCATGGAATCATGCGGCGAACCGAATAAGACGGCACTCCAGGAAACTCTGATTACCGCCAGCGCTATAACCGGACGAGCAGCGAAGCAGGCGCCCTCGCTCGCCTCGTTGCTCCCGATCGAAGCTCAACCGGATGCCCGTGGCGAGTTCCTGCTTACCAATATCAGCGCAGGCAAATACTCCTTGAATGTGAAACCACAAAGCAGTCGCTGGTACGTGCGAGACATTGCGTGGGAAGGCCCGCCCGCAGCAAGCGGCGCCGTGACCCAATCTCGATTCAGCGGTCTCACGCTCAAATCAGGCGAACGTGTGCAGGGCTTAGTCGTCAAGCTGGCTCGCGGCGCGGCAAGCATTAGTGGACGTGTTTCGACTGCGGAAGGCGTGTCTCTACCTGCGCGCTTGCATGTTTACGCCGTGCCGGTAAAGCGTGAACATGCTGATGACGTGCTGCGTTATGCTCACGCGCCAGTACAACCCGATGGCACGTTTTCACTCAAGCATCTCGCGCCAGATCGCTACTGGCTATTGTTGGATTTGAATCAGAACGGATTTCTCGATCTCAAGTTCCGCGCGGCACTGCGCCGCGATGCGGAGCGCGCCAACATCACCGTCGACTTGCAGCCCTGCCAACAAGTCTCCGATCACACACTACGCTTCACGCCATGACCACTCTCTTAGAAACTCATCAAGTCTCGAAATTCTATCGCGTCGGCGAAGCGCAGGTCTCAGCGCTGTCGGACGTTTCGATAACTATCCGCGAACAGGAATTCGTCACCATCTGCGGCACATCAGGATCCGGCAAGTCAACGCTCCTGAACATTGTTGGCGGCCTGGACCACCCCAGCGATGGCGCAGTCGAATTCGCCGGCCGTCCCCTCGTGCTCTCAAACAAAAAAGAGATGGCCCGCTATCGCC
Organism: Pyrinomonadaceae bacterium; assembly: GCA_035276045.1. Lineage (GTDB taxonomy): Bacteria > Acidobacteriota > Blastocatellia > Pyrinomonadales > Pyrinomonadaceae > PSRF01. The sequence goes on along the minus strand of DATELZ010000049.1, from coordinate 55,399 downwards.
GTTACTCGATTGGAATGATCTTTCAAAACTTCAATCTGATCCCGTCGATGACAGCCGGCGAGAATGTCGAGATCGCGCTTGCTTTCGGCGGCGTGCGTGGCAGCGCGCGCCGAACGCGCGCCCACGAACTGCTCACTCGTGTCGGGCTGGAGCAACGTGTCGATCACCGCCCCGGCGAACTCTCCGGCGGCGAGCAGCAACGCGTTGCAATCGCGCGCGCCCTTGCCAATCGGCCCCGTCTGCTGCTGGCAGACGAACCGAGCGGCAATCTCGACTCAACCCGCGCCCGGGACATTCTCGAACTCTTACGAGAAATGGTCGATCGCGATGGTCTAACAGTTTTGATGGTGACGCACGACCGCGAGCTTAGCGAGTGTTTTGCGCACCGCAGCATTTCAATGAAAGACGGCCTGATTGTCGGAGTATCTGAATCATGAGTTTCATGGACCTTGTTCGACTCGCCTTACGCAACCTGCGGCAGTCGCGGTTGCGTGCCGCCCTGACTACCACCGGTGTGATCATCGGCGTAGCTGTGATCATCAGCATGATCTCGTTTGGCTTGGGTCTCCAACGTGATGCGCTTTCGCGTTTCCAGAACCTGGATGGTCTAAGCGAGATTCATGTCTTCGGCAGCTCGCTTTTTAGTCTGGCTGCAAAGCAACAACAGCAGGCTCGCACTGACACACGCGCGCCTCAAGCTGCCAATCCAGCGCCCAGCGGCAGCGAATTCGTGCCTGACTACGTACCCGAACGCCAACTCGACGACCGCGCCCTCGAAGAGATCGCCAGCATCCCGGGCGTGGTCTACGTCAAACCGCACATCAACTTCTCGGCCTATGCGCGCGCTAACAATAGGACCATCATGGAAACGTTCAGGGGCGCGCCTGTGCCCGATCCTTCCTCGCGGCTGAAATCGTACCTCGTTGGGCGAATGATCAGCGCCCCAGACGCCGATGAGATCGTCGTAACCCAGTCATTCGGACGTCGCTTCGGATACGCGAAGCCCGCGGACATCATCGGGCAGACCGTCGAGATCATGGATGCTCCGGTGTCCAGCGAGAAAGGCGACGCACAGAACGTTAAGTCCGACGAACTGGTGGTTGCGCGCGCCTATCGCGTCGTCGGAGTGCTCGCAGAAGAACCGGGCGGCAATCGCTTTCGCGGACTGACTGCGCCTTCGAATATCTTTCTTCCTTTGGACGATGCGCGCAGTTGGAAAGATGCGCATGCAGATCCGCTGAGTCGCGTGGCGTTACGTTTGGCGCGTAAGAACGGCGCAGTGGATGGGAGTCAAAACGTGAGCTTTACGACTGCAGTGGTCCGCGTGAACGATCCGGTTCAGATGGCTGCGGTGCGTAACCAACTGTCGCAACTCGGATTCGGGAGCTTTTCGTTCGTCGACGAGTTCAAACAGATTCGCAGCATTTTTCTCATCATCAATTCTGCGCTCGCGTTGCTTGGCGGTATTTCGTTGCTGGTTGCGTCGCTCGGAATCGCCAACACGATGCTGATGTCTACCTTCGAACGTACGCGCGAGATCGGGATCATGAAAGCGATTGGCGCGGAGGAGTGGGAGATCAAACAGATCTTTTTTGTTGAGGCGTCGGTTATCGGTTTAGTGGGTGGGGTTTTGGGAGCATTGCTGGCGTGGGGTTTCGACAAACTGGCAAACAGCCTGGCTTATCGCTTCATCCTCAAGCCGCAGGGTGTTGACTACCTGGAGTTCTTTCACTTGCCGCCGGCGTTGTGGATCGGCGCTCTTGCTCTGGCGATGCTGGTGTCGGTGTTGGCGGCACTTTATCCCGCCTCACGCGCCGCGCGTGTCGATCCTGTCACTGCACTCCGTCACGATTGAAAAACTCTGCGTCCTTTGCGATTCTCCGCGACCTCTGCGTTTCACTCATACTTAACGCAGAGAACGCCGAGATACGCAGAGAACGCGCGTCAATAATTTCGGAAGAGTTCCTGCAATTGCGACGGTTGATGATTGTTCAATAGCGCGAGGGCCAGCAGGATGCGCGCTTTTTGAGGATTCAACTCGTCCGAAGCAATGAATCCGTGTTCGTCGTCATTCACCTCGACATTGCGATCGACCATTCCCGTCGCCACGCGAGTGCTTCGCACCACGACCACGCCTTTCTTGACCGCTCTTGCCGCCGCTTCGACCGAAACCTTGTTCATGTTGCCGTTGCCGACGCCGGCGATAACGATCCCCTTCGCGCCGGCGTTGACACTGGCGTCGATCAGATCAGAAGGCATATCGGCGCACGCGAAAACGATGTCAACACGCGGCAGTTTCGTCACCTTCGAAATGTCAAACTCGGATTGCGTGGTGTGTTTCCACGGCGGCGTGTTGTACCAATCGTTCTTTCCGTAAGCACTGACGCCGACTAACCCGCGCAGTGGCGACATGAACGTTTGAATCGCGGTGGTGCTTGTTTTCGTGAGCGAGTGCGCCGCGTGGATGTGGTCGTTCATCACCACGAGCACTCCCTGACCTTTCGCTTTTGGATCCGACGCAACGGCAACGGCGTTGTAAAGGTTCAATGGTCCATCAGCGCTCACCGCGGTCGACGGTCTCATCGATCCGACCATCACGACCGGTTTGTCGCTCTTCACGGTCAGGTTGAGGAAGTAAGCAGTCTCCTCCATCGTGTCGGTGCCGTGCGTGATCACGATTCCGTCGACGTTTGCGTTAGGAAGCAGCTCGTTGATCCGCTTGGCAAGTTTCAACATGATGTCGAATGACATGTCCTGCGACCCGACATTCGCGACCTGTTCGCCTTTTATGCTTGCGAGCTTCTCGATTCCGGGAACGCCTTTCACCATCGCGTCGATGCCCACCGCGCCGGACGTGTAAGCGGATTGAGTGCCCGAAGCCGCTGCTCCCGCGATCGTTCCACCGGTGGCGAGGATCACGATGTTGGGTTTGTTCTGCGCGAGTGCAGACTGGCACGCGCCGACGATCAGCAGAACAAGGATCAAGCCGAGATTTCTCCCGCAAAGGCGCAAAGACGCAAAGCGCTGCCGCGTTGTTATAGGGTTGCGGGAAACATCTTGTGCGAGAGAGAAGAGTTTCATGATCATTCCATCATTTGTCGTTCGACTTGTACTTGCTCTTGTTCAGGTTTGTGAGCTTCACCGGGTCCAGTAGATCTTTGATCTGTGCTTCGGTGAGAACTTTCTTCTCCCTGATAACCTCGATGATTCCTTTGCCGCTCTTGTAGGCTTCCTGGGCCAACTCGGTCGCTTTTTCATAACCCAGAACGGGATTCAGCGCCGTCACGATGCCCACGGTCGTGTCCATGTAACGGCTCAGCACCTTTTCGTTGATGGTGATTCCGTCGACACACTTCGTGCGAAACAAAGCGGACGTGTTATGGAGCAGGTGTTGCGACTCCATGATGCACAAACCTTCGATCGGCTCGTAGGCATTGAGTTGAAGCTGTCCGGAGTGGGCCGCAAGCGTTGTCACGTAGTCATTTCCCATCACGCGAAAGGCGACGAGATTCATCACTTCGGGAACGACCGGATTAACCTTACCCGGCATGATCGACGATCCCGGTTGGAGCGCGGGCAGATCGATCTCAGACAGGCCGGCGCGCGGACCGGAAGCCAACAGGATCAGGTCACCGGAGATCTTGGAAAGCTTGATCGCGAGGCTCTTGAGCGCTGCCGAATAGACCACGAAGCCGCGCTGGTCCCAGGTTGCGGCCAGCATGTCCGCAGCAGGCACGATCGGTTTGCCGGTGAGTTTCGCGAGATGCGCAGCGCAGCGTTCCGCATAACCTTTCGGCACGTTGATTCCGGTGCCGATCGCCGTCGCGCCCATGTTTACCGCGTAAAGAGACTTCTCGGCATCTTTGAGCCCGGCGATCTCGTCTTCCAGCGAAGCGGCAAACGCGTGAAACTCCTGGCCCACCGTCATGGGCACGGCATCCTGCATTTCGGTGCGGCCCATCTTCACTATCTCGAGATACGCATCGCCTTTCGCACGGAATGACGCGACCAGTTTTTGCAACTCGGCAACCAGCTTGTCGTTGCGGAGCATGATCGCCACCTTCAGCGCCGTCGGGTAGGAATCATTCGTGGACTGCGACATGTTCAGATCGTCATGCGGCTCCAGAAATTGATACTCACCCTTTTTGCGTCCGGTTAATTCGAGCCCGACGTTTGCCATTACTTCGTTGGCGTTCATGTTGGTGGAAGTTCCTGCGCCGCCCTGGTACCAATCCACCTGAAACTGATCGTGATATTTGCCGGCAAGCAGTGCCTGGGCTGCTTTCTCGATCGCGTCGAGCCGCTCTTTCTTCATCGCGCCCACGTCGGTGTTAGCCTGGGCCGCAGCCAGTTTGACCATGGCCCATGCTTCGATGAAGCCGGGATAGTGATTGATCGAGACGCCTGAGAGACGGAAGTTTTCCAGTGCGCGCGCGGTTTGCACGCCGTAGTAGGCATCGCCCGGGATCTCTTTTTCACCCAGGAGATCCTTTTCAGTTCGTGGCTTAGCTGGAGATGTTTGTTGCGCCTGCACGGGCAGAGTGGCAATGAGGATTACCAATGAAAGCAAGATTCCAGTTGGTTTATTCGAAATTCTCATAAAACTCGATCAGCAGAGCACAACGGAAAGGGCCAGTCCCGCCTCGCTGGTCTCCTTATATTTACTGTTCATCTCTTTGGCGGTTTGGGCCAGCGCCTGGACGCATTCGTCGAAGCTAACGCGATGTCTCGTCTCGATCTCGTTGCTGGCGATCGCATACGCCGTCCACGCCTTCACCGCGCCGAATGCGCAACGTTCGATACAAGGCACCTGCACGTAACCGGCGACCGGATCGCAGGTCATTCCCAGGTGGTGCTCCAACGCCGACTCGGCTGCGTTCTCAACCACGCGCGAACTCGCGTCGTGCGCAGTCGCCGTCAAGGCCGCAGCCATCGACGACGCGACGCCGATCTCCGCCTGGCAGCCGCCCTCAGCCGCAGACAAGGTTGCGTGGTGTTTGCACAAATAACCGATCGCCGCAGCGGCGAGCATACCGTCGCGAATCTTCTGCAACGGCAGCTTTCGCCCGCCTTCGCCGAGTCCGTAGACCAGTGCCGGCATGACGCCGGCGGAACCGCCGGTCGGCGCAGTGATCACAAGGTGACCGCGACCGTTTTCTTCGGAAGCTGCCAACGCGTACGCCGAGAGGGCGCCGATGCCTTTGTCTGACTGGTAAGCCTCGTCCATCGCGCGCTTGTAAACAGTCGCCGCTTTGCTGTGCAGTTTGATTGGACCAGGCAGCACGTCGTCTTCCGGCATCTTCAGTCCCGACTTCACGGTCGCAACCATCGCGTTGATGATCTTGTCGACGAAAGCAAACACTTCTTCCTCTGTTCTGCCCATGATCGACATCTCGTTGGCCAGCATTACCTGCGCGATCGAGAGCTTGTTGCTGTCGGCATGCGCGCGCAGCTCTTTCATCGTCGCGAAGGGATACTTCGGCGCGTTCTTCTTCGGCGGCGTGTATCCTTTCCACTCGATGAAACCGCCGCCGACCGAGTAATACTCCTGCTCGAGCAGCACGTCGTTGCCCGCCATCAGCTTGCAGATCATCGTGTTCGGGTGTTTGAAGTCGCCCTTGGTCGCGTCGTAAATGATGTCTTTGAGGCTGACGTTGAACGTTGCCGAACCGAGCTTCACGGGGAATGTCTGATCGGGTTTGTCACGCAGGCTGTCGAGAAACAATGGATCGACTGTCGCCGGTTCTTTGCCGACGATGCCGGCGAGCGCCGCACGCTCGGTGCCGTGACCTTTGCCGGTGGCGCTCAAGCTGCCGTACAGGTGGACCTTCAACGCGGTCGCCTTGGCGAGCTTGTCGGCGGGGAGTTTCGTTGCCCTTTGATAAAAATCGTAGGTGATGCGCATTGGGCCAATCGTATGAGAGCTCGATGGTCCAGGACCGACCTTGTAGAACTCATCGATCGTCGTCATTACAGGTCCTTTGCCTTTCTTGACGACGTTCAGGTTTGGGTCGAGTGGCGGCGGCGGCGCGGTAGCCCGTGCAGTTTGTTCCTGTGCGGAAATGACCTTTCCGGTGATAACCGCGGTGGCGGCGACTACAGCGCTGCGCATGAAGAAAGTACGGCGATCCACACCGGACGGAAGCGCCTGCGAGATCACCTGGCTGGCATCGGCTAGCGGATCTTCATCGAATTTCTCAACGTCTTTATCGGACATGGCGCACCTCACTTATGCAGACTGTTCTGACTTTAGCGTGAGTATCGAATGCGATTTGGAGGGCAACTACTGTCAAAAGTACTAGGAAAGCTCTGCGGATCTCTGTGGCCTCGGCGTTGAAATAGGCCGTTTAAAGCAGAGATCGCGGAGAGACGCAGAACAAAAAGGGCGAGCCGCGAAGCCCGCCCCTTTCAGGATCGAACACGTGATCTAAGTCTCTTACTGTGTCACGACCGAGGTATCGTCGATCACGAAGGACGTTGCCAGTGACGAGTCCTCCGTTCCGAGGAAGTAGATGCGAACCGTCTGTCCTCTGAAGGCATTCAGGTTGAACGTCCTCAGCGTGTAGCCGGTCGTCTCATTCAAGTTGGAGAAGGTGCCGAGAGTCGCGAGAACCGTATTGCTGGAATTGCGAACCTGGACCTGTAACCGGTCGAACACCGTGGTGGTGGTCGTTTCGGCGCTCGAGATCTTGAGCCAGAAGCTCAGCGTCACGTTGCTCGCCGATGACGGAATCGTGATCGTTTGGAACAGCGAATCCGTGCGGGTCACGCCGTAGCCGTTGAGCCATGCGTACCATGCGCCGGTGCGTGGCGTGTTTTGCGTGGTGTTAGTGATCACGCCCGAGGTTGCTGTCCAGTTAGCTGCGCCTGATTCGAATCCCCGGTTCAGCAACAGTTCGGCGCCCGGAACTGGCGTCGGCGTTGGAGTCGGAGTTGGGGTGGGCGTCGGCGTTGGGCCACCGCCACCGGTAATGAGCGAGAAGAGCAGGCGGTTAGGTGATCCGGTTCCCGCACCGGTCACTTTGTTCGGAGTAGAACCGTTGATGATCGCCGCTGCGACTTGCGCCGGTGTGGCATTCGGATTTGCTTCCAGGAACAACGCCGCGACGCCGGCGACGTGCGGTGACGCCATCGACGTTCCCGAGATCGTGTTAGTGGCGGTGTCGCTGGTTCTCCAGGCTGAAGTAATGCTGCTGCCCGGAGCAAAGATGTCGACGCAGGTGCCGAAGTTTGAGAATGAGGAACGAGCATCAGTTTGCGTGGTGGAACCGACGGTGATCGCATTCGGAGCGCGCGCCGGAGAAACGTTACACGCATTCTGGTTTTCATTACCCGCGGCAACTACGAACGTGACGCCGTCGTTGATCGCGTTTTGAACTGCCGTATCGAGGGCCGACGACGCGCCGCCGCCGAGACTCATGTTGGCCACTGCTGGTTGGCCGGCCGTGTGGTTCGAAGTGACGAAGTCGACGCCGGCGATGACGCCCGAGTTGGTTCCGTTACCGCTTGAATCGAGCACGCGAACGGCGACGAGCGTAACGTTCTTGGCAACGCCGTGGATTGAACCGCCGACAGTGCCGGCGACGTGCGTGCCGTGTCCGTTACCGTCGTTGGTGCCGAGACCGTCGTTGATGGCTGTGAAACCGGAGACGACGCGGCCGCCGAACTGAGTGTGCGTGGCGCGAATACCGGTATCGACGATGTAGGCTCTTACTCCGGTACCGGTGGCGTTGAAGTTGTAGGTTCCATTAAGCGGCAGATCTCGTTGATCGATGCGATCGAGACCCCAGGTCGCGCCGGTCTGAGTTTGGCCTAGACTGACAATGCCGTCTTCTTCAACAAACTCGACGCGGGGATCGCCGGCGAGTTTGGTGGCGCGGTCTTCTGTCATGCGCACGGTAAAACCTTTGAGCGCGCGTCTGAAGGTATGACCCTCATTGCGGTCGCCGCTGAAATCGCGGGTAAGGCGAATGGCCTCGCCATCGACGTCGGCCACGTCTTTTTTGAGGACCACAATGTATTGATTCTTAACTTTTTTATCAGCGCGCAGGCGGCGGAATTTACCCTGGCCGTTGCCGATGCCATTATCATTCTGGCCCTGCACGGTGGTAAACACGATAGCCGCTACCGATACGACTACTACAGCAAATAGCGCAAGCGTTTTCCTCATATGTCCTCCAGTGAGCTGAAACTAACAAAGTTGGTATGACTTGGGAGCGTCCGCTAATGAGCGCACGACAAGTATTCGCGACCGTTAAAACTTAGGATCTGGGATGAACAAAGTCGGGACGAGCAAACTCGTCGGGAGCAAGAACTAGCCTGGGAGGTAATGAACGGGAGCTTCTGGGTGGGGCAGATAATAGGGCCGAAAAGGGACAAAAGCAAGCCCCACGTGCGGTCATGACATCTATGTTATTGTGACTTCGCGCAAGAAGGGCTTCACAGATTCTATGAAAATCATCATCTGTCGATTGTTGTTGGGTGTGTTCGCTGTGGGCGGCGCATTTGTGTCTCATGTGTTTGCTCAAACACCGGGTCGACCGCGCATAGATCCGGCCGCGTATCTGCCGGCGCGAAAACCAGGACCAACGATTAAGATCTCGCTGCGCTCGGAAGTTTCGATCAGTGGCGCGACGGCGGCTGGTCCATTGCAAGCTTTGCGCGCCGCGCAGCAGGCTGCTGCTGCCGCAAGTGACCTTGGTTTGCTCATCAATGCTGCGAACAAGGAATTGACTGGTTTGGGCGGTGGCGTGATTTCGATCGAGGGCGGCGGATCGATCAAGACGCAGGTCCAGTTGGACCATCACACCAGGTTTGATAGCTCAACGTATTCCTGCGACGTTACCGGGATAACTGACTTCGGCTGTTTCCTCATTGGCGACAACGTGCTGGTGGAAGGCACGTATCGTCCACCGCAAGCGCTGCTCGAGTATTTCCAGAAAGGTAACGGGCGCAATAACCGCGATCCGTTTTTGCTGGCCGTCCAGGCATTAAAACCGGAGCAGGTTGCGGGAACGGGAACGATCATCCTCGAGCCTGCCTTTGCTTCGGGGCGGACACCCGCGGTTGCCGTGTTTCAGGCGAAGGGCGATGCTTGCTGCTCACACACTGAGCGATCGCGAAATATCGCCATCGTCGGTTTTCATATTCGCGGGCGGCAGCAGGTGTATGACGGCGGAGTCAGATCGACGATCCAGTTTGGCAACTGCGAACGCTGCACCGCGCAGAATAACTACCTCGAAGATACGGCGTCGATTGGCATCAGTTTTGGTGGCTCGGGACTGGAGAAGAATTACTTCGCCAACGACAGTCTCGCCTATCACAACATTACGAGCGGAGTTGCGGCGGCGAACATTGCGGCGGTCAATTCTGAGAACGTTTATATATTGGAGAACTATGCGTTTCGACTCGGACATCACGAGCCGAGGTTTGGCGGCGGTGTCTGTGGGTTCGATCTGGAGACTAACTCTGCGGCTGACCACTCGAAGAATATTTTTGTCTTGAACAATCTTTACGACTACGAAGGATCGATTCCGAGTGCCGGCTCGGCGATCTGTTTGCAGGATCCGTACAAGGGGCCGAATCATGGTCTGGTGGTGGCGGAGAACAATATCGCGATCGGTGGCCGGGACGACCGGATCTATCGCTTCATGAGTAACGGCTTCTTCCTCAACGGGCTCAAGGGTTGTCAGATTCGCAATAACTACGTCTATCGAACGGGACAGAATGCGATTCAGGCGTACGCGATCGATGGTTGTGTGATTGAAGACAACGACTTCGAATCGACTGGCGGCGGAGGCAACGCCACCGTAGCGACCGAAGGCGCAGTGAACAACATCTTCCGGCGTAACAACTACCGCGACCGTCCCGGGCTAACGATAAACGTCCAGGCCGGCTTCCTCGAAGTCTGTGGCAAGAACAACACCTACGAAAAGAACCTCGTCAACAACCGCGACGTCCCCGCCGTCGCCACGAAGCCATGCGCGGCGAAGTGATCGCGCGATCGTGTGTTTGACTTATGGGTTCTGTGGGCAAACCGGATTCTGTGGGCGAGAGTTTGTCGCCGGTGAATCGGCTCTGCCGCCGGATGTGCGGCGAGGCTTGCCTCGCCGACGACTGCGTGAAAGAGGTTGGGCTATGCCCCTGGTATGGCCTTTGGCCTATCGAATCTGGGGCGAGCCCCAATTCCTATTTTCCGCCTCGCCGCACATCCGTCGGCGGAGCCGATTCACCGGAGTGTCGCCGTTTTATGAAATCAACAGCGACAATTGAGGATATGGCTTGGGAAATCGGTTGAAAAAGAATCAACAGCCTTCGGCAAGCCGCTGAAAGAGCAGCGATACGACCTAAGCATCGTCAACTAGAAACTCCGCTTCTCCAACAACTTCGTGAACGCAATCGCGTTCGGAAAGATCCCTTTGATCTGTCCGGCTATTTGTTCGCCGTCGAGCGGTGAGATGTGGACGGCGATGATGTGCTTTGGTTTGATGTGTTCTCTGACGATCGTCTGCCCGTCGCTGCCCAGCAGAAACCAAAACGGGATGAACGCGACATCGATCCCTTCTGCATCCAGGTTGAACTTCTCAAAATTCTCAACCGTCGTTTCAGCATCGCCGACGTGCAATAGCTTCTTACCACCGAGCTTCACGATATGTCCCAGGTTCTGGATCGAGGCGTGCCGCCCGGTTCCATGACTTAGACGAAGGATCTCGAAATCGATCCCCGCGACCTTCATTGCAACCCGCTCTTTGGACGGCGGAGTCGCGCCTGTCATCCTTGCCTTGATCGCTTCATAATTCTTGAAGTTCTTCACGACTTCGTCGACGACCTGCTGAGACGACACCAGCATCGCTTTCGAGTTGTGCTGCAAGTGGAGCCCGACCGATTCAGGATGAAAATGATCGAGATGCTGGTGTGAGACGAGGATCAAATCGATCGCGTCATACGGCGCTTTCGCGGTTTCGACCTGTTCACGTTGCGGCGATGGTAAGAATGCATATGCGCGCTCATATTCGCGATGCAGTCCATCGATTAGCACCTGTTTGTCACCTGCGGAAATGAGTACGCCTTCGTTGGCGATGTAGGTGATCTCGACAGTGGTCCCTTGTGACGCGGGACTGGTCTCAGACTCAGAAGCGAAGATCGGTTGCGGAACGCGCCGCGTGTGGTCCACGACCAGCAAAACGATCGCGACAATCGCGACAAACAACACTACGAGCAGCAAACCGGGACGTTTCATAACCCGAATTGTATCTTCTTCATTCAGTACTTACGACAAAATCCAGCCCACTGCCGCGCCGCCGATGATGAGCCACGCGGAGTTGAGCCGGAAGCGGAAGAGCAGGAAAGCGCCGAGCAACGCGATGAGAATCGTCTTGATATCCACGATTGCAGAACGGGCCAGCAGATACGTCACGACGAACATCAGCGAAAGCGCGCAGGCGTTAACGCCGTCGAGAAACGCTCCTGCGGCCGGCGAGCGGCGAATCAACGGCACCAGTGGACCACTCAACGCCACAAAGATGAACGCCGGCAGGAATATTCCGATCGTCGCGACTGCCGCTCCACCAGTTCCACCGAGAACATAACCGATAAAAGTCGCAGTCGTGAACACTGGTCCAGGTGTGACCTGTCCGATGGCGATCGCATCCAGCAGTTGTGACTCCGTTAGCCAGTGCCAACGCTCAACCAGGTCGGCCCGGATAAAAGCCAGCAACACATAGCCACTGCCATACAACACCGCGCCGACTTTCAGAAAGAACAGAAACAGCGGCCACAGCCCGAACGACGTTGCCACGGGCGCCGTCGATTGCAGCAGGAAAGCAAACGTGGCGGTCGAAAAGAGGGAACTCTTCCCGCGATGCGTGGTCAATTTCCAAATCAGCGCAACCAGGCCACCACCGGCGAGAATAATGAGTTCGTGAACGCCAACAAACGTAAGCGCCGTTCCGGCAATTGCAATCGCTGCCAAAAATCTGGTCTTCAACGCGGCGCGTCCCAGTGAGTACAACGCTTGCAGCACGATCACGATAATCACCGGCTTAATACCGTAGAGTATGCCGGAGACTTCGGGCAGCGAGCGGTAGCGAACGTAAGCCCAGGCAAATCCCATGACAATCAACACGGCTGGAGCAATGAAGCAAACACCCGCGACCAGGAGTCCCGGCCAGCCTGCCTGGCGATGGCCGATGTGGATCGCCATCTCCGTAGAGTTCGGACCTGGGATAAGGTTTGTCGCGCCGAGGAGGTCGAGGAATTCGTCGCGCGTCATCCAACGGCGACGGCGCACGACTTCGTCTTCCATCATCGCTATGTGCGCCGCGGGCCCGCCGAAGGCGGTAATGCCGACCTTCAGGAAGAGCAGGGCTAAAGTCTTGAGCGAGGTTCTTCGATCGCGGTGCTCAGGCACAATGTGGCTGATTATAAGGGCAAAGCTTTGCACAAAAAATGCTTTATCGGGAGGAAGATGTCTCCCGCAAAGGCGCAAAGGCGCAAAGGCAAAGACGCAAAGAAACCCTTAGTAACGCGGCAGCGCTTTGCGCCTTTGCGGGAGACTTTTTATGCAAAGCCATAAGGGCAACAGATACCTCGATCGAGGTAGAACACACGCCCACCATGCTGTGATGCGCCAATCATTACTTCGTGGCAGAATTACGCCTTATGGCTAAACCGGTATTATTAGCGGTCGACGACGATCGCGAGGTGTTGCGCGCGGTCGAGCGCGATCTGCGAAAGAAGTATGGGAAAGATTATCGCGTCTTGCGGGCTGGTTCAGGGCAGGAAGCACTGGAGATCGTCCGCGAACTGAAGATCAGAAACAATCCCATCGCGCTTTTCCTGATCGATCAACGGATGCCTGGCATGTCCGGGGTCGAGTTTCTCGCGCAGGCGATCAACCTGTTTCCGGATGCAAAACGAGTGCTGTTAACGGCTTACGCCGACACCGAAGCAGCGATCGCGGCGATCAACGAAGCAGGCATCAATCACTACCTGATCAAGCCCTGGGATCCACCGGAAGAGAACCTTTATCCGGTGCTTGACGAACTGCTCGAGGATTGGGACGCCGCGTTTCCCCCACAGTTTGAAGGCATTCGCGTGATCGGAAATCGCTGGTCGCCAGTTTCGCATAACATCAAGGATTTTCTGGCGCGTAATCACCTGCCGTATCAATGGCTCGATGTTGAAACGGCCGCTTTAGATCCGGAAGTGCGCAGTTTGGTCGAGTTGCTGGACGAAGACGAGATGCGCAACTTGCCGATCGTGATCCTGCCCAGCGGTGTTCGTCTGCGACAACCTTCACTGGCAGAACTTGCCGAGCATGCAGGACTGAAGACCCGCGCTACGGAAGCGTTCTACGATCTCGCGATCGTCGGTGGTGGTCCAGCCGGACTGGCCGCGGCTGTCTACGGCGCGAGTGAAGGTTTGCGGACAGTGATGATCGAACGTGAAGCGCCGGGCGGCCAGGCGGGCATGTCCAGCCGCATCGAAAACTATCTTGGTTTCCCGAGTGGATTGACAGGCGCCGACCTGGCCCGGCGAGCGGTGGTCCAGGCGAGACGATTCGGCGTCGAGATCATCAACGCCGAAGCCACCGCGGTGCGGATCGATGGACCATACCGGTTCCTGCAACTGGCAAATGGGGCCGAACTCAGTTGCCATGCTTTGTTGGTTGCGACTGGCGTGCAGTGGCGTAAGTTGGATGCGCCGGGAGTTGAACGTTTGGCTGGGGCGGGCATTTACTACGGTGCAGCGATGACCGAAGCGATGTCGACGAAAGACGAGGAGGTCTACGTAATCGGCGGCGCTAACAGTGCCGGACAGGCGGCGATGCACTTTTCCCGCTACGCGCGGCGAGTGGTGATGCTCGTGCGTGGTTCATCGCTTTCGACTTCGATGTCGCAATACCTGATCAACCAACTCAACGCGACGCCGAATATTCACATCGAGTTCAACTCCTGCGTCGTGGAAGCGCACGGTGAAGATCATCTCGAAGCCATTTCCATTCATTGCCTCGTGACGAACGAGATAAACAAAGTGCCGGCCAATTCTTTGTTCATCATGATCGGCGCAGCGCCAAACACCGATTGGCTGGCGAACGTTGTCGAACGCGACGATCGCGGGTTTATCTATTCCGGTCCGCAACTGACGCGCGAAGGCAAACGACCCAGCGGTTGGAAACTCGACCGCGATCCGGGGCTTTTGGAGACGAATGTTCCCGGGATCTTTGTGGTTGGAGATGTTCGGCATGGTTCGGTGAAGCGAGTGGCGTCCGGAGTGGGCGAGGGATCGGTGGCGATCTCTTTTGTGCATCAATACCTCAGCAAGGTCGTGTGACAGATGGAAGAAACGAAGACAGACGGAGTGCCGGAGACGGTATCGGGCAGCATTGAAACAATCGTCCCCACGAGTTCTTCGCCGGCGGATAAAGTCGAGGCGCTGAGGCGCGTCCATGTGTTTGCCGACCTGCCCGACGATCAGTTGGAGTGGTTTGCTGCTAACGCTGAAGACCGGCGTTACAAGGTGAACGACGTGATGTTTCGCAAGGACGATCCGCCGGATGCGATGGTCGTATACCTCGAAGGCGAAGTGCACGCTTACTGGGACGAGACTGACCACGACATCGTTTACATCGGGCGCGCCGGCGAACAATCAACTGAAGTGAGTGGCATGCTTCCGTTTTCGCGCATGACCTCATTTCAGGTAACCGGACGCGCGGTCACGGACGTTCGCTTGTTATGGTTTCCCGTCACATTGTTTCCGGAGATGTTGCAGCGCATGCCCGTGCTGGTCCAACGTTTGGTTGGCATCATGAGCGATCGAGTGCGTGAATCAGCCACGCTGGATCAACAGCAGGACAAATTGATGGCGCTCGGCAAACTCTCCGCCGGCCTTGCTCACGAACTCAACAACCCCGCCGCCGGCGCGACGCGCGCGGCCGACGATATGATCGACACCTTGAAAGAGCTGCGCGCGGCGGACATGAGACTTTGTTCTCACGAACTGTCCACGCAGCAACAGGCCGCGATCGACGCCTTCGAGAGCAGCGCTATCGATCGCACCGCTACGGCCGGACAGTTGAATTCGCTGGATCAAAGTGACAGGGAAGATGCGGTGTCTGAGTGGCTCGAAGCACAAGGCGTCGAGGAAGCGTGGAAACTTTCGGCGAACCTGGTCGAGGCGGGAATCGACGCGGCGGCGCTGGATCAACTGCTCGGCGAAATTCCGCCGACCGCGCTCGTCGATGTGTTGGCGCGAGTCAATTGCCAGCTCGCAGCGGCCAAACTGGCAAGTGAGATCAAGACAAGCACCGGCCGGATATCCGAACTGGTCAAAGCTATTAAAGAATACAGCTACATGGACCAGGCGTCGGTCCAGGATCTCGACGTGCACAAGGGCCTGGAAAACACGTTACTGATCCTCAAGTACAAGTTAAGAAAGAAAGACATCGCCGTTACGCGCGACTATGCTGAATCGCTGCCACACATCAAAGCCTACGGCAGTGAACTCAACCAGGTGTGGACCAACCTGATCGTCAACGCGGTCGATGCGATGAGCCAGGGGGGAACGTTGAAGGTGCGCACCAAGCGCGAGCCGACTGATATTTTGATCGAGATTCGTGATAACGGAGCGGGCATACCGGCATCCGCGCGGTCGCGTATCTTCGAACCGTTCTTCACTACCAAAGCGGTGGGTGAGGGAACCGGCCTCGGCCTGGATACCGTAGCCCGCATCGTGCGAAAACACCGCGGCAACGTTCGCTTCGAATCAAAACCCGGCGACACGTGTTTTCAAGTTCGACTGCCGATCGGATAAGAGCGGAGATCACCGCTAAAGAAAACTCTTAAAAACGCGGCAGCGCTTTGCGTCTTTGCGCCTTTGCGGGAGACATCCTTTCGTTTTACCCGGCAGGTTTAGTGCCGGCGATGGACTGCAAATAATCTGCTATTTCCCGGCCTGGAGTTTTACCGTAGGTGCTCTTATTAATCACGTTGGGCGCTTCGTTCTTTCCTACCTGCTTCTTCGCGAAAACAGTCGCCGTTTTGTAATCGACAAACGCGATGTCACAGATCACGTAATCGTAATCCATCATTTCAGTTTTTGATGAGTTTGAGTTGGTATACAGCGCTGAATCTTTCTTGGTAAGGCAATTGATCTTTATGAGTGTCTCGATCTCGTCGGGATTTCTGGCATAGAGTTCTGGGGGCAGGAAGTTGTGATAGATCTCGCCGGCAACGGGAAGGTCAGTGTAGAAAGCTGCACCGCTGTCATGAAAACGATCGAGTGTGATCGATCCGTTACTGTCTCTGACGATTGCGATTTTCCCTTTTATCTCGGGCTTGGGGCTCAGTTTTTCTGTCGTAGCCAACGCGGCTAATTCGTCTTTCTTCGCCATCATCGCTGCGAACTCCTTCGGCGCCTCATCTTCTTTGGGCGTGTGTGAACAACCGGCAAGAAACAGCAACGATAGCAGACAGACAGGTAGCGCAATGCGTTTCGGGTTTGTCATTCTCGATTCAGTGTCTCCTCGTATTTTCAGATGTTTGCGTAGTGGTCAAGCGGCTTTTCATGCGCGCCTGCCACTTGCTTCGCGGTATATCAAGTGCTTCGAAGTGATCGCTCGCGTCGCGCAGCGATTCGCCGCCGGCTTGTCGTGTCTTGAGATACAGCAGCGACGCCATGATGGCAGTGAGCGGTGTGACGAATACATTTAACAACTGGTACAGGGCAGAGCCGCCTGACATAGAAAAATTGAAGCCGAACTGCTTGGGTGAATAATCGTCGTTCAACTGCAACGAAAAATCCGTGGTCACCGTTGCCTTCCAGATCAAAACCGGTAACGCAAACTGAACGAGGGTTATGACTAAGACCGTTCCTATTGCTCTGCGACTCAAGGTTCGGCTGCGTCGCAGCGTGCCGCGCACGCCGTGCTGTTCCATGATCGTTACTGGGGCGTAGAGTCCGTAAATAATCGCAGCGATCAAACCGGGTACAACCAGCAGCAGGGAACCGAAAAAGATCAGCGCCAGGACGAGCAACGAGGTGAACGCAAAGATCCGCCAGCGTCGTTTTAATGCCGCCACCGCCGCTCCGATTCGCACCGGACGCAAGGGCGCGATCGTCAGTTGGACCACCACCGGCACGGTTGCTGCTGTAACAAAGAAATAAGCAAACAACAGCGTGATAACCATCGCGAGAAACACCGCGATGACGAAGAGCTGAAGTTGTGGCGGCGACATGTGCTCGCCGTCGACGAGGTTCAGGAGATTCAAGATGGCGAGCACTGTGAAAGGCGCATATCCCAAAAGAGCGATCTTGAAGAATGCCGGAAAATGTTCGCTGTAGAGCGCGAATGCCTGACGTAATAAGTGCGTCGGTCCTTCCCACGCGGCTCGCAGCGCGGACGCAAACCCGGCAGCGCTCTGTGGCCGTTCGGAAGGATCTTTTGAAAGCGCCGACATCACGATGCGGGCCAGCTTGCGCGGCGTCTTGCGATTCTTTTCGCGGAGCGGCGGAGGCGCGGCGGTTTTATGCAGTTCGATCACTTCGTGAGGCGTGCCTTTGAAAGGCGTCTCGCCGGTGAGCAGTCGATAAGCGACCACGCCAAGGCTGTAGATGTCCGATCGGTTATCGAGACGTTCACCGCGGCATTGCTCGGGCGACATATAAAAAGGAGTGCCCATGACGGATCCGACTGCGGTCAGATTTTCGTCGTGTATCGGCAGTGATTCTTCCGTCTTGATCAGTGTTTGGGCTTCAGTTTCGATAGATATAGGGGCAACTGGCTGGTGAGCTAACGAAGCAACTTGATCCGATTCGCCGAGTTTTACTAACCCGAAATCGAGGACCTTGACGGTGTAGCCACCGCGGCCGTTTGGTTCGAGCCAGATGTTGTCAGGCTTGAGATCCCGGTGAATGATCCCGGCGCGATGAGCTGCTTCGACTGCCGAACAAACCTGCTCCAGGATGTCGATCACCCACTGGATCGGCAGCACGCCTTCCTCCGCAACGATCTCGGCCAACGTGCAACCGTCGAGATACTCCATCACGAGGTAAGCCACTGGTCCATCGTTCGTTTGCGCGATGCCGAAGTCTGTGACGTCGACGACATTTGGGTGACGCAAGCGGCCGGCCGCTTCTGCCTCACGCCGAAACCGCGCCACAAACTGATCGTGAGCGGAGAGTTGCGGATGGATGACTTTGACCGCGACGGTGCGTTTCGTGCCGAGATGCGTGGCGCGATAGACCGCGCCCATGCCTCCTTGTCCAAGAAGTTGTTCGACCTGATATTTGTTATCGAGTAGATCCAAGGTTCCTGCCAAACAGCTTCACTTGTTCGCGGTCTTTCCCGAGATTGATGATCTCTTCCAGGATGAATCCCATTCGTCGCAGCAACTTGATCGAGGGCTCGTTATCCAGGCTGGTGATCGCCACGATTCGATCGAGCTGCAACGTTTCCTGTCCGTATTTCAGCACGGCGGTGGCGGCCTCAAACCCAAATCCCTGGCCCCAGAAATCGGGAAGAAAAGCAAAACCGATATCGACGTTCGGAAGTTCGGCGCGTTTGATCAGCCCGCACATGCCGATTGAAGTGCCGCCGTCTTTGAGTTGGACCAGGTACAGCCCAAACCCGTTTTGTTTATAACTGGCGATTGGTCCATTGAGAAGATACTGTTGCGCGTCTTCGATATTGCGGACTTGTTTGTCGCCGATATAGCGAAGAAACGATGGTTCGTTAACCAAAGTTAAGATGAATGAAGCGTCTTCGAGGGAGAGTTGACGAAGCGACAGGCGTTCAGTTTCGATGACAGTCATAAAGCTCAGAAAAGGCTCGGCTGCGTTCCAATCTCGTGATCTTCTCGTTCGATAAGTTCGGGGCTGTCGTTCTGCACGGAGTTGACGGCTGTGCTTACCGGATAAGACGACATCTCTGAAGCCGGAAATGGCGCGAGCATCTCTCGTAACGACGCGACGTCGGTGCGCGGGTCCAGCCAGAGTCGATAGGTCTCCGGATGCAGGATGACGGGCATCCGCTGGTGAATCGGTTCCAAAACTTTGTTTGCGGTCGTGGTGACGATCGCGCAACTCTTCTGCGGCCGCGAACTGTCCCAGATGCCGGCAAAGGCAAAAGGCGACTGGTCCTTCAACTGAATGTAGTAAGCCTGTCTCGCCTTGCCGGTACGCTGCCACTCGAAGAAGCCATCAGCCAGAACGAGGCAACGGCGTTTTCTGAAAGACTCGCTGAAACTGGGCTTGGTATCGATTGTTTCGGATCTGGCGTTGATTAGGAGCTTCCCATCAGCGCTGCGCGAAATCAGTCCCCAGGCAATTTTCGTCAACTCCGGGCCGTGCCCGAGATCGGCAACGACAATCACCTCCTGAGTAGGCGCGATGTTATAACGCGGCTCGAACAGGAAATCGTAATCACGCAATCCCTGGAGTTTGACCCGGGGAGCAGTCTTAAGTGTAAAGCGTCCACACATAATATCGGCTCGATTTTCTTTCCTGACATCTGTCGATCTACATTGTCACCGTTCGACTTACTAGTGAACACGAAAATGACGAACACAAAAGATAACCTAACCGGTATGAAAACGTTTTATTTTGTCCTGGGAAATTCACTTGCCGCCTTCCTGATTAACACATTTGTCTGGTTCGCGATCACTTTTTGGGTTTATTTGGAGACTCGATCGGTGGTTGCCACGGCTGTGATGGCCGGAATCTACACCTCGACCGTGGCGGTCTCGGGATTTTTCCTCGGCTCCCTCGTGGATCATTATCCGAAAAAGACCGTGATGATGCTTTCGAGCATCCTCTCCCTCGTTCTCTACACACTCGCTTGCGCGATCTTTATTACCACGCCGCGTGAAGTGTTTAGCGACGCATCGAGCGCGAGACTGTGGGCCTTTATCGTGCTGGCGCTCGTCGGCGCCATCGCCGGCAACCTGCGGGGCATTGCGCTTTCCACGCTCGTGACGATCATGGTAGCCGAAGAGGTGAGAGACAAAGCAAACGGCATGGTCGGAACGGCGAATGGCATTGCGTTTCTGGGGGCTTCGATTTTCAGTGGCCTCGTGATCGGGTTTCTCGGTGTTCCCTGGATGCTCGGAATCGCGATCGCGTTGACGCTGCTGGTCATTGCTCACCTGGTGACACTCGCGATACCTGATTTAGCTAAGGATGCAACTGAAGATCAACCGAAGAGAGTCGACATTAGCGGCACGATCCGCGCCGTCAGAAGCGTGCCGGGTCTTTTCGCGCTGATCTTCTTTCACACTTTCAACAATTTCCTCGGCGGAATCTTTATGGCGCTGATGGACGCGTATGGTTTGCTGCTCGTGTCGGTCCAGGTTTGGGGCGCGTTGTGGGGATTTCTGAGCCTCGCTTTCATTGTTGGAGGACTGATAGTCGCGAGGAAAGGGTTGGGCCGGAATCCGCTGCGCACGCTTTTTCTGTCGAACATCGCGATGTGGAGTGCGTGCTGCATATTTGCTTTGCAGCCGTCGATCGTGTTGCTCACGATCGGAATGTTTGTATGGTTGAGTTTGATTCCCGCAGTTGAGGCTGCGGAACAGACGATTCTGCAAAAAGTAGTTTCGCCGGAGCGCCAGGGACGGGTGTTTGGGTTTGCTCAAAGTGTCGAACAATCTGCGTCGCCGATAACGGCATTCCTGATTGGACCAGTGGCGCAGTTGATCTTTATTCCGTTTATGACCACTGGTTCAGGCGTGGATCTGCTGGGCTGGTGGTTTGGGACTGGACCGGACCGAGGTCTCGCGCTGTTGTTCACCGCCGCCGGGTTGGTCGGACTGATGGTCACATTGCTGGCAATGCGATCGAAGTCTTACCGGCTGTTAGACCGGCTTTATCGAGATACGGAAGTTGACGAGGGCATGCTCAAGCAAGCGCACGAATTGCCGTAAGAGCTGCTTCGATCTCCTGTGGCGAGTTGCGAATACTCGGGCTGATGCGCGCATGCGATTGAGCGTAGGGCGTGGTAGTGGCGATGATGTTTCGCTGTCTTAGTTTTGCTACGACGTCTCTTGGCGACAGGCCGTTCACGTCAAAGCACACGATCCCCGCCGAAAGATGCTCGTTGCGCGGCGTGTAGAGCTTGACGTGCGACATTCCCGCCAATCCTTCTTTGCACTGGCGGTTCAGTTCATGTGTCCGGGCGGCGATCTTCGTTTTACCGAGATCGAGATGAAACTTGAAAGCTTCGGCCATCGCCCACTGATGCTCAAAAGTTTTGAAACCACCGGGCGTCATGCGCTTGGCCGTGTTGCGCGCCGGCGGTTCGTCATCGCGGAGCCACGCGTCTCGTGATGAGTCGTCCATAAAGGTCGGAATAATCGGACTCACTGAGGACCAGGCGCTTTCGTTGCCCCAAATGATTCCGGTGCCTCGCGGACCGAATAACCATTTATGACAACCGGCCATGAAGAAGTCACAGCCGAGATCTTTCATGGTGACGTCCTCGACTCCGAAGCCGTGAACGCCGTCGACGCATAAGAGGATCTTCTGTTGCTCGTCACGCTGTGCGTTTGCGTCATTTAAAACAGCGGCGATTTCCTTTAGCGGCAGTTTAAGTCCCGTGCTTGAGTGCACCCACGTCAAGGCTACGACTCGGGTCTCGGCCGTAAGCGCGTTTCTGATGCTCGTGACGATCTCGTCGATCGAAACGGTCAGTTGGTCCTGGAACAGTTGTATCTCACGGATCTGGGCTCCGCTTCTTTCTGCTGCCAGACGCAACGATTCGTGAGTAGCGTAGTAGTCATGCACCGTGGTGATGATCTGCTGTCCCGAGTGTAGTTTGAGGCCGTTGTAGACCAGACCAAGGCCCATTGTGGTGCTGTCGGTCAAAGCGATCTCCGACGGACTTGCGCTGAGATACTCGCCCGCTGCTTGCAGCACTTCGTTTTCGTGACGGTTTAGTTCTTCACGGAGATAGGAGGTCGGGTTTTCGTCGAGCGTGGCACGATTGCGTTCGATGGCTTCGCGGACCGGCTTTGGATGTGAAGCGATGAAGAGGGCGCTCAAGTCGATGTTATCGGGCGACAGATTGAATTGCGCGCGGACCTGGCTCCATTCATCGCCGTTTGCTGGTGCAAGCGCAATAGGTTTCGTCTGAGCGCACGAAGCGGCGACGCCGGCGATTGCCGCTATCCCCGCGCGTGCAAGAAAACCTCTTCGATCGATGTTCTGACTGAAAGCTTCACCTCTTTCTATTAAGGCCGATGACAAGTGCCGTGCCAGCCTCTCGAGCGCTATCTTCGTTGGTATTTAAAGTGACATTCAGACCTGGTGTATCGTTTGTTTCCGTGAAACGGTGTACGCGTTGTATTCGCTGCGCCGTGAAGGATCGAAGTGCGATCGATCTTTGCGTGGAGCACTCTTACCGCGAATCACCCGTACCGAACAGTGAGCCTGATTTGCCACGGCAGCGGATGTGCTGCCCAGTAGCAATCCCTTGATGCCCCGGCCTCGATTCGTTCCCAGCACGATCAGATCGGCTTTCCAGGCAGCCGCACGTTCAATGATTTTGCGCGCTGCCTTGCCCGTTATGACTTCTCCGGAAACTTTACGCTGGGTGGCTGACAGGATCTCGACTACATCATCAACTGCGCGATGGGCCTGTTCACTGCGTGTGCCTCTGCTCAGGCCAAGCTCTTCGAGTGAATAGTTAAGCGCGCTGACCACGCTGACCACTTTGAACTCAGTCTGCTCGGGCCAACTCATTTCGGCGACGGCGTGCGACGCTGCCAGTGATCCATCCGAACCGTCGGTCGCCACCAGCACGCGTTGCACGCCATCGGTCTCGTCTTGCGATCGAATGATCTCAACCGAACAGGGAGCGCTTTCGACCACTGATTTAGCGACACTGCCAAGCAGACGGCTTCTGAAGTCTTTGCGGTTGTGCGCGCGTATCAGGATCAGATCCGCCGGCCACTTGCGCGCGGCGAATGAGATCAGGAACTCAGGATTTCCACGCATAACGACGACACGAGCCGGGATGCCGGCTTCCTGTAAACGGCTGACGGCGAGGGCGGAGATCTGTTCGCCGCGTCTTTCGAGTTCGCGTCGAATGGCTTTGATTCCGTATCCCTCTTTGCGCCAGGTTTCGTGCGAGAGTCCACCATCCTCGACGATCGAAACCACTTGCATCTCGGTTCCTGCCGGCCACGATCGCTTTATCGTGTCGTCAAGCAACATGTTCAACGTCGTGATTGAATCAACGGCTAATAAAACTCTCATCGTATTTCTCCTGCCTCACGCACGTGGGTTACTCGGGGCGAGAGTCGAATCGGTGATTACGAAGTCGTGTCCACAACTCCTGCAGACGTATGATTCGTTCTCCTGCGCGCCTACGACTAAACGGACCTCCAGGCAGTTCGGGCATTTCACAACCCAGCGGCGTAGTCTCTCCAACCAGCTTCCGTGTGCTTTTTTTGTGGGTTTAACTTCTGACGGAACAACGTATCTGTTCGCCGGTACAACCATGCGTTTAAAAACTCTCCTTGTTCGAATGCTTTATCTCTATGCAGTTAGGGTAGTGGGAAAGGCGAGCGGGAAGTAGCGTATTAACACCTGAACATTGGGCGTATTTACACCTAGTGGTGGGTGTCTCTAAGTTTCACATCATGATAGAGAGCGCCGGAGGCGCGGCAGATGGTAGCCAGGGGCGAGCGCAGCACCGCCCCTGGTCTAATGAGAAATCAGGGGAGCTCTGAAAGAGCGACAGAAATGTGTGGTTCTATCGCACTTTCAGTGCTTGATATTAATCATCGCGCTCCAGGGGCGCGTGCTTGCTGCGCGCGCACTTACCCCTGGCTACCACTATTGCGCCTTGCGGCGCTTGGAACATCGCGGCGCTTGGAACTTTCAGCTAACAGGCCCAGGGATGATTAACGTGAACTTTAGACAGAACACATGAGTGTTTTACTCAGTTGCCTTGGCGTCGTTCGCGTACGTGCAACGCCAGTTCAACGCGATTGCTGAGGTTTTTCTTGTCCAGGATGCGGCTGATGTGACCCTCGATTGTGCGCAGGCTGAGCTTGAGTTCGGCCGCGATCTCTTTATTCGAAAGCCCACGGGCGACCGCTTCGGCAACGCGCCACTCTGCGTCGGTCAGATCTTCGTCGCGCACGAGTTCGGCGTCGTCAATATCTTGTTCACCAAACATGCGCGCCAGATCCGAATGAGTGCGTTGCACTCGATCGAGGATGTTTTTGACGATCGCGACGAGTTCTTCCGGCTCAAAGGGCTTCGTTACATACGCGTCGACGCCGCTGCGAAATCCGGTAATCCGATCGGCGGTTTCGTCTTTCGCGGTGAGGAAGATAATCGGCACCAGCCGGGTTCGCGGCGTTGCGCGAAGATTACGCACCAGCGCGTAGCCATCCATTCCCGGCATTCGAATGTCGCTGATGATCAAATCGGGAAGCGACTCGGCGACTCGTACCATCGCCTCAGAACCCCGGCGCGCCGTCTGCACCTCGTAACCTTCCGAACGCAGCGTTTCCGATACCGCCAACAGGAGACTCGGATCGTCATCAACGACTAACAACTGCTTTGCCATCGGCGTAATCCTCATTCAAGGAGCCATTGCATGCCCTGTTGGTCCAAACCGGCAAGTGCAACGTGAAGGTGCTGCCGCGCCCGACTGCGCTCTCGACGCTGATGTGACCGTTCATACGCTCCATCACATTTCGCGCGAGGTATAAACCGAGACCGACACCGGAAACGTCGGCATCATCCAGCAACTCGGCGTCAGTCGTTGCGACTGATTGATTAACCTGGTTTTGATTAACCTGTCGTCCGCGATGAAACTTATCGAATAGAATCGGCAAGTCTTCCGGAGGTATGCCACGGCCGTCGTCACTTATGCTTATGGCAACTCGACCATCTTCCTCAATGGCTGACAACACAATATGTCCGCCATCCGGTGTGTATTTAATCGCGTTTTCAACCACGTTCGACAACACCCGCCGCAGTTCCTTCGGATCGGCGCACACAGGCGAAACCTGGACAGATTCGAGTCGCAGTTCATGGCGTCTCTTTTCCGCCGAGCGCGCCTGCGACTTGACCGCCGCAGTGATCACTTCGGAGACGTCGACGCGTTGATGAGTAACCCGGAGCACGCCGCCTTCTATGCGTGACAAGTCGAGCAAGTTGAGCACAAAGTCGATCTGCCGATCGCATTCGACGGAGATCGTTTCGATATATTCGCGTCTTTTCGTCTCCTCGAGTCCGTCGCGCATCAACAGGCGTGTCAGCGCCTTGATCGTCGTCAACGGAGTACGCAACTCATGCGAGACAGTGGATACGAACTCCGATTTGAGCCGGTCGAGTTCAGCAAATCTTTCCTCTCGCTTCTGTAACCGCTCAGCCATGGCGTTGAAGTTTGTGCCGAGTCGCGAGATCTCATCGCGGCCTTCCGCCGGCGCTCGCGCTGAAAAGTTTCCTCGTCCAAACGATTCAGCGGCAAAATTCAGCAGCCTTACGGGCCGCGCTATGCTTCGCGCAATCAGTAGCGCGCCTGTCATCGTGCAGAAAACGACGATCAATCCAACCACCGCATAGCCCAGCAACTGCCGCCATGCAGTTGCATAAAGAACCTCACTCGGCACGCCAACCGTAACCAGGTAGCCCGTGTTGCCGACACGACTTAGACCATAAACGCGTTCGACGCCATCAATCGCACTCTCTCGAACCATGACTGCCGAGTTTCGATCCTGCAGTACAGAGACTTGATCCGCTTCGCTGAGATCGACACCGAGCGCCGAGTTCGCGGTTTGACTGCGATAGATAACCCGATGATGCTGGTCCAGCAAAGTAATCAGTGCGCGGTCCGGCAAAGTGATGTCTCTAAGCGGCTCTCCGATTGCAGCACCGTCGATGTGCGCCACTACAGCACCGCCATCTTTGACCGGCACTGCGACTGCAAGCAGGTAGTGGCCCTCGCCGTGGGTCCAATCCGTTTCCACATCCTGCAAGCTATGTTTGGTGTCGTTGAGAAGTTTTTCTGCAACTCCCGAGGCGAGGTTGCCGGCGTTTAGTGGTTCGATGGCGACGATGTTTCCCGTTACGTCCAACACGCGCAGATCGAGCCAGTGTTTGCGATGAATCAGGGCCGCTTTCAAGTCGGGTTCGAGCGCGCGCGGATCTTTTAGCTGATCGGAAGGATAGGATGCGATCGTTCTGAGCGGTTGGTACTGCGCGTCGAGCCAGCCATCGAAAACAACAGCCGCGAGTTCCGCTTGTTGTTCGATCGATCCATTTATCTGGTTTTGCTTTTCGCTCCAAACCACTCGCAGCGCGATCAGGCCGGTGATCAGCAAGGGAAGGACACCTCCCAACGCGAGCGCCAGCAATCGTCCACGAATACTCATCCCGCGCAAGTATAGCAATCTGACCGACGGCTACATACGAGATAACTCCTGCAATCCTCACGTGAAAACACGCTCGTTTCGCATCGATTCTACGAATACTCTTGAGCTTCGCTGGGGCGAGAGAGGAGTTTGTATTACATGATGAAGATATTGATCGGTTATGACGGTTCGCCAAGTGCTGACGATGCGCTGTTTGATCTGCGGCGCGCCGGCTTGCCGCGTCACGCGGACGCGCTGGTCGTCTCGGTTGCAGGTGTGATCATGGCGCCCGAGCCGCCGAGTTACGAAGTTGCGGCGCAAGTGGTTACATCACGAAGACTGACATCCAGCCTGATGCAGGCGAAGCGGCAGTCTGCGCGCGCTCTTCAGGCCGCAAAAGATCTTGTGAGCCAGGCAAGGGATCGCGTTGGATCATACTTTCCGAAATGGGATGTTCGTGGCGAGACGCTTACGGGAACTGCCTCTTACGAACTGATCAGGAAAGCAGACGAGTGGCTGCCTGATTTAGTGGTGTTGGGGTCGCATGGCCGCTCGTTGGTAAGCCGGCTTGTCCTCGGCAGTGTTTCGAAAAAGGTGGTTACGGATTCAGTGCACTCGGTGCGTGTTACGCGCGGCATGATCGAACGAGATCATCGCAAGCCGCCGCGACTGATGATCGGCGTGAACGGATCGTCCGAGTCGGAGCAGGCAGTGCGGGTGGTAGGACATCGGGTTTGGCCGGTTGAGACTCAAGTACGACTGATTGCCGTTGACGATGGAACCTGGCCGGATGGCGATCGGGAGTCGCCGTTGGCCGCACAGAAGATGATGGACTGGGCTGAGAACGAGTTGGGCGCGATTGGCCTGGACGTTTCCGTGGTTAATAAAAAGGGTGATCCGAGACGCGTGCTTGTTCATGAAGCGCATGAGTGGGGGGCTGACTCAGTCTTCGTGGGCGGCCGCCGGTTCAGCGGCGCGTTTGAGAGTTTTCGGCTTGGCAGTGTTGCACGGGCACTGGTGACTAAAGGGCACTGCTCGGTCGAAGTTGTGCGGAAGTCGTTTGCGCGAGTGTGAAAGCCAAGTGTGAAGGTAAGCGGGTAGTGTTTATTTGCTCTGCGTTTTAACACGCCTAAAGTGAAGTTTACGCAGAGGCCTCAAAGGAACGCAGAGAACGCAGAGTTGACTAAGACATCACCGCCAGGCGTGAAGAGGAAGTCAGTGAGGTGAGACTCATGATAAAGTGCAGCAAGCCCAGATGGCGAGTTTTTCGAGAGGTTCCCATCCATGAGTCACAAAGTCATTGTCACCCTCCTGAGTATTTCTTTGCTTGTCACAGCCACGTTTGCCCAGGATCCGCGGCCGGCGGATGACGACGTCGTTCGGATCACCACGGAACTGGTGCAAACCGGCGTCGTCGTACTCGACAAACAAGGCCGGTTTGTCGAGGGACTGAAGCCGGAAGAGTTCGTGCTCAAGGTGGATGGCCGGCCGGTTACGCCGGCGTTTTTCGAGCGTGTAATTTCCGGAACGACACGTGAGGAAAAACTGGAAGGATCTATGACTAAAGGCGCGACGGCGCCTGCGCCCGCGACTGGTGTTAGTTATCGCGGCCGCACGATCATTTTCTTTGTCGACGATCTGCACCTGAGTGCCGACGGTGTTCAGCGCACGAAGAAAGCAGTTCTGGATTTTGTCGAGAACGAAATGTCCATCGACGATCAGGTCGCCGTCGCTTCGCCGAGTGGGCAGATCGGGTTTCTGCAAAAGTTTTCTGATCTGAAACCGGTGGTGCGTGCGGCGGTGAATCGCCTGACCCACAAACCGTATCTCGTCCGCGACCAGGAACAAGTTCCGATGACGGAATACCAGGCGATGCGGATCGAGCAGGGCGATAGTTCGACTATCGATTATTTTGCGACGAAGTTGATTGAGGCGAGTAATGTCAGGGTTCCGGGTGGCATTGGTCCACCGCCTTCCGGTCCGAATGCGGATCGGCGTCGTACGATGGGAATGACGCCCGAAACGGCTAAGCGTGTCGTTAGCGATCGCGCGAATTTGCTTGTCAGGCAGGGCGAATCGGTGACGGGCGCCACGTTGAGTTCGCTTGAAAGCTTGATGCGCTCGGTGGGCCAGATGTCTGGTCGTAAACTTGTCTTCTTCATCACCGACGGGTTCTTTCTCAACGATCGGAACACGGGATACAACAACCGAATCAGCCGCATTGCCGATGCTGCGGTGCGTGGCAATATGGTGATCTACTCGGTGGATGCGCGTGGTCTTGTCGGCACGACTGACGCGAGCAGCAATCGCTCCGATCCGCTTGGGCAGTTATCGCGATCGAATGTGGGTGAGTTGGCGGCGTCGCAGGATGGTATGAACGCGCTTGCAGTTGATAGCGGCGGCAAAGCGTTTCTCAACACGCAAGCATTCAACGAAGCGATCAAAGACGCGCTGCGCGAGACTGCAAACTACTATCTGCTCGCCTGGAAGCCAGGCAGCGAAGAGCAAAAATCGGCAAACTTCAAACGGATTGAGATCAGTGTTCCCGGGCGACCGGAGTTGTCCGTTCGCGTCGCGCGTGGTTTCTTTTCGAGTGAACCAAAACCGGAAACAAGTGCCCCAGTTGCGCAGGCTTCAACAAATGTAGGTGGCGCATTGATGTCCGCACTGTCCGCTCCTTCCGCGCGTACTGGTCTGCCGACGAAACTGTTCGTCAGTTTTATCGACGTGCCTGGTTCGGGGCCGGTGTTGACTGCCGCGACGCAGATGGCGACTGAAGGACTCGGCTACGGTGCTGACGGCAAACACCCAGCGGCAATCGATCTCGCGGGAGTGGTGCTCAACGATCAAGGTAAACAAGCCGGTAGTTTCAAAACACGGCTCAACGTCAATCCGCTCTCACCGTCGACCATCGTTAAAGATCCCTCGGTGATCTATAGCCACAAACTGCCGTTGAAACCCGGCATCTATCAGATCCGTGTGGCCGCGCGTGATGAGAAGAGCGGCAGTGTCGGCAGTGCGGCCCAGTGGATCGAGATCCCTGAGCTGAGTTCAAAGAAGCTGACGCTGAGCACGTTGCTGCTGGGCGGACACATCACGAATTCCGTCCAGGCGCAGAAAGGCGAGCAGGTAGCGTTCAGCGTGGATCATCGATTTTCGCGTGAGTCGCAGATGACGTTGTTTGCGGTGATTTACAACGCGACGGGTACAGCGCCAAAGCTGGAGTCGCAGATTGAGATCCTGCGCGGCGGCCAGCGCGTCGTCGCCAGTCCGATGATGCCGGTGGCGGTTGAGCCGGGCGCCGATCTGGCGCGCTTACCGTATGGCGCAGGTGTCGGACTCAAGACCCTCGCTCCCGGCCGCTACGTTTTGCGAGTGACGATCAACGATCGAAACGCGAATACGAGTGCGACGAATCAGATCGTGTTTGAAGTGGATTGAGTGTTGTTTTGTGGTAGGTTCAAATGCGAAAATTACGCGGTCGAGAATAAACATGAGCGACGAAAAGTGGATCGTCTCAGACAAAGATCATCTTGGCGGTAAGCCTCGCGTGCAAGGAACACGCATTTCAATAGCGTTCTTGCTTGAATGCCTTGCTGAGGGAATGAGTGTTTCTGAGATTGTCGATGCCTATCCGAGTTTGACTGAAGCTGCTGTGCAAGGCGCATTGCGAGAGTTGGCGCACGAAAAGGAAGCGGCCGCTGCGTGAGGATTCTCCTCGACCAAAATATGCCTCGCAAGTTGCTTGCGGCGCTCTTAGCAGAAGGTCACTCAGTAGACTCGATTCGATCCCTCCAAATGCAAGGGATCGACAACGGAGCACTCTATGAATTTGCCGTGGTCAACTACGATCTTTGCTTCACACGCGACGCCGAGTTTTCAAGAAGAGTTCAGTCAAGGCGGCTTTGCCTCAAAAGCCCTATCATTCTCACCTGGCTGAAGCCAGGTGAGAATGATAGGACTTTATAGTCTCGTTGATTTGACGAAATGCCCGGGTCATACCGCGCAACCGGAAGCAAATGTGTGCGCCGCTTTGCGATTAAACACGACGACTTCCGCCGTCACCTTCTCCCCAAGGTCCAGCTCCATCGAGTTTTCAACCGCAAGCGGCGCAACAACGGTTCCTATCGCCTCAAGCCTGAGCGCAGAAAAATTTACGCTGAGGACATGATCGCGTAGGAACCTTTCCGTGAAGTCCGCTTCTCTAATTTGACCGTTAGAAAGCGGAGTGATCGTATTGGGTGCGTGGGTGCGTGGCATATGGCAGTCTGCCCTGGGCTCGCGCGCGGAAGGAGGCGCGATGGTTTCGCGTGAGGCGGCAGACTGTTGTCGTTCGGCGTTAGCCGAAGTGCCACGGAGGAACTTGTACTGATTGAGCGGCGGCGTTGCTGTTTTGTGAGCGGGAATGTCACAAGACTCTGGACTCCTGAGGATTGGACGCATAACCGCCGCGGGTCGCGCAAGGAAGTGATCTTCGCGGGCTGGAGTTTGGACCAGCGATTGGGCAGGAACGATGTCGTCGAGTTTGGCGGCGACGATGTTGACAAGCAATCGAGTTCTGGGCATGTATCAGGAGTCCTCACATTGCCTCTGGCCGGGAGTCCGTTTGGCAATGAATCTTCGCTCTCTCAATTAGTGAAGAATTAAAAGGACGGGTCGTATTACCATCGAGTAAAGAATTTTTTTTGCGTGACGGTTGGTGAGGGGTACTGAGAAGGTTTACCGGCGGCGCAGCGCGCGCAGACTGCGCAATAAGTCGGCTGCGACAGGCGAGCCGGGATTTGCGCGCACCAAAGCCTGAGCTTCACGCTCAGCCGCTTCGATCAATCCGTATCTCCAGTACAAGACCGCCATGGTCAGGTGGGAATTACCTTGTTCTCGCCTGGCATTTTCAATGACGCCGAATGCTTTCTTGTCCAGAACTTTAAACTGTGTCTCAGGCGCCGGAGGTTTCGGTGAGATCACGGTTTTGCCGTTGACTATCGCGCTAATCTGCCACGAGTAAGTCTCGCCGCGTTTCAGTGGTTTCAGTATGGTCCACTCTGTGCCGGTGATCGATCCACTGCTTTCAACGAGGCGAAGTTTTGAATCGATCACACTCACAACATACTCGCTTGCGTCTGCAAACGCGCCCCAGCGAAAAACGGGCCGATCGCTTTCGATAACAGCCCTGACCGGCGCCAATTGCTCGATCATC
Source organism: Pyrinomonadaceae bacterium (assembly GCA_035276045.1). Lineage (GTDB taxonomy): Bacteria > Acidobacteriota > Blastocatellia > Pyrinomonadales > Pyrinomonadaceae > PSRF01. The sequence continues at coordinate 23,833 of DATELZ010000049.1, read as the reverse complement.
TCTTCTGTTTCAGTGTCACCCCGCAGTTTCCCGGTACTCTCGGACAGATTGAATAACGCAGGCGGAAGGTTGAATTTCCGTGACGCCAGCACGTTCTCTATGGTTGTTCGCAAGTCGGGAGGCAGCGATTCAAGACCTTTCGAATGACCGTTTTCATCCAGCGTGATCTGCCGCGCGCCATCGTTGAGCGCGACGAGCGGCTCTTTGGGCTGCACTGGTCCGTCGCCAGGAGATTCGGGCGAAGGCTGTACCGCAACACGGCCGGCGCCGTTGTCGTTGCCAGGTAATTGCTCGGGTATCGATGCCTGCGGTAACGGCTGGTATTTGGTCCATAGCAACACTGCCGTAGTAATTCCGGGTATCAGGATGGCGACGGCCACCGCCGCAGCCAGTCTTGGACTCCATTGCCATTGGTTCGTCCACTGCGTCCACCGCGACACTTTCACGACTGGAACAGCTTGTAGCGAAGGTTGTTTACGGAACTCCTTAAGATCTCGAATGTCTTCAGCACATTGCGAGCAGAGGGCGATGTGACTTTCTATGATCTCGCGATCGATCTCGTCCGCCACGCCATCAACATAAGGCGCGAGGTGCTGGTCGTAGTCGAGATGAAAAGGTTCTTCGTCGGTTAATAGATCGTAGGAGTGGCCAGACGCGAGGTCCGCAAGTTTGTCGTGGCACGCATCACACGACGCGAGATGGCGATCGACGGCGAGCAGTTCTTCAGCGTTCAACGTCCTGGCCTCGTAGCCAACTAGTTGAATTTGCGAAAGATGTTCAGCCGTCATCGTGTCTTCACGCCGGGGCAGGTTCTATTGCCCTCTCTTAATAGAGACTCAAAAAACGCCGGATATTACTTCGCGACATAATATTTCGCCATTTCCGTGCTCATTCTGCGATCGAGCCGTTCGCGGGCGCATTTTCGCAGGTTAATCACCTGCTGGCGCGTCGCGCCAAGCAGTTCGGCAATTGCCAGATCCTCTAAAGGCAAGTCGTTCCACAAGTTGAGAAACTGGACCAGGGGAAATTCCAGCGCCGCTGCGATCTGTTCGATCGTCGCTACGCGCGTATATGGAAGCAGACTTATCAACTCCTGCCCGTGCGAATCTCGGAAATTGAGCAGCAGGGCCATGCGTTGGCGCGACGGTAAGGCGCAGATTTCTCGCCACAGTGTCTTCAGGCTACGTTGCAGGTCGAGCGTTGTTTCAAAACTGAGAGCCGGTGACGCTACGTTCAACGCCGTTTCGATCGGTTCGTCAGGAAGATCTCTCTCCCGACAGACGTCTGCCACGACGTTCACTAAGTCTTCCAACTTGATTGGATTTTCGCACCATTCAAAGACTGCCGCTAATAGCTTTGTAAGTTCATTGCGCGTGGAGCCTGTGCTTGTCAGTCCAACTTCTTGAGTCCACTCCGCGGTGTCTTGCCGGATCTTTTCGAGCAGTCCGGCGGGGGTGTAATGGATTTGGCCTTCCCACCGGGCCAGGCCGCAAAGCAAGCCGAACTGCTCGGTGGTCCATAACGCGAAATCAGGTTCGTGCGCTAACAAATAGCGCAACCGGTTTTTGAGCCGTGACCGCCGCGGAAACTTCTGGCGCAGATACAGGTTGCAGGCGTTGTAGGCGGTGCCGGCTACATAGCTGCGAAAGTCTGCGATGCCGGCTTGTGCCGGATTGAGTTTGATCTGGCGCAAGCGCGAGATGAGGTTGGCTATGATGTCGTTGAATAAATCGCCTGCGTCCTGCTTGGCCGAGCCGCCGTCGAAGTGAACGCGCAGGGAGCCGCCGAGAATCTCTCTGACGATTGGGGTTGCTTGCTCGTCGATGAGTCGAGAGAGGCAGAGGTCCGCCTTTTCCTCATTCGATTCCTCGATAAACGCGAGCAGCAGGTTATCCATCGAGGCCAGGACGTGCATTGAGGGTATTGCTCCACACCGGAACTCTCACATGAACAGGCGTTTGAAGTTCCAAAATAGCGGCAGGTTTCAGCATAACTTTCTGGCGGAAACCGCGTCAATCAGAGTCTTAAAGTGCCATAGTGGATTCTGCTCTGGATCTTGGTGAACTCTGCGTTAAATACTTTGGCAGTCAGGTTTACGCGCTGGAAATTTGACTTTGCGTTCAGACAGGAATACTCTCCCGCGCGATTTCTTACTAGGGCCGACTCCGACGAGCCTCTGCTCCTCGCACATTCTCGACTGGAGCCTGTTATCCAGGGCCATATTCAACAACTTGCAGGATCGCCGTCCACACATGCGGCGGCTCTCCGGTGCATGACCGCGCGTGGCTTCGATTCTGAGGAGTTGCGGCGGAAGAAAGACGAGGGACAGATATGGGCACGACAACTTGGGTCGTAATTATCGCTATCGCCGTTGTCTTGGTTCTGGTGGTTCTTTTCGCTCGTGGTTCCTGGGCGGGTATTCAGAACGCATTCGTTGCCGTCTGGAATTCCACGGTGGGCCGGCATGTTGTCGTCATCACGGCGCTGATTATCGTGCTTCAGGTGATTGCGTTTTCCGCACGTTTTTCAGCGGAGGACAAAGCCGAGGACTGGCTCACGCAATACAACGGAAAGTTAGCTACCGAGGCAGTCGGCGGGATAAAGGCTGACGTTTCTACGATCTTTTCCGGTCCGAGTAGTTCGCCGTCGCCCACGCCTACACCGTCGCCATCGCCCTCGCCGAGTCCAGAGCCGAGTCCGTCGCCGTCGCCGAGTCCAGCCGCTGACGGTGCTGCGACTACTCCAGGAACAAGAACAAATACAACTGTTGCACCGACTACGCTGACACCTACTCCAAGCCCAACGCCGAACGCATCTGAGACCAGGCGTCTGAAAGAGCAACTGCAAATCATTCGCGATCGTGGCAAGCATCACGGCGACGTCATGGCTTTCTTCTATGTGAACTACTACGTCGCAATTGTCCTGGTTATGACTGCCGGTATGCTCGTCGCGATCACGCTTTTCTTCATTGCGCAGGCGGGATGGACGGGAAGTAATTCGTACGTGCGAGCGGCATTCATTGTGGGTTCTGCCTACGTCGCGTTTTATGGTTTGTTTCCGCCAGTGTTTCAGCAACAGAAGAACATCGCCGATAACCGGGAACTCTTTCTGCGCTACAAGTCGCTCGAGAACGAACTCAACAGCTACCCCCTGACGCTGCTGACATTGAAAGGCGCGCCGGCCGAGCCGAGACACTTCATCAACCACATCGATGCTGAACTGGATCGACTGGGAAACATAGCGCTGGGATTTGATATCACCAAGGTCTCCTACGAGGACGCCTTCCAAACCACGCGCCCCACCCCAGCTCCAACAGCCACACCACCTGGTCAAAACACAATTACAAACTCCCGGTGATCTATGGGCTCGTGAGGAAAAAAGCGAATATACGTTACTTGCGTATAAATGCCGGCGTGCGTAGTATGTGAGCGTGAAGGCTGTTTTCGTCGAGTTACCTCCATTCGAGCACTATCGCGCTGATTATCTTGACGACGACGCTTTCCTGCGACTTCAGCGGTTGCTGATGCTTAATCCAGAGGCTGGTGCTTTGATCTCCGGTACTGGTGGGTTGCGGAAGTTGCGCTTTGCTGACGAACGGCGTCAAAAAGGCAAGCGTGGCGGTCTGCGAGTCATTTACTATTGGTGGGATTCAGGCTTACAGTTTTGGTTGTTCACAATCTACGACAAGGACGCGATGACTGACCTGAGCAAGGCCCAACGCGAAACGCTGAAGCAAATGATCAAGCAAGAACTCGAGGCAAGGAGGAAATGATGAAGCGATCGGTTAAACCCACCCGAAAGCGCAGCGCCAAGCGAGATCTATTTGCAGAATTGAGCGAAGGCATCGACGCTCTCGCTGATGCCCGACAAGGTAAGCGAACGCTCCGAACTCATTCTGTTGAATTCAAGCCGGCGCCGATCGTCACACCGAAAGAATTGATTCGTGTTCGCAAAGATTTGAAGCTTTCGCGCGCCCTCTTCGCGATCTATCTGCGAACAAATGTGCGCACTCTCGAAAACTGGGAACAGGGCCGTGCCAAGCCCAATGCGCAGGCTGCGCTTTTGATCAGTCTCGTCAAACATTACCCGGATACGGTCCAGCGGCTCGCCAGCATTTAAGAGTTTGCAAACGAGACACTTCATCGATGCTGAGTTGGATCGACTGGGAAACATCGCGCAGCTTTGATATTGCCAAGGTATTGTGCAAGAGCATTTGAACGTTCTAGCCTGATATACTTCGCGCCATGTCCAAGAATTCGCGGCAGGAACGAATCAGTGTCAAAGTCATTCGCGATGGGTTGCCCGAGCCACCGGACAACGATTGGAGTAAGGCTTCTCCCGAAGAACGAATTGAAGGCGTGTGGATGCTGACCCAGCTTTGTTTAGCCTGGAACAAACCCTCTTCAAGTGAACCCAGACTTCAAAGAACTATTACTCGCCTTCAACGCCCGCGGCGTTGAATACCTCATAGTCGGCGCTCATGCTCTGGCAGCGCATGGGCATGTGCGCGCGACCAAAGACCCAAATCTTTGGGTGCGGCCTGAAACGTCAAATGCTCAAAAGGCATTACAAGCGCTTTCCGACGTCGGGGCACCCTTGAATGATCTAACACCTGACGGCCTGAGCAGGAAAGAAACGATCTTTCAGATCGGCCTGCCGCCATTACGCATCGACATAATTACCAATATTGATGGCGTTGAGTTTGCCGAAGCCTGGCCGGATCGTTTAGAGACGTTGTTCGGAGGTGTGCCCGCCTATGTGATTTCTCGTCATCATCTGATTACAAACAAGAAAACCACCGCCCGCCTGCAAGACCTTGCTGATGTCCAGCAGTTGGAAGCGACTGAACCGTAATGAATATTCACAATCGATCTGCGCGTGTCTTCCTGTTAACCACTATCTTTCTACTGACCTCTGTCGCAAACGCACTGGGCCAGGCGAGAGAACTCACGCTTGAGTGGATCTTTGGGGCGGAAGGAAGGGCGGTGGCGGGGGTTCCCGCGACGGCGTGGCTTGACGATGGAAGCCTGGTGGTGCTCGACAATCGCCGTCCGCCGGCGGAGCAGACTTTCGAAAGGTTGAATCCAACTACCGGCCAACGACAGCCAATCCTGGATGCAACGCGCGCACTGGCGGATCTCAAACGTTCCGTTGACGGCGTCGACGCTTTGCCCTGGCCACTCGCTTTCGATGGCCCAGGCTCGCAAGCGCTATACATCTTCAAAGGCGACGTCTTCGTTCTCGAACTAAAAAACGCGCGTCTGCGACGGCTCACTTCAACTCCAACCGAAGAAACATCAGCCAGCTTCTCTCCCAACGGCCGCCGCGTCGCTTACGTGCGCGCCAACAATCTCTACTTCTTCGATCTCGACACCAATAGCGAAACACAAATCACTCGCGACGGTTCAGAAACGCTGCTCAACGGCACTCTCTCATGGGTCTATTGGGAAGAAGTTTTCGGCCGCCGTGACATCGGCTACTGGTGGTCGCCCGACTCACAAGCCATCGCGTATCTTCAATCTGACGAATCAGAAGTAGACCTTACTTACTTCGTCGACTTTGTTCCTTTCTCACCGCGCGTGATCCGGCAGCGCTACGCAAGAGCCGGCCGCGCAAATCCGAAAGTGCGACTCGGAATAACCGAACTGGGCCACGACGCAACCACCTGGATTCAGATCGACGACAAACCATTCGAATACATCGTGCGCGCCAAGTGGTTGCCGGATGGGCGCCGCCTGAGCCTTGAGACCATGCCGCGCCGGCAATCGGAAATGTCTCTCTACTTTGCCGATCGCAAAACCGGCAAAGCCACACGCATACTCACCGAGACAGATCCCGGCTGGGTGAACATGACCGACGATCTCTATTTCTTCGCCGATGGACAGCACTTTCTGTGGCCATCGGAAAGAGACGGCTTCATGCATCTGTACCGGTACCGGATGGATGGCACGCTGGAAAACCAGGTCACCAAAGGAAGATGGGCCCTGGCGAGCGCAGGTGGAGTCGCGTTCTGGGTGCGTCAGACCATCGTAGGCGTCGACGAAAAGAATGGTTGGATCTACTTCACTGCGCTAGAACAGTCGTCGACAGAAAGACACTTGTATCGAATCAAACCCGACGGCGCCGGATTCACGCGCATCTCGAAAGAACCCGGCACCCACCGCATCTCGATGTCGCCGGACGCGCGTTATTTTCTCGATCGATACTCAGACGTTCGCACGCTCCCCTCGCTGCGGCTTCATGCGAACGACGGCGCGCTCACGCAAACAGTCGCCGCTGCACGGCCGCAATTGCTTGCTCCGTACGACGTTCAGTTTCCTGAGTTAACCACGATTCCGGCAGACGACGGCTTTCGCATGCCCGCCGCAATCCTGAAGCCAAAAAGTTTTCGTCCCGATCGAAAGTATCCGGTCGTGATGTTTGTCTATGGCGGAGCATCAGCGCCGCAGGTCGCAAACGGTTGGCAGGGAGACATCTTGTGGAACCAACTGTTGCTCGACGCCGGTTACATTGTCGTCAAAGTCGATAACCGCTCAGCGACAGGCATCAGCAAGGAATTGGAAAACACAATTCTCAAACGTTTGGGCGAAGCTGAAACACCTGATCTCGTGGCCGCAGCGCGCTGGTTGAAGAAACAGAGTTGGGTCGATCCGGCGCGCGTCGGCGTGTGGGGCTGGAGCTACGGCGGTTACATGACACTCAACCTGATGACTCGATCTCAGGAATTCAAAGCCGGCATCTCAGTCGCTCCGGTTATCGACTGGCGTTACTACGACACCAAGTGGACCGAAGGCGCAATGCTCACGCCGCAAGAGAATCCGAAGGGATACGAAAGCACATCTCTGATTCCACTCGCAAAGCAACTGCATGGCCGTCTCCTGCTGGTGTACGGAACCTACGACGACAACGTGCATCCTTATAACGAGATGGCTTTCATCGACGCCTTGATCGGCGCCGGCAAGAAGTTTGACATGATGGCCTATCCGATGCGCAAGCACGGTATTTCGGATGAAGCAGCCACGCTTCATCTTTATCGTCTGATGCTCGATTTCTGGAAAGCTAATCTTTAAAGGTATCTTTGTGACATCTGAAAGAGAGATTTGGCAACGCGGTGAATACACGATCAGCACCGATCGTTCACTCCTCGACCTGGATCTGATTCACGACTTCATCAGCAATCATTCCTATTGGGGAAAAGGCCGCTCGCGCGACGTGGTGCAACGCTCGATAGAAAACTCGTTGCCGTTTGGCGTGTACAAGGGTGAGGAGCAGGTAGGCTTCGCACGGATCGTGACCGACTATGCCACGTTCGCGTGGATCGCCGATGTTTTCGTGACGCCGGAACACCGCGGGCACGGGTTATCAAAATGGCTCATGAACGTCATCATCGATCATCCTCAACTACAGGGATTCCGCCGCTGGGTCCTGGCGACTAAAGACGCGCATGGGTTATACGAGCAATTTGGTTTCATCAAATTGTACCGGCCTGAACGTTGGATGGAACGACCCGATCCGAACGTTAAAGAAAGTCCGGACTATTGGCAGAGATAGCTATCACAAACTAAAGAGAGAAAATGAGTCATGAAAAGATCAGACATCGATCCGATGCCGGAATATTGGGAACGCTACATCAAGCTTGTCCCTGATGTTGAACTGCCACAGGCTTTCGACGACAGCATTCAGCAGTTGGAGGAATTGGACAGGACCGCGCTGGCGCGAATAGCCGATAAGACCTACTCGCCCGGCAAGTGGACCATAAAGGACATTGTCCAGCACCTCACCGACGTCGAAAGAATCATGTGTTACCGCGCGCTCATGTTCGCGCGTCGGGATGGACAAACTCCGCTCGGTTTCGAGCAGGATTTTTTCGCCGCAAATTCGGGCGCCAACCGCAGGACGATCGATGAGTTGCTCGACGAATTGGTGAGCGTGCGACGCGCGACCAAAGCGCTATACGACAGTTTCGACGACGACATGCTGAAAGCACGGGGCGTGAACTGGGAAGTCGAGGTTTCGGTTACCGAGTTGGGCTTCACGATCCTCGGCCACCAGATTCACCACCTCAACGTCATGGCAGAAAGATATTCGGCGCTTTAACCAGCGCTTCTGCGGGAAAGATGAGCAGTAAGAGAATTATCACCAGCATTCTGACGCTTTCGCTGGTTATCACTGCGGCTTTCGGACAGGAGCCGGCTGCTGACGTCGTGCGCATCACCACGGAATTGGTCCAAACCGGTGTGGTGGTGGTCGATAAGCAGGGGCGCTTTGTCGACGGACTAAAGCCGGAAGAGTTCTTGCTCAAGGTGGATGGCCGAGCGGTTGCGCCTGCATTCTTTGAACGCGTGATTGCCGGAACTGTTCGTGAAGAAAAGCTGGAAGGATCTGTGGCTCGAAACGGCGCCGCTCCAGCGACCCCAACTGGCGCTACTTATCGCGGCCGCACCATCATCTTCTTTATCGACGATCTGCACCTGAGCGCTGCAAGTGTTCAGCGCACTCGAAAAGCGATCCTGGGATTTGTCGACGACGAGATGTCGATCGAGGATCAGGTCGCAGTCGTCTCGCCGAGTGGTCAGATCGGTTTTCTGCAACGGTTCTCGGATCTCAAGCCGGTGGTCCGCGCGGCTGTGAATCGTTTGAATCACAAACCTTACACGATTCGTGACTTCGAACAGATTCCCATGACGGAATACCAGGCGGTGCGCATCGAGCAAGGCGATCAGACCGCCGTGCACTACTTCGCGACCGAGTTGCTGAAGCAGACCAACATCACCGTTCCCGGCGGCATTGGACCACCGAGCGGTGGACCTGCGGCGGCGCGCGTTCGCGGCGGCAAGTCGACCACGGGGATGACGATGGAAGCAGCGCAACGTGTCGTTAAGGACCGCGCGAACTTTCTCATGCGGCAGAGTGAAAGCGTCACGTCCGCCACGCTGAATTCACTCGAAAGCCTGATGCGTTCTGTCAGTCAAATGCCCGGTCGTAAACTTGTCTTTCTGATCTCCGACGGGTTCTTCCTGAACAATCGAAGCACGGGATACAGCAGCAAGGTCAGTCGTATTGCCGATGCCGCTGTACGCGGTAATTTGGTGATCTACTCCGTCGATGCGCGCGACCTCGGCGCGGCGATTGACGCCAGCAGCAATCGAGTTGATCCGAACGGGCAACTGTCGCGAGCGAATATCGGCGAGTTGGCAGCTTCGCAGGACGGTATGAATGCGCTTGCAGTTGACAGTGGTGGCAAAGCGTTCTTCAACGCCGGCGCTGTGAACGATGCGATCGACGAAGCCCTGCGCGAGACAGCAAACTACTATCTGCTTGCCTGGAAGCCGGGCAGCGAAGATCAAAGATCAGCAAACTTCAAACGGATTGAGATCAGTGTTCCCGGGCGACCTGAGTTGTCTGTGCGCGTCGCGCGTGGTTTCTTCACAAGCGAACCACAACCCGAAACAAGTGCCCCAGTTGCGCAGGCTTCAACCAATGTAGGTGGCGCATTGATGTCTGCACTGGCCGCGCCCTCGGCGCGTACTGGTTTGCCGACGAAGCTGTTCGTCAGTTTTATCGACGTGCCTGGATTGGGTCCGGTGTTGACCGCTGCGACGCAGATGGCGACTGAAGGACTCGGCTACGGCACTGATGGCAAACAGCCGGCCGCGATCGATCTCGCGGGGGTGGTGCTCAACGATCAGGGCAAACAAGCCGGCAGCTTTAAAACACGTCTCAACGTCAATCCACTCTCGCCGTCGACCACGGTTAAAGATCCATCCGTGATCTATAGCCACAAACTGCCGTTGAAACCCGGCATCTACCAGATCCGTGTCGCTGCGCGTGATGAGAAGAGCGGCAGTGTCGGCAGCGCGGCCCAGTGGATCGAGATTCCCGATTTGAGTTCAAAGAAGCTGACGCTGAGCACGTTGCTGCTGGGTGGACACACCTCGAACCACCGCTTTTCGCGTGAGTCGCAAATGACGTTGCTTGCAGTGATCTATAACGCGACGGGTACGGCGCCAAAGCTGGAGTCGCAGATAGAAATCCTGCGTGGCGGCCAGCGCGTCGTCGCAAGCCCGGTGATGCCTGTGGCAGTAGAGTCGAACGCCGATCTGGCTCGCATACCGTACGGCGCAGGTGTCGGACTCAAGACCCTCGCTCCCGGCCGGTATGTGCTAAGAGTCACGATCACAGATCGCAACGCCAACACCAGCGCAACAAATCAGATTGTGTTTGAAGTAGACGCAAATTGACGCAGATTGACTGGTCAGATTGATGACCTGCACCTTCGCTTTTCCAATCACTTAGCGAATACGCCTTACAAAATTCGCGGCCCACCATTTGCTAAATGTCCAGCGCCTGCCGTGTGTCCCCGTCCGCCTGGCAATTTGTGACCAGCATGAGATCTAGAAAAGGAAGATTTATTCTGATTAGCGCGTGGGTGTCGTGGGCTTTAGTCACTGTCCTCGGTGTCGGCGTTCTGTGGAGTTATGAAAATGCTCCCGGAACAGGCGCGACTGCTCCGTCCAGGTGGCCCGTCGACAGCAGCATTCGTCCGGCTGCTGAACGCGCGACGCTCGTTATGCTCGCCCATCCGCATTGTCCCTGCACGCGCGCGAGTATCGGCGAGTTGGACCGCCTTATGGCCCAGGCGCAGGGACGTCTCACCGCTTACGTGCTGTTCCTCAAGCCGGCAGGTTCACCAGACGACTGGGAAAAGTCAGACCTCTGGCAAAGCGCTGCCCGAATTCCTGACGTCAACGTGGTGCTCGACGACGACGGTGTCGAGTCGCGTCGCTTTCACGCTATGACCTCAGGCCAAACGGTTGTGTACGACAACGCAGGACGGCTGCTCTTCAGTGGCGGCATTACGCGCTCGCGCGGTCACTCCGGTGATAACGAAGGACGCAGCGCAATCGTGTCGCTATTAAATGCAGGAGAAGCAGACCGCGCAGAGACTGCCGTCTTTGGCTGCCCGCTGTATCAGACCGGTTCCGAATGCCGTGAGGAGGAGCATGACGGACACGTCCATTAATCCAAACGCTGCCGCGAAATACACGGCCAGGGTCGCGGAGATCTTTGACGATCACCAGCAACTGGTCCATAAGCGCACTGACCGGATGTTTGCGGGACTGATGTTGTTGCAGTGGGCTGCAGGCATAGTCGCCGCTTTAGTGATTTCGCCCAAGACGTGGGCCGGCTCTGCAAGCCAGACGCATCCGCACGTGTGGGCCGCGCTTCTTCTTGGCGGCGCGATCAGTTCGCTGCCGATTGTGCTCGCGTTGACGCGTCCGGGCCGCCCGACTACGCGCTACACAGTAGCTGTTGGCCAAATGCTCATGGGCGCCTTGTTGATCCATCTCACTGGCGGCCGGATCGAAACACACTTCCACGTCTTCGGGTCGCTCGCGTTTCTTTCTTTCTATCGCGATTGGAAAGTGCTTGTGCCGGCGACGTTGGTCGTTGCCGCAGATCATTTTCTGCGCGGACTTTTCTGGCCGCAATCGGTTTACGGAGTTCTCGCGGCGAGTGAGTGGCGCTGGTTGGAACACGCGGGTTGGGTCCTCTTCGAAGACACTTTTCTGTTGATCGCCATCAGGCACAGCATCGGCGAGATGAAAGGCATTGCCGAACGGACCGCCGAGATCGAGAGCCTGAACGAAGGACTCGAAGCTCACGTTGCGACTCGCACCGCCGAGTTGGCCGAACAGCGCGCGTTCCTGCGGCAGGTCATAGATCTCAATCCAAACTTCGTCTTCGCCAAAGATAGAGAGGGACGGTTCACCCTCGTCAACCAGGCCACTGCTGAGGCTTACGGCACTTCGGTCGAAAGCCTGTTGGGCAAGTCTGATGCCGACTTCAATGCCAACAAAGAAGAGGTTGAATCATTCCGCCGTGCGGATCTCGAAGTCATGAACACCTTGAAGGAGAAGTCTATTCCTGAAGAAGTGATCACAGACGCCACTGGCAACCTCCGTTGGTTGCAGACCATTAAACGCCCGATCCTCTCGCCGGATGGATCTTCACAACAGATGCTCGGAATCGCCACCGACATTACAGAGCGCAAGCAAGCCGTCGAACAGATCAAGATCTCGCTGAACGAAAAAGAGGTGTTGCTCAAGGAAATTCACCATCGCGTTAAGAACAACATGCAGGTCATCACCAGCCTGCTGAGTCTGCAGGCGAGAACGATCGGCGATAGCCATGCGCTCTCGGTTTTTCAGGATAGCCAGAATCGCGTTAAGTCGATGGCCCTGATCCACGAGACGCTCTATCAGTCGAAAGATCTCTCGCGCATCAACTTCGCGGAGTATCTGAAAAAGCTGGTGGCCCACGTCTCTCGCTCGTACCACCTGCGGCCGGAGGCGGTAAAGATCAACGTCAAGGTCGACGATGTGTTGCTGTCGATCGATACCGCGGTGCCCTGTGGCCTCATCATCAATGAACTCGCGTCGAACGCGCTCAAATATGCGTTCCCGGCACCCAAGGCCGGCGAGATCAATATCACCTTCCATCGCACGGCTGGCTGCTACGTCCTCCGCGTGAGCGATACGGGCGTCGGTTTGCCCAAGGACTTCGATCCCGAAGTAAGCAAGTCTCTGGGCATGAAGCTGGTCCATATGCTGACCAGTCAGCTTGCGGGCGAGATCGCGTGTCGCAATGGGGTCGGAACAAGCTTCGAAATCAAGTTTCCTGAGGATAAGGAGGGAGTCGCCTCATGACGACTCGAATACTCGTAGTTGAAGACGAAAGTATTGTGGCTTTGGATATCCAGGACAGGCTCGAGTCTCTCGGCTATGAAGTGCCAATCACAGTAGCTTCGGGTGAGAAGGCCATCGAACAGGCGGGCGTGCTGCGTCCCGATCTCGTGTTGATGGATATTCAGTTACAAGGCCGTATGGATGGTGTCGAAGCTGCGGATGAGATCCGGCGGCTTTTTGGGATTCCCGTTATTTATCTCACCGCGAATGCCGATCATCCGACCGTGGAACGCGCGAAAGTCACGGAGCCGTTTGGCTATGTGATCAAGCCCTTCGAGGAAAGGGAATTGCACACGACTATCGAAGTCGCGTTGTACAAGCATCAAGCCGAGCACAAACTGGTTGAGAGTGAGGAACGATACCGGCTGCTTGCCGAGTTATCTCCGGAAGCGATCATCGTTCAAAGCGACGACCTGATCGTCTATGCGAATCCGGCAGCCGCCAACTTGTTCGGCGCGTCTACAGTGGCAACTTTGTTGGGACGCTCGGTGGCCGATTTTATTCACGTGGACCATCGTCAGAATTTCAGCGCCCGGGCAAGACATTTGCGGGAAAGTCAGCAGTCGGATTTGAAAGCGGAAAAGTTTGTGACCCTGGACGGGCAGATTCGGGACGTCGAAGTGGTTATGGCTGCGGTGACATACGATGGCAAACCCGCCACGCAGATCCTTACGCGCGATATTACCGAACGCCGGCGTGCTGAAGAGCAACTGCTTCACGACGCATTTCACGACTCGCTGACCGGGCTTCCCAACCGTGCGCTGTTCATTGACCACTTGAAACTGGCCGTCAATCATTCCCGGCGACGCAAAGGTTATCTTTTCGCTGTGCTGTTTATCGATCTGGATCGGTTCAAAGTCATCAACGACAGTCTCGGGCACATGGTTGGCGACAAGCTCCTCGTCGCCACGGCGCGACGGCTCGAAAGCTGTTTGCGCGAAGGCGATACCATCGCTCGCCTGGGCGGCGATGAATTCACGATCCTGTTAGACGGGATCAAAGATCATGGTGACGCACGACGCGTTGCCGAACGCGTGCAGGAATTGCTGGCCGAGCCGTTCGATCTCGCTGGCCGTGAATTGTTTGTCACGGCGAGCGTCGGCATCAAGTACTCCGGCAATGACGACGAGCAACCGGAAGATCTGTTGCGCGATGCTGATACTGCGATGTACTGCGCCAAGACGTTCGGTAAGGCGCAGTACCAGGTGTTTGACACAAAGATGCACACGAGTGCGTTGACTAATCTGCAACTGGAGTCGGATCTAAGACGGGCGATTGAAAGAGACGAATTTCGCGTCAACTATCAACCGATCGTTTCGCTCCAGAGTGGGCGCATCAGCGGCTTTGAAGCGCTCGTGCGCTGGCATCATCCCGAGCGTGGCGTGATTCTGCCTTCCGAGTTTATTTCGTTTGCCGAAGAGACCGGATTGGTCTTGCAAATAGATCGCAACGTGCTCAAGCAAGCGTGTTTGCAGATGCATAAATGGCAGGAGACTCTGCCGGTCACGCGAAAGATGAAGATGAGCGTGAATCTTTCGTGTAAGCAGTTCATGCAACCGCTGATCGTGGAACAGGTGCAGGAGATCCTCGCAGAGACCGGGCTCGATCCGCGCAGTTTGAAACTGGAGATCACGGAAAGCGTGATGATGGAAAGAGGCGATCACGCGATGAACGTGCTCGAGCGGCTAAGTCAGGCGGGCATCGAATTGAGCCTCGACGACTTCGGCACCGGATATTCCTCGCTGAGCTACATCCATCGCTTCCCGGTGACGACGCTAAAGATCGATCAATCATTCATCAAACGTATCGGCGGTGAACAGAATGAGGAGATTGTCCGCGCGGTCGTAGCCCTCGCCCGCAACCTCGGCATGGAAGTAGTAGCCGAAGGGATCGAAACGGTGGTCCAACTCGATCAATTAAGAGCCCTCAATTGTGAGAAAGGCCAGGGTTACTACTTCTCCAATCCTGTCGACGTCGAGTCCGCAACCAGGTTGATCCTGAAAGAGGAACGCGGCGAGATGTTGGGTCTTCCTGATGAAGGCATTGATAACAACATCGGTGCGTTGCCTGCGATGCTCGGCGAGGCAAGTTGCTCCAGCGGTGCTTCCGAAAACGCGGAGCACGCGGAGATTGCGTGAGTCGGCTCGGGCTCGGTGAGTCACCAGAGGCCGAGCCGAAACATCACACGGATTATTTCCTCACGGAATGGCGATGCTGATTCGGCCCCGGTTGCTTCCCGGTCCGCGCAGCGTGACCCGCACGAAGAGATCTCGCGGAATCCCGATTACGTTGTCAGGCAGCTTGACGACGACCTGAGTGACTTCAGGCACTCCGGCGACTGGACTGACAGACTCCACCACCAACGGATATGGCGTGCCGATCTCATCCTCCGCGAGCGCGCTTACATTCGCAGCGGTATCCTGCGGCAAGAGTCCGAGACGCCAAACAAAGAGC
This sequence comes from Pyrinomonadaceae bacterium, assembly GCA_035276045.1. Taxonomy (GTDB): domain Bacteria; phylum Acidobacteriota; class Blastocatellia; order Pyrinomonadales; family Pyrinomonadaceae; genus PSRF01. The sequence continues at coordinate 8,630 of DATELZ010000049.1, read as the reverse complement.
GAGATGCGCCGGCGATTGTCTGCACTGGATACCATCAGATCATTCAACAACGTGAAAGGATCTCGCCTCAGCGAAATCGAATCGAGAGCGATAGCACGGTCCGAGTTTTCCTCGAGCAGAAGCACGGGCGGATCGTCGTTGGTGATCGTCAATGTCGCCGTCGTGCGGGTGCCGAGTGTCGCCGTGCCGGTCAGGTTGCTGAGCGTCAGGTTTACTGTTTCATCCGATTCGTTAAGTGAATCGGCGCAGATAGGAACTGCAAACGACTTCGAGTTTGCATCATTATCGGCCCACGAAAGAGTCCCTCCGCTGCTCAGATAATCGACACCGGCTGCACAAGCGCCGCCGCCAGTCGCCGTTCCGTTGGAACTGGCATAAGTGATCGAAGCAGCACCGCCATTTCCGCCAGTGCGGGTGATGGTGATGACTGCGAAGGTCGTGCTTTCGTCGACTGAAAACGTCGAGCTGCTGAACTGAAGCACACCGCCCGATCTGACGTTGATCGATATCGTGTCTGTATCGGTCAGCGCGCCACCCGAGCCGTTGTGTCCCAGGTCGTTGGTGCTCATTTGAATGCTGGCAAAACCGGTAAAGTCGGTTGTTGGTTTGAACGTGAGTCCGTTGAGTGCAGTGTTGATGCTGGTGAGTGTTCCTGAGAACGTCATCGTGGCATCGTCAGTGCCGTCACCGGCCGTGAAAGTCAGACCAGCGACGCCGGACAGTGACACTGTTCCCGAGGTTGCCGTAAGCGTTAGCTGGACTGCATCACCGGCCGCGTCAACATCCGACACGGAAACCGGGTTGAAATTCGCCGTCGAAAAAACGAGCGGCGTGTTGCGGAACGTGCTCGGCGCAAATGGGAATTGATTGAGTGGCGGATCGTTAACGGCATTCACCGTAATCGTAAACGTCTGTTCGGCCGAAGTGTCTTGTCCGCCATTTGCCGTGCCGCCGTTGTCCTTCAGCACCACGGTGATCGTCGCGGCGCCGTTGGCATTGAACGCCGGACTGTAGCTCAAGCCGCTCGTGTTGATCGCCGGACCTGAAGAGAACAGCGTTGGGTTCGTGTTGTTGGTAACCGTAAACGTCAGCGACTGAGATTCGTTCGGACCGGCGCTGATGTTTGTGGCCCAGTTGGAAACAAACTGGAAACCGGAATCTTCGTTGACAGTTTGATTCGCGCCCTTGGTGAACGAAGGCGCATCGTTCACGGGATTTACAGTGATCGAGAACGACGCCGTCGTGGACGTGTCCTGCCCTCCGTTTGCAGTGCCGCCGTTGTCTTTCAGGACCACGTCGATCGTTGCCGAGCCTGATACATTCGCCGCAGCGGTATAAGTCAAGGTTCCGGTGCTGCTGATGGCGGGGGCTGCCGCGAAGAGACCCGGATTTGAATTGCCGGTTACCTGGAACGTGAGCGTTTGCGCCGACTCATTCGATGGACCAGGGCTGATGTTTGTGGCCCAGTTCGTGACCGATTGAGCGCCCGCATCTTCATTCGTCGTTTGATTAGCGCCCGGCGTAAAGGTTGGGGCCTGGTTGACCGCGTTAACCGTAAGCATGAACATGCGGCCCGCCATCGGGTTGCCGCCACTGAAGACCGCGACCGAGATCAGCGTCGAGCCAAACTGATTCAAGGCCGGTGTCATAACCAGAGTTCGCACTGTGCCGTCACCGGAAAGCGCCAGGTTGGCATTGGGGACGAGAGTCGTGTTGCTCGAAGCGGCGGTTACCGTAATGCCAGTTACGTTGTCGCCGACACTAAAAGTGATCGGCAGCGCGACGTTTTGATTAGTGGTCTTATTGGTGAAGTTTTCGAGCGTAAAGTGAAACTCGTAAGCGCCGATATCGACTGTGCCTGTACCGGGACCAGCGGAGTTTGCGAAGCGACCCGCGCCGCGTTGGTCGCTTGTCAACGTATTGTCACTCGCATCCCTGGCAAGTGCATCGTTGCCGGCGTCGAGAGCCGGGCTCCCGGAAAGCAGTTTGTGGGTGGGTGATGGACCACCGTTATTGGCTAGTGCTCCGAGTTTTGCGTCGATCGGCGCTGCGAGTGTGCCGACCTGATCGCCGTTGACACCATTTGTGAAGCCGGTCTGATCTCCGTTATCGCCGTTGCCGCCGCCGGTTGCTTTGCCAATCAGGTTGTTACCCTGCGACGTGAAGATGCCGGTTACATCCGGCACTGAGGCGATGCCGTTGCCGGCGATAATCGTATTGCGAACGATTGCTGTGTTGGCATTATGGAGACCCTGGCCGTTTTGAAAAGTGCAACACGTGTAAGCTGAGTTGCCGGTGATGGTGACATTGGTCAAGGTCAACGCGTTGGCAGTGTTGTAAATTCCGCCGCCGCGGCCCTCAAAAGGTGAAGCCTGGTTGTTGCTGACCGTGGAGTTGATCATCGTCAACGTATTGCCGTTGAAAATGCCACCGCCGAGTCCTCCGCTCTGACCGCCATTTCTTGTCGCTGCCTTAGTTATGTTGCCGCTGACCGAGGAGCCAGTCATCGTGACTTGAGCGAAGCTGAGCAAACCGCCGGCGGTGCCGCCAGACGCTGCAAACTTATCTCCGCCCTGACCGCTGCTGTTGTTGTTGATGGTGGAGTTCACGATCGTTGCGACGCCGCTGACGAGGAAAAGACCGCCGGCGTCGCCGCCGTCATCGCCATTGCCGGCTATGTTGTTGTCGATGTTGACGCGCGTCAGGTTTGTCGTTGTGGCAGTAACGTGCATGCCGCCAGCCGAGCCACCATTGCCACCGAGTCCTCCGCTGGTGGTCGTGCCGGCATTACCTGTCGTGTTGCCGGTTACTTTCACATTGGTCATTGTTAGGGTCGTGCCGGTGAAGAAGAGTCCACCGCCCTCACCACCCGTGCCACCAGAAAATCCGGTAGCGCCGTTTCCGGTGATATTGTTGCTGATTACGGAGTTAGTAATCGTCAATACGCCACTGCCGTCAACGCCGCCGCCGTTACCGCCCCGTCCGGCGGTGTCGTTGTTGCTGATAGTTCCGCCTGCGCCGGTCCTGTTTGCAGTAATAATGACGTCATTCAACGTCAGCGTGCCGCCACCCTGGCGAATTCCGCCACCCGGGCCGCCGGGTTGACCTGATCCAGCAGCGCCATCGGGACTCTTGCCGTTCGTGATCGTCATTCCCGAGACACTCACGATCGCGTTATCTGTGAAGAAGATGCGATAGTCGCCACCCGTATCGCGGCGAACGGTGAGCGAGCCCGAACCGGGACCATTGATCGTTATGGTTGAGTTTATGGTGGGCAGTACGCCGGTGAGATTGATCGTGCCGGTCACCGAAAAGTTAATCGTGTCGTTGCCGGCTAAAGAATTCGCTTCCTGCAACGCTGCGCGCAACGTGCAAGCGCCTCCGGCATCGGCACATAGACCATTTCCGGGAACTGCGTCGGGAGTGTCAGCCAGGGAATTGACGGTAAAAGTCGTCGCTGCCCGCGCGCCGGGCCAGAACTGGTTCCAGGTCCGGTCGGGCAGGAGGAACAGAATCGATAGTGTGATTACGAGAACTGCGATTGGACGAGGAACATACGTATAGAAACGCTGGGCAGTGGGAGTTATTTTCATGGACCTGCTTCCTTGTTGAGTGAAATTAGGGCACAAAATTGATGACGAGACTGAGAGGTGCCCGTTAACAATTTCAAGTAGCCGGGAGAACCGCCGCCATGGTACGGGAGAGTTTTCGGTATGGCAAATACAATTTTTGAAAATCCCAATAGACCGCAAATTCCACAATGACGTCGCCCAGAGTGTGACGTTCTCTGACCCGGCGCGTCTTTCCTCTTGTTTTCCCATACGAGCCGGTGTATTCTCCTATGGCAATGCCATAGGAGAGGGCACGGATGGCAACCAAGACTGAAATCTGGCAGGGAACACTTGCCTTAATGATTCTGAAAACGCTCGATACGCTCGGGCCGCTGCACGGGTACGGGGTCGCGCGCCGGATCGAGCAGACCAGCGGCGATCGACTGTCGCTCAACTACGGAACGCTTTATCCATCCCTGCTGAAACTGGAGCAGGAAGGCTGGATCGTCTCCGAATGGGGCGTTTCGGAAAACAACCGTAAAGCGAAGTTCTACAAACTCACCCGCTCGGGACGCAAACAACTCGAAAGAGAAGCCAAAGAGTGGAATCAGACCACCGCCATCGTCGCGCGGTTTTTCGCGCCACTGGAGGAACAGCCATGAGACACCTGCGCGCCTGGTTGTTGCGATGCAAGGGACTCTTTCTGAAAGACGCGCGCGAGCGTGAGCTTGCCGACGAAATCGAGAGCCATTTGCAGATGCACACCGATGACAACATTCGCGCCGGCATGTCGCCGCAGGAAGCGAGACGCGTCGCGGTGATGAAGTTGGGCGGCATCGATCAGACGAAGGAAGCTTACCGCGATCGGGCTACGATCCCGTTTCTGGAAAGTCTCGTCCAGGATCTGCGCTTTACGTTGAGACAGCTCCGCAAGAATCCGGCTTTCACTGTGACAGCGACAGCGATGGTCGCGCTGGGCATCGGCGCAAGCGTGGCGATCTTTGCGTTTGTCGACGCGGCACTCATCAAGCCACTGCCGTATCACGATCCTTCGCGTCTCTTGTTTGTGACAGAGACAACTCCGGAGATACCGCAAGCCTCGCTTTCATATCCTGACTATCTCGATTGGAAGCAGCACAATCGCGTGTTTGATTCATTCGACGTTTATGGTCCACGCGGGTACGTGATGAACACGTCCGGCGCCGTGGAGATGGTTGACGGCGCGCGCGTGACTGCCGGCTTCTTTCGCACTCTCGGCGTTGGTCCTTTACTCGGTCGAGACTTCCACCCGGGGGAAGATCTGCCTGAAGCGCCGCGCACTCTGCTGCTCAGCTACGAATCGTGGCAGAAGCGTTTCGGGGCCAAACAAGAGATCCTCGGACAACAGATCACGCTCGATGAAACTCCGCACATCGTTATCGGAGTGCTGCCGCAGAGCTTTCATTACGCTCCTCTCGAGAAACCGGAATTCTGGACCGCTCTGAATCCCAGCGGCAGTTGTTTCGCCAGGCGGAGTTGTCACAGCTTACGAGGCGTCGCGCGTCTTAAAGATGGTGTGTCGCAGGAGGCTGCGCTGGCCGACGTCACGCGCATCGCGAAAGATCTGGAAGCCCAGTATCCCGACTCAAATCGTAACCAGGGCGCAATGGTCGCGCCTTTGTCGGAACAGATTGTCGGCGACGTTAAGCCGGTGTTGCTGCTTCTGCTTGGCGGCGTCGGACTGCTGCTTCTGATCGCGTGTATCAACGTCGCGAGTCTCCTGCTGGTGCGCTCGGAAACGCGCCGGCGCGAGTTGTCGGTGCGGCGTGCGCTGGGTGCAACGCGCGCGCGTTTGGTCCGACAGTTTGTGGTCGAGGGTGTGGTGATTGTCGTCGCGGGAAGTGTCGCCGGTGTTGTCAGTTCTTATTGGTCCATACAGATCTTGAAAGGACTTATTCCCGTCGAGATGATGGCTGGCATGCCGTACCTCAACGATCTGGGATTGAATGCCAGAGTGCTCTGGTTTGTTCTCGCTCTTGCTGCCTTTGCAGCCGTGCTCTTCTCGTTGACTCCCGCCTTTCGTCTGTCGACTTTAGACGTGAGAGAAGGAATGGCGGACGGCTCGCGTGGCGCGGCGGGTCGAGCCTGGACGCGAATCGGTTCGAAGCTTGTCGTTCTCGAATTGACGACGGCGATGGTGTTGTTGGTTGGGGCCGGGCTGCTCGGCAAGAGTTTTTATCGCTTGCTGCAAGTGGAGGCGGGTTTCGAGACGAAGCACCTGATCACGATGACAGTCAGAGCACCGCGTTCGGCTTACGCGGAAGACTCGCAAGCGGTGACGCTCGGGCGCAAAGTCGTGGACGAAGTCAGGAACCTGCCGGGCGTGACGTCGGTGGCCCTCGCCGATACGTTGCCTTTGACCTTCAATGGCAACACCGATTGGATCAGGTTTGCCGGCCGTGCTTACAACGGAGAACACAACGAGGTAAATCAACGATATGTCAGCTCCGAGTATTTTGCGACGTTGCAAGCAAAGCTGTTGCGAGGCCGAACATTCACAGACGCTGAGGACATGACGAAGCCCAACGTCGTCGTCATCAATCAAACGCTGGCGAGAAAGTATTTTCCGGGTGAGGATCCGATTGGACAACGATTTGGCGACACTCAGTTGAGTGCAGACTCGATCAAGGAGATCGTCGGCGTTGTCGACGACATCAGGGAAGGCGCGCTTGATTCGGAGATCTGGCCCGCGTATTACCATCCTTTCAACCAGTCTCCTAATACGAGTTACTCGGTCGTGGTCAGAACGGCGCAAGGCTTCGAAGAGCCGCTCATACCGGCCGTCGCAGAGGCGATACGTCGAATCGATTCGCGGATCAACATTTCCGGTCAAACGACGATGACGCAGAAAGCGAACAACGCTCCGACAGTTTACTTGCGTCGCTCGTCGACGTGGCTTGTTGGAGGTTTCGCGGCGGTGGCGTTGCTGCTCGGAGTGGTCGGACTCTACGGAGTGATTGCTTATTCGGTGAGTCAACGCACGCGCGAGATTGGGGTCCGCATTGCACTGGGCGCACAACGCGCCACGGTCTATCGGCTCATTCTGAAAGAAGCGGGTGTGTTGGCGCTTGCCGGGATCGTGATCGGAACCGGCTGCGCGATCCTCGCTGCTTCGCTAATGCGCAAGCTGCTCTTCGGCACGCTACCCTGGGACATCACGACGCTTGTTTGTGTGGCCGCTGTGTTGGGCGCATCGGCGTTACTGGCGAGTTTTCTTCCGGCACGCCGCGCGGCGTCAGTGGATCCGATAACCGCGTTGCGCGCGGAGTGATTCAGCAGCGGCTGAGCATTTTCCGTTTGTCGTTTTTCATTTTCCATTTGTCATTTAAGAGAGCGGGGTTCCAAATGAGAAATGGAAAACGACAAATGGAAAATGGAAAATCGCCACCTTCTTGTCATTTAAGAGCGGGTTCCAAATGAGAAATGGAAAGTCACGTTTATTTGAGCTGGCGATGGTCCACCATGAGGCAGCGATCCTGAACGACTTTGATCCCGGCTTTTGCGAGTGTTTCGGCAACGGAGTCGTTATAAATTCCGGATTGCAGCCAGACTGCTTTCGGTTTCTTCGCCAGGATGTCTTCAACGTGATCGGGCACGTCGTGAGATTGGCGGAAGACGTTTACAAGATCGACGTCGAGCGGAATGTCGACGAGCTTGCGATAGACCTGTTGCCCGAGTATGTGGGTCACGTTTGGGTAGTAAACAGGCACCGGAATGATTTGAAAGCCGGCGTTGTGTAGATAGTTGGGGACGTAGAATGCCGGTTGGCTTGCCTGCGCTTCGGTTTTGATGCCGAGCACGGCGATGGTGTGGGTTTCCTTCAGCAAATTCCCGATGTCGGTTGAGTTTGTAATTAAGTTTTCCTGCCAGTTCATGAGCTGAGTATAACGGGAAACGTGGCGTTACTGGTGCGTGCGGCGTAAAATAAACGCCTCCGAAAGTGAATACGCGCCATGAACGAGCCGCTCAGCGAAACAAACAGCCGCGAACCAGCGGAACTTACCGCGAACACTCAGAAACTGCCTGCGATCAACGCACCCGCACAAGCAGACAGTGCTGAGTTTCTCGCCCAGCAGGAAGAGGTGCGGCAGATGATCGCCGCCGACCGGCCGCTTAGCGAAATTCTTCCAAAGCTGGTGTTGATGATCGAGTCGCAGACCCCTGACATGCTCTGTTCGATACTGCTGATCAGCGACGATGGCAATCACGTGCGCCATGCAGTCGCGCCGAGTTTGCCCGAGAGTTATGTCAAAGTGATCGACGGGAGTCCGATTGGGCCAAAACATGGTTCATGTGGAACGGCTATGTTTCGTGGTCAACCGGTAACGGTCAGCGACATTCTTACCGATCCGCTTTGGGACGATTACCGCGAACATGCAACTGCGATCGGCATGCGGGCCTGCTGGTCTACGCCAATCATGTCGAGCAAAGGAAAAGTGCTTGGTTCGTTTGCGATGTACTACCGCGAGCCGCGCAGTCCGGACGGTGAAGAGCGTCACCTCACTGAAGTGGCAACCGGGCTTGCGGCCGAAGCGATCGAGCACAGAGTGCGGCAGCAGGCGAAGTAGTACTGTTTAATTGCGCCTGTAGATCCGCGCGGCCCAACCGCCGCCGGATGCCAGTTTGATGGTTAGCTTTTGCGTACGGTCAATGTTCTTAGTCACGACCTTGTAGTCTTGGCCCATCCGGCCGGCGTTTGGCCCATCCTCGTAAGCAACCATCTGAAATCGTCCGGCTGGCAGGAATGAAAAATCGATCTCCAGCGATCTGCTGGTCCAGTCCGTCATCGCGCCGATATACCAGTCCTGATCTTTCCGGCGCGCGATGCTGACGTAGTCTCCCAACTGCGCCGCGAGCACTCGCGTTTCATCCCACACGCTAGGAACAGGTTTCAGAAATTCCATCACTTCAGGTTCGCGCAGGTAGTGTGACGGAGAGTCGGCCAGCATTTGCAGCGGCGACTCATAAATAACGTACATCGCCAACTGGTGCGCTCGCGTGCCGAGGCTCATCGGCCGTTCGAAGATTGGCGCGAAGTTG